>CALWEA010000005.1 GCA_944376905.1 uncultured Clostridia bacterium
TTTTAAAAAAAATGATATATTTGTGTTACAAAGTGATGTCAAAAGTGGTGTCAAAATTAAAATATAAATCCTTATTAATTCAATAATTTTTTTTTGTTAAATTTTAATTAAATAAAATAACAAATTATAATTTTATTGTTTTTCAATTAAAATTTTATATAATCTTCATTTGTTAATTTGATTATTATTTATCTAAGATTTTTTTGATATATTATGATATATATGGTATAATATAATGTGTGATAAAGATTTTTTTTAAATAATAATGATTTAAAATATATTTAAAACATTATAAGCAAATTTAGGGAAGTGGTGATTTTATGTATGATAATTATATTGAAATAAAAAATGAAAAACGCATTAATTTCTTATATATTTTTTGGACTTCTTTTTTTCTTGTTTTATCTTTAATTTTTGTTGTCATTATGGGGACTTTGGAAAAAGAAAATTATAATATTGATAACACAACCCGTGTTACTGGTGTTGTTGATAATGTTGAATGGTTAAATGAAGAAAGCGTTATAAAATTGAAAAATTATAGTAATTCATTTACAATTTTTTCATCATTACAAGATTTAATTGATTTTCAAACATTAAAAAATAATTTAAAAGAAGGTGATGAAATAGAACTTATTGTTTTAAAATCTTCTTATGACAGCAATAAACCAATTATTTGTGTTTTGGGAATTCTTTCTAATAATGATGAATTACTTTCAGTCAATAATGCTATTAATGCTCTAATAAAAAATTGTAATGACAATTTAATAATTGTTTATTGCTTATTAAGTTTCTTTATTATTTTATTAATTTTTAGTTTAATTATGGTTTGTAAAATTAATAAATTAAAAAAAATAGATATTGCACAAACTTTTATATCTGCACAAATTCCAATAAAAGTTCCTGCTCAACTCAAATATAGAAATGAATGTTTTATATGGAGTGGAGTTGTTTGTATTGCTATAATTTTTTTGATAATTATAATATTTTTTAATGTTGAATCTTTGATTTATTATATTGGATTTTCTATCTTTTTTGTCTTTGCTACAATCTGGATGATATTTTTAATAAAAAAGGAAAAAACAATAATAAAAAATTTTGTATTACCCATATTTGTTGAAAAATTTAACTTTGACAATAAACATTTAATTGTTGAAAGAGAAATTGTTTTGGATTTGGCCAATTGGTGTGAATTTAAATTTACTGAAAAGGGAATAGAAACTGTTTATAGATTTTTTAATGAAAATGGTGAAATAGTTGAAATAAGTGAAATTAATCAAGATAAAGGTGAAGGTAGTATAGACGAAAATATGCCTATTATTAAATTACCTTATGATAATTTAAACTTATCGGCAAAAACTTATTTTAAATCTCAAGGAGAGTTGATTTGTGTTATTATTAAATCTAATTTGGAAAATAAAATAAATGGCTTGAAATATGATTTACATTTTAAATTAGATGAAAATTTTTATGCTATTATTAAAAAATACAACATTGGAGTTTTAGGATTAGAAGAATCTTTAAAAGATTTAATAAATAAATGGGAAAATAAAAACAGTAAGAAATAAATAAAACATTTTAAAACATAAACAAAATATTACATAAAAATACTAATATAATATATTATATTTAGATAAAGAAATATAAATATTATTTTATAAAGCCTTAACAAATTTATTTAAATTTAAAATTTATATGAAATTTAACTAATCTTTTTTGATAATTTTAAATATTTTATAATTTTTTTAATAAATTTTGAAACAATACTAAATATTAATTTTACTTGCTATTTTAGTAAAGGTATGTTATCATAAAAAAAATAATTAAAAGATAGTTAGAGTTATGTTATTTGTTAAGAGTAAACAAAAAATTGAAAATATTTCAGATGAAAATGTTAAAAATTTTTCACAAAAATTCAATATTCATCCTATTGTTATGAGGCAAATTATTGCAAGAGGATTCAATACTTTTGATACTATTCAAGAGTTTTTATATCCTTCAAAAAAATCATTTAATAATCCTTTTGATTTAAATGGTATGCAAGAATTTGTTAATAGATTAAATTTTGCATTAAAGAACAAGGAAAAAATTTTGATTTTTGGTGATTATGATGTTGATGGCATAAGTGCGACGGCAATTATGATTAAAACCATAAACATGATGGGTGGACATGCTGATTTTTATTTGCCTAATAGATATATTGATGGTTATGGATTGACGAAAAATGTTATTTTAAAAATTAAAAATGATTATAATCCCTCATTAATCATTACTGTTGATTGTGGTATTTCATGTTTTGAAGAAGTTGAATATGCTAAAACGTTAGGTATTGAAATAATGGTTACTGACCATCATGAAATTCCCGAGAAAATTCCTAGTGGAATTGTTATAAACGCTAAAATAAAAAATCAAAAATATCCTTATAGAGAATTATGTGGAACGGGATTGGCTTTCAAAATTTCGCAAGCACTTATAGGTGAAAAGGCTTTTTCTTTGCTTCCTATAGCATCAATTGCGACAATTGCCGATATTGTTCCTTTAACTTATGAAAATAGAGCAATTGTTGCGAACGGACTTAAACACTTAAATGATTTACCTTTGGGTATTCGTGAATTAATAAAAAGTTTAAAAATTGATATAAAAAAAATAACAGTAAGTGATATTTCATTTAAAATTGCACCTCGTTTGAATGCTTCTGGAAGAATGGGAGATGCTAAAGATTCTTTAATGTTGTATTTGGTTAATGACAATAAACTTATAAAAAAATATATATATAAAATTAATAATCATAACATTAACAGACAAAATCTTTGCACCTTAGCAGGCGATGATTGTGATGCGATTATTTCAAAAATGAATATGAGTAAAACTCCTGTTATAATTTTATCTTCAAAAGATTGGGACCATGGTATTTTAGGTATTGTTTCGGCAAAACTTTCCGCTCGTTATAATCGCCCTGTCTTTTTATTCACAGAAGAAGAAAATGGGGAAATGAGAGGGAGTGGAAGAAGTGTTTTGGGGGTTAATATTCACGAATTGTTGTCTTCTATGCAGGATATTTTAGTTACTTATGGTGGACATCCTATTGCGGCAGGAGTAACTTTACGTTCTGAAAACTTTAATGAATTTGTTAGAAGAGTTAATGAATATCTTTTAAATAGTTATGGAAGTGATGTTTTCTTCCCTAATGAAGAATATGATGATGAAATAAAACTTTCTGATATTAATGACAAATTTGCTAATGACCTTTTATTTTTAGAACCTTGTGGATGTGATAATCCTCAACCAAAATTTTTAATTACAACTAAAAATTTTACTGTTGTTCCTATGAAAAATCATTTAGAACATTGTAATATCAAGTTGGGAAAAACAATGATGCTTGTTTATTTTAACTATTTACAAAAATATGGTTTATTAAAAAAGGCAGACAGTATTAGTGTTATTTTTGAAATTCAGGCGGATAGATATTCTTCTTTAATAAAAGGCGTTGTTAAGGCAATTGATTGTGGGGTTGAACATTTAAAAGTGTTTAATCAAAATTTTGTTATACCTTATTTAGAACAGTTGAAATTTATAACTTATAACAATCAAAAGTATGATGCACAGTTTAGATATTTTACAAATTTTGAAAGTGTTTTTGAATTAAAAGACTTTTTTGGAACTGCTTTTGTTATTAATAGTGAGAAAAGTTTTAATATTTTAAGAAATAAAATTGATTGGAGTAAGATTGGATTAGTTGATGTTTATAATGGTGGTTTAACCAGTGGGATTAATGCAGTTTTTATTTGTCCGCAAAATATTGACTTTGCTTCCAGTTATAAAAAAATTGTTTTTTTGGATAATGTTTTACATGATAGTTACATCAATAAATTAAATGAAATTTCTGAAGCGGAAATTTATATATTTAATGGTAGTAATAATCAAAATTTTTTTAATGTTATTAATATTTCAAGAGAAAATTTTGTTAAAATTTTTAAAGATATAAAAAAATGTGAGGGAAATTTTGTTTTAGTTCGTGATATTTATGAAAAGATTGTTAAAACACATAAAGTTTCATATTCATATCGTGATTTTTATTCCGCTCTTTGTGTTTTTGAAGAATTAGGTATTATTGAAATTGAAAAACATTCAAGTTTTAATTATTTAAAATTTAATAATGATGTTAAAACTGAATTGGCCAATTCAAAAATTTATCAATTATTAGAAGAAACTTTTAATAAAAAATCAAATAAAAATTGATTATATATTACATGACTTTTTTAAAATATGTTGTCAAAAATATTATTCTTAAAATTTTCAAATATATGATATATAATTATATATAATAATATAGAAAAACAACGCTAAAAAAGTATTTTAACCTGTATCAAATAACTATGTTGGAGGACTTATGGAAATTAATTCAAATAACGAAATTTTTAATCAAGATATTTATGATGTACTACATTTATTTTATCCTGATGAAAACCTTAAAGAAAAAGGAAAAGTTTCAATATTTTTAACCATTCAGCAAAATTCTAATAATCTAGAAACAATAGTTGAAATTAAAGATGAAAATAATTCCATTTCAAAAAAATTTATTAATGACATTTCCATTTTTCCAAATAAAAACAATATAAAAAAATATTTGAAACGTATAGTTAAACTAAATGTTTATAAAACTTTAAAAGAATTAACAAATAAATCTTTTCCTTGGGGTTGTTTGACAGGAGTTCGTCCAACAAAATTGGCAAGAGAATTAATTGAAGAAGGAGTTGACCCTGATTTTATTGAAGAAACATTATATAAAAATTTTATGGTTAATAGTGGAAAAGCACATTTAGTTTCTAGAATTTTAAAAAATCAGCGTTCAATTATAAGAAATGAAAATCTAATTGATTTATATATTAATATACCAGTTTGTCCAACTCGCTGTTCTTATTGTAGTTTTATATCTTCTGAATTATCTGCTGTTAGTGCTATTATGCCACAGTATTTAGAATGTCTTATTAAAGAAATTAATGCAGTTAAAAAAATTATTGCAAATAAACCTTATGTTGTTAGAACAATTTATATAGGTGGCGGAACACCTAGTGTTTTAAATGCTAATGAATTAAATCTTTTATTAACAGAATTAAACTATCCTGTTTCAGAATTTACTGTTGAGTGTGGTAGACCAGATACAATAGACGAGAATAAACTTAAAGTTTTAAAATCTCATGGAGTAACAAGAATTTCAATTAATCCTCAAACATTTTCTCCTAAAACATTAAAATTAATTGGAAGAAAACATAAAACAGGTGATATCTTAACTGCTTATGCATTAGCAATGAAATTAGGTTTTAGGGTTAATATGGATTTAATTGCTGGTTTGCCAAATGAATCATTTCGTACTTTTAAAAAGAATATCGACACTATTTTAGAATTATCACCAGACAATGTAACCATTCATACTTTATCTATTAAAAGAGGCTCTATTTTGGCTGGACAAATGCCGGAAAATACAGAAATTAGCAAAATGGTTGATTATGCTTATGACAAACTTTCAAAAGATGAATATAGACCATATTATATGTATAGGCAGAAAAATCAATTAGGGGGCTTGGAAAACGTTGGTTATTGTAAAGAATCAACTGCGTGTATATTTAATATTGATAGTATTGAAGAAACTTGTTCAATCATAGCTTGTGGTGCAAATGCAATTTCAAAGCGTATTTATCACGATGAAAACAGAATAGAAAGACAAGCAAATGTTAAATTTTTACAAGATTATATAAAAAGAATTGATGAAATGATTTATAATAAAAAAATTTTATTTAAATAATTACACATAATAACTTCATTTTCCAGTTATAATAAATTTAAATTAGATGTTTTAGTTGTCCTATTATTTTAGATATTTAATTTAGATATTTTATAAAATGAGTATTTAATTTATTTTATTTATTTAATTTATTTTACAATACAAATTAAAGTAATATCATTTTTTGGGGGTATTTTGGGGTATAATGAAAAAATCAACAATCATATCTATTTCTATTATTGTTTTTTTGATAATTACTTTAATTATCATTGCTAGTTTTTTTGATTTGCAAATTAGTCAAATGTTGGTTGATTTGCCAAAAGGTGAGTATTATACAACAAATACTTTTGCAATTGTGTTTGAAATAATTGGTGAAACATTTTTATATTTATTTTTAGCATTTGCTTTTGGCGTTTTGTTTTGGTATGGATACTATTTAGAAAAAAAATGGCTTAAATTTTCTTGTATGGCTATTTCGAGTATGGCAGTTTTTTTTGCTTATTTTTATTTTCTTTATAGAATTGTTCATTATACTGCTAAATTTCAAGATGTGGTAAAAGGTGAATATTTTTATGTTTTGTTTGTTTTTGTTGGTTTAATATTAACACTTTTAACAATCTTGTCTATAAAATTATTTTCAAAAGAAAACATTTATAAACTTAGTAAATTTGCTGTTATTGTAATTTGTGTTGCTTTACTTTCAAATTTATTAACTCAAGTTGTTAAAGGTGAGGTTTTTGGACGTATGCGTTATAGGTCTATGAATGAGATTGGTGATTTTTCCTACTACACCCCCTGGTTTTATATTAATGGAACTTCGCTTGCGGATAAATTAAATTTATCTCCAGATAATTTTAAATCATTTCCATCAGGGCATACGACTGCTGCTGCTATATCTTTTACTCTTTTAGCACTTCCTTTTATTTTTAAAAATCAACAATCTAAAATTTTTAAAATTTTTTGTTATGTAACACCTTTTATTTTATCAGGAATTGTTGGTTTTTCAAGAATTATTGCTGGCGCACATTTTTTAAGTGATGTTTTGTTTGGCGGGCTAATAACTTTAAGTTTCACAATTTTGTTTATTTATCTAATATTGATTTTACCTCAAAAACAAAAAAATAAAAATCAGGAATGTAAATAAAAGTAGAAAATATTTTAAATTAAAATTTTTATTTTAATTTATATTTTAATTTTAATTTAACTTTATACTTTAATTTTAATTTCTTGAATTTATAAATTTTTATTTATATTTTATAAAATTTTAAATTTTAATAAATTTATTTTATTTTATATTGTTTTATTAATTTAATTATACAAAATTTAAAATAATTTAAAAGTGGCATCTATATTGTTTTGTTATTTAAAATAAATGTCAAATTTAATAAGTAGATTAAATATATAAAAATATTTGTTGACAAAAATTTGCTTATAATTTATATTATTATGATTGAAGGTGAAAATGAATAATATAAAAGATGAAAAATTTGATTTAGAAGCAATTGATAAAACTTTCGTTAATTATAAATCGAAACAAATTTTAAAAGGTAAGATTGTTTTATTAAAAACTGACGGTGCTGTTTTTAATTTGGGCGGAAAAATTGACGCATTTATTCCAATTGAGGAATTTTCAAATTTTCAAAATGCAAAAGTTGGTGATGAATTTGAAGTTTTGCTTGAAGGTTCCAAGAATGATGATGGTATGATGTTGGCGTCAAAAAATAAGGCAGAAGGTATTTTAATTGCGAACAAAAAAGCAGAAAAAATAAAAATAGGTGAAAAATTTACTTTTTTTGTTGATAAAATTTATAATAATAATTTATTAGGGCGTTTAGGAGTTTATGAAATTATAGTTCCAAACAATGAAATTTCAATAAATCAAAATATACATTATGGAAAATTGTTGAAAAAACAAATTGAAGTTATTGCTATTGAAATTTCTAATAAGAGAATTATTGCTTCCATAATTGCATTAGAAAAACAAAAACAAGAAATTTTAAACAACACTTTTTGGCCAAGTTTGTTTATTAATAAAAAAGTTATTGGAACAGTTAAAAAGATTTTACCATATGGTGCATTTGTAGATGTTGAGGGTGTTGACTGTTTTGTTCATATTTCTAATCTTTCATATGATAGAGTTCAAAGTCCAGAAGAAGTTTTGAAAATTGGGCAAGTGCTTGAATTTCGTATTATTAATTTTGATAAAGATAATAAAAAAATTGAATTGGGTTTAAAACAAAATTTTGAAAATCCTATAATAAAAAAGTTAAAAAACTTGCAAGTGGGTGAATACTACAAAGGTAAGGTTGTTAAACTTCTGCCATTTGGTGCTATTGTTCGGTTAGAAAATAATCTTGAAGGTTTATTACATATAAGTGATGTCGCTAATGTAAGTGGCAAGAGGATATATGAAATAGTGAAATTAGATGATGAGATAACTATTATGGTTAAAAATATCGATGTTGAAGCAAGAAAAATTTCTTTTATGTTTAACCCACAAAAATCAATTTAATTTATTTTTAATTAGTATTTTTACAAAAATTTAATTTTATAATTTATTTTATTTTTTTAGTGAATATTAGTTTTTGATAT
Source organism: uncultured Clostridia bacterium (assembly GCA_944376905.1). Taxonomy (GTDB): domain Bacteria; phylum Bacillota; class Clostridia; order Christensenellales; family UBA1242; genus UBA5489. Next base: position 8,372 of record CALWEA010000005.1, read on the forward strand.
TTTCGTGTTGTTTAATATATTTTAGTTGACATGAATATAATTTTGTGAATTAATAAATGTAAATATTAAGGTTGTAAAAGGTTTTTTAAAATTTTTTATAACTTTGTGTGCTGGTGTAGCTCAGTTGGTAGAGCAATTGATTCGTAATCAATAGGTCGGCGGTTCAAACCCGCCCATCAGCTCCATTTCCCTTAAATTTAAGGATTTTTTTGTTTAAAAAATGAAATCTTGTTAAAACTTTATTGATGACTAATTTTTTATTATTAACTGTTTTTGTTTTCAGTTTTTGTTTTTTAATTCATAAAATAATTTACATGTTTTTTGTTATCATATTTAAAAAATGTAAATTCAAGAAATATAAAAACATTAAAATAGACTTATTTAAATTAAAAAATTTCAAAGAATTAAAAAAAGAAATTTTTAAATTTAATATTGCACATTTTAATAATATTGATGTTAACAAAATTATTTATCAAATTAAATTTGCTTTTCCTAAAATTTATAGTCATGTTGACTTTCATTTATTAAAAAAGAGTGGGCTAAAACTTGATAAACCGTTTTATATTATCAAATTGAAAGATGTTAATTATGAATTAATAAAAAATTTATATATTGCAAATTTAATTCAACCATTTTATTTAATTTTGTTTGTTTCAACTTATAATGTTTGTGTATCTTTTATCAAAAAATTATTTAATGAAAATGTTAAAATATTTTTTGAACAAGATATTTCAAAATGTTTGCGTCAATTAATTTTTAATTTAAACATAAATAATAGCAATTTTGCAAAAGTTTGTTATTGGAATAAAAATAAGCCTTATCAATTATTATTAAACAATAAAGAAATAACTTTTCATAACAAGATGTATAGAAATTTATTTTTAACCAATTATATTGAATTTGATAATAATAAAAAGCATTATTTTAATGCAACTACTCTTGATAATAATTATTATATTTTGACAAGTCAAAATTTAACATTTAACAACAAAAAAAATTATACAAAATTAATAAAAAATAAATTTCAACTCAATTCTTTTTATAATATTAATAAAAATTATAATAAATTAAAATTTGCATTAAATATTTTAAATTTGAAATATAAATTTTCTTATTTATGTAAGTTGAGTAAAAATTTAATTAAATCAAAAAAAATTAAAATAAATCTAAAAATATTAATAAAAAACAATATGTTTGATTATTTTTATGTAAAAAAGGTTGATGATTATTATCATGTTTTTTCAATTTTAAATAATTTGAATTTATATTTTTATTCTTCTCAAAAATTAAACAAAGTTGAACTATCGAAAATTTTAAATAGTTATGACCTAATAATTAATTGCGAATTTTTTTATGATAAAAACACTTTTTTCTCTTTTGGTAAAAGTTTAAATGAATTAAAAGATGTGGTTAATTTATCATTTCAAAATTTTCAAATATATTTATTAGATTCTCTTAAACAAAAATTTAATTTTCAAATAATTTCAAACAATAAATTATTAAACTTTTATGTTAATAATTTGCTTCCAAATAAAATGATAATATCTAACGTAAACAATTTAAGTTTCAAAAGTTTTAATCAAACCTTTGATTTTGAAACAGTTTATTCCTCAATAAATAAAAAATGCTTTAATTTAATGGAGATAATAAATTTATTTAAATTAAAAAAAATATCTGCTGAACAAACTTATTATTATATTAAAAATAGTTTTTTCTTACAATCAAAAGATGGTTCTATTTATTTACAAAAAAATGAATGTAAAAATTATCTTCTTCAAATTTATTTTGATAAAGAAAAAAAACAAATACAAACACAAGAGGGTGAGCAAACTTGTGTTAATTTTGATGGAATTAATTATTATAATTGTCAAACAATTCCTTATAATTTATTAAAAAAACAAAATAGATTTTTAGTTGTTTTAGAATAATTTAGAATTATATAAAAAATAATAGTTGTTAAAAAATTTTAAAATAAAATTTAAAAATGTAAATTAAATTTATAACAAGTCTAAAAATTAATTTCTATAAATCTAAAATAAAAAAAATATTTTAAATTTTTAAAAAAATTTTTTAAAATATATTATTTTATTTTTTTTTAAAGTTATAATAAAGTTATAATATAAAAAAAGAAAAACCTAAAATAAAAAATTGTTTTTATTGGTCAAAAATTATTTATGAATATAAAACCAAATTATCAAAATTTTTTAATTTAATTACTTTGGAGAATTGATATGGAAAAAGTAGAATTTTATAAAATTGTTGAAAAACTTATACTACCATTATTTACAGGTTCTTTTTTAGAAGGAGAAGAGGAATCTAATGCAAGAGATAGTGAAGTTGCTTTTGGAAAAAAGAATTCTGTTTTGATAAAACCTTCAAAAACTGATGATTATCGTCTTATTTTAAAAAGGGGACGACCTTTTCAAACATTTGAAATTAACTTGTTAAAATCTATTTTAAGCGAAATGAATAAAATTCATTTATTAAATATTGAAGATGAAAGTTATATTACAGTTTTACAGTATAATGCAATAGAAAGATCTATATGTTCTTCGGTTAGCGATGATGAAACTGTAGACAGTATGTTTGGTATTTTAAATTATCTTGAAAAATGGTCTGCCAGAACTTATGAGGGAAATAAAATTGCTCTTGGTATCATTATTAATCAAAATGCAGATTTATCAGAGCAAGATGAGGTTATTAATTATACGAATTTAATGGATAAAGATTTTTTTGCTCTTTTATCAGATGGACAAGATTCTTACATTGAATTTGATAAAAAAGGAAATTTGATTGGTTATATACAACTTAATAAAACGAAAAAATCTCAATCAATTGCTCCATACAAATATGAAAATCTTTCAAAATATTGTAATGATAAAAAAGTTGGTATAGTATTGACTGAGAATGGAGATGTTTTAATTTTCAAAAACAATAATTTACTTTTTGCCAAAAGACTTGGTGGTTGGAATATTTATTCTCATGAAGAAGTTATTCAATTATTATCTTATCGTGGGAATTATAGTTTGAAAGATATAAGGAGGTCTATTTATTATACCGCTCTTGATATTTCATTCGCATATTCAGGAGGGTGTATTGTTTATTTAAATAAAGATAAAGTTGAACAGGCACTCAATCACATTAACGCACATGATATTATAAGTGAAAAATATTTTGAAATTAAAAAGAAACAAATTTTAGAAAATGCTAGTAGATTATGCGATTTTCAAACTTTATCAATTATTGAATCAAAATACAAAGTACCTTTTAGTGAATTTTTGGAACAACAAAAATGTATAAAATCTTCAAGTATAAGACGAATAATAACAGGAAGACCTTTTCATGAATTAAGTAGAAAACTTAGACAAGAACTTGTTAGTATGGATGGTGCTGTTGTTATAGATAGTGATGGGACAATTATTGCAGTAGGTGCTATTCTAAAAATTGAAGCAGGAAGTGAGGGCGGTGGAAGACTTGCTGCTGCAACTACTTTATCTAAATATGGTATTGCAATAAAAATTTCTCAAGATGGTATTATGAAAGCATTTTATCCAGATAGAAAAAACGGTAAAGTTAAAACACTTTTTACCGTGGGATAATATTTTTTTAATTTAACAAAACTTTTAATAAAAATTTTTTTTAAATAAAATTTTATATTACATATTTATTTGTTGCAAAATATATTTTAATTTTATTGAAATAATCTATTTTATAAAAAATGTAATTATATTACTTCAAATATTACTTTAAAAAAATATTTTATTATTTTTAAAAATATATATTATTACTTTTAACATATATTTTTTAATACTTCAAAAAGTATATGTTTTGTATTTAAATAAAAACTTAAATATATTAAATATATCAAATATAAAATAAAAATTACAAGAACTTAAAATTATTTATTAAAATTTATATTTTCATAAGTAGTTTACTTAGTAAAATTGAATTATTTTTTAATTGGAGATAATGAATTGAATAATTTATTTGAAAATATACATAATGATAAAAAACCTTTGGCTGAAAGAATGCGTCCAAAGACGCTTGATGAATTTGTTGGGCAAAAACACATACTAGGACAAGGTAAGTTGCTTCGTAGATTAATTGAAGCAAAGCGTGTGCCTAGTGTTATTTTCTATGGACCGCCAGGAACTGGGAAGACAACGCTTGCAAGAATTATAGCGGATACAAGTAATTCGAGTTTTGTAAAACTTAATGCGATATCTAGTGGGGTCGCTGATGTTAAAGTTATTATAGAACAAGCAAAAAATGATTTTGAATTATATGGTAAAAGAACATACTTGTTGCTTGATGAATGTCATAGATGGAATAAGGCACAAAGTGATTCATTGCTATCCGCATTAGAAAATGGTTATTTAATATTTGTTGGTTGCACAACAGAAAATCCAAGTTATAGTATGACAAGAGCAATAGTTTCTAGGTGTTCTGTTTTTGAATTCAAAAAATTGAATATACAAGATATAAAAAGTGCTTTGAATAGAGCATTAAAAGAAGATGAAATATTAAAAAAACTTAATATAAAAATAGAAGAAGATGCTTTAACATATTTTGCAACCGCAAGTGGTGGAGATGTGAGAAGTGCATTAAATGGACTTGAAATTGGGGCTATAACAACAAATATTAACGAAAATCATGAAATTGTTATTACAAAAGAAATTGCTGGAGAATGTTTGCAAAAAAAAGCACTAAGTTTAAATGAAGATGTATACTATCATTTATTAAGTGCATTTTGCAAAAGTCTTCGAGGTAGTGATTCAACGGCAGCATTATATTATGCAAATAGACTTATTGAGGCTGGAATAGAACCACAAGTTTTAGCAAGACGAACAATAGCGCATGCATCGGAAGATGTTGGATTATCTGCTCCAAATGCTTTAATTCAAGCTTGTGCGAGTTTATATGCTTTGGACCATTTGGGTATGCCAGAGGGCAATTTAGCGTTAACACAAGCAATAATATATGTTTGTGAATCTCCAAAAGATAATAGGGTAGTTGTTGCAATGAATATGGCCCAAGATGATGCTAGAAATCATCCAGATGATAATATACCTGATTATTTAAAAAATCACACAGAGGCGAGTAAGTATTATAAATATCCGCATGATTTTGGGGGGTATGTTAAACAACAATATTTGCCTAATTCTCTTAAAAATAGAAATTATTTTACTAAGCGGAAACATTAAGAAAAATTAGTATATTCAATTTGAATAAACTAATTTTTTTTACTTAACAATATATAAAAAATAAACAATATTTTCCTTTTTATCATATAAATATGCAGGAGATTTTATGAAAAATATTGTTGTTTTTTTTGGTGGTGTTAGTTGTGAACATGATATTTCAATTATAACAGGTTTACAAGTTCTTGAAAATATAGATAAAAAACTTTACAAAATTTATCCCGTTTATATTTCAAAATCAGGGAAATGGTTTTATGATAAAAATTTTAAAGATGTTAAACAGTTTATTGGTTTTCAAAAAAGTAAATATGAACAATCTTTTATTTTAAGTGGGCAACCTAAATTATTTGTAAAAAAAGGACCTTTTCTAAAAAAAGTAACAAATGTTGATTGTGCGGTAATTTGCTGTCATGGTATGAATGGGGAAGATGGAACATTACAAGGTCTTTTGGAACTTAGTAAAATTCCTTATACTTCAAGTGGAGTTTTAGGAAGTTCTGTTTGTATGGATAAAATTTTCATGAAAATGATTTTAGAAGTTAACAATTTTCCTATAACAAATTATATTTGGTTTGACTATGATAATTTTGTTGAAAATAAATCAAGTTTTTTGGCTAAAATTGAAACTCAATTACATTATCCTATAATGGTCAAACCTTCTAATCTTGGAAGCAGTATTGGAATTTCTAGATGTAATAATCAACAAGAATTGTTAAAGGCAATAGAAGTCGCTAGTAAATATGATTTTAGAATATTGCTGGAAGATGCAATTATTAATTTGCGAGAAATAAATTGTGGTTGCTTTGGAAATGACAATAATGTTATAACATCAAATTTAGAGGAGCCTTTATCTTGGCAAAAATTTTTAACTTTTGATGATAAGTATTTGCATTTTTCTGGTGTTAAGTTTGAAAAAAATAAATTCAATTTAGATAAAAATTTGATAAAAGACATCAAAGAAATGTCAAAGAAAATATTTAAAACATTTTGTTGTGATGGAATAGTTAGGATAGATTTTTTATTAGATTCAAAAACAGATGAAATTTTTGTTAACGAAATTAATACTATACCAGGTAGTTTTGCAAATTACTTATGGGATAATAAATCGTATAAAGATTTAATCAATGAATTAATTGAAAATGCAAATTATAAATTTCAAAAAAAACAACTTAACACTTACACTTATGAAAGTGAGGCTTTGTCAAATTATAGTAATAAAAGTAAATTAAGAAAACTAAAAAAGTAATTAGATAAAAATCTAAATTTAATTAGTTGTTGTATATATCTAATCTAATATATTGATATACGCTTTCAAAACTTATTTTTAAATAATTTTATAAAGTTATATATAAATTGTTTTGATAGATAAAAATTTTTAATTATAACAAAAATTATTGAAAAAATTAAAAAATAGTTGGTTTTTGTTAATTTTAATTATTCTATTTTGTAATTTTTGTCTATTGAAATTCCCCCATTATATCCTTGTTTTGTTATTATTGGAACCCCTGCCTTACATAATTCTTCTATATAACGATAGACTGTTCTTGTGCTAATTTCAAATTGTTGGGATATAGATTTTGCTGTTGTTGTTTTGTTTTTATAAATAAACAAAAATATTCCAAATATTAAATATTGTTTCATAATTTTATTGTGGATATTTTTTTAATTTTTATTTATTAAAACTTATACAACTTTAAATATCATAAAATCCTGCAAAACTGTCAAATCGTCTTCTTGCAATAATATTGTTTGCTATTGATTTATTTATTGATGCAAACTTAACTGAAATGCCACATGAAACATTAATACTTCGAGGGGTGTTTATAATTACAATGGGAACGTTGTAAGATTTCATTAAATTTGCAAACATTATAGTTTGAGTTCTTGCTCTAAAAACAGCTAAAGTATATTTCATTTTTCCTCCTTGGTTATTTAATAATTAACATATTTTATAATCTTTTCTACATATATTAAGAAACAAAATTGTTTTTGGCTACATATCATTATACTAGAAAGTTTTTATAAACGTTAAGAAATAAGTATTACAAGGAGATATTATGATTTATCTTGATAATAGTGCAACAACTTATCCTAAACCCAAAGAAGTTATAAATAGTGTTTGTGAAAGTTTTACTAAATTTGGGGCCAACCCTGGCAGAAGTGGACATTCTTTTAGTTTAAAAACAGCAACCAAAATTGCTGAAATTAGAATTGATTTAGCAAATTTTTTAGGGGCAGAATCTCCAGAAAATATTATATTTACATCAGGCTGTACGGAAGCACTAAATCTTGCAATACTTGGAACTGTGCAGGAGGGTGGGCATGTTGTCTGTACTTCAAACGACCATAATTCCATTTTAAGACCTTTATTTGAATTAAAAAAAAGTGGCAAGATTTCGCTTACTGTTGCCAGTCCTAGTTGCAATGATAAACTGTGTGTTGATGATATTCGTAAATGTTTACAACCTAACACATATTTAGTTTGTGTTAATCACATTTCTAATGTTGATGGCATGGTTGCTGATATAGATGAAATTGGAAAAATGTGTTTTGAAAAATGTATAACATTTTTGGTTGATGGAGCACAAAGTGTTGGTCATAAAAAAATTGATATGGTCCGTCAACATATTGACCTTTTGTCTGTTGCTCCTCATAAAGGATTATATGCACCGCAAGGTGTTGGGGTATTGGCTTTTAGTTCAAAAACAAAGTTAAAACCTATTAAGTTTGGTGGAACAGGAACAGAATCTATTAATGTTTTACAACCTAGTTTGGCACCTGAATGTTTTGAAAGTGGAACCCTCCCAACCCCTAACATAATTGGTTTAGGAGAGGGGTTGAAATTTGTTAAAAATAATTTTGACAAAATCAATAAAAAATTTGAAGATTTTACTACAATTTTAAATTACGAGTTGTCGCAAATTAATAATGTTTGTGTTTATACCCATCCAGATAATACTAATGGTGTTTTAAGTTTTAATATTTCTGGTTTATCTTCTTCTGAAGTTGCCGATATTTTGGATACTAAATTTAATATTATGGTTAGAAGTGGTTTACATTGTGCACCTTTAAAACATAAATGTTTGGGAACTGTTAAACAGGGAACTGTTAGAGTTTCATTTAGTTACTTTACTACTTATGCAGATATCATTAAATTAATTAAAGCGATTAAAATTATTGCCAATAGAAATAGATAATTATTTAATAAAATTTAATAATGTTTTAAAAAAATAAAATAAATTTTATTAATATTTTATTATTTCTATTATGTTTTTTTTATTATTTTAATATTTTATCATATTTTTTATATTTTTATAATTTTATATTTTTACATTTTTAATTTTTTATTTTTTTTAACTTTTAATATTTTTTATTGTGTTTAAATTTTGTTTATTAAATTTTTTATATTTCTTATAATTAAATTTAATATTTATATTGATTAACATAATTAAAATTTTAATAAAAAGAATGTTGATATTGGGTTTAAGATTGTAATGAAATTAAAAATTTCTTAATTAAAGTCATAATATTAATTCATTTTTAATATATTACTTTTGAACATTCGACAAATTTCAAAACATTTAAACAATTTATAAAAATTTTTTCAATTTACTAATTCATAGAATTTGTTTATATTAAAAAGCGAGGCGAAAATGCATTTTTGCGTTATTAAATCAAAAACAATAAAATTATCAATTGTTTTTATTTTGATTGCTGTTGTTTTGGCAATCGGTTTTAATGGAACAACATCGGCACAAGTTTTTTTTGGGTATAATCAAAAAAGAGTTCCTATTTATAATGTTGAAACAAGCGAAAAAAAAGTTGCAATTAGTTTTGATGCTGCATGGGGAGCGGATAAGACTCAAGACATTATCAGTACATTGCAAGAATTTGATGCAAAAGCAACATTCTTTTTGGTTGGATTTTGGGTTGATAAATATCCAGAAATGGTAAAAGCAATAGATGATGCGGGTTTGGAAATTGGGTGTCATTCCAACACACATCCAGATTTAACGAATTTAAGTGCAACTCAAATCAAAAATGAAATTACTTTGGCTAATAATATGATAACTAATATAACTGGAAAAGAAGTTGAACTTTTTAGATGTCCTTTTGGGGCGTATAATAATACAGTTCTTGATGTTGTTGATGAGTTGAATATGCTTCCAATTCAATGGGATGTTGATAGTTTGGATTGGCAACAAATCTCTGCAGATGAAATAACAACTAGAATTGTTGATAATGTTCAAAATGGCTCAATTATTTTATGTCATAATAATTCTGACAATATTATTCCTGCTTTAACTATGGTTTTGCAACGCTTACAAATGAAAGGTTATGAAGTTGTTTCAGTTGGTGAATTAATTTATCATGAGAATTTCACTATTAATAGAAATGGTCTACAAAAATTAAATCAAGATGCTGATGATGTTGCAAATAAAAAAGATGAACAACAAGATAATAATAATGAAACTGTCAACAATGATAATATTCAAAAATTGGATAAAAAACCAGTTGTTTAAAATATTAATATTGCCTTAAAATAACAAATAAATTTAAATTAAGTTTTTAATCTATGGCTTATTAAGGAATTTTAATAAAATTAAAATAAAAAATTATAACTATTAAATTATAACAAAAAAATAATAACTAAAAAATTATAACAAATATAAAAACATATATTATAAAAATAGGAGAATTATAAATGAAGTACGAATTAATGAATAATAATAAAGTTTATTTAAAAGGAACTGTTTTAGAAGACCCAATTTTTAGTCATGAAACGTTTGGGGAGGGGTTTTATGAGGTAAAACTTTCTGTTCCTCGTCTTTCCGAACACGTAGATGTTTTGCCTGTTACCGTTTCAGAAAAATTATTAAAAAATTTTATTGTTGGGAAACAGATTGGAATAAAAGGACAATTTAGAAGTTTTAATAAATTAACCGAAGAAAAAAGTAAATTAATTTTAAGCGTTTTTGCTCGTGAAATCATTGATGTTGACGACTCAATGAATCCTAATATTATAGAAATAACGGGCTTTATTTGTAAAGAACCTGTTTATAGAACAACTCCTTTTAATAGAGAGATTTGTGATATTTTAGTTGCTGTTAATCGTGCTTATAATAAATCTGACTACCTACCTTGTATTGCATGGGGAAGAAATGCTAGATTTATTAAAGATGCTGAAATTGGATCTAAAATTGAAATTATTGGAAGAATTCAAAGTAGGGAATATCAAAAAAGATTTCCTAATGGTGACATTGTTACGAGAACTGCTTATGAAATTTCCGTTAATAGAATAAATCTTAAAGACGAAATTAAGAATAATAAAAATAGTTTTTCTTCTTCATTTACTCCTTCAAGTGTTGACGATGTTTCGGAAATTCCTAGTTAAAATTTTTATTTTTATCTTTAAATTAATATTGTTTATAAAAAGAACTTAAACCTATATTTAATATTTTTTTATTTGTTAAAGTTCTTTTTTTTTATTATTTTAAATATATTTTATTTTATTGTGTTGTATTGTATTTTTATTTAAATTATTAGATTAATCTAAATTTTAATTTTTTATGTGGTATTCTTTTTAATTTTTAAAAATAATTAAAAAAATCTTGACAAACTTTTTTTTTATGCTATAATGACGCTTGTAATTAAAAATATTTCCTTTTCTTAAGACAGCAAGTTGTTGTAAAATTTAAATGCAACGTAAAATTGAAAGGTTACTTGCCGAGGAAAAACAAAGGTTTGATATATCAACCTTTTGGCTTTTTCTTCGGCTAAAAGGTTTTATTTTTTATTGCACACATAAATTAATTTAATTATTTTTTAAAAGGAGGCAAATTTTGAGCGCAAATTTAGAAGCAAAAAAACTTATAGTTGAAGAAATTAAAAATAAAATTTCAAGCGCAAAATCAATTGCTTTCGTAGACTATCGCGGTTTAACTGTTAAAGAAGACTTTAAAATGCGTAAGGCTTTTCGTGAGGCTGGTGGCGAATATAAAGTTTATAAAAATCGTTTGATGCTTCGTGCATTAAATGAACTTGGCATAACTGGTTGTGATAAATTTTTAGAGGGAACAACTGCTGTTGCTTTTAGTAATAAAGATGAAGTAGCTATTCCAAAAATCTTATTAGAAACAGCCAAAGAAACCCAAAAACTTCAAGTTAAATTTGGCATTGTAGATGGCAAGGCGATAGATGCAAATGCAATAGAAACTCTCGCAAAACTACCATCAAAAGAAACCCTTGTTGCTATGCTTCTTGGGCTTCTTCAAACCCCTGCACGCAATACTGTTTGTGTGCTTAGTGCGCCAGCACGAGGTTTGGTAACCGCTTTAAGTGAAGTTGCAAAAAAATAATTGCAAATAGTGTAGTAGGATTGTAATCTTATTTTTAATCAACCAATTATTAGTTATTGAATTAATTTTTAATTTATAAAAATTAAATGCAAATTAATAATAAATAGTAAAAATAATTAAAATAAAATTTTTTTAAAGGAGATTTAAAATGGCAGACTTAAATAAAATTGTTGAAGATATTAAAACATTAACTATTGTTGAAGTTAGTGAACTTGTTAAAAAATTAGAAGAAGAATTTGGTGTTAGTGCAGCAGCACCAGCTATGGTTGCAGCAGTTCCAGCACAAGGCGCAGCAGCTCCAGCAGCAGAAGAAAAAAGTGAATTCACAGTTGTTCTTAAAGAAGCAGGAGCAAATAAAATTGCTGTTATTAAAGTTGTTCGTGAAATTACAGGTTTGGGACTTAGCGAAGCTAAAGCTTTAGTTGACAATGCTCCATCAAACATTAAAGAAAATGTTCAAACAGAAGAAGCAAAATCTATTGAAGCTAAACTTAAAGAAGCTGGCGCAACAGTTGAACTTAAATAAGTTTTTAATAGTTTAATTAATTTATGTGTAAAAAAGTAAAACATCGAGGTTTCGATGTTTTTTTATTAATTTAATTTAAATAAATCTTAATTTTTTTATATTTTCAAAAATTTTTTTTAAATATTAATTAATGTTTTAAATATATAACCTATAAAATTTTAAATTATTTTTTTTATTTTATCTTATTTGGAATAATATTACTTATTTATGTTTTATATTACTTTTTATGTAAATCTTATTCTTTGATTTGTTTGATATAAAATTAAATTATATAAAATTAAATCATATAAAATAAAATTATATAAAATTAAGTGATATGTTTTATGTAAATTTTATAAAAATAAAAATTATAAAAATAATAAATAAAAATACTTCTTTGGTTTTAGTTGCAAGGTTTTTTGTTTTCGTGTATAATGTAAATTAAATTATTAGAATGTAAACAAATTAAAATTCTAATTAAAATAATCAATTCAAAGAGATGATTAAAATAATTGTAAGTTTATATTTTTAATATAAAATGATAAAACATTGAAATAATAAAATTATTGAATTTCAAATCACATTAAAAAATTTAATATAATTTTTGTAAATAAGGATTATAAATGAGTAGACAAGATAAAATAAGAAATTTTTGTATTATTGCACACATAGACCATGGTAAAAGCACATTGGCAGATCGTTTGATTGAAAAAACAGGAACAGTAAGTCAGCGAGATATGGAAAATCAACTTTTAGATAGTATGGAATTAGAAAAAGAAAGAGGGATTACTATTAAATTAACGCCAACTAGAATGTACTATAATTTTGAGGGTGAAGAATATATTTTAAATTTAATTGACACTCCTGGTCATGTTGATTTTACTTATGAAGTTTCTCGTTCTTTGGCAGCGTGTGAGGGGGCTATTTTGGTTGTTGATGCAAGTCAGGGTGTTGAAGCTCAAACTTTGGCCAATACTTATCTTGCTTTGGATAGTGATTTGGAAATAATTCCTGTTATAAATAAAATAGATTTGCCTAGTGCAAGGGTTGAGGAAGTTAAAAAAGAAATTGAAGAAGTAATTGGTTTGTCAACAAAAGATATACCTTTAATTTCTGCAAAAGAAGGTTTAAACATTGAAGATGTTTTAAAAGCAATAGTTAAAAAAATTCCAGCTCCAAAAGGAGATGAGGAGAAGCCTCTTAAAGCACTTATTTTTGATAGTTTTTATGATAACTTTAAAGGTGCAATTAGTTTGGTTAGAATTGTTGACGGTGAAGTTTCTATTGGAACAAAAATAAAAATGATGTCAACAAATAAAGTTTATGAAGTTACTGAAGTTGGTTTTTTTACTCCACAAATGAAACCTAGTAAAATGTTAATGGCGGGGGAAGTTGGTTATATTTCTGCAAGTATCAAAAATGTTGCAGACACAAAAGTTGGAGACACTATTACACTGGCAGAAAATGGTGCAAATGATGCTTTGCCTGGATATAAACAAGTTCAACCAGTTGTTTTTTGTGGGATTTTTTGCGTTGATGGCTCAAAATATCAAGACTTAAAAGATGCTTTAGAAAAATTAAAATTAAATGACGCATCGCTTGAATTTTCTCCGGAAGTTTCACAGGCGTTGGGATTTGGTTTTAGATGTGGGTTTTTGGGACTTTTACACATGGAAATTATAACCGAAAGATTAGAACGTGAATTTAATCTTGAAATTATAACTACTGCGCCTGGTGTTAGTTATAATGTTTACAAAACAAATGGTGATGTTCTTAAAATATCTAATCCAACAAACTTGCCTCAACCTCAGGAAATAGATTATATTGAAGAGCCAATGGTTAAATTACAAATTTTTACTCCTCCTGAATTTGTTGGTGGAATAATGGATTTGTGTAAGGATAAACGTGGGGAATATTTGGATATGCAGTATTTAGATGCAAAGCGTGTTCGAATGGAATACAAAATGCCTTTAAATGAAATGATTTATGATTTTTTTGATAGTTTAAAATCTAGAACAAAAGGTTATGCGAGTTTAGATTATGAGTTGGCTGGTTTTGAAAAAAGTAATCTTGTTAGATTAGATATTCTATTAAAAGGTGAAATTTGTGATGCTTTATCTTTAATTGTTCATAAAGATAAGGCTTATTCACGAGGTAGGGGAATTGCGGAAAAATTAAAAAGAGTTATACCTCGTCAACTGTTTGAAGTTCCTATTCAAGCATGTATTGGAACTAAGGTTATTGCAAGGGAAACTATTAGTGCACTTCGTAAGGATGTTTTGGCAAAATGTTATGGTGGAGATATAACTCGAAAAAGAAAATTGTTAGAGAAACAAAAAGAAGGTAAAAAAAGAATGCGTCAAATTGGTAGTGTTCAACTTCCAAGTGAGGCTTTTATGAGTATTTTAAAAATTGACGATGAAAATTCGTAATTATTGGGTTTTTTATGATTAATCAAAAAAATTTTTTTGGGGTTTATGTTCATATTCCTTTTTGTGATAGTAAGTGTTTATATTGTAACTTTGTTTCCCAGTGTTGTGTTGATGAAAATCTTAAAATTCAGTATTTCAATGCAATCCATAAAGAGATTCTTGCTGATGCATTAAATGTTCAAAATAATAAACATTCTTTTAATTATGTTAAAAATACTAATGACAACAAAAAAACATTAAAAAAATTAATTAATAGCGTTTATTTTGGTGGCGGAACTCCTTCTTGTGTAAAAACTAAATATATTATTGATACTTTAATTTTACTAAAAAATGTTTTTATTTTTGCGCCTAATGCTGAAATAAGTATAGAGTGTAATCCTTGTTCCGTTAATAGAAAAAAATTATTGGATTTAAAAAATGCGGGATTTAACAGAATAAGTATTGGTGCGCAAAGTTTTTTTCAAGAAGAATTAAATTTTTTAGGTAGAAAACATACTGTTAAACAAATATTTGATGCTGTTAAAATTGCTAAAAGTGTTGGATTTGAAAATATAAGTTTAGATTTAATTGTTGGGTCAAGTTTTAATATTGATTATAAAAAATTAGAAAATGAAATTATTAAAGCAAAAAATGCTGGTGTTAAACATTTTTCTGTTTATATGCTGACTTTTGAAAAAAACACTCCACTTTTTGAGTTGGTTCAAAATGGATTAAAAAAACTTCCTGATGATGACATTGTTATCAGGCAATTTAATTACATTCAAAAAATTTTACGAAAACATGGTTTTTTAAAATATGAAGTTTCGAATTTTGCAAATAAGGGTTATGAATGTAAACATAATTTAAATTATTGGCAATTAGGCAATTATATTGCTTATGGTGTTGCTGGTTGTAGTTTTATTGATGATGCTCGAAGTTATTTAACTTATGATATAAAAAAATATGTTGATATTATAGAAAAAGGTGTTAAAAAAGAAGATTATACTTTTGATTATTTGAGTTTAGAAACTAAAGATTTAGAGTATATTATGCTTGGTTTACGCTTAACTAAAGGAATTGAATTAAATAAAATTAAAACCATTAATTTACAAAATAAAAAATCTGTTATCAACGAACTTGTTGGTTTGAAACTTATAAAATATAAAAACAATAAAATAAAATTAACATGTAAGGGTTTTTCTCTTATTAATCAAATTATTTTAAAATTGATTTCATAAAATTGATTTTATAAAAATAATTTCATAAAATTGATTTTATAAATCAATGTTGTATGCGTTAAATTTTATTTTTATGATTGTTTAAGTTTTTGACTTAAATTTATTGAAATCACATAAAAGACATTTGTTTTAATTATAGAATAAAATAAAAATTATAAAAAAAATTTTTATTATTTTATTGATTTTTTTTATATCGTGTGATATAATGCAACCATGTAAACCCTGCATGGTTGACAAATTTATTGATAGTTTTTGTGTTAAATAAGTTGTTTTGTTAAGTAAACGTGGATAGTAAAGGGGAAAAATGAATCTTGATGAATTTGTTAGACAAGTTAAACTTTTTGAAATTTATCAAACTTTGTTAAAGCCAAATCAAAAAGAAGTTTTAGCATTGTATTTGGAAAAAAATTTTTCCATCTCAGAAATTGCACAAATAAAAAATACTTCTCGCCAAGCAATTTTTAAAACGATAACAAATTCATTGAGAAATATTGAAGAACTTGAATCTTTATTAGGTTTTTTAAAAAAACAAAATATTTTTTTTAATAATTATAAAAGTATCGAACAATGTTTAAACGAATTGCTAAAAATTATTGAAAAAGAAGATAATTTGCTTTTAAAAAATGATTTGCTTAATAATATTTCAAAACTGCAAAAAACAATCAATAAAATGAAAGAGGAGGTTTAAATGGCTTTATTTTCTGGTTTAAGTGAAAGATTGGGGCATATTTTTAGCAAATTGACAAAACGAGGAAAGTTAACTTCTCTTGAAATAAAAGATGCAATGCGTCAAGTTAGAGTTGCTCTTTTGGAAGCGGATGTAAACTATTTGGTTGCAAAAGATTTTGTTAACAAAGTTTCAGAAAAGGCTCTTGGTGAAGAAGTTTTAAACAGTTTAACACCTGCCCAACAAGTTATAAAAATTGTTAAAGATGAAATGGTTGAACTTATGGGTAGTGGAAATTCTAAACTTCTTGTAAGTCCAAAACCTCCAACAGTCATAATGATGTGTGGATTACAGGGCGCTGGTAAAACGACAATGTGTGGAAAATTAGGCGCTTATCTTAAAAAAACAGGAAAGAAACCTTTGTTGGTTGCTTGTGATATTTATCGTCCAGCAGCAATTAATCAACTTCAAGTTGTTGGAAAACAAGCAAATGTAATGGTTTTTGAAAAGGGACTACAAAATCCTGTTAAAACAGCAAAGCAAGCAGTTGATTTTGCTTTGAGTCAAAATTTAGATACTATCATTTTGGATACAGCAGGTCGTTTGCATATCAATGAAGAATTGATGGAAGAGTTGCAAAAAATAAAAAAAGAAACAAATCCGGTTGAAATTTTGTTAGTTGTTGATGCTATGACTGGTCAAGATGCTGTTACTGTTGCGCAAACATTTAATGAAAAATTGGATATAACAGGTGTTGTTTTATCTAAATTAGATGGTGATACGCGTGGTGGTGCGGCATTATCAATAAAATCCATAACAGGAAAGCCAATTAAATTTTCTAGTGTTGGTGAAAAAATTGGAGATATTGAACCTTTTTATCCTGATAGAATTGCTTCTAGAATTTTGGGTATGGGAGATGTTTTAACCTTAATTGAAAAAGCGCAAAATGCAGTTAGTGAAGAAGAGGCAAAAAAATTAGAAAAAGCATTGCGTGAAAATTCTTTTACATTTGAAGATTATTTGGCGCAGATAGACAATGTTAAAAAAATGGGAACAATAAAAGATATTTTAGCAATGTTACCGGCAAATGTTAGTTCAAAATTAAAAGGTTATGATATTGATGAAAGCCAAATAAAAAAGAATAAAGCAATAATTCAAAGTATGACGGTTAAGGAAAGAAGACACCCAGAACTTATAAAAGGGGGACAAAGAAAGCGTATTGCACTTGGTAGTGGAACGACAATACAAGATGTTAATGCTTTATTGAAACAATTTGAACAAAGTAAAGAAATGATGAAACAGATGAAGAATAAAAAAGGTTTTAAAGGCTTATTTTGATTAAATTTTTAAATCTTTGAACATAATATTTAAATTTTAGTTAGGTATTTGCAGTTAATCATGTTTTTCAAATTTGAATGATGTGATTAAATGAAATATATATTAAATAATTTAGGAGGAAAATAATAATGGCAGTTAAAATTCGTTTAACAAGAAAAGGAGATAAGAAATCTCCATTTTATAGAGTGGTTGTTGCAGATTCTGCTTCACCAAGAGATGGTAAATTTATTGAACTTTTAGGGACTTATGACCCTTTAAAGAATCCAGCAGAAATTAAATTAGATGCGGATAAAGTTAAAAAATGGATAAGAAATGGTGCAACACCAACTGATACTGCTCGTGATTTACTTGCACAAGCGGGTTTAATAACAAAAACAACTGGCAAAAAATTTAAAATTGAAGAGTAAAAACATATTTAATGTTATTTAATTAGGGAATTGTAATGGAAAAAATATTGGAGTATATTGTTAAAAATTTAGTTAAGA
This sequence comes from uncultured Clostridia bacterium, assembly GCA_944376905.1. GTDB lineage: Bacteria > Bacillota > Clostridia > Christensenellales > UBA1242 > UBA5489. Next base: position 26,576 of record CALWEA010000005.1, read on the forward strand.
ATAGCGAAGATGTAAAAGTTGAAAAAACTGAAAACGAAACTGAAATTCTTTTAAATGTTTTTGTTAACGATGATGATAAAGGGAGAGTTATTGGAAAAGAAGGCAAAATAATTAATAGTTTGCGAATTATTATGAAATCTATTACAGGTAAGACCAATAGTTGCAAATCTAATAAAAAAATAGTTATAAAAATTAACTAATATTTGCCTTTTTTTATAAAAAGTCTATGAATGATTTTAAAGATTGCGTTAGAAAAATTAATAATGAAGTATTAAAAAGCAACAATTCTAATAAAATTTCTATTGCAAAAGTATTAAAACCACAAGGATTAAAAGGTGAATTAAAATGTTCGGCATTAATTGAAAATGTTGACCTTTTTTCACGCATCAAAAAAATTTATTGTGAAAATAAAGAATATAAAGTAATCTCAGGTATTTATCGCTTGGGATTTGTTTATATATGCTTAGAAAATATTAATAATATTGAAATGGCAGAAAGATTTAGAAATAAAATTTTTTATATAGACAAAAATGATTTTGGTGTTTTGGAAAAAGATTCTTATTTTATAGATGATTTAATTAATCTAAAATTGTTTGATGAAAAAAATCAATACATAGGAGATATCTTAGATGTTGAAAATTATGGGGCGACAGATATTTTAATAGTTAAAGAAAAAGATTCTTGTTTTAGTGTTCCATTTTTAAATAAGATATTTCCCAAAATTGATATACAAAATGGTTCGGGTTGTGTTATTCGACAAGAATATGAAAGTAACAAGGTTCGTCCTTGATGTTTTATTTGTGTAAATTATTTGAAAATTTATTTTAAAAAGTTGTGTAAAATTAAACAATAACTAAAAGTAAAAATGAATGAAAAATAATAAAAAACAAAAAATTAAATATGAATTAATTAAAATAATTAGTAGGTTTGTATGAAAATAGATATTTTAACTCTTTTTCCGGAAATGTTTGATGTTTTAAAACAAAGTATTATTGGACGAGCCGTAGAAAATAAAAATTTACAGATTAATGTTATAAATATAAGGGATTTTTCAAAAAATAAACATAAAAAATGCGACGATACCCCTTTTGGTGGTGGGGCTGGTATGGTCATGACTCCACAACCCTTATACGATGCTATTACTAGCGTAAAAACTCGACAATCGTTAACAATTTTGATGTCGCCTCGGGGAAAAACATTAAATCAGTCATTAGTAAAAGAATTAAGCGAGGAAAGTCACTTGATTTTGGTGTGTGGGCATTATGAAGGTATTGATGAACGCGTTTCACAATTATGTGTTGATAAAGAAATATCTTTGGGTGATTTTGTTTTAACAGGTGGTGAGATTCCTGCTATGGCGGTTGTTGATGCTGTTGCTCGTTACATTCCAAATGTAATAACTTCAGAATCGTTAAAAGAAGAGAGTTTTTCTAATTTTTTATTAGAATATCCTCAGTATACGCGTCCGCAAGAATTTAAGGGAATAAAAGTTCCTGAGGTTTTGATTTCTGGAAATCATAAAAATATTAATGAGTGGCGGTTGAAAAAGTCGTTGAAATTAACAAAAAAATTAAGACCTGATTTATACAAAAAATATAAAAAACAAAAAAATATTTAATTAGATAAAAATCTAAAAACAATGCATAATATTAAGATATAAAATATAATTTTTATATTTAATAATAATTGTTTAAATTAAAAAATTTATAACAATACTGTATAAAAATTACAATTTAAAATAATTAATTTATTATTAGATATTTATCTAAATAAGGTGTAAATTTTATATTATTTGTTTAATTAAGGTTTAAAATTAAATGAAAATAAAAAATAATTTATAAGGCAAATATTTTGAATTTCTTGTAAAAAGGAAAAGGGGAAAATTATGAAAATAAATTGGTTCCCGGGGCATATGATAAAGGCTCTTAGGGTAATGGAAAAAGAAGTTAAAAATATAGATATAGTTATTTATGTTTTAGATGCTAGGGCACCATTGGCTTGTTTGAACCCTGAATTCAATAAAATAATAAAAAACAAACCTATACTTTTTATTTTAAATAAAATTGACATAGCAGATAATGTTAAAATTGAAAAAGAAAAAATTGAAGATTGTCTATTAAATTATTTTAGTAACAAAGTTGATATTGTTAAATTAAATAGTACTATGTCGGGAGCGAAAAAAATAATTTTAGAAAAAATTAATTATTTGTGTCGAGAGAAAATAGAGAAAAATGTTTCTAAAAATATTAATGCTTATATAAGAGGTATGGTTGTTGGGGTTCCTAATTGTGGTAAAAGCACTTTGATAAATAATTTGTGTGGAAAAGGAAAAACAATAACAGGCGATAAACCTGGGGTAACTCGAGGGAAACAGTGGGTTAATGTTGAAAAAAATATTCAAATTTTAGATACCCCAGGGACGTTGTATCCTAATTTGGAAAATCAACAATTTGCAAAATTTTTGGCATATATTGGTAGTATTAAAGATGAAGTTGTTGATATTAATGAACTTGCTTGTGATTTCATTAGTGATATTGAAAAACAATATGGAACAATTTTAAATAATAGATATCAAGTTGAATTATTGGGGTTACCTTTTGAAAAAATTCAGCAAATTGCTATTAAAAAGAATCTTTTAATCAAAGGTGGAGAAATAGACTTTGACAGAACTTGTTTTATGATTATAGATGATTTTCGAAAAGGACGTTTGGGACATTTAACATTTATTTAAAATTATTTAATTCTAGCGTTTGGATATTATATTTATTAGATTTTAGTAAAACAAATTGTTTAAAAATTGTTTAATTTAATATATGCTTATTTATTTTAAAATTTTAATAATTGGAATAATTGGAAATTTTTTATGCTAAAAAGTCATACATTGGGAAAAATTGGTGAGGCGTTGGCCTATAGATTTTTGACAAAAAATAAATATAAAATTTTGGAAATTAATTATTTTTCACCTTTTGGTGAAATTGATATTATTGCTAAATTTAAAAAAATGATAGTTTTTGTTGAAGTTAAAACTCGTTCAACTTATGCTTATAATGTTGGTTTAGAGGCAATAAACAAACATAAAATAGATTGTATAAAAAAAACTGCAAATTGCTTTTTGGAAAACTATAATAAAAAATATAAAGATTATAGATTTGATGTTATAAGTATAGTTGATGACAAAATTGAACATATTGAAAATGCTTTTTAAATTTAATATTTTTTAAATATAAAAATATTTGAAATAATTAAAAGATAATTTGAATAAAAACTTTTTACTTAATTTTGCTTTAAAAATTGGTGGGCAAAAAGTAAATAAATAAAATAAAAAATCTATTTGAAAAAATAGATTTTTTTATTTTTATATAATTTATTTTGGTACTCCAAGTGAGTTAATAAAAGAACTTTGGGCTGATATTTCTATATCGTTTAGTAAATCTTCAGTTATTGTTACTTGCTCATTACCAGCATTTAAAATGTATGTTACTTTATCATCGTAAAGGTAGATAGCATTTACAAATACTGAGATTATAGCCTTGCGAACTTTGATGTCTTTGTCGTTACCTTTTTGTAGTTGTTTCAAAAAGAACTTAACTTGTGGCTTGGTTAAAATAGTGCCTTTCTTTCGTTCCGCCGCCATTTGCTTTTCTAACTCTAAATGCTCTTTGTTTTTCTCTTGAATACGACTTGTGATTTGTTCTACAATAGCACCGCTTTCAAGGGCTTTAAATAGGTTTTCTACAGCCTTTTCGTTTTCCTTTAACATCTTTTCAAGATGCTTAATTATAGTGTTTTGAGCGTCATTCTGGCAAGCCTCCGCCACCGCTTTGGCAATTATTTCTATGTTGTCATCAGTAAGAAATGAGCGACAATGTTGTATAACTAAATCTTCAATGTAATTCTTTTTTACTCTCTTCTTACCACATTGTTTAACCTTTGTTTTATTGCATATATAGTAACTATGTTTTTCTCCAGTATGCGAAGTGCCACTCGTACCAGTCATAAGGCTTCTACAATGCCCACAAAACAATTTTGTTGTTAATATATAATCTTCCTTAGCCCTCGTTCTTGCTGGGGCTTTTTTATTGATTACAAGGCGTTTTTGAACCTCATTAAACAATTCATCGGAGATTATTCTAGGAATGCCATCTTTCACGATTACATCGCTATATTTATAGATGCCTATATATTTTTTATTGCTCAGTATTCTTCTTAAAGAGTTTTTATTAAAATCTCCGCCACGAGATGTTTTGTAGTGGTTATCATTTAGATATTGATTGATTTCAACAATAGGTGTTCCAGTAGCATATTTTTCAAATATGTATTTGACCGCTTCCGCTCCGTGTTCATCTATCACATATTTGCGGTCAACGATCTTATAACCTAGTGGAATATAACTGCCAGTGCTCAAGCATTTGGATGCAGACACTTTCATACCTCGCATTACTTTTTGTCCTAGTTCTTTGCTATAATATTCAGCCATTCCCTCAAGCACTGCTTCCATTAAAACGCCACTCGCATCATCGCTTATATTTTCTCGAGCCGAAATTACTTTAACTCCGTTTTTCTTCAATTTGGCTTTGTATGTAGCACTGTCATAACGGTTACGAGCAAATCTATCAAGTTGGTAAACTAATACTCCTTGAAACAAATGACTTTTGCTGTCAACAATCATTCTTTTAAATTCTGGTCGATTGTCAGTAGTTCCAGAAATGGCTCTATCAATGTATTCGCCAACGACAGTGTAGTTATTTCTTCGAGCATAGTCATAACATTCTTTTAATTGTCCCTCAATGCTTTGTTCTGTTTGATGATGAGATGAAAACCTAGCATAAATAACAACATTCATTTTTTAGCCTCCCAAACCATAGTTCCTAAAATATCATCAAGTTCATTATGACAAAGTTGTTTGTAGCCCGCTTCCAATATAAGAGCATTTTGAATTTCCTTTTTTTCTTTAATATCGTGATTTTTACACTGATATTTTATATGTTCTCTTATGCTATTCATTAAGAAAATAAAGTTATTGTTTTTTATAAATTTATTGGTTAAACCTTTAAAATGTTTTTCTACAGTCTTAATATTGTTGACAGCATCATCATCTAAGCCAAATTCTCTATATATGCCTATATTTTTTGAACTGATGCCAGTAAGAAGATAATCACACGATACATCAAAAAACTCAGCCAAAGCAATTATAATGTCTGATTTTATATTTCTCTCGTCATTCTCCCAATAATTGACATTTACTCTTGAAGTGTAGAGTGCTTTTGCAAGTTGCTGTTGAGTAAGTCCTTTCTCTTCTCTTAATGCTCTAATTCTCTCTCCAATAGTGTTACATTCTTTCATAATTCAAACCCCTTGTATCTTTTTTGTTACTTTTCTTTTGTTTTTTATACCAAATTTTATTTTACCTATATAATATTTATATAAGCAAAATCTGTTACTATTATTATTCAATGTAACAATTTTGTCAAGCAAAAAGAAAAGATAAAAGGGGTAAATTTTATGGCTACTAAAAACGAACAACTTATTCAGGCTCGCCGAGATTATTACAAGAACTGGCGAAAGAACAACAAAGACAAGATAAAAGAATACAATAAAAAGTTCTGGTCAAAGCAGGCTGATATGGTTGTTTACACACAATCGAGTGAAAATAAGCCATAAACAAGTAAATTCCTTTGCTTGCCTTATAAAAGACCTTATAACCCCATTTATCGAGCAAAATAAAGCACTCTACATTGATTATCTAAGATCAATACAAGATACCGATGAAGATGCTAGAAAAGAACTAGAAGTCATAGAAGAAAAGTTAAAGGAAGAAAGGGACAAATAAATTGCAATAATTTAGATTTAAAGTGCAGGTAGCGGTTCGGCTGAATGACGATGTCGTCTAAGGCGGTTAGTAACCGTTGTGAATTGACGGTGGTGTGCCCACAAAACGCACCACTAAGAGCACCACACAGCGAGGTGTATAAATAACAATCTGGGTTGGAAGTCTATAGACGAAAGTCGGGAGCAGTCAATTATGGACGGGGTATAGATAGTCCGTGCATCATAGCACTAGTTGGCTGAGGGCGAACTCAATAGAACGATAAGTCGAAGCAGTTGAGAACGAAATTTCTTTTAAAAGACCGAAACAATTCACACGCTATCGGTGGCGGAAGTAGTTAAGTAAAACGAAGAGCCATAACATAATCTACGCATTGAACAATGTGCAATAGTTTGAAACTCCAGCAACTTTTAGCACCTATAGGGAGAAAACTCTCTAAACTCCAAATCAAAGCAGTTGAGTTTAAAAATATAGGTCGTTTGAAAATTTACTCTCTAAATACTCTTATAATCTTTAGGGGTGTATGGGGTTTGTCGGCAAAAATAAACGAGCATTACTCATTAAAGGTTTTGCTCGATTTTTATATATAAAATATATAATGCTTTTGGATGTGATAAAAGTGAAAGTTGTTTTTGAAATAATGGGTCGCCCATCAAGTTATTCTATATCAAAGACAACCTTGCAGGTTTCTAACAATTTATAAGGCGAATAGTCAGCATAATATAATTTAAAGTTTATTTCATAATGGTTTGGTTCAAGAGCCATATAAAAATAAACATACTCATTTGGCTTGAAAGCCAAAATTCGGCTTCCATTACCGTAAGGTATACCATACATTAGATTTACATTTCCATTTTGTAGGGGTTTCTCTTCGCCACCATTTATAGAAAGATAAAATAATAAGCCAGCAGAAGAATTCCTTATTTCATAGTTAAACATTTCTTCAGTATATAAAAACCTAAATAATATGCTATGAGTGGTTTTAAAATCGATTTCGCTACTATGTGGTGGTGTTATGCCAACAATTTCAATTTTAAATTCATCAACTGTGTCATTATTATCGTTTGAACAAGCACACAAAAACGTCATAGGCAGTAGTATGATCATTAATAAAATAATAATTCTTAATTTGTTTTTCATATATAATCCTTTTAAACTTGATTAGATAGTTTATTTAATATCATAGCCAAATCATTTCTAGTTATAAGTTTTATATTTCTTTTATTTGCAAGGTTTTTTGCTGCTGGGGTAAAGTCATTCGCCGATGTAACAACCCAGCCTTCATTACAATCATAATAACTCATTCCAGAAATAACCTCTTGCACCGCCTTTATGCCGACTGACTTATTGTATTTCTTGACTTGTATTCCTATTTTTGTTTGAGTTTGATTTTTTTCAGCAATAACATCTATGCCATAATCTCCCGACTTTCTTGTTGTTGTGGCTTTGAAACCCATATTTCTTAAAAGTCTTGCGACCCATTCTTCAAACATATATGGTGTTAGATTATCAATTTGTGATATATTTGATTTAATTATGGCTTCTTGCAGTTCTCTTTCTTTTTTGGTTTTATTTATTTTTATAAGTATCGAAATCAGTATGGAGCCCAAGCAAAATGCAAGCATTACAAATCCCATTATTATAATAGACTTTATTTGAGATATGTAGCCTGCAAAAAGCATTGCAATTACTATTGGCAGTATGCATAATCCAAAAAATCTAAAACCAAATTCAGCATCTTGTTTCACAATTACCTCGATATTTATATACTATAACATATTTTTATAAAAATATCTAGTAATATTAAATATATTATTGAATAATAATTCATTTTGTTATGTATAGTTAAATCATAAAAAGTCCTATAACCATTAAAATATATTTATAAAAATGGAGGCGGTTATGGACATAAAAGAAATTGTTGCTAGAATAGGCATAATAAGAACCAGAGCAAATCTCTCAGCAAGGGCATTGAGTTTAGCAATAGGCAAAAATGCAAGTTATATACATTTGCTGGAAAGCAGTAAAACAACTTTTGAACCATCTTTATCAGTTTTACTTGATATAATAGAAGTGTGTGGATCTACGCCAGAAGAATTTTTCTCTTATGACATAAATCAATATAAACAAGATAAACAAACATTAGAGTTCTTAAAAACTTTATCTCCTTACCAAAAAGAAGCAATAATGAATTTATATAAGAAGTAAATGCTTATATTTGATTATATTCGTTTTTGTTTGTATAATAGTAGTATGATAAAAGAAACAGACCTTACAGAAGAAGAAAAAGAAAAAATTGTAACATATTTTGGCTATTTACCAGAATTCCATTTTTACGCTTTGGTTAACATAGAAGAGGTAAATAATATTGATGCACCAAAGTTTGCAGAAAAAATTGGAAGTGATAAAACAACCAAAGGTAAATTCTCTTATATTGACAATGAAAATTATATAGCAACAATAGGCATAAGAAATAATCTTTATCACGAAGTAGCACATCTGATTTTTTATAACGAGATGCAAAAATATTTTCCAGTTAAAGAAGATTATACGAGATTTTTTATTGATGAACTTATTGCTGAATATCATAGCACAAAGTTATTAGGTAAAAGCAATATTTACATCCAGTATAAGATAAATAGAATAAAAAATAATATGGTTTATAAACCTTATTTGATAGGTGCATATTTAGCATATAGTGAAAGTTCAAATGAAATAACTACAAATGCACCAAGCCAGATTGTAGAAGAGGCTGAAAAGGCTAAGAATGCTTTAAAGTTTGATAGAGAGAAAATTATTTCTCTCGATTATGATTTATTAAAAGAAGTCTATAAACAACAAAAAACAGCACCTTGATAGATGCTGTTTTTCTTAAAGCCAAATTGTTATTGCAAAGCCACCTTTGAAATAATAGTTCGCTTTATGCTCGGTTGGTACTCCCAAGGGGAATCGAACCCCTGATTCCGCCGTGAGAGGGCGACGTCTTAACCGCTTGACCATGGGAGCGTACTTTTTTATTTTATCATAATTTAATTAAATTATCAAGTACATTTTAAAGTTTTTTATAAAAATGGTATATAATTTTTTATTTTTCTACAAAAAAATTAAATATATTTTGTTTTAAGACAAATATACAAAAAAAGGTTAAAAAAAGTTGCGATATTATGAATATTATACTATAATATAACAAGAATAATACTAAATCGCGTATATTTTTTTTTGCAAAAAATAATAAAAAATGTTGTTAGGTTTTGGAGGATGTAATGTTTGAACAAAAGAAATCTAAAATTGGAAAAATATTTTTATTTTCAATAATAACTTTAATTGTAATGTCCTTAGGAATTACAGGTTTATTTTTATCAAATAAAAATATTGAATTAAATTTTGCTGGTAAAATGCAAACTGATGTTTTGCAAGAAAGTGAAAATGTTATTAGTGAAGATGAGAATGAATATAACTTAAATAATAATGCTGAAAATGATACAATACAATCAACCAATAATATTGGTGAAAGCGAAAGCAACACAAATCTAAATTATGGTGAAGTTGTTGTTTATTCGGTTTTACTTAATCCATTAGCAGAAAATGAAGAAGATAGGTTTATTATACGTGAAGACCCATCTATTTCTTATTTTCAAACATCTTCAACTTCAGGTTCAACAACATATTCGGCGGTTGCAGGTCAAACAGTGGAAGTTTATTCCTGTGCTCAAGAAAATTATTCATTTAAAGGTTTTTATTCTTCTTTTGATGAAAATTTATTAAATGACTATTATGCTTATGCACAGTTAAAATCAGAGGAAAATCTAAATAATCCAATAGATATAGAGCCGGTTTATCCTTATTCAGAAATGCTTGATAAAATTATGGTAGACAACAACAATTCTCAATATAAATTTACTTCTGATTTAACTAATTTGTCAGAAATATATGCAGTACACGCTGTTCCATTTGATTCTGCACCAAATACTTATACAGTTTATGCTTGTACAAGGGAAGATAATAATGGTAGTTGGTATTATGTTAGAGGAAATGGAGAGGGTGGTAATATAAGTGGTATAACATATTACTATGACACAAATTATAACCAAATAGGAACAAGAAGTTTTTATAACAAAACAGTTTATACTGAAACACAAATTAATTCAGTTTCTAGGGGTGATAATTGGACTTTAACAGCAAATGTTAAGAGTGGATGGCGTTTTGTGGGATGGTGGAAAAATCACTATGAATATTTTGATGCGGGTTTAGAAAAATTATTTACATTAAGTCCCAATAGTACTGCTACTAGTTGGAACACTTGGTACAATGGTAATGATGAGGGGTATACAAGATGTTTTTATTATGCGTTATTTGAAAAAGAACCTACTCGAAGTATTTCAGTTTATGCTTGTTTTACAAATGACTGGGATAGTTATAGTTATAATGGTTCAAGTGGAACTGGTGGTTATGTTTCTATGAATAATGGCAGTGATCAAGATACTGTTACTGGTACTTTTCAAATTGGGGAAAGTGTAACTTTTAAAAGCACTCCAACTTCAAACTATACATTTTTGGGTTATTATCAATGGAAAAGTGGTTTAAAATTAGGAGATTTATATAGTTCGAGTTCAACATGGACTTATACTGTTCCTTCGGGCTCGGGAACGATTGAAATAATTGCTGCTTTTAAAATAAAGCCTAAGTTAACAACCGAGATGAAGACAAATGGTATTTATTCTTTGTCGATAAATGGGATTAAGTCATCAAATTCTTCTCAATACATTACGAGTGGAACTAGTGTTACAGTCTCTATTTCATACGACACAACGAATTATACTTTTGATAGATGGCAATCTAGTAATACAAATGTTTTGGCGAATTCTTCTTCAACAAGTTATACATTTGAAATGCCAAATACTTTATCTATAACTTTAAGTGCTTACACTAAAAGTAAATTAACGATAAATGCTTATGCTTATTATAAAGATGCGTCGCATACGACTCCAACAAGTGGTGCGTCGGGAGGGACGGTTAAAGTTGGTAGTTCATCTGCCGGTGCTTCATCAAGTATTACTGTTCCAAGTGGGAAGGTTAGTTTGGTTGCTAGTCCTGTTACTAATTATGTTTTTAGAGGGTGGTATACTTCATCTGCTTTTACAGAGGATCCTGCTAGTACAAAGACACCTTACACTATAAATGTTTCTGCTAATGCTACTTATTATGCTTTATTTGTAAGACAATACACTTTAACTGTTATACCAGGTGATGATGGTATTGCTTCTGTGACTCCAGATTCTGTAACAAAATATGATTATGGAGCAAATATTCCGTCTAATACTGTTAAGGCAATTCTTGCCGAAGGATACTCCTTTGGTTATTGGGATATAGAGAATGCTTCGGCTTTGCCTGGCTTCAATACAACCACACCAATTCAAAGTTCTGTTATGACGCTTAAGGGTGATGTTATAGTTACTGCTTACTCTCAAAAAAATCAATATGATTTAAATGTTATTGCTGTTTTTAATTTGGGTAATAGTTTACATTTGAATGGCGACCAAACAACTGGTGGAACTGTTCAAATAGGTAATGGTAGTAGTTCGAGTGCATCTGCTACAAGTAAAGTTTATTATCAAGACCAAATGACTATTTCTGCGTATCCAGCACAGGGTTATTATTTTGCGGGTTGGTTTAAAAATGTTAGTGACCAGTCATATTCTAATAATTATGCTAATAGTGGTGGAGATGTAACATCAGTTCAAACTGAAAGTATGGGGATTCAGGGCTTAACTTATTATGCTGTTTTTCTTGAATATTTTAATGTTTCTGTTCAAAATGGTGTTGGAATAGTTAGTGTTGATTCTTCCGCTTTAACCAACGGTCAAGCATATTGGGGACAGGTTGTTCCTTTTAATGTTGGTATTGAATCTGCTTATGAGTGGAACACTGAAAGAGGGGCGACATGGAGTGTTGTTTCTGGAACAGAACCTGCTGATTTTGAAGCAAACAAATTAATCCAAAATGCTTCCTTTACTATTAAAAATGATGTTACTTTAAAAGTTGATGCAACAATTAGACAATACAATTTATACGTGTATGCTTATAGTACAACTAACGGTATATATGCAAATGATGTTATAGGTGGTAGTGTACAAATAAACAATGGGGAGGCGAGTGAACTTGTTTCTGAAATTGTTGATTTTGATCAAACGAGAACTTTAATAGCAAATGTTGCTGATGGTTATACTTTCTTGGGTTGGTTTGCGTCTTTTAATTCCGCAAACAATACTTTTGGTGAATTATTGACAACTGAACTTAACTACACAACTGAAACCTTACAAAATCTTCCTTCTGGTAATTCTTTATCTTTTTACGCTCAATTTGTTAAAAATTATGATTTAACTATTAATGCGGATGATGGTGTTCTTAGTGTTTCTGTTATAAGCGATTCTTCTACTTCTCAAATTAGTAGTATTGGACAAACAGCAACATTTTATTTTGGTGAGACAATTAAAATTTCCGCCTTAATTGATGATGTTGGCTACACTTGGAATGCTTGGAGTTTGGCTGAGGGTAGTACGCCACTTACTGGTTTAAATACAAATACTAATCAAGAACAAAGTGTTCAAATTGGTGCTGGAAATACTGTTTTAACTGCAACAACAACTGCAAGACCTTTTACATTAACTGTTCATGAAGTATACGAGTCTAATTCACAAATTAATCATTATGAACTAGATGCTAATGCAAGCAATGTTCAAGAAGGTGAAATTGAATTTGGAACAGATTTGGAAAGTTTAGTTACTGTTCCAGATGGCTTTATTTTTGAAGGTTTTTATGTTTCATTTAATCAAGGCGCATCTACGGGTAATCAATTTGGTGATAAAATAACTTTTACAACCATGCAGGCACAAAATATAGTTGTTTATGCAAAATTTACTAGACAAATTTACGATATAGATTCTGGTGAAATGTATACTAACGTTAATGATAATTCAACGCTTATTATTGGTGATGAAGGGGGAACAATTAGCGTTGCAGACTCTTTGAAATTTGGCTATAAAACTCAAATTGTTGTTAATCCTAATCCTGGTTTTGTTCTACAAGGAATTTATACAACCAATTCAACATCAAACATTAATCCAACAACTTTGTTTATTGCTCCTAGTTCGGAAACAGATGCGTCTTTACAATTTATTTGTGAAACACAAGAAATGGGAGTAAATGGTTTAATTTATTATGCAGTTTTTAAAAGACAAGTTCAAACTATAACTTTAAATGAAGGGGAGGGAACTTCTTTAAAAATAACTTCTCCACTTGAATCTTCAAACTATTATTTTGGACAAACTATTACTCTTGATGTTAAACTTTTAGAAGGTTATGAAAATTTAAATATTCAAATCAATAAATCTAATGATGAAACAATTAATGTTCCTTTTGTTTCAACAGGTGATGTTGTTAGTTTTGTTGTTCCTAATTTTGATGTAACTGTTAATGCAGTTGCTAAGCCTATTTTGTATCAGTTAACATATGATTCAAATGGTGGTAGTTTTTCTAATTGTTATGTTAGTAACGGTCAAGCATTTGGTGCTGTAAATTATAATAGTGATAATTATAGTTACTATTTTGATGTTGATAAAACTAATCTTATTACAGATTTACCTTCAATAAATAGAATTGGTTATAAACTTTTAAGTTGGAATACTCAACCTGATGGAAATGGTGATGATTATATAATTTATAATGAAAATGGTCTTGAAATTGAAACCAAAATTCCTTACAATCAAACTAATTCTTTGACATTGTATGCTATCTGGGAAATTGTTGCTCCTATTATTACTAAAAATGATATTGATACTTCTTTCGTTTACGATGGAATAGAGCATAATATTGCAAGAATAACTGTTAATAATTTTATTGTTGACAAGTTCTACACTTATACTTGGGAAAATCAAGAGGGTGTTACTATTTTTGAAGAAACTACAAATGCAAATAGTAGCATTTTAAAATTAAGGTCTGTTAATCAAAGTGGAATTTACACTTGTGTTGTTAGCATAGAAGATGAAAATATTGCTAGCGAACCAACAACAGAAGTAAATGTTGAAATTTCAGTTAAAACCTTAACTTTTAATATAGGAACTAAATCGGTTGTTGGAACATTGTCTCTTGATTATGAAAGTGGTGGTTTTACTGCTAATGGGCTTGTTGCTGGACAAAGTATAAAAAGTGGTGTTTTGATTTTTGCGGAACCAACTGGAGAGAATAATCAAATTATTTATAGTGAAACCGTTAACAAACAATTAATTCAGTCTTCAATAGTTATTCAAGTTGTTGCAAATGGAGAAAGTTCGCAAGATGGTTTTGATATAATTTCAAATTATCAAATTCAATATGAAGGACAAATAACTGTTGAAAATCGTTTAAATTACGTTTATTTAAGTGTTGGTACATACGAAAGAACAATAAATCCTTCAACATTTGAAGACATATTTAGTTCTGAAACATTAGATGGTGCGTCTTTTGAAATGACATATCTTGTTAACGGAGAAAACGGATTTAAGTCTATAACCTCGTATAATGGTGGTGTTCAAAGCAACTATCTTGCTCGTGAAAATCTTCCTAATTATATTGATATAAATTATACTTTTTTGCCTCTTTATTTTGAAATATATAAAGTTGAAATTAATGGTATTGATGTTGAATTTTCTCAACCAAACTTACCAACTTCTCCTAATTCGCCAATAAGAATTCCATTAACAGAAGAAATGTTAAGTAATAACAGTCAAGGATACAGTTTGGCAGAAGTTAAGATATTTTTCACTGTTCAATCCTTGGTTGTTTATGAATACAATCTGCTAGATGGTGAAATTGAACAAGGGTATGCACAAACTTTTGTTGAAAAAGGTATTCAAATTAACGGTTCATCATTTGTTGCTCCAACTCCTGCTGTTCGTAATGGTTTTCAATTTGCTGGTTGGTTTTATGATGAACAACTATTGTCTGCTATTAATTCTTCTTGGGCTAAAACTGGATCAACGACTATTTATGCAAAATGGAATTTAATTATTCTTAATGAAAATACTGATGTGTCTATAATTGTCAAAGATGATAATACTGTTATTAAAGATTTTGACAATACAGAAGATACTTTTGAAAAAATATATGATGCTCAAAATTATATTTTAGAGTTTGCTGTTAAAGATGAACTTTATAATCCAATTGCAATTAATTATAGTGCTCAATGGTTTAAATTTGGAATAGATTGGGAATTAGTTTCTGAGGAAACAAGTTTAACAACTATAAAAAATGTTATTGATAGTGGGGAATATTCTTACTCATTATCTTATAGATTTGTTAATGATAATGAAAGTGTTGCAAGTCAAATCGTTGATGTTGGTTATCCAAATACTTCTGTACAAATAACTATAACTCCTTATACATTAACAGCAGATTTTAATATTGTTAAAACTTATGATGCAACAACTGCATTGCCAAATTCTTCTTACACAATTAATGGTTTAGGAACTGATAGTTTAAAACTATTGGGATATTTTGCTTCGCCTGATGTTAATTTGATTGACAATATTCCTTCACCAATAGCAATTACTTTCAATGATATTCAACCTAATAATGTTAGTACTTTAACATCAAACTACACTATATCTAACTTTAATTCAATAACTGGTATTATTGAGCCTTATAATTATGAAATTAGTATAAATTCAAGTGAATTAAATAAGGTTTATGATGGAAGCAAAATTAATAAAGAATTGACAAATACTATATCTTGGAGTAGTAATCCAACAAGCATTATTCATAATTTAACATTCACAATAATATCTTCTTCTGCCGATGTTGGTACTTATAAAGTTGGTGATGTCAATAAATATTTGGAGATTTTAAATAATGATTTTGTTGTTAGAACGAGTGAGGGATTGCTTGTTTCTTCAAACAATTACATTTTAACCTTAAAATCTAATGTTAGAGCAACGATTAGCCCTGCTGATGTTTCTATTCGTATGGTTAGTCCTGAGCCTTTAATTTATGATGGACAACAACATACTATTTATGTTCAAACATTAATTGGCAAAAATTGGGTTGATTGTCGAGATGGTATACTTCCTGAAGGTGTTGTCTCTATAAATTATACAAGTGCTGGATATCAAACAGTATTATTTACAAATGCTGGAACATACACAATTAGTGCAAGTGTTGTTACAGATTCTAATCACAAACTTCCTGATGAAATATCTTTGTCTGCAACTTTGGTTATTCAAAAAGCAGAGTTAGAATTTGAATTTTTGTATGATAATTTATTATTAACTGATGGTCAACAAATTGAATATCCTAACATTGATATAGCATCATTGTTTAGTATTAATGTTAAAAACGTTTCAGGAACTGTAATAGTTCCAACTGTTACTAAAAGTTTTTTATTAAACAATAAACCAACTGAATATGTTATATATTTAGGAACTTATGTTATAAATGCTGTTTACCCAACAGAAAATTATGCTCTAAGTTTGACAAGTGTTGACAAAGTAACATTTTATATTGTTGCAAAAGCGTATGATGTTTCAAATATTATTTTTGAAGACGACTCAATGACTTATGAGGCTCGTAATCTTGCGGAAGATTTTGTTAATATGAATCTTCAACTTCAAGATGAAAATGGAAACGCTTTTGAAGGGCTTGAAATTGGTGAAATTATTATTGATAATGGTTTAGAAAGTGTTGCACAAAATGTTGGCACTTATCAAATAACTGTTAAAATTTATAGCAAGGACCCAACTAAATGGAGTATAAATGGAGATAGTGTAACTGCAACTTTGAATATTACTCCTTTTGTTATAACAAGTTTGAATTCTGTTGTTACTGCCGTTAAAACTTATGACGGAACAACAACTTTACCAACAGATGCAAATATTCAAATAACTGTTAGAAGTGATGACGAAAATCCTGTTATTGAAATTTTGAAACTTACAGGAAATTTCATTGATGCTAATGTTAAGTTGAAAAATAGTAATCCAATGCCAATTCAAATAACTAATGTTGGACTACAAGATTATAGTTACTACCTTGCTTCAAATTATGTTTTAGATAGTGGCTTTGTTTGTAGTGGTGTAATTAATCCTAAAGATGTAACTGTTTTACTTTATAAAGATTTTGTTAGTGAAAGTATAAATACTTTTATTCAAAAACCTTACACGCAATCACCTGCAACTTTTTCTTTATATGATGCTCGTGAAGATGGTTTAAATCTTGTTCAAGGTTTGATTGATGGTCATGTATTGAATGGTGAATTTATAACATCAAATTCAATTATAACAAAATATCCATATTCAACAGAACAAAGTATGACAAACAAAACTCAATTATTAAACAATTTAACTGTTCACAATGCTAATACTGGCGAAGAACTTGTTAATTGTATAAACAACTATAATATTATTATTAAAGGTGGAATTGAAATTGTTTATGTTTTAACAAGTGTTGAAATAACTGGATTAGATGATTTAACATATAACGGATTAGATAGAGAATTTGGACTTATTTTAACAACTAACGATATTATTAACAATACGGAAATAATAAGAGAATTAACTTATGTTTATGATATTGATGGTGGATATTTCAAAGACAGTAAAACCAATGAAAATATTGATTTCGATGATTTGAATGTTGAAATTAAAAATAATCAAATAGTTGTTAATAGTGTTAAAAATGCTGGCGTTTATGAATTTGTTATAACTGCTAACCCTAGTCTTTACATTTTTAGTGAAACTCAAAATAATATTATAACACTAACAAAAGAGATTAACAAAGCACCAATTATTTTTGATTTAGAAGAAGTTAGTATAAATTATGGTGAAAATCTTGAAGTTATAAAATCGTTTACAGGGCAAAATAATGAAATATTTAATATAAAATTTTATCCTACAACTAATCTTCTTGACGCTGGTGTTTATGATTTATCAAATTCTCAAATTTTCACTTGGACATATAAGGTAAATTATGATTATACACAAAATCCTGAAAGTACGGCTAATTTTGATAATTATCAACCAACTATAATTGGAACTTTAAACGTAATTCCATTGGAAATAACTGCGTCTTTTGAATTTCTAAATTTAGTTTATAATGGAACCAATAGACTTAGTGAATTAAATAGTATATATCCAAAATTTAATAATGGAACTTTAAATTTAGTTGAAAATGAACAATTTTGGAGAACTTACCTTTTTGAAGGTTCTCAAACAACAGAAATTAAAAATGTTGGAAATTATACTTTAATTTTATCTAGTAAAAATTATTCATTTACTGGTGGAACATCTAATGAAGAGTATAATATTATCGAATTTAATTTTGAAATAACCAAACAAAATTTATTAATATCTTTAATGGAAGATGGAGATTTAATTAAAAAACAATTTAATAATCAACCTCAAAATTTTGAATTAAATTCAACAAATCAACTTTTTGTTTTAGGAACAGTTAATGGGGAAATGATTGTTGCAACATTTACAACATTAGGGGCGGATGTTGGACGATATGTTTTTGCTGATGATACTTCTAATGGTATAACCTACGCAAAAATTGAAGTTAGGGAAGCAAATGGATTGTCTGTTATTCAAAATGGTGAAAATAACTATAATATAACTTTTGAAGGCGGAATTGAGATTGTTTATGTTTCAACAGTTGTTGAATTTGATGTAAAAGGTGATACTTATACTGGTAGCAATATTCAAATAGATGTTATCTTAACAACTGACGCTCGATTTATTGGCGGTGATATAACAACAAAAACTTTATCATATAGTTATAGTGGTAATAAATTGCTAGATGGAATAACTCGAATTCCAACAGAAGATTTACAACTTATAATTAATTATTCAAGTGAGGCTATTGGTAGTGTTGAGAATACAGTCATTAAAAATGCTGGTGAGTATACATTTATTCTTAACAGTAGTAATTATTCTTACACTCTTGGCTCTTTGGTAAATGACGAATTTAATCCTGCTAACAATAATATTTTAACAAGCGAAATCTTTACTGTTAACCCTAAAAATATAACTCTAACACTTGGTGAACCTTCATCACCAGGTATCATTAGTATTATTTATAAAGATGAATTATCTCATAAGCAAATTTTCGATACAACTGTTACAGGAACAGGTGAGATTTTTAACTTAATATTTGTCAATTCTGAAACCAAGAATTTGAATGTTGGGAAATATGATATTGCTGATTATGTAACAATGGAAAATGTTCAACACAATCCAGATGGAACTCCTAGCACCGCAGAATTTTACAATTATAATATAACAATTGATGGAACATTAATTGTTAATGCTCGTCAAGTTAATGTTGAAAGTTCATTTGAAGATTTAGTTTATAATGGAAAAGATAGATTAAATGAAATAAAAAATAAAGCATTATTATTGTCTTTTGAATATCAATCAACAATTTTAAAATTAACTGAAGGTGTTGATTATAATATTTCTTACTTCGCAATTTTAGATGATGTTGATACTTCAATTAATGATATTAATTTAATCAAAAATGCTGGACAATACAAAGTTGTTATATCTTCTGCAAATTATAGTTTTGTTAATGGTGAGTTTGATTCTATTGAGCAAATAAATACTATTTCACTAGAATTTCAAATTTTAAAAGCAGAATTATCTATTCTTCTTTTTGATGATAATAGTCTTCCACAAGAAGAAAAAATTCTTATTGAAAAGCCTTATGTTGCACAAGTTATAAATTTTGAAATTAACAAAACCAATTATATGGATTACACTTCAGGTGTTGTTGAAAATGAATATTTAACTGCAATGTTTACAACAACAGGTAGTGAATTAGGAGATTATTTATATACAGATTCAAAATTAGTTTTACAAAACGGTTTACAAGGTATTAAATTGTTTGACAACAACGGTATTGAAACAACATCAAATTATAACTTATATGAACAAAATTTATTGGTTGCAAATATAAGCGGTGGTATCAAAATTGTTGAAAATAAAGTTGAAACAACATTTAATAACCTGCAAAACCTAACTTATAACAACCAAAATAAAGAATTTTCAATAACATTAACAAAAACTGTTTTAATAGATGATATGTATGCAACTATAACTTATGAATTGACTTATGATAATAACACTAATTTATTAATAGTTGATGACCCTGAATTAGAAAATATATTTACATTAGAAATATACTTTAACAAAGATGAAGCAATTTTCAACGCAGAAAATTTATTATCAGGTAGTAGTGCAGTTGTTAAAAATGCCGGTTATTATAAATTAATTCTTATTAGTAATAGTGAAAATGGAGAATGGTTATTTGGAAGTAGTGGGGTTGATGACAATAAATCTTCATATACATTCCAAGTTAAAAAATATAATATAACAGACTTAGATTTAGGAAATCAACAAATTGATTATTCTAATGTTTTTGCCACAAATAAACAAGTTGAATATTTTAATGAAATTTTTACATTAAACATTATTTGGACAGAAACTTCTACTTTTGATGTTGGTAATTATTCTTTTGCAAACATGCCTTTGGAAAAATGTAATTTTGACAATAATACTTTTGCAAACAACTATGAAGTAACAGGTTTTGTTGGAACTTTAATCATACAACCAAAAGCCATTGATGTTAAATTATATTTTAATAATCAAGAATATGACATTGAATCAAATGCTCCTGTTTATAGTGGACAAAACACCAATTTTGTAACAAATTTATCATTTAAATTTTATGATAATGATAGTGAATTAAATTTAAATAATAATTTTGAAAATAATTTTAAATTTAATAATAATGTTGTTACGTCAATAACAAATGCTGGTGAATATACTGCGAATTTGTCTTCTATTAATTATAAATTTATTAATGGTAATGATGCTTTAAATGTCGGAGAAGTTAACACAATAACTTTATCTTTTGAAGTTTTAAAAACTGATCTTCAAATAAATTTGATTGAAAATTCTGATAATATTAAAAAACAGTTTAACAACAAAGTTGCAACTTTTGAAATCAGTGCATCAGATTTAGAACAACAAAATAAATATGTTGCTGGAACAGTTGGTGGTGAAACTATTTCTGTTAGTTTTGAAACAAATGATACTATTGTTGGAACTTATAATGTATTTCCAAATCAAAACTTAGGCGAGGAAAGTCCAAATATTAATGTTCTAAATTTAATTGTGTATCAATCTAATGCAACAACAGAAATAATTAATGGCTATAACAATTATAATATCATTTTCAATGGTGGTATTGATATTGTTTATATAACTTCTAGTGTTGATTTTAACTTTTTAAATATTGATGGAAAACCGCTAGATTTAAATAATTTGTATTATATAGGACAAAACTATCAATTTGAAATTGAAATAACAACAGATTATTCTTTAATTGGTGGTGAGCCTAATAAAACTGTTGTTTTAGTTTATGATAATTTAACATCATCTTTTAAAAACAAAATAACAGATGAAATTTTATTAATAGAAGATTTGAGCATTGATATAACTTATGGTGATGCTCATGAAATTTCTTCAACAATTAAAAATGCAGGTCAATATCAGTTAACTTTAATTAGTTCTAATTTTATGTTTTTGTTTGAAGAAAGTTTAACAGGTAATTCATTAAGTCAAAACATTGAAATAAAAAAGACGAGCATTCAATTTAACATTAATCAAGAAATATCTTTTGGTGATGCATTAAGATTTCCTCAAATCTTTAATAAATCTTTTGATTTGTATGAAGGTGGCAGTGTTTCTGAAAGCTTTAATTTGATATTTGAAAATGCAAATACAACAACATTAAGTGCGGGAACCTATACTAATACAACTGTTCCAAATGTTTCATCAATATATTCAAACTATGAACATAATGAAGATGGAGCAATTAGTACAGCATTGTTTAGTAATTATGAAATAAGTATTAGTGATAGCAGTACATTAACTGTTAATCCTCGACAATTAACAGTTGATACTTCTGTTCTTGATGAATTAAATCTTGTTTATAATGGTCAAAATCGTTTAGCTGAACTTGATGCATTGGTTAAACAATTTAAATTTAAATTTGGAGAACAAGACTGGGAATTAACAACAGGAACTGGAACAGTTGATGATGATTATTATGTGGAATATTATAGTGTTGACAAAACCAATGATGAAGAACATTTAATAAGTGGAGACAATTTAATTAAAAATGCGGGAACTTACATTATTAAATTAATTTCAAATAATTATAAGTTTAGTGGCGATAATGTTTCAAATTCAGTTGTTTCTGGTAATAGTAATTGGATAAAATTTGAATTCGATATTTCCAAAGCAAATTTGACAATTAATTTAACTGAAAATGATGAATTTGTTAAAACTGCATTTAGAAATCAACCTGTTATATTTAGTATAGATAAATCTAATCAAGAAAATTTTGTTACATTTAATCCAGTAACAAACGAGTATATTGAAATATCATTTATAACATCTGGGGCAGATGAAGGATTGTATGAATATGGTGGTTTAGACAATAGTATTGTTGTAGAAGGAAATATAAAAATAAAAAATGCTTCAAATGATGAGATTTTAGAGGAAATAAATTTTGAAACTAATACAACTTTAACTAATTATAATTATACAATTTCTGGTGGAATTGAAATTGTTAAAAATTTAACGACTGTTACTTATACAAATCTCAAAACAAATTTACCAATTACAGATTTATCACAAGAAATTTATAGTGGTCAAATTACTAATTTTAAAATAACATTAACTTGGGAAGATGTTGATGGTTCGTCTAAGCGCGCAGATTATGGGTATGATAATTTAAGCGGTCAACTTGTTGATTTCAATACTTTAATACCTGTTGATGCAGAATTTTTGAAACTTGCTATTTCTTATATTCCTGCTAATTCAGACCCTGAAACAACAAGTGCTTTGCCAGTTAATGAAATTAAAAATGCTGGAACTTATAAACTTTTACTTATAAGTGAAAATAATTCATATACATTCGTAAATGGTGAAACTTATGGAAATACACATGAATTAACTTATATTATAACGCCATTTGAAGTGGTTGTTGATTTAGGACAGCAAAATATTACCTACTTAGATAATTTCTTTTATATTTATCCAGATGCTGTTGATGGAGTTAACAATGAAAAATTAAGTTTGATTTTTAGTTACACAACTGAAAATTTTAATGCTGGTAGTTATGAATTTAGTAGTCAAGATGATTTTCCTGATGGTATTTTGTGTTCATTAAATCCAGATGAAACAAGCACTGGTTCTTTGACTAATTATACATTTAATATTATAGGATTATTAACAATAAATCCTCTTGAAATTAATATTAGTAGTTTTTCAATATCCGATAAAACTTATGATGCAAATGATTGGATTGTAAGATTAAATGAAGTTGATTTCTTAGAATATAGCATTGATATTGATGGAGAAAGTGCTGTTGCTTATATTATAAAAGGTGAAGATTATCAGGTTGAATTTTATAAAGATACGACATTAGTATCTCAAATTATAAATGCTGGTGTTTATAAAGTTAAAATACTTTCTCAAAATTATAAATTTATTGGAGGAACTTCCTCAAATTCAATTAATTCTATTACATTTGAATTTAAAATTCTTCAAAAAGAATTAACAGTTGAATATAACGGTTTAAGTTTAAACAATGATTATCAATTAGTTTATAACGCAACTGAACAAAATCCACTTTTTGAAAATTACACAATATTGGGAATTTTTGATGCTGACCTTTCAACAACTAATACAAGTTATAGTTATTATTCTATTGATAACTTACAAGGCTTAGAACAAGTTGGAGTTCTTGTTGGAACAACAATAAAAAATGCAAATAATTATTTCGCTGTTTTAACTGTTGATAATCCTAATTATAAAATTGCAGAAAGTGATGCAAAAATAAAAGTTATAATTTCACCTTACACCATAACAGCAGATGATTTATTACCTTTAATAAGTGCAGGAATGTTTAGTAAATATTATGGTGCAGAAGACCCTAATTTAGTTGTTGAACTTGAAATATTTGAAAATAGTGGAGAATTTATTAAAGTTTTATTTAGTAGGGAAGAAGGGGAAAATATTGGTTTTTATAAATTAACAACTCCAATTTCCATTGATGTTTCCAATAGTGATATAATTAAACAAAACTATCAAATAACAATTGAAAGTGTTCAAACTTTTGAAGATAAGACAACAGGTGGATTTGAGATTAAAAAATATGATGGTGTTTTAATTATAAAACAGAAAAATGATATAACTTTAACATATAATTCTCAACAATACAATGAAATAGATTTTGTTGATTATTTGGTAAACTTTGATGTTGTTGATATTAATGATAATATTCTTCCAATTAATCAATACAAAATAGAAAATGCTATATTTAAGTTTATATTAAATGGTGTTGAACAATCTCATATTAAAAATGTTGGGTTGTATTCTCTTAAATTAGATGAAACATCTGCATCAACTTCAACTCATAGTGGAATACAATTTGAAAATAATGATTATAATTTTATAATTGAACCAAAAACATTGCAAATTGATACAACTGGTGTTGAAATATCTCGTCAATATGATGGAACAACATCAGCCCCAATAGATGGAATATTATCTTTAAATGGTGTTGAAAATTCTGATATAAACAAAGTTTCTTTAAAAGGTATTTTTGTTAATGAAATACAACAAGAACAACGAAATGTTGGTGAATACTATATCAAATTGCAGTTAAGTGCGGGTGTTGATGGAGATGAAACTTCAAACTACATTCTTGATTTGAGTAGTATTTTTACAGGTAAAATAACGCCATGTGAAATTGTTATTAAAAATCAATCAATAGAAGATTTTAATAAAATTTATGATAGAAATTCAACATTCTTGTCTTATAACATAATGAAATTGTCTATCGAAACTGTTGACGGCTCAAAAGTTTTTGAAGATGTTGGATTGTCTGGAATGTATTGTAAAAATATTGATGGCGAATACGTTCCAACAGTTGATGTTTCAGGTAATATAATTATTCGATTCAATACAAGTAACACAAACTTTAAAGTTGTTCTAATTGATGGACAAGAGTATTTAGGTGCTATAACACCAAAATCTATTAGCCTTGATAAATCTAGTGTTTTAACTAAAATATTTGACAACACAACAAGTTTAGATATTTCTAAATTGAGTTTAAATGCAAACGATATTTTTGACGAAGACAAAAATTATGTTGAAATAGCAAGTGCAAATTTTGCTGGTAGTAGCGTTGGAACTCATGAAATAAGAATAATACTAAAAGGTGAAAAGGCTAACAATTATGTTGTTAAAAGTGTTTTGGGTACTATAACAGAACAAATAATAACTCTTAAATTTAATTATGGAGATGAAATTGGGGTTTATGAATTTGCTTTTGTTGATGATGCTCAAACAATAAATAAAGGTTTAGATAACTTATCAGTATTTTTCAATACAAAAGTTAGCGATGTTTCAAATGGAACAATCAAATTGCCTTTACCAACTCGAACTGGATATGACTTTGCTGGTTGGTTTGTAAACTCATCTTATACAGAAAGTTTTACAGATAATACCCTTTTAGGTTCTTCACAAGCGACCTCTTTAGAAACACTTAAAGCAAATAATTATGTTTTGAATTTATATGCAAACTGGAATATTCAATCTTACGAATTAAACATAGAAGTTCAAACGGAATCTTCATCATCTAATGCTTATGAGGTTAGTGTTGTTGGTGGAACTTATGTTATGAATGGTGAAAAAATTGAACAAACTAATAAAACCTTTATTTTAGAATATTATAGTAGTATTGAATTTACTTTTGACGCAAATGAACATTATACATTTTCAGGAATATTTAATATTCGAGATGAGTTGTTAAACATTCAAAATCCTTACACAATTGAACATTTAACAGAAAATCAAAATTTTGTTTTCAAATTTGATGTTGAAAGATTGACAATTAAGTTAAATATTAATACTTTATATCAAGATGAAAAAGTTACAGGTTTTGAAAACACTATATGGCAAGTTGATGAAACTAACAGTTATGAATACCATGCTTCTATAAAATATAATCAAGAATTTGATTTAGTTTCTAAATTAAATAGATTG
Source organism: uncultured Clostridia bacterium (assembly GCA_944376905.1). GTDB lineage: Bacteria > Bacillota > Clostridia > Christensenellales > UBA1242 > UBA5489. The sequence continues at coordinate 52,550 of CALWEA010000005.1, forward strand.
GGATATGAATTTTTGGGCTGGGCATCAACCCTGGAAAATGCTAATAATGGATTGGTTGAGTTTAGTAGCGAGAAAAATAATTTAACTCAAATAGCAACGATAAATACAACTCTTTATGCAGTTTGGGAAGTTATTAGTTATAAAATTTATCTAGATTTCAATGAAGGGATTTTAGATGAAGATGAAAATTATGATGAAATTCAAACTGATTTAAATGGCCAATTTATTTATGTGAATTACAATAGTCAATTTGAAAATCTTCCAAAATTAATAAAACGAGGCTTTGTTTTAAGTGATTGGACTTTAAAGCAAGGAAATAATATTCTTATATTAAATGTTAATAATGGAACAACATTTAAATTTGAAAATAATTCTCAAATAAATGAAACACAACCATTTATATTATTGGCAAATTGGAGTGAAGGGGAAAACATAATTAGCGTTAATTATGGATTAGACACTTCAAAATATGAAGAAAATAATTTAAGTTATAGTGAATACGAAAATGCACTTTCTATGTATTTTGTTGTAGGAAATGCCCAACAACAAAATTATCAAAATGGAAAAGAAATTGTAATTGAAACAAATCAATTTATAAAATTTATTCCTCAGTTAAATAATGATTATTATGAATTTTTGGGTTGGTACGTTGACGGACAACCGTTAGAAAACAATAAAAATACAATAATTGATGGTGTAGTTTATCAAATTTCAAATTGGCAATTAACAATTAATAAAATTCTTTGGGGAAGCGATAAGCCTAATATAGAGTTAAAATATCAGCCTAAAACTGTTGAAATTATAGTTAATTCTTATAATAACAATTTTGGATCAGTTGAACTTATAAGTGGTATTTATACTGACTCACAAAGCAATAAAACATATACATTAACAGGAACAAGTGTTCAACTTTTATATATTGTTAAGACAGGTTATGAATTAAAAGATAGTCTTCAAAATTCAATTACTGGTGTTGAAAATATTGTTGAGACAACGGTTGAGAGTGGACAAATTGTTAAATTAGACAACTTCAATGATAAACAAATTCTCGTTGATATTCAGTTTATTGAAAAAGCATATCCAATTAATATAAACATAATTGGAGAAAATGTAGGAATTGAAGAGTTGACATATAAAATTGATAATGGTGATTATCAAATACTAGAAATTGTTGATAGTAATGCTAGTTTTGATGTTCGAACTGGAAATGTTATTGAATTAAAATTAACGATTTTATATGGTTACGAAAACGTTAAAGATTGGACAATTAATGATAGTAATATAAGTGGTGTTAGAATAGAAAAAACAAATTCCTACATTGAAAATGATAAGCAAATAGTTGTCTATACAATTTCTAACTTCACACAATCATTTGATATTAACATAGATATAAGTAAACAATTATTTGATGTTGTTGCTAATATTGTTCATTTAGTAAATGGTAATTATGCGATTCAATCAACTAGCGAAAATGTTGTTAACATAAATTTGAATAATGATAATGTAAATAAAGCACCATATAATAGTGAAGTTAATTTTGTTGCAACTCCTTTTGTTGATACTTTAAATATTGATGGTAAAAATATAAATATAAACAAATATATATTTGTTGGCTGGCATGAGCGTATTGATAAAAACGGATACATTACATGGAATCTTATTTCAGAGCAAGAAAATTATCCTTTGACAGTAACGGGGAACAAAACCTTATATGCAGTGTTTGAATTAGAAAAATTTGATATAAATTATTCATTAAATATAGAGAATTCTGGTTCAATAGTTTCCGCACAAGGTAATGCTATAACTAAACAAACTGTAAGTTATGGAAATGAATTCCCAAATGAAATTTTTGCTCGTTTAAATTCGGGATATGTTCTAGATAAATGGGAAATTAATTATTTGTATGAAGATGCTGATTTAACTTCATCTACAAAAACATTTGAATCTGTTAATAGTTTGAAACCTGAAAATATTGGAGTTGTTTGTTCAAATATTGAAATAACATTATTTGTAAAAACAGTTGACGTTAAGATTAATTTAAATGCTGTTTTTGATGAAGATTTTGTTGAAAATCTTGAAGATAAAATTAGTATTCAATATGAACAACAAAATGGAATTTTTATTGAAATAAACACTCAAACAACACAAATATTAAATATTAAAGCTGAAGCAAAACAACAAGGCTATGTTTTTAAAGAGTGGATTTATAAAAAGGCTGATGGTAGTTATGCTGTAAGCGGTGTTGATTACGAATTAATTAGTTCATCTCAAATTTTAATTAATCAAGCAAATAAAACAAAAGTTGTTGGTTCAAATCTTCAAATCAAATTTGTTAATACATCAGAATTTTTAGAATATGAAATCTATGCTTGTTTTGAAAGGGATATTCATGAAGTTAGGGCTTTACTTTATATTGAAGAAGAAAATTTGGCAGGTAATGAAATTGGGGGACAATTTAAAGCACAAAGTTCTGGTGGTTTAGAAAGTGTTACTTCATTTAAAATGAATTCAAAAACAGAAGATACATTCTCTTTGCAATTCTTAGTTTTGGCTGGATATTATTTTGATTTAGATGTTGAAAAACCTTTTGAAATAGTAACAGAAGGTGGAGAACAGGTTCAAGTTAACTTTACTAAATTATCATTAGATGAAATTGATGTTGGATATGAAACAAAATGGGAATTAACCATAGAGAATATAACTCGTGATACAACAATATATATTTACTTACAGCGTGAAGAAACAACATTATATTTCTACAATAGAACATTTACTTCTACAGGAAGTGTTGGCGAATATGTTGAAACCCCAATAGTGGGAACGGTTAAATTTGGAACATCAGTTATTAATTTAGATGATAATTCTATTTTAGTTCCAACACAATTATCATATGATTTTAAAGGTTGGTCAATTAGTCCTGATTACATTAATTTAATTATAGATGCTAGCGGTAAAATAGTTGGCGAAATATGGAAAATGTATGATAAAGAAATGAATTTATATGCAGTTTGGGAAATTAAAAAAGTTCAATTAAATGTTAAAATAAGTCCACAATCTGCTTTAATAAATTTAGATTATTATCCTGAATTATTTAATAATATTTACAATAATGCTCCGTTATATTCTTCTGATGAAAATGCTTATTATTTCGTTATTGGGTCAATATTTGGTATTTCCTCTCCAAAAGTTTATGATAAATATAAACTTTTAGAATATAAAGTTTTATTAAAAAACACAGCAACAAATTCTTTTGAATGGCAAACAATAACTGTTGTAAGTGGTGTGACAGAATATAGTAAAACTTTATTTGAAATTGATAATTTTAATAATTTTGTTTATTCAACTGCAACAAACTACAATCAACTAGGTAATGTTGAAGACGGAACAATTTATATTGAATTAGTTTATGGATTGGAAATAGTAATTGAAAATGCTAATTTATATTCAACTAATAGAGTTTCTGTTATAGGTGGTGAAGCGAAATTTGATGGAGTTTATTCATCTGGTATATTTAAAATAAACACTGAATCAGAACTTAGTAAACAAACAGTTGTTGCAATTCCTGCAAATGGATATAAATTAGACCATTGGGTTATTAGTGGAGAAATAGTATATCCAAATAGCAATTCATTGGTTGTAGAAATTGATGAAAATTTGAGTATTAAGGCTGTTTTCGTCGGGGAAGAAATCCAAGTTGTTTGTATTGATGGAGAGCATGGAATTGCAAATGAAATAACTGGTGGAAACTTGGCAGAAAAGAATGGTGTTAAAGTTTATCACGTTGGCGATATTTTAACTTTGAGTGCTACTCCAAATGTTGGATATAATTTCAATAATTCTTGGACACATCCAACGAGCGGAACGTTTACTTCAAATACTTATACAATTGTTTACACAGATTTAACATTGGGAACAGTTAATTTAAAACCATTGTTTGAAGAAAAAATAGTTGATGTTTCATTCCAAATTGAAGGTTCAAAAGGTGTAGTGTTAGCGAATACAGGACTTTCAACATCAGTTAATAATGGAATTGTAACTTATAAATATAGAATAAAATATTTCTCAGATATAGAAGTTACATTACAACCAAATGAACGATATTTCTTAGAAAGTTTAATTCTTGATTTAGGTGAAAAACAAGTTGATTTATCAAACAATGTTAATAATAATGTATTTAAATTGACGCCAGATAATTATGAAAATAGTAATGAATTAGTATTTAAAGTTAATTTTGAAGAAAGATATTGGATTGATTATGTTGTCGAAAAAGGTTATGTATCAATAGATAATGAAACTAATACTATAACAGTTATTAGAGATTTAAGTGGAACTGGAACACAAAGTGACCCTTATAAAATAAATAATATTGATGATTATGCGTTGTGGGCATTTGTAATTAATAATGGTGTTAATGTGGGTTCAGTTAATAAATTGCCTTATAATTCTTCTTCAACTTACTACGAAGTTACTGCAGAAGTTATGTTCAATTCTAGATTTTGGACACCTATAGGAACAAAAGACAATCCATTTAACGGACAAGTTTCATTGTATGAAAATCGTATTGGTATTGTTGTTGATTATGATGATATTAGATATCCTGAAAATGTTTTTGATTCTGAAACGATAAATGAATGGAAAGGACTTTTTGGATATCTAGGAGAAAATGCAAATATTTATGAACAAAATAGAGATTTTACATTAACTTACATTATAATTGGCGCAATTTCATTATTCTTAATAATTTTGATAGTAATTATCATTATTATTTATAAACGTAGAAAACGAATAATTGATTCTTTGGATGAAAAAAATGTTTTCAAAGATATAGATAATAATATTCAATGAAAGATTAAATAATAAATAATGAAAAATAAAATACTTCTTTTGACTTGTAATTATAAAAAATAAAGAACTTACATAAAATAAGTTCTTTATTTTTTTTATTTATTTAATAAATTAAATTAAAAATTATATTTCTTTTATTTAAAATGTAATGTATTTTTTATAAATTATTAGAATGCTACAAAGAATAAAATTAAATTTAATATTGTATTTTTTTAAATTATTTTATTTTCATCTTTTTACGAAGAAGTATAATAACAACAGTTAATCCAACAACAAATACAACACTAACAACAATTATAATAATTGAAAAAGTATTAAGAGGGTCTTGTTTGATAACTTTATAACTATACAAAACTTTTCCTGATTCAGTTAAAACTTGAACAAAATAAGTTCCTGCATTTTCTATTTGCATATTAACATTATAATCATTTAAAGAATTCAAATATTCTTGATTAATTTTTATACGATGATTATTATCAAATTTAACTTCACATTCTCCAAGATTGCTATAAAGTGTGTAAGCATTAAAACTGATGGAGATAGGGTCGGTTGTTTTAGTTCCTTCTTCAACAGAAATTTTTATAGGAACTTCGTTTGTGTCTTTTATAACAAAATTAAATTTAAATTCTTGTCCAGCAATACCAACATTTGTTCTAATAGTTATTTCATAATCTCCAGCACCTGTTATTTCGTCATAAACTGATATTAAAACATTAGTCAAATATCTAACAATTATTTTATTATTATTATCATCTTCAATTACATAGGAATTAAAATCAAAATAAGGACTCAAATCAAGAACTTTTCCATCTTTTACAATAGAAGTTATCTCATAGTTTGCGAAAGGACTATATTCAAAAGTCCATCGACCTTCTGTTGAACTTATAATTGTAAAAGAATATTCTTGTTGTCTAACATTAAAGCCATTTATAACAGCGGAAAAAGAAACAGTATAATATCCAGATTGGTCAATTATAAACTCACCAGTTGTTGCATCTTTTTTAACATTGGCAGTGTAATCACTACCATTTCTTATAACGTTAATACTTGGTTTTCCACCAACATCATAAAGAGAGTCTAAACTTTTTGGCAAACTAATAGTAACACTATCATTATAAACACCATTTTCAATAGGATTGGAATTGTTTATATTGAAAGCAACGCCATTAATATAAGTTAGGGTATAAGTTTTACTATTGTATCCATAAACATTATCAATAAATGTATGAGTATTACCTGCAAGGTCAGAGAATGATATAACATAAGTTCCGCTTTCTGTTAAAGTTATACTATTAGTGTTGTTGTTTACAATATTTTTTATAGGATTATATTCAAGCCCTGATTCACCATAGTAAACATGAACATCAATTTGATTTGCTTTAATTCCAAAAAATGAATTATAAACTATTGTTAAACTATCAAAATCTTGATTATCAGTAGTAACAATTACTTGTGAAGATATACCGCTTAATTGTTCTTGTCTACCATCAGCAGAAGTATAGTAAAAAGAATTAGCGGTTATAAGATTTTCTGTGTGGACATAAGTAATTGCAATCGTTTTTTGATAATAATTTATAGAAGTACTAGAAGAGTGATAATTACTAATTTGATAAAATTTTGTAACTGTTCCGCTGTTGTTATAAGTAAAGTCTAATTCAAATGCTTCAATATCTTGTTCTTCGTTTGTACTAATTTTATATTGTTCTGTATTAACGAGATAATGATTTGAGTAGAAATTGCCGTTATATTCAAAAACTTTGCCCGTACTTTCTTTTATTTCCCAAGTTCCAGTTTCAGGATTATAAACAGTAACGTTAAAAAATTCATTACTAGATTCATTTATTATAAAACCTTGCGTTTTTAGGAGAACAAATTCTCCACCAATATTTAAATAAGTTCTAATAATATAATTGCCAGCAATATTAATAACAGTTCCACTTTCTATATCTGTTTCTTCAGAGTTTTCATATTGCATAGTTATTTTAGATTCAAACATAAAGTTATTATCGTAATCTAGTTGTCCAAAACGAATAGTTAATTGTCCAGAAAAAATAGTATTGCCATTAAATAAATCGTTAGTTTTGTCTTCATTATTTTTATCAAAAAGCATAATACTTGGATTAATATTATTAATCAAAATTCTATCTTGATGGACATTTTTTATGTCTAAGGCAACAGAAGGATTTTCATTAACATTAACTAGTGTTATTTCATATTTAACAGCATTGCCAGCAAAATTGTTAAGACCTAAAATATTTTCTTGTGCTTTTAAAGTAATGTAATTGATAGAGTTAGAAATTCGACTAGTATGACATTCATAATATCCATTTACAATACCATTTGAAACAAGATTTCCATATTGAGTTGTTGATGTTCCTGAGTCAAATTTTTGCCATAAAAAGGTATCTGTTGCGGGGTCATAAGTTAGAAACATAACATTTATATAAACATAATAATCAACATTACTATAATAATATGTTAAATCACTTATACCAACGTTCCAAAGATTGCTAACGCCATCATCTTCCAGAACAGAAATTGTTGCAACATCTCCAACAATTTTATCTTCTATAATTGGTTCTCCACAAGTGTGATAAAAAACATAATTAACACCAAAATTGTCAGTAAATATATATTTATAAGCAACTTTGGGTTCTAAAATGTGGAAAGAATATGAAATATTATTGGATAAAGAGGAAGTAAATTCAACAAAACTGTTACTGGTAAAATTATCTGTTTGGTCATAAATGCTAATATATCTTGAACTTTCCCATGAATAAATTTGAATTGATTTTAAAACAACATTTATGCCATTAGTGTAATTAACACCATAAATTTTCAATCCTTCAAAATCTGTTGTTGCACTAAATTGAAGAACTTCATCAGTTACATTAATATTAATAGGGTAGTGTAAATTTTTTGAACTGTCAACAAGAATAAGATTTTGAACAGAACGAGAAGCAGTAAAGGATAGAATTTCATCAATAGAAACAGTTTGAGGTGAAGTTGATATGTCGGACCAATTTGAAATATTGTAAAAAGTATTATTTTCCAATTCAGGACTAGACATATAAGTTGTTCCGTTAACGCTTAATATTTGCCAAGGATAATTATATAAATTAATTTCAGTTGCTTCAAAACTACCTTTTGCATAAACTTCATAAGGATTTAAAGACAAATTTCCATATCTTATAGAGTTAAGTTTATTCATATCTGTTTCAGGTTTGTTATAATATAAAACAACATCATCTTGTTCCATTGGTTTTGTGAAATATATAAGATAAATTGTTAAATTGCCTGCTAAATCTTGTTCAATAATTTCATAATATTTTCCTGCTTGAAGATGTTCTGTTGAAATTTGTAAAGTGTGAGTTGCAAACGCATTTTTCGCACTTGCAATAGTACTAACAACTAAACTTTCGCCAGAAGTTTGTTCTTTTGCATAGTAATAGTAGCCTTCAGTATAAAATCCGTTAACAGCATTTTGTTTGTTAAAGTATTTGACTAAATTTTCATTAGATAATTCAACAGCGAAACTATAATAAGCCAAACTTCCAGTTGTTGTTGGTGCGTTATATTGTTTTAGAGAATTAGTTATATTATTATTTTCATCTAAATACAAGCGAGAAAGCCCTGCAACTGAAACACCATTTATTGAAGTTGTTTGTATTAATTGATTAAGAACAGTTGTTGGTGCTTCTTTGTCAATATAAAGCGCTTTCGTTATTTGTGCATTAGGATTATTAGCGACATCACCTTCATATTGCATATAAACATAAAGAATAGTTCCACTTGTTAATTTTGAAATATCAAGAGTAAAACTTTTTTTCAGACCATCAACAACAATATCGCCAGTATCTCCTTCATTTCCACTTCCAACATTAATAGATTGAGGGGTAGGATTAACATTAGTCCACCATTTAATACCAGCAGAGCGACCGTTATTGCCAGATGTATCAATTTTAGCCATATATTTATCGCTAGGGTCAGTCCAAGAAATTGTTATGGTTGAGTTATCATTAGTATAAGAAATTTTATAAGAATTACCATTAATAAGTCCATCAACACTTTCAAGCGTATTATTTTGAGAATCAATAAAATTAAAATCAGGTGCTTGTGTAACAATTCTAAAAATGTATGTTAATGAATTTCTTAAATTAGGGAAAGAGTTTCCATTTGCATAATTTTGAGTAACAGTAACGAAATAATAGCCCGAATCTCTAAATAAATTACTAACATAAAAACCGTCTAAATTTGTTAAAGAACTATTGTATACATTACTTCGTATTCCATTTAATTCTTGAGAGAAGTCAATATTAACGGATAAATCAAAACTAGTGTTAGTTATATAAGATAAATTTTGATTAAAGCCAAAATCTTCAGTTGTGTAGGTTCCTTCACCAAAGTAAGAAACCCCCAAAATTGATTTAACCATATTATTATCAATAGAGTATCTATTCAAATAGTAATGTTCACTATCAGAAGTTGTTGTGTAAAAATATTTTAAAACATCAAAATTTTTAAAAATATTATTTTGAATATAACCATATTTAGCAATAGGAACATAATTAACAAGAGGTAGTTTGTTAGATTGGAATAATTCACTATCAGTATAATAAGCCATATAAAGATTTTCGAAAGAAATTTCTCCAACGTAACCATCTAAAACATTAACATGAATATTTCCTCCTATAACACTTTTATTAGAGCCGTCATTTAGAGGAGAGGAAACAATATTTTGACGGTCAACAATAAAGATGTTTTCTCTATGCATAAAGTCGTATTCATCAACATTAGCATTACTTTCCTCTGTGTAACTTCTAACTATAACATATTTACCGTCGGCAGTTTGATAACCGCTTCCTGAAAGATACTGAGGATTCAAATTAAAAGCTTGATATCCAGCGAAATCACCGTTTTCAATCAAAACCGTTAAATCTTTTCCAGATTCTAAATCAAAAATAACAGTTTCTATAGCATTGTCGCTTAATTTGTAAACATTATCTTGAATAATAAAAGGATAATAATAAACAACAACTTTGCTAACATTTATTAAACTGGAAGGAGAGGCAACAAATAGATAAGTTAATAAATTAACATTACCATTAAGAGTTGTTCCAGTACTGTAAAAATATTTACTTCTAGTATCTAGAGTTGAATTATAAGTTTCAAAATTTTCATTATAAGAATAACTATCAGTAAAACCGGCTTGTAAGAGATTAGCGGATGTGTAATTTAGATTTGTGTAATCATTAGAACTACTGTTTGAATTATTAAAAACAACATCGGCTCGTGCGGCGTCAGAAGTCATTGTTATAGAATAATTTTTACTAGCAAAATTAGCGAAATCACTTTGATTTAAAGAATTAGCAGTATTGAAATATAAATTACTTTCGTCAATCAAATATAAAACATAAGTTATTTCATTAACAATTACAACACCATTAACATTTTTAATCATTTTAATATCATAAGTTGTTTGATTGTTTATTTTGTTATAAGTTGTTCCTTCTTGAACGTATGCAACAGAACTTATTTCAGGAGCAAAATAAAGTTCTCCGCTATCATAAGTACTAAGAAAAATATCATTATCATTAACATCATAATATTTTTGACTTATAACATCTTTAACCCAACTATCTGCTATTTCGGAAATTTTGGAAGTGTTAATATTAAGTTTAATAAGTTTATAGAGTCCCCATTGCAAAGTAGTATCGGCGGAAACAACATTATATTTTTGTATGGTTTGATAAGTTGACGAACTTGTTGATAATTGCCAAATATTTATTTCAGTTTTGTCAATACAAAAAGTTATATATTGCCAGTTGCCAGCGGAATCTGTCAAATAAATAATATAAAAGCCCTGTTCACTAAAAACATAATTTTGTGTTAAAAGAGTTAAGTTCGCAGAATTGTAATATCTTGCCTGAGCAAGAGTTTGATTTATGTTGTATTCTAAAGAATAATTTGTTGGTATTGCCTTGTCGAATTGAAACTGTGAAGCCAGTGGGGTGGAGTAGCCAGTATTTTTAAATGGAATAAATTTGTAGAAAGCCTTACTACTAGCCCCGCTTGCCTTTTCTTTCCATTGAACTGTAACAGAGGAACTTGTAAAGAAATCAACAGCCTGTCCTTTAACAAAATATTGAGAAGATGCTTCAGATTGTTTAACAGTTAAAATTTCAACCTTTTCAAATGCGGTATTATCAATTGTAAAATAAGATGTTTGGGTTTTATTAAGCCCAAAGTATAAAATAACTCTATAATTATAATTTTCACTAACTGTAAAACTTTGTTCTTCGTCACTACCATCAATTGTGTGAATAATAGAGTAGTTTAAGATGTTATGTTGTTTACCTTCAATCACAAGACGAACATCACTATTAAAAACACTTTGAGCACCCAAATAAACTTTAACGGAATTTTGTGTAAAAGTATTGGTACTAATAGTTTGTTCTATTTGAGTTCCATCTTCATTTTCAACAATTTCTTTAATCATAACATCTGCTTTTGTGTTATTTATATTAAAATAGAAATATTGAGTAAAGTATTCACCAGTTGCTCTGTTTCCACTTGAATTATAGTTATTACTAAAATTGTAAACAACTTTTAGCAAATACGTACCACTATCAGCAAAACTTTCATTTTGATAAGGGAATTTGACAATTTGGTTTTGGTCATCTTTAAGCCAATCATTTGTAGATTCATCTAATTTATAAAAGTATGAAACAAGTTCTCCATTTTCCATGTTTGATGTAACAAGAGAAGCGTTATAGAGAACAGAAACTGCGGGTTGATTGGTTGTTGCAGGTTGCATATTTTTTAAAGTATCAAGTAGGGTAGAATCATTTTGAATATCATCAATAGTTTGAGACCATAATAATTCATAAGGAATCAAATAACTAACATCTGCTGAGGTTATACCTCCAGCGAATCCACTATTATCAAAGCCGGAAGAACTAAGTTCAAGTTGTTTAAATTCTTCTTTTTGTTGTGAATTTATGTCGAAGTAAAATAATTGATAACCAAAAATATAAAGAATGTCTTGTTTGAAATTTTCTATACTTGGATTGTTAAGTGATACAGTATTAACACCATCTTTTGAATAAATAAAATTATATTTTATTGTATAGTCGCCAATATCATAAAAAATTAATTCCATTAAATTTGTTTCTTCGTTGAATGCAACATCAATGAAGTTTTCAGATGTTCCGTTACCTAAAATAATAAAATCGTTAGCAAAATAAGTAACACGAACAGATTGTGTTATACCTTGATATGTTTTATTTATATCCAATTCAAATTTAAAAGGGTCAAATTTAATTTTAGGCAAAAAATTTCCCTGAGTATTTCCATTGTTGTAATTAGTGTAGTTAAAGAAGTGATAATTTTTGTATGTGGTATCATTTTTACTAACTAATCTTGTATTTTCAAAAGAAACATTTGCATTTTCTGCATTATCTGACAAAAAATAATCGGTTGTATTAAAAATATAAAGTGTAGTTGTGAAAGTTTGAGTCGTACTAATTGCATAGTCGGCATTTGTATACTCTAAATAATTAAAAAAGTTAAAAACATATTCACCAGTAGGGAAATATGTTGTATTTTTTAAATCGATATTCATTTCAAAATATTTAAATTCTGAAAAATTTGTTGTATCTGGGTTAGATGCGTAATCAGGTGAATAAATAAAAGTTTTTATTTGAAATAAATTTAAGAGTTTATATCTTTCTGTGTCAATTGGTTGTCCATTGATAGTAAGAGAAAATCTAGATTCAATATCTGAAAGTGCAAATTCCCCAATTTCTTCTTCTGCAGTGTAAATATTTTCAGCGTAAGGATTGCCAGTTGGCTTACCAAAAGAAATGTTTAAGGTTTGTCCTGCATTTAAGAAAACGGTATCACCATCAATAAAATTATTGTTATTGACAGACGCAACAAAATAAGACGCATTTGAAATTTTATCTGCAAAAACTTTTAAATTATTTTGATTAGAAAAACAGAGCAGTCCTAGTGTTAAGAAACACAATGCTGATACAAAAACTAAAAATGATTTTTTTAAATTAGATATCATAATATCCTCACTTTATATTTTTAATGTATTTATAAAAAGGCTATAATTTTTTTTAAATTATAATTACTTGAATATTGAAGAATTAGTTTAACAAAAATATAAGACAAATTTTTTAAAAAATATTAAATATTTTTAAATATACTAATACTAAGTAATAAATAATTCAAAATCTAAAAGTATTTTATCAAATATTGTCGATATTTGCAACTAAAATTTGCCAGTATTATATATATTTTAAGTAATATAATATATTATATACTTATTTAATGTTAATATTTGTAATTTTAAGTAGAAAAACAAAACAAATTAATACAAAAATTTAACAAAATATTTTAATAATAAATTTTTAATATATTGTTAATTAAAAAAAATGTTATAAAAAATATTAAAAATATAAAAAATATTAATTAAATTAAAATAAAGAATATTTTTAAATATTAATTTATAAAAATAAAAAAATTAATAATATTTTAATTTAAATTTTATAAAAATAATATAAAAAATTAAAATAAATAATATATAAACAAAATAAAACATAATAAATTTTTATAAATTAAAATAAATTAAATTTAATAATTTTTGATAAGTTTTCATTTTTGTATTGTCTTATATTGTATTGCCTTACATAAATATAGTTAATATAATAATAAAAAATATAAAAAATTATTGTTTATCAATAAAAAATGTATTTTAATAAAAAATTTTATCAATAAAAAATGTATTTTAATAAAAAAATTTTTTTAATAAAAATAGTATTGGAATAAAAATAGTATTTAAAAAAAGTATTTTTATAAAAAAATTATTTCAATAAAAAAAGAACTAAATGAAGTGAAGTGAAGTTCTTTTTTTTTAATAAAATAATAAAATTTTAAATTTTTATACCAAATTTAATATTAAAAATTAAAATCATCAAATGAAGGAATTTTTGGTTTGTTTACCAAAGCGTTTCTGGCTTTTATATCATAATAAATTTCTTCTGCATTAAAAGGTTTAGAAGGTGCATATTCTTCAATTGCTTTTGTTTGGTCGAATTCAGGAATTTTAAAATAAGGAGTGAATTCAGTTTTTATAGGATTTTGTTGAAAAATTTTAACAATACCAGTTCCCATTTGAAGTTGTCCCAATTCATAAGGACCAATAAGTGGGCGAGTAACAGTTTGAGTACTTTTAGTTTCTGATTTTCCACCTTCTTTTTTGTCTGCTTTGCTAACAGATTTATTTTCAATTTCCAATGAAATTTCACCGCACATTTTAGAAAAATCTTCTTTTGTTTTTTGGTCTTCTGTTCCCAAATAAATTTGAATATTACAATTTCCACGAATAGTGTCCGCGACTTCACGTCCATATTTGTTATCTAATTGGCTATAAGATTGAACAACAAGTTCAAAGAAAATTTTTCTTGAACGAGCAACAGTTATGATACTATCCATTTTTTCAATTTTAGGTAAATTGGCAAATTCGTCCAAAAGGAAGTAGACAGTTCGAGGAAGTTCCAAATTTTGAGTTTTACTGGCAATAGCAATTAATTTTTTATAAAGTTGAGATATACACATAGTTGCAATACAATGACGACTTTCTTTTTCATCTGGAACTTTAATAAATAAAACAGTAGGTTGGTCAACAAAATCATCAAAAAACATATCACTGTAACTGGTTGCGTAGCATATACCGCCGTCTTGAAAAATGGAAATTTTAGACAAGAGAACGCCCATATAACTTCTCATAGTTGTTGGGGCATTGTTAATAAGAGTGCTTGTTAAAGAGTTAACTTTGCTTAATTTATCTCTATTACCACAGTATTCCCTAACAGTTCCATAAGGGTTATCTGGGTCATTATCTCTCATAGTTGCAATTGCTTGAAGGTTATAGAAGTTAAATTTTTCTAATGTCATGTTAAGTTTTGGGTCCTGACTATCTTCAAGCATTGCAATCATTAAACCATATAAAAAGTCTTGTGCACCTCTTTCCCAAGATGGGTCATTTTTATTTTCAATGGGAACAATATTAACAGCAATTTCACGAAGTTCATTCTCTGCTTCGTCTATCATTTCTTGACGCTTAACATTTAAATCTGAAAGCATTTGTTCTTTATTAGGGTATGCCTTACCATCAAATTCGAACCAAATATCTCCAAAATGATTAGATGTTTCTTTTAGTTTAAATTGACTAGGTTTACCTCCATTATGGACGCGAACTTCTTTTTCAAGTTTTTTAGCACGATTATATTGTACGAAAGCGTTGGCCATTGGGTTCCAGCGAGTTGAAGCATAAGGATTTCTCAAATCAAGAACCATAACCCTATAACCTTCTTGACGAAGTTGTTTACTATGTTTTATATAAAGTTCACCTTTAGGGTCAGTTATAACCAAACAAGGTTTTTCTGCTGTATGTGATAAAATTCTTATAGCAGGGTCTATGATATAAGTTGTTTTTCCAGAACCAGTAGTTCCAATAATAAGGGTATGAATAGGTTTAAACATGTTGATATTAAGTTTTCCTGCCTTAACAACATTACGAATAACAATACCAGAATTTTTAACCATAGGCAAAGTTCTCCAAGTGTTAGGCATAAATTTACTATTTGTTAATAATTCTTTTTCAGTAACCCATCTTGCGTCATAATATTGGCTCATTTTTTCACCGGATTTTGTTTTTCCTTCGCCAGATTTTGTAGTGTTATCTTTAACTGATGTACTTGTGAAGTATAAAAGAACAATAACTAGGGCAACAGATGCTCCTAAAAGGGCATAAATACCTGTAAATTGTTTGCCAAGTGTATCAAATCCCTCAATAAAAACACCAATGGCAATCCCGGCGATATAGCAAAGCATAACAATAATTGCACCAGAAACAAATTTTTTCATAATTCCCCCAAATTTTTAAGTTTTACTTTTAAAAACAAAAAACCAATAAACTTTTACATATTTTTGTTTTATTTTTATTTATAAGTTGATTTTGAAATATTCTTAAAAATATTTTAATTAATCTAAAATAACAAACATAAAAAATATAAATAAAATAATAAATAATAGTGTAATAATACTTATTATTATATAATATTTTTAAAAATATAATACAACACTATAAAAATAATGTCAAATCTTTAAACATAATTTTATAAAATTGGAACAAAATATAAATAAATAAAAAAAATACAAAAATAAAAAGGAGAAAAAGAAAATATGAAAAATTTATAAAAAATATAATTATAAAAAATAAAATTATGAAATTTTACAATAAAAATAGTTGAAATTTAAAGAAATTTGTTAAATTTTATAAAAAAATGTAAAAAAAAATAAAAAAATTACAAAAAATCTAAAAAATTGTTTGGAGTTTGTAAAATATTATGCTATTATAATCTTGTGAATATATTTGCATTGCATAATGCCAGATATAATTTTGCAAAATATTATAATAATATTGTGGAGGTTTTATATGGATAGTTTAGCTTTGGCAATATCATATCTTATGAGAATAGAAACAGGGCTTGCTGGTGATCCTAAATGGGGTTGGGTAGACACTGTTGCAAACACTATTTATGATGTTTTGTGGCCAATCCTTATTGTTGTTGGTGCAGCAGGAATGATTTATGCCATTATAATTGGTGTTAACATGGCAAGAGCAGATTCAACTGATAAGCGTGAAGAAGCTAAAAAACGTTTAATAAATGTTATTGTTGGATTGGCAATTATTATTGCACTTATTTTGTTCTTGCAATTGTTTATTTCTACTATTTTACCAGCATTTGTTGGACCAAGTTCAGAAACACCAGCAGCATAATTGAAACTGGGTTATGTAATGTTTGAACTTAGCGCATTAGTGTGCTAGGTTTTTTATTTTTTAATTTAATGTTGTATTTTAATATTTTAAAATTTTTTTTAAAAGATTTTATTTATAAGATAAAAGTTATAATATTTTATTACAATTAATTTTTTATAGAATGTAAAACCGTAAATAAAAACTTGTTTATATATGTTAAAAAATTATTGCCCTTTAAGATTATTTGTGATATACTAAACTAACATTTTAAAATTGTTTTTTAAATCTTATAAGATTTGTTGTTAAACAATTAATATAAGTGTATATTAAAAATTTGTTTTTTCTATCTTTTATAAGTTAAATTCAAATTTTCTATAAGAATAAAAATAATCAAGTTTGAAGATAAAAAATATAAAAATACTTTAAAATAAAAAAATAATAAAATTAAAAAAATATAAAAATAAAATGATAAAAATTTCAGTAAAAAATAATAAAAAATTAAAAAATAATTTAGATAATAAAAATATTGAAGTGGTTAATAATATTATTTTAAATTATTTAAAAAATTTGTTTCCAAACCCAAAATGTGAATTGAATTTTGAAACACCATTTCAATTGTTAGTTGCTGTTATTCTTTCGGCACAATGTACAGATAAAAGAGTTAATGATGTAACTAAAAAATTGTTTGAAGATTATAAAAATCCAATTGATTTTGCTAAAATGTCGCAAAGTGAATTAGAAAATAAAATTTTTTCTTGTGGGTTTTATCACAATAAAGCAAAAAATATTATTTCTGCTAGTAGTGATATTATTAATAAGTATAATGGTGAAGTTCCTAATAATGTTAAAGATTTGGAAAGTTTGGCTGGTGTTGGAAGAAAAACCGCTAATGTTGTTTATTCAACAGTTTTTAATGGAAATGCAATTGCTGTTGATACTCATGTTTTTAGGGTTAGCAATAGATTGGGTATAGTTAATGCAAAAACACCAAAAGATTGTGAAAAACAGTTAATGCAAAGATTTTCAGAAAATTTTTGGAGTCTTCTTCATTATCAATTAGTTTTATTTGGTAGATATTATTGTAAAGCAAGAAACCCTAAATGTTCAACTTGTGGATTAAAGAATATATGTAGATATTATAAAAAATTATAAACTTCAAGTAAAAAATTGAAATATAAACTGTTAATTAATCAATTATTATAATAAAAATCAATTAAATTAATAAGTTAAAAATGATAAAATTTTAGGGGCAAAACAATTGAATAATTTAGTTAAAAATTATTAAATTAATAAATAATAATCAAAAAAATACATTTATTATTTTGAAAATGATAATTAAAAAAAGGTGGATGTAAAATGTTTTTAGATAAAGCAAAAATTATAATTAAAGCAGGCGATGGCGGTAAAGGTGTTGTTTCTTTTTATAGAGATAAAAATACGCCCAATGGAGGTCCAGATGGTGGGGACGGCGGAAATGGAGGAAATATAATTTTTCGTGCAGATAATAGTATAAATACACTATATAATTTTAAATTCAAAAGAAAATTTGTTGCTGAAAATGGTAGTGATGGCGGGAAATATCATAAAACTGGCAAATCTGGTGAAGACCTTTTTATTAATGTTCCTTGTGGTACTGTTATATACGATGCTAAAACTAATAAGGTTATAGCAGATATGCATTCTCACGGACAACTTTTTACTGCCTACAAAGGTGGGCTTGGTGGCAGGGGAAATAATTATTTTGCAACATCAACTCGACAGGCTCCTAGATTTTCTCAGACAGGTGAGATATGTGGTGAAAAAGAAGTTATTTTGGAATTAAAAACATTAGCAGATGTTGGTTTAGTTGGATTTCCTAATGTTGGCAAAAGTACATTATTATCTGTTATTTCTAATGCTAGACCTAAGATTGCAAACTATGCTTTTACTACACTTTTTCCTAACTTGGGTGTTGTTGCTTATCATGAAAATAGTTTTGTTGTTGCAGATATTCCAGGATTAATTGAGGGGGCAAGTGAGGGGATTGGATTAGGACATGATTTTTTAAAACATATAGAAAGAGTTCGATTAATTGTACATTTAATTGACATTGCGGAAGTTGAAGGGAGAAAGGCAAGTTCTGATTTTGAAATAATTAACAATGAATTAGTTAAATATAGCGATAAACTAGCCTCGCTTCCGCAAATAGTTGTTTTAACAAAATGTGATTTGCTCGGCAGTGAAGAATTTGAAAAAAAACTTGCTTCTTTTAAAGAAGAAATAAAACCTATTTGTAAAAAATATAATAAAGATTTTAATAGTTTGGAATTTATTCCTATTTCTTCGATAACTCATAAAAATTTAGATATTTTAAAAGATGTTATTTGGAAATATATTGAAAAACTTCCTGAAAGTCAGCCAATAGAAATAGAAGAACATAATTTTGATTTTAGAGATAGAACAAGCGTGGAAATAAAACGTGCAGATAATGGGAATTATATTGTTTCTGGAGGATATATAGATAATTTAATTAGAGGTATTGTTTTGTCAGATTTTGTTAGTTTTGCGTATTTTCAAAAGCGCTTGAAAGAAGATGGTATTATTGATAAATTAAAAGAAAAAGGATTAAAAGAAGGCGATACCGTTCAAATTAAAGATGTTACTTTTGAATATCAAGAATAAAGTAATATTTTTATAAATTTTTTAAATATTTTTAATTATAAAATAAATTATTATAAATATTAAGTTTATATTTGCTTTTTAATTAATTTTGTTGTATACTCATTTAGTAAATGAGTATATTTTTTATAGTTTAATTGATATTTTTTAACCACCATTGCTTTTTATAAAAATTTTATTACGAAATAATTGTTAAATGCAGTGATATATATAATTTTAAAAAAGAAAAAGGAGAAATTGTATGAGTGTTTTGTTTTGTGATTCAAATAGTGAGTTATGGTATACAAGAGCAGATGAGTTAGGGTTAAAAGTTATTGGTATGCCTTATAATATAGATGACGATGATGAAAAGGACTACGATTTAGGAAGAAATACAGATTTTGATGATTTTTA
This sequence comes from uncultured Clostridia bacterium, assembly GCA_944376905.1. GTDB lineage: Bacteria > Bacillota > Clostridia > Christensenellales > UBA1242 > UBA5489. The sequence goes on from CALWEA010000005.1 coordinate 72,279, forward strand.
CAATAGAATAAAGGCAGGAAGTGTTGCAAAAACAAGTGCCCTTAACGTCCAAAATTATATAGATTATTTTGAACCAGTTTTAGCATCTGGACAAGATGTTTTATATATTCATTTTTCACATAATATGAGTGGAACATTTGAATATATGAAACAAGCAATTGAGATATTAAAAGAAAAATATCCTAATCAAAATGTTAAATATGTTGACACTTTGCGTATTTCTATTGCAGAGGCATTGTTGGTTTATGAAGCAGGTAAACTTTGGAAAAACGGTGCTTCAGATGAAGAAATTATTGATTATATTGAAAAAAATCGTGAAAAGCAAAAAATTTATTTTTTAGTTGATGATTTGGGGCATTTAAAAAGGGGAGGAAGATTATCTTCAACTTCATGCTTTTTTGGAACAATGTTAAATATTAAGCCAGTTTTGAAAATGGATGAAGAAGGTAAAATAGTTAAGCATGGAGTTGCAAAAGGAAGAAAAAAGGGAATTCAACAATTATTTGAGTTTGCTAAATCAGCGGACGTTAATTATCCTATTTGCATCGCTCATGCACAAGCGGAAAATGATGCCATGGAATTAAAGTCTTTATTGGAAAAATTTTTTAACAATAAAGTTGAAGTTTGGGTTCAACCAATAGGACCAACTGTTGGAACACATTGTGGGCCTGGAACTTTGGGCGTATCATATCGTGAAAAATAATATATAATAATTTATAATTGTGGTTTTTAATAATTAAGAAAGTAAGCATAAAACTGAATTAATATTTTAGTTTATAAAAATTTATAATAATTGAAATATAATGAATTTTTCATTATATTTTTGTGTTTTTTGTGAGGAAAAAAATAGTTTGAGAAAAAATTAAAAATAAAAATTTATAAACTTTTAATGTAATAAAAATTGTATAAAAAATATTGCTTTAAAAAAATAATAATATAAAAAATATAGAAAATTTAAAAAATATCTTATTATAATGTGACTTAATTTCTTTAAAGGAATTTTATAATATATGAATGTGGATTTAACTAAAACCGACCTTGTTAAAAGTAATTGGAGAGAAAGTGATAAAGAAAAATTTGTAAATTTAATAAAATCATTGGGTAAAGGTGAAAAAAGTGTTAAATTTGAAAAAAATATTTTAAAAACTAATTATGAATGTGTTGCTGTTTCTGCAAAAAATGTTGATAAGATTGTAAATCTAATACATAAGGGAAATTTTTTATCATTTATTGATTTATGGATAAGAGATAATTATACATGTCTATTAATAACTGGAAAGTTAATTGCTAAAATTAAGGATTTAATATTTTTAAAGATAGACTAATGAAATATATTAGTTATGTTGATAGTTGGGGCTGTTGTGATTGCTTAAAATTAAGTATTAACAAAAATGATGAAGAAAAATTTTTTGAATTGTCGAATGAACTTATTTTATCCCAATATCCTTTTTATAGACGCTTGGGTTTAATTATTTTGTTTAAATTCATAAATGAAAAATATATTGATAAAATATTAAAAATATGTAGTAGTTTGATAAATGAGAAAAATTATTATGTTAATATGGCGAATTCTTGGCTATTAACGGAATGTTTTATAAAACAAAGAGATAAAACATTAAATTTAATTAAAACAAAAACTTTAAATAAGTTTGTTCAAAATAAAACAATATCAAAATGTAATGATTCTTTTAGAGTTGCAGTAGAAGATAAAAAATTATTAAAATCTTATTTCTTAGATTAAATATAAAATGTAAATTTATTTTTTTTGAGTATTGTAGTTGTAATAAAATTATGGTATACTTGTTATATCAAGGGGAGTTAAAATATGGTAAATTTAAAAGATTATATTGTTAAAACGCTTCTGGAAAACACTGATGAAAATCAATGTATAGGTAACCCTGCATTTGATACTCAAGATTATGTGTTTTTGGAATCTTATGATGAAATTTTAAGCGATAATCAAAGAATTGTTTATCCATCGGATTATGCAGTTATGAATGGTGCCTCACTTGAGTGGGGAAAAAGAGGACCTAAGGATAGACAACCAACTTGGTATTGGCTGCGCTCGGCCTATTCTAATAAGGATCTTGTATACGAAGTTTTTTATGAAGGTTCGGTCATTAATAATGCTCCTCACTTTAAGAGTGCTGGGTTGTGTCCAGTTTTACACCTTAATCTCTTATCTGTAATCTCCGCGCGAAGTGCATCTTCGCTAGCGTTTAAAATTGAGCCATTCAAGGATAAAAGTGGCAAAGTTTTATATCACACTATTGAATTCGGCTCTTATCCACAAGATAAAGCAAGAAATAGTAGTGAATTAGAAAAATTATATAATGCACATAGATTAACTCCAACCGGTAAAACCTACACTGGTTATATGAAAAATGATGGAAGTTTTGAACAAAATAAAGAGTTTGAATATGGTGACAAAAAATATGTTAGAGTTATTTCAAAAAAATATGTTGGATTTGAATCTGAATATATAGATAAAACAGAAGCCTCAGAAAATGGAATTCCTATGTGGGTTGAAGTTCAACCAATCAAATGGAAAATAAAGAATTGGGACGAACTTCCAAGGTCTATTAATCCTAATGGAAAAGGAATTGCCAAAACTATTTATGTGAAATCTGAAGAAGCACTATTGAGTGGAATTCCTTTTTATCCAGAAAATGGTAAAACACAACATACAATGTGGCAAAACAGTCCATTACGTGCGATATTTAATGGCTATGATTTACATGAAGAATTAAACAATGGCAATGGAAACAACGAATATAAATCCGATATAAATTATACCTTTAAAGGTAAAGGATTTCTACAAGAAGCCTTTGATATATCTCTTAATCTTTCTTCAAGTATGGAGCAAACAGACTCAAAAATACAAATTGAGCCACAAGTTCGCGTGTCAAGACTTAATAAATTAAATCCAGATAAAACTCCTACAGAACAACGTATAAGGATGACAGATACCGAAATGATAAAAAATTGGATTGATGCTGGGCAATCTGTTTTGCTTCGCGGTCCTTCTGGAATTGGTAAAACTGAAAGAATTAAAAAGTTGTATCCAGATTTAATTTATATAAAACTTACAAACAATATGTTTCCTGAAAAAGTTGTTGGCTCTATGAATTTACAAACAGGACAATCTATTCCACCAGATTATGCGAAACAAGCAATTATGACATTTGCAACAGATGATGAGCGAAAACTTATTCAAGAGAACATTCAAAATCTTTATGAACTTTCAGATACTATTTATGAACGTTCCAAAACATCACAAGGCAAAGTTGTTATTATGCTTGACGAACTTTTGAATGTTAAACCTGCTGTTCAATCTCTTGTTTATACTCTTGTTTTAAATAAATTGGTTGAAACTGGAAAAGGGCTAAAACTTCCAGCAAACACGGTTGTTGTTGCAACGGGAAATCAAAAAAAATATTCTAGTATTGCAGAAGATTTGGCGGAGCCACTTGAAAAAAGATTTGACCACATTTTAGACATGGAACCTAAAGTTGGAGAATGGCTATATGAATTTGCAATTCCAAACAAAATACATCCGTCAGTTATTGGATATATTCTTTTAAAATATCAACAAAATAGGCGAAGTGAACAAATAGAAGATATAAAATATTTTTATGAAGAACCAGAAGAAGGTGATATTTTTCTTGATAAAAATGGTTGTCGTGGAAGAACAAATGACCCTCGTGGGTGGGAGTCTATTTCAAGAACTCTTTATGCTTTTGAAGAAGATTTAAAAAACGGAAAATTTATTGGGAAAGATGTTGAAGAATTGCTTAAAATATCAATCAAAACTAAACTTCGAGAAGAATGGGCTGAAGGATTTTTTGACTTCTATAATAATCCAACATTATCAGTTGAGGAAATTGTTGAAAAGCGATACACTCAAGCAGACCTTCCAAGAAATATTAACGAAAAATTTGCAACGATGACTGGGCTTTTAAATGCTTCACCAGACCAAGTTGGAGTTTGTCGAGAATTTATACGCAAACATTGTAATCCAGAATATTTGTCGGTTTATGATATGTGTTGGGCAGGAAACGATGAACAGCGTATAGAAAAAATTGCAGAATTACAAGAAATATCTGCAATGAAACATGAAGACGAAAGGGAGTTGGTGAAATGATTAAAGAAATTATTGATTTACAAAGAAATTCAAAAGCAACTTGTGCGATTGTAACCAATGATGATTATAGTAAATTATATCCAAGTGTGACAATGAAAGCAAATGTTAGTGATAAATTTCTATTAACAGGCGACAAACCTCCTTTTGCTGAAAAAATTGATAATAAATGTAATTTAACTAAAATTTGTTACTTTGTTATTACAGGTATTGATGAGTTGTCTGTTGAAGACCAAAATAGATATGTTGGACTTGTTAAAGACAGAGAAATGAATGGTTATTGTCTCCCTGATAATTGCATAATAGTTTTCACTGTTAAGGATAGAATGGGACTTAAAAAAGTATCACAGGAATTATATCATTTTGCTGTTGTGGCATTTTAGGAGTGGACTATGGAATATGATATAAAACTTTTAGAATATGCAAAAAGATTGATGATAGCAAAGTATCCTAGATTTGGAGAAGATATTGCTAAAACTAAATTGGAATACAAAACAGATTTGGAATTTCACGCGGCAGCAACTGACGGAAAACATATTTATTTTGACCCAAATTATCTTGCAAGTTTGAGTGATAATGATAAATTGTTTATTATCGCACATGAACTTATGCATGTAAAATTTGAGCATATGTTTAGAATGGTGGGAAAAGATGGGCAAAAGCGCAATTTACGTATTTGGAATATTGCAACCGACGCTATAATTAATGCGAATTTAGAAAAAGATGGATTCAAGATTAAAGAAGGATTTGTCAATATGCCAGAAGCATTGAATTATAGCGCTGAAGAATTTTATGAGAAACTGTTGCGGGAATATCTAGAAAAAAAACATCAACAGTCTGTAAATAATGATCAACAAGAACAAAATGTTGACCAACAAGGACAAAACAATCAAAATCAAAATGGACAGCAACAGCAAGATCAGAGTGGCGACGCTGGTGAACAAAGACAAGGTGAACAACGCCAAGAAAAAGGTTCTGGTAGTGGCGGACAGTTTGTTGACGACCATACTCTTTGGGAAAAAGCATTTGAAGAAAGCCAAGAACAAACAAATGTACACAACAAAAAATCTGCTCAAAATGAACAACCAAGTCAAAGGCAAACTTCTAGAAACAGCCAGTTAGACCCAAATGCACAAATACCAGAATTTGACGAGTTTAAATATGATGAAAGAACAGAGTTTCAAGAAAATCGTCAGGAAAGACATGAGCGTGCAATGCGAAATATGGAAAGAATGCGAAACCAAGAATTGAAAAAATCTGAAAATGGCAATATTGAATTTGGTGAAGTTGGAGAGGCAAAACCTATTCTTGATTGGAAACTACTGCTAAGACGAGAAGTTGAGAAAACTGAAACTATTTGGTCTCAACGTAGATCTATTGCCGAAAATAATTATGCATACAGACTTGAAGAAAATGATGTTGAAGATGAAGCAGAAACGGAAGTTATGATAGATGTTTCTGGTTCTGTGTCACTTGAAATGGTAAAGGCGTTTTTAAGGCAACTTAAACCTATTCTCAAAGAATCTAAACTAAAAGTTGGCTGTTTTAATGAAAAATTTTGGGGAATGATTGAAATAAGGTCAAATAAAGACATTGATAACTTTAAAATTCCAGCAGAATCACGTGGGCGTTTTGCTTGGACAGAAGATTGGGATTTGGCAGTTCGTTCGTTTAGTAAAAAACGAGAAGTAAACAAAATTGTTTTTACCGATGGTGAGCCTTGTCCGGGAACAATGCCAAAAGAAGATTTGAAAGGAACAAATGTAATTTGGCTTATATATAGCAATAGAAATTTTAATCCTTGTTGTGGAAAGGTCATTAATGTTAACCCAAACGATTTAAAAAATATGTTAGATGTGGAAAGAAATTTTGAAATTCCTGAATTTTCTATGTAAAATATATTAAATAAAAAAACGTAAAATTTTTTAAATTTGAAAATAATAAAAAAAAAGTAACTTTCTCAAAAGAGACAAGTTTCTTTTTTTATAATCAATAATAAAAATAATTTAATTTTACATTAATGGAACAAAAACTGAAAATGCGCGTCGATGGGTTAAAATTTCAACAATTTTTGCAAATATGTTAAGGGAATTACCTGATTCAATGTTTTCATTTGCACAAAAAACGCTTAGAAAATATTTTTCAAAATTACTAAAAAAAATAAAAATAAATGGAGCACTTTATATGTTACGTCATACTTACGCAACTAATTTACAAATATTAGGAGCGTCAGAAAAAGAGCGTCAAGTATATAAGGGGCATTATTCTAGCGTATTAACTAACGATATATATACGACATATTCGCCAGATGTTAGTGAAGAAGATATAAGAAAAATTTACAAGAATTTATATCCATATTTTTGACCCCATTTTTGACCCCATTTTTTTAACAATTTTTGTTTTTTTAATAAAAAATAAAAGCACCGCAATTTTGCGAAGCCTTTATTTATAAGGGGTTTTGGTGGGTCATCGGGGGCTCGAACCCCGGACACCCTGATTAAGAGTCAGGTGCTCTGCCAACTGAGCTAATAACCCAAGTTTATAAGTCATTTCAAAAATTATTTTATAGTATAACAAATTAATTAAAAATTTTCAAGTGTTTTTGTTAATTTTTTTAACTAAGCAGTTAACTTTTTTTAACTAAGTATAAATATATTCTTTTTATTATTAAGATATAAATAAACAATATATATTGAAATTATAAAATAAATAAAATTTTTTATATATTAATTTACAATATAGTGAATTGAGTAAAAAAAATAGAACGTTATATTTTTAAAGTTCTATTTTTTTACTTACATAAATAAAAAATAATTGATAATTTAATAAAATTTTAATTTAATATAAAAAGTTTAATTTCAATTTAATAATTAGATTTTTATTTTTTATTAAGTTTTTAAAAATTTTTAAAATTATTTTTTAGTTTTTTTAGATTTATCTTTATCTTTCCATTGCCAATTTAAAATTTCTGGCATATCAATACCATATTTATTAATATAAGATGTGTGTTTTGCAAGCATTTCATCCATTTTGTTATTTAATTCAATAACTTTTTTGATTTGAGGAAGTTTTGATAAAACTGTTTTAACTAAATTAAATCTATCCGTTTTATTTTGTACACGAATATCAAAAGGCGTTGAAATTTTCCCTTCTTCTATATAACCATGAACTGTTAAATTTCTGTTTGTTCTTGCCCATGTAAATTCTTCAATCAAACTAGGATAACCATGATAATTAAATACAATTGGTTTATCAATTGTAAAAATTTTGTCATATTCTTCATCGCTCATACCATGTGGATGAACAGAAGGGGAGCGCAGGCACATTATATCAACAACATTAACAAATCTTAATTTTAAATTTGGTAAATTTTCTCTTAAAATTTGTGACGCTGCAAGAGTTTCCATTGTTATAACATCGCCAGCACAAGCAAGAACAATATCAGGTTCTTTTGTTGTTGTACTTGCCCAGTCCCAAATCCCATATCCTTTCTTACAATGATTTTTTGCATCTTGTATATTTAACCATTGTGGAGAAGGTTGCTTTGAGGAAACAATTGCATTAACATAATTTTTTGTTCTTGCACAATGGTCGTAGACACAAAGCAAACAATTTGCATCAGGAGGAAGATAAAGACGAACAAAGTCTCCTTTTTTATTAGCCAAATGGTCGAGTAGACCAGGGTCTTGATGAGAATATCCGTTATGGTCTTGTTGCCATGCGTGTGATGTTAAAACAAGATTTAAAGATGAAATATCTTTACGCCAACTTATTTCTTTACTTGCTTTTAACCATTTTAAATGTTGAGAAATCATTGAATCGACAACGCGAATAAAGGCAGCATAACTACTAAATATTCCATGACGGCCAGTTAATAAATAGCCTTCAAGCCAGCCCTCACACATATGTTCACTTAAATAACTATCCATAATTCTACCAGAATGTGCAACATAATCATCATTTTCGTAAACGGTTGCGTTAAAAACATTGTTGCTAACTTCATAAACCGCAGTCATTTTATTAGAAACAAGTTCATCTGGACTAAAAATTCTAAAATTATTTGGATTTTTTTTAATAATATCTCTTAGAAAAATTCCAAGAATTGATGTATCTTGACTTTTTGTTTCTCCATGTTTTTTAACATCAACAGCATAATTGGCAATATCAGGTAAAATCAAATCTTTTAAAAGAAGTCCGCCATTAGCATTTTTATTGCAACCAATTCGTGCATTTCCTTTTGGCGCCAATTCTTGCAAACTTTCAATTAATTTACCATTTTCATCAAAAAGTTCTTCTGGTTTATAACTTTTAAGCCATTTTTCTAAAAGTTTTATATGGTGTGGTTTTGTCATAGATATAGGAATATGATAAGCGTTGTGAGTTCCTTCCATTCTAATTCCATCAACTTCTTTTGGTTCGGTCCAACCTTTTGGAGTTCGCAAGATTATCATTGGCCAAATTGGACGATGAGAATTATTTTTACTTCTGGCGTTATTTTGAATGGTTTTTATTTCTTCGATAACTTTATTTAAAGTTGTTGCCATCAATTTATGCATTTGCATAGGGTCATCACCTTCAACAAAATAAGGTTTCCAGCCATATCCCATAAATAGTTGTGATAATTCTTGTTTGCTTATTCTAGATAAAACTGTTGGGTTTGCGACTTTAAATCCGTTTAAATGTAATATTGGCAATATAGCACCATCGGTTATAGGGTTAATAAATTTATTTGAATGCCAACTTGTTGCGAGAGGGCCAGTTTCTGCTTCGCCATCACCAACTATAACAGTTGCTATTAAATTAGGATTATCAAGAATTGCACCAGTTGCATGAGCAATTGAATAACCAAGTTCTCCTCCCTCATGAATAGAGCCGGGCATATCAGCGGCAACGTGACTTGACATACCATTAGGGAAACAAAACTGCTTACAAAATTTTTGTAAACCTTTATTGTCTTGAGTTATATCTGGATAAAACTGAGAAAAACTACCATCTAAATAAGTATTGGCAGTCCAAAAATGCCCACCATGACCTGGACCAGATAATAAAATCATATCTAAATCATAACGTTTAATAACTCTATTAAGATGCACATAAATAAAATTTTGTCCAGGAACAGTTCCCCAAGGTGCGACAATACGTTTTTTAACATGCTTATTTTCCAATGGTTTACGAAGCAAAATGTTGTCCCATAAATATTGTTGTGCAATTGCTAAATAATTTGTTGCTCGCCAATAAGCATCCATTTTTTTTATATAATCTAGTGTCAATTTCTTTTTTTCAGGAATAGTTTCATTATTTTTCATAATTTTCCTCCAATAAAAACTGTGTAAAAATTTTTATTTTATTTGTAATTTTATAAATTTATCAAATTTATATATAAATTAAAAAATTATTTAACTAAGTTCAAAAAATATGATAAATAAAAATAGGAACAAAATAAATAAAGATAAAACAGGTTTATTATAATTATTATTGTAATTCTACTAAAAAATATTATCATAAAAAAAATATATAGTCAAATTAATTGTATGATTTTTCAAATTTAGACAAAAAATAATAAATAAATAATTTTTTTATAATTTTTATGCCTATTTTATTCTTGACAAAAAAAACATATAATGATATGATTTTTCTAAATACAAAATATAAATTTAATAAATATTTAAAGGTGTTTTAATGAATAAAGAAAAAAGAAAAATTTCATTAACAGAAATTGTTTTATTTATTGTTTTTTTATTAGTGTTAACTGTTGTTTTAGTCCCTACATATTTGAGTTTAGCAAAAAAAGCAAGTATTACTACAGATTCGCAAATAGCAATAAAAATGAATGAAATAATATCAACTGAAACAAATTATGAAAATATTGAGCAAGTTGTTGATATTTTAACTAATAACGGTTTTGTTCTTGATAAATTAAATCCAACAAAAGATAATAATAGATTTGTTTGGGATAAAACATCACAACAAATATTATTAATAGATTCTAATTTTGAAGTTGTTGAAAATTCTGTTTCAAGACCTTATGATAAATCTTTATGGGAGTTATGGTTAACGGTTAATTCTCCTGAACAATTAGTTTCAACTGATAAATACCAAATAAATTATTATATAAATTGTAACAATGAAAATAATTTTATTTTTGATAAACCAGCAAATATTTTAATTAATAGCGATGGTTTTGAGGGTGAATTGTATTTAGGAGAAAAAAACTCTCCTTTAAATTTTTTCGGAACTTATAGTATAAATGGAAACATAGAAGGAAAAGTTTTTGTTAATATGCCAAATGCAACTATAAGTATCAACGGGAATATTAATGAAATTGAAATTTTTCAAACAAGTAAGGTGAATTTATCGACAATTGAGGGTTTTGTCGATAAATTACAGATTAATGACGGATTTGTTGAATTAAAAAAACAAACTTATATTGAAAAAGTTATCTTTACAACAACATCTTCTAGTGCAGTTATTAAAAATAATGGTATTATTGGACAAGTTAAAAGTTATAATTTAGCAAATGAAGAAATAAATAATATTCCTTTTGTAACTTCTATAGACAATACAAATGGATATATAGAAAATTTAAGTGAAGATAATATTATTGAAAATCCAAAAAATTTTGTAATAGAAATTGCTAATCTTGAAGAATTTGAAAATTTTCGGGATTACGTTAATAAAGGTTTACAATATAAAGGTATAACTGTTAAATTAATTAACAATATTGAATTAAATGATGGCTGGGTTCCTATTGGTAATATTTCAAGAAATACTTTAAACAAACAATCATTAAATGTATTTTCAGGTATTTTTGATGGTAACAATAAATCTATTATAAATTTAAATAATAAAGGATATAAACCAAATGAAAAATCTTTATCGGAAAACCAAGATACACCTATTGACAAAAAAGAATTTATTTATGGTTTATTTGGAGTGGTTTCAAATGCCAATATAAAAAATTTAAATTTAGTTAATGTTAATATCAAAATTGACAATGAAAATGAATACATAGGAAGTTGTGTTGGTGCATTAATTGGATGTTCTATTGGAAGTTTAAATATTGATAATGTTAAAATATCTAATTCTAATCAAGTTTCAGCATTTTCTAATGTTGCTGGTCTTGTTGGTGGGGCATATCTTTATCAAAACAACAATGTATTAAATATTAATGATTTAATGGAAGAAGATAATCAATCCGCTCAAAATTCACAAAATCAAAGTCAAGTTATTATAAATAATTGTGAAATAAATATTAGGGTTACAGGAGTTAATAATGTTGCGTTAATTTTAGCACAAGCAAACAATTTTAGTAATAGTAAATTTATGGTTGAAGTAAAAAATTGTAAAACTATGAATTTAGTAGAAGGTCAACAAAATGTTGCTAGTTACTTTGCAGAACTAGGAATGGGAGAGTTTAATATTTCTAATAATGTCAATTCTGCGAACATAAATTTAAAAAACTCTCAACTTAATGAAAATAGTGGTAATGTTGGAGTTAGTTTTGCCGTTTATAACAATACTCTTGATAAACAAGAATTTAGATTGTCTGCGATAAATAATACAAATACAGGAATTGTTAAATTAAACGATATTGTTTTAAATAATCCTAATTTAAATTTAAGTTTTAATATGGAATAGGATAACTATGATAATTGAAAAATAATTAATATTAAAGATTATTTTTTTATAAAATTTTTGAAATAAACTATAAATAATTTTATCTTTTTTTTATAAAAAAGATAAAAATAATATTAAACTATTACAAAAAATAAAAGAATTAAAAATAAATTAAGAATAAATTAATAATTGTATAAAAAAACTTTTTATTTAAATGTTTCTCAAAATAAAAAGTTTTTTTATATTATGAATTTATTATTTATGAATTTATTATTTATCAATTTTTATTTTTATTTTTTTTAGTAATGTAAATTTTTGTTGTTTAAAAAACTATACTATCTTTTAATGATTATAAAATAATGGTTTTTGTTATTTTTGTTAAAAAATTATAAATAAAAAATATTATATATAAATTTTATCGTCCAACAGTTGTATTATCTTTTTCTCTGTTTTGTAATGATTTAATAGGGTGAATATCAACTTCAAATCTATAATCTTTGCCATGCTTTTCAATATAATCTTTAATAAAAGTATGACTTGTTACAGCAGATAAAGGTTTATTAACAATATTTTGGTAAATAATAAATTTATCTTTTTCATTTAATTTGTCAACAGGAATGTAATCTTCATGATCACCAGTTAAATTAACAGTATTTTTCAAAACCTCTCGAACATAATCTATATTAGATTGAAGTTTTAAAAGAGGAGGATATTCTCCTGTTGGAAGAATTTCTTGCCAATTCTTTTTTTCAAATTTTTGTAATAGATAATTACTTGCTTGCAGATGAGAAACTTCTTGTTCAAAGAAAATAGACCATAATTTTTTTATAGTTTTATCGGTTTCATTTTCCATCATACTATAATAAAGATAACTTTCTACATATTCATGAATTAAATAACATTCAAGCATTGAAACGTTGGGCGCAAGCAAACTACCGTATTGAGAAACGTGGTCTTCCTCAACCATACCTATTTCAGTAAATAAACGTTTTCCGTAATCGTTATGGTAAAAAGATGCTTGATTCATATAAAAATTCATAGTTTGCTGTTCTGCAGCGGTGATGATATGTGTGTCAATTAAAGACTGTATGTCTATATTTTTTATATCTGAAAAAGTTTTGATTGTGTCGTATGGATGTCTGTGGTGGGCAATTGTTGGACGACCTGGCATAATTTCGGTGTAACCTCCAACTAATTTTTCTGCCTTTATTTTGTAGTCATGTTCTAAAAGATTGGAAAATCTGTAAAGGTGGTCGAAATCTTCAAGAAGAGCAAAATCTAGTGCTTTTTTTAAATTTTTATCTAAACATCTTTGTGCTAAAAATGCTGTTAAATCAACGGCTAGTTGTTCATAAGAAATTGTTGTTTCAAGTAGTGTTTCGTTTAAAGGTTTAAGATTGGCTATTGCTTTTTGCTGTTGTTGTTCTATTCTGCGTGCCAAAGCAAGTTCACATCTTAATTCGTTATTATTACAATGTCTACTAAAATTATGACCAAATTTAACCATTTCAAATTCTGTTCCATTCATTAAGATAATTCGAGCTTTGGTGTAAGGGTCAATATCTTCTTTTGTGTATGGTGAAGTATCTAAATCGTTCCAGCGCATAATATATTCACCAACATTTTTTACTTTCAAATCAAATGGATTCATTTATGTTTCTCCTTTTTTTTAATATAAAATTATTTTAACCAAAAATTAAAATTTCAATCAAAAATTTATTAAATTATTTTAATAGAGAAGAGTGTAGTCAATAAATTTAATCAATGTATAAATAAAATATAAAAATTAGGAATATTAGAAATAAATAGAATAATTTATTAATATATAGAATAATTTATTATAGTATTATATTTATTAGCATTACATGAAACATAAAATAAAAATTAATTTTAACATAAAAAACAAATTAATTTTAACCATATTTTAAAAATAATAATATATTTTCTCTATGGAATATTTTTCAAAATTTATAATTAATAAAAAAGCACTTTTAAGTAATCTTAATAATTTACCAACTAAAAATATATGTGCAATGGTAAAAGCAGATGCGTATGGACATAATATAGAAACTGTATGTAAAATTTTAAAAAATAAAGTTTCTTTTTTTGGCGTTGCAAATATGGAAGAGGCGTTAAGAATAAGAAAAGTGGATAAAGAATCAAAAATATTAATTGTTGGTTATTGTAATGATATAGAACTTGCTGTTAAACATAATATAAGTTTAACTGTTAATAGTTTTAAACAATTGGAAATAATAAATAAAAATTTAAAAAATAGAAAAAGTTATCAAGATAAAAAAATAAAAAAGCAATTTTTTAAAAAAGAAAATAGTTTCAGTTTAAAAGCAAAGAAATCAATAAATAATGGCGAAAAAATAGATTATAATTTGCAAACAAATAAGATTGACACAAAAAAACTATGTTTACATATAAAAATAAATTCAGGAATGAATAGACTTGGTATTTCCGATATACAAGAATTAAAAAAATGTATAAAAATTTTTTTACATAATAAAAATTTATGTTTTGAAGGAATTTATACTCATTTTTCAACATTAGATTGTGATAAAGCATTTTTTTATAAACAATTTAAAAAATTTAAAAGTTTAATTAATGAAATACCTTCGTTTTTTAATCCAATAAAGCACATAGGAGGAGGGGCAGTAATAGAAAATTTAAATAAAAAAGAATTGGATTTATATATGGTTAGGGTTGGTTATAAATTATACACAACACCAAATAGTGTTTTAACTATTACAAGTAAGATTATAAAAATCCATGAGTTAAAATATAGAGACCGTGTTGGATATTCAAATGGTTATGTTTGTGATAAAAAAACAAAAATTGCTGTTATTCCACTTGGTTATGCTGATGGAATAAATAGATTATTATCTTATAAAACATATAAAACTAATAAAACATATAAAACTAAATCAAAAAACAATTGTAAATTAAAAAATAATACATTTATAAAAGAAGATAATGAATACAAAAACACTAAAAATTTCAACACAAACATATATGTTAAAATAAATGGAAAAAAGGCATTAATTGTTGGTAATGTTTGTATGGATATGTTTTTTGTTGATGTAACAAACATTAAATGTAATGTTTTCGATGAAGTTATTGTTTATGATGGAAAAACTTTAAACAAATGGGCATTAAAATGCTTAACAATACCTTATGAAATATTAACTTCATTAAATTATGAAAGAATGAAATTTACAATTAAATAAAGATAAATTACAATTTTTTAGTAATTTTTAAATATCAAAATAAAATTTTTTTAAATTTTAAAAATTTAATTGAAATTATACTTAATTTTTGATAACATAATTTTATGAAAATTGTTTCAGGTAAGTTTAAAGGAAAAAATTTAATTTCGCCAAATTCTAATCATGTTCGTCCAACATTAAGCAAAGTAAAAGAAGCGTTGTTTACAAGTTTGCAATTTGACATAGAAAATGCTAATGTCTTAGATTTATTTTGTGGAAGTGGTGCGTTGGGTATTGAGGCATTAAGTAAAAATGCTAAAAATGTTATTTTTGTTGATAAAAGTGCCAAAAGTATTAGTATAACAAAACAAAATTTAATTGAACTAGGTTACAAGTTAACTAAAAAACATAGAATTGTTTGTCATAATGATGATGGAAAAATAATTGATAACGACATTAGCAAAAAAAATAATATTAAAAAAAACAAACAAGTTATTGATAGTCTAGAAATTAATACAATTGAAACCGAATTTCATCCAAATTCACAAAATATAAAAATTTATTGTTGTAATTATAGTAAAGCCTTATACTTGTTAAGTGAAGAAAATTATAAATTTGATATAATTATAATGGACCCACCTTATGAACAAAAAGAATATTATAAAATTGCATTAAGGATGATTAAAGAGTTGAATCTATTAAATAATGATGGTGTTATAGTTTGTGAACGTATGAAAAAAACAGAAATTCATCAAAGTTATTTTACATTAATTAAAACCAAAATTTATGGAACAGTTGCTGTAGATTATTTTGGTTTTTAAATATTTTTTTAAATAAAAAAAATTATTTTAATAAAAAAATAATTCTAATATAAGAAATTTTCAAATTTTAATTGTAAGATAGTGTTATCTATGAAGTTTTGTTTTTTAATTGCATAAGTATTTAAGTTGCGTTATAGAATTAAAAATAAAAAAATAAAAACTCAAATTTGATATTAAATTGAGTTTTATTTTATTATTTGTATAATATTAAATGTAAATTATTTATTATTTGTATAATATTAAATGTAAATTATTTATTATTGTTGTTTATCCAAAGATGGAATGATAGCCAATTCTTCTAATTTAGTAATAATTTTAGAATTTATTTCATCAATTGATTGTAATTGATTTTGATTAATACAATGTATAATGTTCCAGTTATTTCTTTTGGCAACACTTAAACCATGTAGATATGAGTTTTTTAAATAATGTAAATTTTGTTCGTGGATATCCGTTTTTTCACCATTTTTATTTACAGTTCTTTTTTTACGTAAACCAACTGAAAAAGCGGGAGGAACATCTAAAAAGAAAATACAATCAGGTTTAGGAATTTTTGCAAACTTATATTCAATTGTTTTTAATATATTTTCAAAGTTAGTTTTTTCTTGTTCTGTTTCTAATTTGGAACCTTGATGAATAAAATTTGATTCCATATACCTATCTAAAATTAATATTCCACCGCTTTGTAAAAATTTTTTGTATTGTTGCATAGTGCAAATTCTATCAGCGGTAAAAAGTAGGGAAGTAGCATAAGGGTCAATAAGATTTGCATCTGTTCCTAAATCCCCATTCAAATACATTTTTACTGGGCCAGAAGATAAACTGTCATAATTAGGGAAACTTTGTTTTTTAACATTAAATCCACGTTTTTGTAATTTTTCTAATAATAAGTTTGCTTGGGTTTCTTTTCCACTACCATCAACTCCCTCTATAACGATAATTTTTCCTTTCATATTCACCTCTAATATTTATTAAATCAGGCTTATGCTATCATAAATTTTTGATAATGTCAAGATGCAGGCAAAAAAACATAAAATTATACAAATTTCGACTTTATAAATATTAGGAATAAAAAATTTTAAGTGATATAATAAAATATCATAAAGAGTTATAAGGAGGATAAAATGCATGTTAAAAATGAAGCACTAAAAAGACTTGCTATGCAAGCAAAAAGAAGATTAAAGGGTGAAAAAGTAGAAATTTATGAAAACAATAAAGACAATAAGATAAAAATAATTTCGAATGAAGAAGATGAAATTTTATATCAAAAGGTGTGTGCGTTATTAACGGAAAATAGAGACATGATTAATCCTATTGGAAGATTAATAGAAACATACCAAGATTTTTATAATTCTTTACAAGCAAGTACTCGTGAAAAATATTTTTTTAATCTTGTAGATAAATATGGGGAATGTAAGGCACGCTTTGATAGAGAGCATAATTATACAGCATAAGTAAAATAAAAAAACTTTTATAAGTAAAATAAAAAAAACTTTTAATAGAAGATTTTTTATTATATTAAAGTAAAAATAACTGCGTATATAATGTATATATACGCAGTATTTTTTTATTTTATCAAAGATATTTTAGCATAATAAAACATAAATATCAAATATTTTTTAAAATTATTTTATATTTTTTATTATTTATTATGCTTTTTATGTTTTTATTTACTAAAATTTTTTACTCATATTGAAAATAACTGCGTATTTATACATTAAATACGCAGTTGAAAGGGGGATTAAAATTTAAAAAAAGTCTTATAAATAAAGGAGTTTTTGAATATGTTTTTTAATTTTTAAAAAATACAAATTAGAAATTTTAAAGGTTTGAGAAATTGTAAATTTGAAATTTTAAAAGTTATGAAAAA
>CALWEA010000006.1 GCA_944376905.1 uncultured Clostridia bacterium
ACTTCAGTTTTAACTGACATTTTCAATGGTTTTAAACTTTCCACATTTACATCAGCAAAATATGTTTCATTCCCATATTGAACTTCAATTCTTGTTTCTATTGCTCCGTTTAATATCTCTGCCACCCTATTAACTTTTGCCAATATTTCCGTTAATTCAACATTATTTTTTGGTGTTTCAACAAAAACACTTTCAACGGTATTAATAGAAGAATTAATAATTAAATTTTTATATTTAACGACAATTTCTTCAAGTTTATTGACTTGATTGACTTTTAATAAAACACAAACATCTCCAAAATACAATTCAAATCCATCATCAACAATCTCTATGCCACTTAAAACATTTAATAATTGATTAATTAAACTTGAATAATTCCCATTTAAATATTGATTATTATTATCTTGAGAACTATTAGGTAATTCTTCCAAATTGTCATTTGTTTTATTATTGTTTAACAAATTATTAAAAAAATTATTAAAACTTGAAGTTATGTCTTTATTGAAAATTTGTGACAATAAGTCTAAAATCTCATTAAAATTTTTTAAATTGGCATAAATACCAATATTTTCTATATTTAAATAAACATTATTATTTTTAAGAATTAAAACAGCATCAACATCGTTGCAAGACAAATTAATTTTTGCCACATTTAATGTTAAATCAATAAGAAAACTACCACTTAAAGTTTGACTACCACTAGATGTAACGTCAAAATTTATTTCAAAAGTTGAGGAATCAATAAATTGTAATAATAAAGGTAAGAGATGTGTTGAATTCGAGATATTTGGTATACTATCCGCATCAACAGGTTCATTAATTTCAGGAGTTAAACCTTCAAAATCAACATTAATATCCGCTTCTATTTTAACATCTTGAATGTTTCCAATAATATCAATTTTTGTTGGCATATAATTTTTGTTTGCTTCAATTTCAACAAAAACCATATCCATAACGCCTATATCAATTGAATAGCCATTTTCAATTTCTTTCGACTCAATGTCTAACATAGACATAACATTAGTTAAATCCATATTATTTAAATCTAACGGTATGTACTGGTTTAATAATGGAGTTATTTTTGTTATAATATTTTCAAAACTGGTCTTATCATCAAATGCCAACTTAAACTTCACATTTCCAATTGTTATAAAAGCAAAATTATCAACATAAACAAGATTTATTTGCGAAATATTAACAAAATTGTTTTGTAAATCATATTTTGTGCTTAATAAATTATTGTTTTCACTTAATAAAACATTATCTTCACTTTCACTTTTCAAATCAATTTTGCCATTATTTTTTTGTATATTAATATTAAATTCAAAGGTAAGATTTTCTGTATTATTTAAAGAAAAATCACCAGAAATATAAAACATTTCTTGCGTTGTTTCAACAATAAGGGCAAAATCAGCACTTGCCGTTGTTGCATACATAATTTTATTTAAGGTTTCATTAAAAATAGGGTCTACTTGTGATGTCGTTGAACCTATGTTCGCATCTGTTGTTGTTGGTTTAAAATTTAATATAGTATACCCGCCGGCGCCAGCCATAAGTATTATAAATGTTAAAATGTATTGTGTTATTCTTCTCATAAATTTTTACCTTTAAATTTTTTTTATTTAATTTTTATATTTGAATTTTTTATAATTAAACTTTTATTTTAAAATTTTTTTTATTTAAACTTTTATGCTAGAATTTTTCATTAAAATACTAAACAATTAATTATTTAATATTTATAAAATTTTTTCAAGTTACTTTTAAATTTTTATTTTATTTTTATTATTTTTACATCACAATCACAAAATCATACTTTTATAAAATCTATGTCAACATATATTAATAATTAAAGAAAATTGTCCACTATTTCATTTTATAAAGTTTTGGTTAAATCTTTATTGACACAAAATTAACAAAAAATATTATTAAAGTTTTGATAATTAAAAAATATGATATAATTAATTAGATTGAAAATTATATGTCAAAATCCCAGTACATGTTACACTTAACCCTATGCTAACAACATATTTTTCTTCAATACTAACAGATTTAAAATTATAGTTATCATCAAGAGTAAATGTTAAATTAATATATTCAAAAGTTGGAGCACCTAACCCACTCAGTTTTTCCATTTGTTTAACATAAAGTATAACAGAAGAAACAAGTGTTAAATTTAAAGTTGCAGTGTATGTATTATTTTGAGAACTCCAATCTGTTGACCCGCTTAAAGTTTTTGAAGAAACAATATAAGGAAATATATTTTGAGGAGAAACACCCCATTCATTTCTATAATCTTGAAGTAATTTTTCTTCGGGGTCTTGCCATTGAACTTCACCCTCTTTATTAGGATTTCCATTATAAAATTTTAATTTATTATCTCCAACAGAAATAACGGTTTTGGTTGCAACATTTTTAAAACCTAAACTTATTGAAGTTTGAGAAACTTCGTTTCCAATAAAACTACACTCCCCCATAATAGTTTGATTTGCAAAAGAATTTTTAACTTCTCCTTGTTTCGAACAAGTCCAATCGCCGTTTTGCAACATTTTACTTTCCGCATAAACAAAAGCATTTAAAGGAGTTATTTCACTCGGCTTTTTGCCATTAACTTTTATTTTAGAAGGGTCATCTCTTAACGCCTCCTCGGAATACACACTGTAATCCGGTTTGACAAGAAAATTCATGACATAGTAGGAACCTATTTTAGTTCCCAACAAAACAGAAACAACACACACAATAACCATAATGATAATAAAAGATGATGTTGAAACTTCCTTAATCTTACCTCTTTTTGTTACAACTTTTTTCTTTTCTCGT
The DNA here is from genome assembly GCA_944376905.1 of uncultured Clostridia bacterium. Lineage (GTDB taxonomy): Bacteria > Bacillota > Clostridia > Christensenellales > UBA1242 > UBA5489. The sequence goes on from CALWEA010000006.1 coordinate 2,818, forward strand.
TTCTCACCTTTTTGATGATGATGTATTTCTCTTTTTTTAAAAATAAGTTGAAGATTTGAGCCTAAATTATTTAATTTTTCTTCTATTATTTGTTCTTTGTTTTCACAACTTGCGATATCACAAGATTGTTTAGATATATTTAAATTTTCACAAATATCAACTAAATCTAAATTCCAAATATCTGCTATGGAAATTAGTTTTTTTAAACTTAAAATTTTTAGATTTTCTTCAAACTCAAAAAAGTCTACATTTGTTTTAGATTTTAAAATATTGTTACACTCTTGATTTAAACTTTCATTAAATAAGAATTTATGTTTAATTCTTACTCTACGACTTTTTTTATTGCATTTAACAATTTTTATTGAATGATTTTCTTCTAAGAAAAATTCTTCATTAGAGTTTAATTTTTGAGGTCTTAAAAAATCTATAATTAAAAAACCATTAGTTTCAATTCGTTTTGAGCAAGTTCTTAACATATTTTCCAATTCCCAATAATTTTTAAATCTTTGAGAATTAAAATTAAAAACTGTTATAATGTCATATTTTTCTTTGCCATAAATATGTTGTAAACGCCCCTTTTTTATTTTTACAGATTTTCTTTTTGAAAAAATTGTCCTCTCAACAGAACTAGGAATTGCAGAAACATCAAATTTTTGTTTAGATAAATCTATGAGCAATTTATCACTGTTTGCCCCTAACTCCAACAATTTTTTAGATTGAGAAAAATGGTTGATAAAATCAACTTGCTTTTTACAATTCTGGTTAGTTCGTAATAAATCTAAAAGTTGTGATTTTTTAAACATATTTTTCTCCTATTATTGATACATATCACAATATTGTTAACTTTTAGTTAACTGTTTGTCAAAAAAACAAGAATAAAACAAGAATTAAGAATATTTTTAAATATTAGTCTTAAATAAAAATAATTTTTAATTTATAAAAACTATTAATCTAAAAAATAAAAAAATTTACAGCAAAACACTTTTTATTTTAATTAATTTATGTTATAATTGCCATTATTTACAGAAATTACATATAATTCCAGATAATATCTTATTAATAATTGATTTATATATTAATTAGGATAAATAAAAAAAATCTGAATTTTTATTTATGGAGGAACAAATGAAAGTTATTGATAAACAAAAAAATAGTAAAATGTGTATATTGTGCGGAATGGATAATCCATATAGCATAAAAGCACCATTTTATAATATGGAAGATAAATCTGTTTGTAGTATTTTTGAATTTCCTGCAGAATTTCAAAGTTATCCTGAAAGAGTTCATGGTGGATTAATAACTGCTATGTTAGACGAACTTGGCGGAAGGGCGTATTGGTCTTATGGCGAAACAGGATTGGCGGTTACAATGAGTTTGGAAGTTAAATTTAGAAAGCCAGTTCCTTACAACGTCAAATTAAAAGGAATTGGTAAAATTGTTAAAAATACTTCAAGATTTTTTGAATCAGAAGCATACATTTATTCTATGGACAATATTTTATTAGCAGACGCTAAGATAAAATATATAAAAATGGAAAATAAAGACATTTGTTCTAACGCTTTTAATGATGAAATGCCTTATATGATTAATGACGATGTTAATGATATAGATATTTAATACACTTAAAAACATTGTTCATGATATGATATAAATATCAAAAAATTCATCTTTAACATTGTTTAAAACAACAAAATAAACAAAATAAAAAATCTTAAAATTCTTAAAATTTTTAATAAAATTAAATACAAAATTATAAAAAATTAATACTGATATAAAATTAATACTGATAAACTATAAAAAATTTTAAATTGAAATATTAAATATTTTAGTCGTAATTTATAATTATTTTTAGTCGTAATTTATAATTATTTTTAGTCGTGATTTGTAATTATTTTAAGTCGTGATTTAAACGTTATAATATTTCATAATTCTTTAAAGAATAAATTTTTACATTTAGAGTAAAATCATTATTAATACAACTTTTTTAGGTATAGATTTTCTTAAAATTTGTTTTTAAACTTTAATTTTTTAACTAAAAGGAAAAAAATGATAAATCACTTAGTTTTTATTTTAAATATAATTCTTATTTCTTGCCTAGGATTTGCTTTTATTGTTGGCTTTTATAGGTTAATACAAATATTATTGGGGTTTTTTAAGTTGAAACATTTTCCCGAAACCAATAAACAAGCAAGATTTGCAATTATTATTCCTGCAAGACAAGAAAGTAATGTTATCGCAAGAGTTTTAAAATCTATAAAATATCAAGTTTATGACCCTTCAAAAATAGATGTTTATGTTGTTTGTGAAGAAAAAGATGAAACTTTTGATATTGTCAATTCATTTGGTTATACTTGTTTTATTCGTTCTCCTAATGAACCCAAAGGAAAAGGGAACGCAATGGATAGTACCATCAAAATGATTTTAAATAAAGGATTAAAATATGATGCCTACATTACAGTTGATGCTGACAATTTTTTAATGCCACACTTTGTTATGGAAATGAATAAAGCGTTTCAAAGTGGAATAAAACTTGGTATGGGTTATCGAAACACTATTAACAAACCAGGAAAATGGATAGCAGATTGTTCTGCGTTAAGTTTTTCTAGTATCAACACTTTTCAAAACAAGGCGAGAACAAAATTTGGTTCAAGTATTATGGTTAGCGGAACAGGTTTTTTTATTGATGCTAAAATTATCAACAATTTTGGTGGCTGGCCCTTTAATACTTTAACAGAAGATTATCAATTATCTCTTTGGTGCTGTTTAAATGATATAAAATCTGCTTATATTCCAACCGCAGAATTTTACGACGAACAACCAACAAATCTTCAAATTTTAAACAAGCAAAGGGTTCGCTGGATTCGTGGATTTTTTCAAACCAGAAAATTATATAGAACACAAATGTTAAAATCAATTGTTGGAAAATCAACTAATAAGTTTTCTAAATTCGATTTTTGTTTCTGCACAATCCCCAACGCCATTTTCTTATTTTCAGTTTTTGCCTACATTTTAACCTTGCTTGGAATTGTCGTTTTTGGCTTAATTGCAACAAACATACCATTGACTTCTCTTTTTCTTCCGTTACAGTGTATGGGCTTTGCAATATTAGGTTTTTATTTTATTCTTGTTTTATATACAATTTTGCAACTTTTGGCAGAATCTAGAAAAATGAAATTTGGCTTTTTTAATAGTATTAAAATTGCTTTATTAAATCCATTCTTTATTTGCCTATACATTCCTCACGCCTTACAAGCACTCTTTAAAAAAGAAGTTAAGTGGGCTAAAATAGAACATGGAATTGCAAAGGAAAAATTTTAATTTCTTTATTGGTCTTTATTGGTCTTTAATTTTTGTATAAATTTTATATCATTTTTTATTTTCTTTATAAACAATAAATAATTTTATATAACTTTTTTCTTAAATAAATCAAAAGAAATAAAAGTTATATTTTTTTATAATTTATAATTTTTCTATAAAAGTATTGGTATATTTTCATAAATTTTCAAAAATCACTTTATTTTTACAAAATTTTATGTTATTCTACAATGATTATTTTTTTATTTAGGATTGTTTATGTTTTCAAGATGTTGCAGTATTGATAAAAAGAAAATAATTCCGCAAATCATATTGATGTGTTTTATGGTTTTTCTTTATATGTCTCACTCTCCTGCATTAGACTCTCTTTTAAGCATTATCCTTCCTTTTAGAACTGCTTTTGATTTTAGTTGTTTTTTAAGTTTTATTGTTATGGTTTGGAACTTGCTGGTTTGGCTCTTTGTTCTAGACTTTTTTATTTTTATTTTTAAAATTGCTTATAAACGCATTAAAATTAACATAAAAAATAATTTTAAAAGAAATTCTTTAAAAAACAAATTGTTTGATAATAAAATTTATATAACTCAATCCAAGTTTTTATGCTGAAAAATATATTTTATTTTCAAAAGTTGATTTTTAAATATTTATAAACTAATTAAAAACTTAAAATTTATTATATGTGAAAGCATGATATTTTACAACATATGAAAGCATGATATTATGTTAATATATTGTTTCATATCTACTTATTCACATATCAACATAATTTGATATTTGCAAATATAACTGTTTATGATTTTCTTAACATATCATCATATTAGCATTTTCTAATAATTAAAATTACCTTATTAAATTTCTAAGGATTGTTGTGATTTATTTATCACTAAAAAAAAACTTCAATACATTTAAATGGTATAATTTTTATAACATGGTATATTGTTTTTAATATTTTAATTTTTATGCTTAATATTTTTATTAAGAAAATTTACAAGTTTCAATTTTTATAATAAATTTTATAAATTTAATTTATAGTATATAAAAAGATTTAAATTTTTTAGATTATAAAATAATTTTATTTTAATTTTTAATATTCTTAATTTGATTATTTACTTTAAATTTTTAATATATTTTTATGTATTGTATTTAATAGTATATATAGTAATATTACTAATACATTTTATATATTGTATAATTTTTGATAGTCTTCCCATTATAAATATAGTTTGGAAAAAAACTAATTAAAATTTATAAATTTTATTTGTTATATTTATAAATTGATTTTTAACTATTTTACTTTCAACATATTTATTGACTTACAATTTTATGAACTTACTTTATTGACTTACAATTTTATGAACTTACGAAAAGAAAATTAAAAAATATTAAATCAATTTAATAAAAATCAATTAAGAAATTTCACATTAATAAAAAAAATCAACTTTTGGGAATTTTTTATTTATTCTTATTTATAAAATTTAATGCTTAAACTTGGAGATTTAATATTGTGTTAACTGCTCAATTACTATGTTTTGCTTTGATTTTTATTGCTTTAATTGCAACATATTTTATTTTAAAAGCGAAACATATTGAATTAAAAAATATAATTTATAAAATTTTTTCGCTAATTATAGCGGGAGTGTTTTTCTTTAGATTTATGTTAGGAGATGATGCTTTACAAGATATTTTTCATTTAGCATCATCACCTCTTCCAACTGAATTTGCTAGTGCTGTTTCCTTAATTTTAAATTGGATGTTGTATTCAGTTGTTTTATTAATTATTTTATACCCATTCTTTAAAACCAGTAAGATGACATTATTGGTTAAATATTATGGAAGTATTGTAAGTGTTCTTTGTGCGGGTTTTATTTACTACAACACACTAGGAATTGTTGGCGTTAATGCTTACGATGGTTTTAACATAAGAACTCTCTTAATGGGAATCGAAATTGCTTTACTTTTAGCATACTGTTTTGTTGTTTTTATGGAAAACGAAAAGTTTAAGGTTTGTAAAAAAGACCTTTGGGGCTTACTATATATACCTGCTATGCTTTTAGCAACAATGCCACCATACATGCTTCAAGCATTATTTGGACACTTAAATTATACTATCGTTGCAAAAGATTTAAATTTTCCTCATAGATTAATTCTTTATATTTCCATATTGCTTCCTATTTTAATTTATTTACTATTGAGGAAAAAAGATAAAGAAACAATAAGAGGTATTCTTCTTTACATTGCACTTGGAACGCTACTTTCTTTTAGCGTTGGTTTTAAATTCTACACTTTTGCAAATGTAACCCACTGGCCATTCCACCTTTGCAACACTGCTATGTATATCATACCACTTTGCCTGATTTTTAAATGGAATAAACTTTTTTATTTCACATATTTCATAAATGTTCTTGGTGCTTTTCTTGCAATGGTTATGCCTAATTATAGTAGTGGACTTAATTTGTTTAGCAGTGAAATCATCAACTTCTATATAAATCACTTTATAGCATTCTTTATGCCTATTTTAATGGTTGCTTTAAGAGTTTATGAACGCCCTAAACTTAAACAATTTAAATACTCTATGTTTGGGTTTGGTATTTACTTTCTTCTTGTTCTTATACTTAATGCATGGTTTTCTAACTTTGGAACTGTTGACTACTTCTTTATTAATAGTGATTTTATCGCAGATAAACTTGGCTCTTGGGCAGAAGACCTTAGAGATATTGTGTGGACATTCTCTCTCGGTGGCTTAACTTTCACATTTTATCCACTTTATCAATTTCTTTTCTTTTTGGTTTATGTTTGTCTTGGCGCTGGAGTTTGGTTTATCTACGAGGCTATGTATAGTTTTGTTGACACTTTATACGACATTGCAGATAAAAAAAGAAAAATTAACGCCGACCTTTTAGCACTTCAAACTTATATGGGTGGGCGAAGTATGGAGGAACCTATGAATCCTGATGGAACAAATAAAATTATTTTGAAAAACTTTTCTAAAAGATACGGCAACAGTGATGTTTACGCCGTTAAAGATGCTAATCTGGAAATTATTGGCGGAGAGATTTTTGGCTTTTTGGGGCATAATGGAGCAGGTAAAAGCACAATTATTAAAAGTATTGTTGGTATTCAACCAATAACTAGCGGTAGTATTGAAGTTTGTGGCTTTGATGTTGACAAACAATCTGTTATGGCTAAACGACAAATTGGCTTCGTTCCAGACCACTACGCTCTTTACGAAAAACTAACTGGTCGTGAGTATATTAACTATATCGCTGACCTTTATGATGTTTCTACACAAGATAGAAACAACGCTATTGATAAATATGTTACTCTTTTTGAACTTGGTGATGCTTTTGATAATCAAATTAAAACTTATAGTCATGGTATGAAACAAAAAATAACTATTATTTCTGCTCTCGTTCACAACCCTAAGGTTTGGATTTTAGACGAACCTTTAACTGGACTTGACCCAACAAGTATTTATCAAGTTAAAGAATGTATGAAACTTCACGCAAAAGAAGGAAATATTGTTTTCTTTTCTAGTCATATTATTGATGTTGTTGAACAAATTTGCGACAAAATTGCTATTATCAAAAAAGGTAAAATTTTAACAACTAGATATGTTAAAGATATTGAAAAAGAATGCTCTTTGGAAGACTTCTATTTAAAAATGACGGACACCAAAGTTGAGCGTGAAAAAATTAAAAAAACCAATTTAAAACCTTTAGACTCTCAATCTTCTCATTTAGATGATTTAGCAAAAACTTCAAATCTTGACATAGAAAAATTTGACAAAATAGAGAATTCTCAATCTACAACGACTTTAAAAACAAAAAAATCAAAAACAAAATTTAATGTAAAAACAAAAAAATCAACATCTCAAATAGAAAAAACAAATGATTTAGATGTTGAAAAAACAACAAAAAATTCAAAAAATAAAAATTCAAAATAATCAAAAAGGATTTGACTTATATGAATGGTTTAAAAACTTTAGTTTTAATGCAACTTAAAGACAAAATAGACTTTTCGTTTTTAAAAAGCACAAAACAAACTATATTTAAAATTGTTTTATCTATTATTAAATTTGCTGTTATAACTGGTTTGATTTTTCTTGGATTTTATGTTTTATCTTATCTACGATTAACATCTCTACTTCCAGGAATTCCTCTTAATTTTTTTGTTATTATTTTCTCTATAATGCTTGCGGTTTCTATAATAGTTTGTAGTTTTGGATTGGTTAAATCTCTTTACCATGCAAAAGATAATGCCCTACTACTTACTTTTCCCGCTGATAGAAGTATTGTTTTTATATCCAAATTAATTGTTTATTACATCTATGAGTTCATAAGAAATTTATCCTACTTGTTGCCTTTATTTGTTGCTTATGCCTTGATTAACTCTTTACCTTTCTACTTCTATTTTTGGCTTATTGTTATAATGATTTTAGTAACCGCAATCCCTGTTATAATAGGTGCATTAATTTCCATACCGCTTTTATTTATTTTTAATTTTGTTAAACAATATAAATGGTTGGAATATTCATTGACTGCAGTTTTTATTGCTGGAATAGTTGTTGGATTAGTTTTCTTAATAAACGCAATTCCCACAAATATTGACCTTATTGGTAGTTGGGGAACAACTTTTTGGCAAATTCAAGATGTTTTAAATCAGTTCGCAACTTCTAGTAATCCTTTCTACTGGATTTCTGTTGGGTTAATTGGTGAAAGATATGGTATTGCAAATATGATGTTTACAACTAATCAACTTCTTGGTTTACTCTATATTTTTGCTGGAATAATCGTTGTTGGTTTAATAACATATTTGTTAGTTCGCCCACTATTCTTTAAAATGGCAAGTTCCCCATTTGAATATAAAAAAGTTAAAGTTGTTAAGCAATTTAAAAATTCAAAAATTTCTGCATTTCTATCAACTGTGAAAAAAGACCTTTTTATCAATCTTAGAACACCAGAAAAATTTTATGCTCTCTTACTTGTTGTTATTGGAATGCCTATTGCAATATTGCTTCTTAATAAAATTTATGCTGCTATGGACACTCGTTTGATTGGCGGTTACATGACATTAGCATTTAATATTTTAATGATTTTACTCATCTCTCTTTCTTCAAACATTAATATAGCACATATTTATAGTGAAGAAGGTGGCTCCGCATATCTTAATAAAACCAATCCTAAACCTTATCTTCAAACCTTGTTCTCAAAATTGTTTATTAATATAGTTTTGGTTAGTTTTTCTTTACTTGCTTCAACTATTATTTTTACAACTTTCGCAGGTTTAGGAGTTTGGGACACAATTTTAATATTTTTAATACTTGAATGTGTTTATATTTCCCACATTTTATGGTGTGCTGAATTGGATATAATGAATCCACAAAACGAACAATACCAAACAACAGGTTCACATGTGAGCAATCCTAATGATATGAAAGCAACCTTAACGACTTTCCTACTCTCCGCACTTTTTGCTTTTATAACTTATTTTTTAATTACAGATAGCCCAACAACAATTTGGTATAAAATTTTAATCATTGCAGGTGCATTCACTGCTTTGAGAATTTGGCTTTATATTAACAAAATCAAGGTTTATTACAAGGAGAAGTGATAATGAAAAAAGCAGTTATGATTATTATTGGTATAGTTTATTTGGCTTCAATTGTGATTATCTCGATTTTTGGTATGCGCTCCGTTGTATTTAATGAAATCATACCCGTTTCAAAAATTGAATGTATTAATGTTACAGATGATAAAATTAATGTTAGTGAAGAAAACAATGTCAAAATTATTAAGATAAAATATGACAAACCCGCAAACACTGAAACTAATGAAGGAACTATGGTCCAACTTGAATGGAGAGTTCTTCCAGATAACGCAACAACCAAAGATGTTAAATTTGTTTACGACCCTAGTCCAAGAGCAACTTTCGCAACAGATGAAGCAGGTCGTGAAGTTGGCTTAATTTTATTTACAGGAAAAGTCGTTCTTCCTGTTAAAATTATGTCAACTGATGGTAGTAGAGTTTATGCAGAACTTACCATTTGGGCATATTAACATTTTTATTGATTTTAATATTGTTGTTTATTAATCTAAATTATAAAATTAACTATTATTTACATTTTTATTATTTTTATTATTTATGTTAATTTTCAACTTAAACTAAGACAAAAAAAGATTTAATATCAAAATTAAGTTTTTAATATTATTAATATTAATAATAGATATAAAAATAGTTATACTTATTATTACTTTATTATTAATATAACTTTAAATTTATTATTAACTTTAATTATAAAAATTTTTTAAAAATTTATTAATTACTTTAAAAAATAAAAATAAAAAGACTTGAAATTATAGCAAATTATTTGTATAATAATTTATGTAATTTTAAACAAAATAATTAAAAATAGATTTTAAAATTTAAAAAATTTAAATTCTATAAAAAGGAGAAAAAATGAAAACTTTAAATAAAACCTCAAAAACCTTCTTTGGTCTTATTTTAGGTTTAACATTAATAGCATTAAGTTTTTTGCTTGTTGCTTGTAATAATAAACCCAAAATAACATCTTGTGAAGTTAAGCCTGGAACAATGGCAACAACTATTATTCAAAATTCAACTCTTGACACTTCTTCTTTGGTTGTTATTTTTACTTATGATGACAACTCAACCAAAGAAGTTGCCTCAAAATATTTAGAAATTGGAACTATCGACACTTCTACTTCTGGTCAAAAAAATTTGTCTATAAAATATGACAATGAAACTTATTATGTTGTTATCAATGTTGTTCCTTCTATTTCTGACACATTTATGGTTGCCTCACTAAAAAGTCAACTTATAACTGAATTTAATAGTAATAGACAAGAACAAATTAATAAACAAACTGAATTTTATGATTTAGAACAACCTCTTTATGTTGGTGATGACAATGAATTTGATTTTAGAATTATTGCAAGCGGAACCGACATTGACGGACAACCTGTTACTAACTTAACACAAGTTAGAACAAACATTAAAGTTGAAGTTAAAAACCAAGATAATTCTTACACAACTTTAACTGGCACAGAACTTGAAAATATTGCTTCTATTAACACAGAAAAAACAACTATTGATTTTACAGAAAATGCTATTGGCAAAACTTTTAAAATAACTGTTAGTGCAACTAATCCAGACCCTGAGTATGATTTAGTAGACACATCTTTTGTTGCAGAAATTCAAGTTATAGATGGATATAATGTTTATAACGCAATTCAACTTTCTGTTTTTGATAATGTTAATAAAACCGAAGTTGGAAATAATACTTATCAAGAAGGAATTTGGACAGATTTAAAAGAACAACACAATTTAACAAATGTAACCACAAACGCAATAATTTTACAAAATGATATTAAAATAACTAAAAATGATGTTCCACAGCAATTATTCTGGAAAACAACAGACCCTAACTATTCAACTATTTTAGGATTAACAGACCAACAACTTGAAGGAAGTTTAATAGATGATAGCAGTTTAGGAATCTATGAACGCTCAGTTTCTGATGGTGAAACATTTGAACTTATTGGTAACTACTTCGCAATAGATGCCAGCGAATTCCCTAAAATGGTTGCAAGTCGTGATGCTTCAGAAACCGCTGATGTTACAAATGTTGTCAATGTTGGAAAAGGTAGCGGTATGACCGCACACACTTGTCTTCTTAAAACAATTCCAGCAACTGACACTCCAATAGCACAAAATACAAACGTTAACTATAAAAATATTTACTTTATCGGTAATGCTGAAATTGGAAACGATGTAACAAATTCTGGCGGACTTTTGATGATGAAAAATAAAAAAATTAATTTTAACGCCTACAACACCGTTACACACAATTTCTATATTGGTTATTACTTTGAATTAGGAGATAAAGATAATCCTAATGACGGAGAATATGTTTTAAATAAAATTAAAAGTTACAACTCTTATCAAACTCAATTATATTCATGGGGCGGAGACCATATTGTTATCAAAAATAGTGAAATTCTTGGCGCTGGTGGTCCTGCTATAATTGCTGACCATTGCAATTTTCAATTTAGTGGCGGAACTTTTACAGTTGAAGGTAACTATACGGGCTTAGATATTATTAACACCAAACTAGAATCTAAAATAAGCGGTAAAGAACCTTGGTTTGAACAATATCCGGGAACAAGTCAAATTGCAGCAAACCTTTTACTTCTAGAAGCATTCTTCGATGGTAGTGCTGGCCTCCCTGCTCTAAACAAAACCATTATTGCAGATAAGATAACCGCTGGTTCTGTTGAAACAGGAAGATTAAATGCTATTGTTCTTTTGAAAAGAAACGGTGAAGGAGCAACAGATGGACGTTGCTTTGGTTATGCTAGATTCTTTGATAATGAAGAAGATTACAATAAATATTATTCAACTGAAAATCCAGTTGAAACAACTTTTGGCTTGGATTTAGACAAAAACTCTTCATTAATTGATAATGCCCTTCAAAATAAGGCCCACTACATTGAAGCAAGCGGTAATGGAGTTTATATTAATCAAGGTTATAGATCAACAAATCAAGATTCAAACATTAATCTATCCACTAAAACATTCTATGACCAAGGCGATTATATAAATCTTTACACTAACATGGGAATGGGAATTGTTATTCAAATGTATGACACCGTAAGAAAATAAAACATTAATAAAATTAATAATTTTTAATTTAATAAGAAGTTAATAAAAATATTATATTAATAAACTAATGAATAATACATCAACAGTTAGTTAAACTTTATTAATTATCTGTTTTAAATTTATATAAGAAACGCATAAGTTTAATTAAATTTAAATGCGTTTCTTTTTTTACAAAAATTAATAAATTTTGTATTAATTTTTAAAACTTATTATTAAATATTAAAATTTATAGAATATATTTTTTTAAATATTTAAAATATTAATAATTAAAGAATTTGACAAATTTACTATTTTATGATATTATATTAGTAATTTATTATTAACACACCAACCTTTTAATTGGTGTTCAATTTTTTTAAATTTAATCCATATAGCGTCTTATATGTATGCATGAATATGTGTTTGTTATTAAATATGAAAAGTAAAAGTTTTATAAAAATATAAAACAATAATAAAGGGGAATTTTATGGATACAGAAATTTTGAAATTTGTTGAAGATTGTGAAAAAAACTTAACTTCTATTTTTAAACATTATGATAAAATGTGTTTGATTAACCAAGAAAAAGTTTTAAATGCTTTTAGAAACAACAATGTTGGTCTTCACCATTTTAATGGAACAACAGGCTATGGCTATGATGATATTGGAAGAGAAATGATTGGTAAAGTTTATGCTGAAGTTTTTGGTGGCGAGGCAGGCGTCGCTTCTCCTCTAATCTCTTGTGGCTCGCAAGCAGTTTCCATGGCTTTATTTGGATTGTTGAAAAGTGGAGACACTATGCTTTCTATAACCGGTAAACCTTATGACACTCTTGATGCAACAATTTTTGGTGAAAATAATGGAGGTTTTAAAGATTACAATATTTCATATCACCAAATCGACATGATTGGCTCTAAAATCAATATCGAAAAAGTTTGTGAATATGTTGAAAAGAATTTGCCGAAAGTTATCTTTATTCAGCGTTCAAGAGGATACGAATTTAGAAAATCACTTTCTGTTTATTATATTGGTGAGGTTGTTCAAAAACTTAAACAAATAAGTCCTAATTCCTTTATTGTTGTTGATAATTGTTATGGTGAATTTTTGGAAGAAGTTGAACCTTGTACTGTTGGTGCAGATGTTTGTGTTGGCTCTTTAACCAAAAATCCTGGCGGTGGAATTGCTCCATGTGGAGGTTATGTTGTTGGAACAAAACGTGCAGTTGAACTTATAACCGCGAGATTTACAAGTCCATCTCTTCATACAGAAGTTGGCTCTTATGAAAATGGTTATAGATTGATTTTTCAAGGTTTATTTTTAGGACCTCATGTTACCAACCAAGCAATTAAAGGTGCATACTTAATTGGTGAAGTTATGGACAAACTGGGATTTACCGTTATTCCAAAATCTGATGAAATTTCTTATGATATTGTTAAAACAATTAAATTTAACTCTAAAGAAGAATTAATTGACTTCGTTAGAATTATTCAAAAATATTCTCCTGTTGATAGCAATGCCCTACCAGTCCCTTGGATGCGTTCTGGCTACGGTCATGAAATTATTATGGGAGCAGGAACTTTTGTTCAAGGTGCAACTATGGAACTTTCTTGCGATGCTCCTATAAAAGAACCATACTACGGACAGGTGCAAGGTGGATTAACATACGAACATGTGAAACTAGTTGCAATGCAAATAGCATTAAGATATTGGCATTAAAATCAAATTAAATTGGATTATATAAATTAAAATAATAAAAAATTTTTTAAAAAATATTTAATTTATTAAAACAATTAATTTTTTACATTAAAAAAAATAAAATAAATTATTTTTAATATTTTGCATTAAAATATGTTCATTTTTGCACCTTTTATAATTGATAATTTAATAAATTTAATAAAAAAAGGTGAAAAATATATGAATTGGATAAAAAGATTGTGGAATTATTTTACCACTTATGAGAAAATATGGTATGCGTCAACCATTTTAGCAATGACGCTTTTAATAATTTTTTGTTTTGAAGATGTTTTAGAAATTGAAGAAGGTTCTAGATTTATTGTTCTTCTGGCAATATGCTCTATAATTGATATAATTTCATCAATAACATGTGAATTATTAATTTCAAAACAATCTAGATGGAATTTTATTGTTTCATTGGCTCTTGTTCAAACCTCGGAATTTATTATATTTTTAATAAACGGACAATGGGCTATGGCTGTTGTTTCACTTGTCTACTGGGGAATAGTTAGTACAATTAGTTTCATTAACTGGACAAAACATAAAGACCATCTTCAAGAAGAATTAACAAAAGTTAGAAAATTTACAGTTAAACAAAATATTTTCATTGTTTTGGCAATTATTGCATTTACTGTTGTTGGTGGATTTCTTTTATCATTTATTCCAGGTGAAGAAGAGCAATACTTAGATGCTGGTTTAACAGCATTCGCAATGACTAATGGATTATTAATTTTATACCGTTTTAGAGAACAATTTATAGTTTGGTTTTTGTATAATTTGTGCGAAGCAATTTTATGGATAGTCAGCGGACAATATATATTGCTAGTTAAAAATGTAGCAATTTTAATTAATAGTACATACGGATTTATTAAATGGACTATTTATATTAAAACACATAAAAGAGAAAGTACAAAATTATCATTTATAGACCATGCTTATGATGATGAAGAAGAAAACGAAAATAAAGAAGAAAACGAAAACAAGAGAAATATAAATTATGATAATAAAAATACTTTAATCAAAAATGATGAACAAAGTCAGGCAATCCCCAAAACTGTATCTTCTTCAAAAACTAAGAAAGAGAAAACTAACACAAAAAAAGACAAGACTACGAATAAATCAACACAAAACAATTCAACGAATTCTTCAAATGATTCAAATAAAAAAAATTAAGATTAAATAAAAACTTCAAAACTAAATCTAAATAATATAATTAAATACATAAAAACCATAATTAAATTTAAAAATAACAAATTATAATTAAATTAATTATAGTAAATTAATTACATAAACAATACTATTATTTAAATAAAAATTAATTAATAAAATATTATGTTAAAAAAAACTTTATTCAATTATAAATTATACTTAATTTTAATTTATAATTTTGTTTAAAGTTTTTTTATTTAAAATTTTATTCTTTAATATTTTTCTTTTTTATTTTTTATCTTTGGTCGCTTATTGTTGCATCACTATTATTATTTTGCAAGTCTGTTATTGAGTTATATGGAATTCCAGAAGTTGTTCCGGATAACAAAGCAATGTCAACAGCATTTTCAGGTTCACCCCAAGAGTTGCCAGAAAATTGATAGAGAGCACCATCAACAACCCAACCCCTAGTATTAAATACTACATTATGAGTAATATATCCTGTTGAATTTGGATTTAAATATCCTGCTTGTCGCAAAGAATAAATAATATTTCCATCAATCCAGTTGTTTGTGCTACCACCCTGCGTAACTATACCTCTATTTGTAACCCATGTGTCAGAACTTCCACTTTGTGCTGGTCCATAAATTATATTATTTCTAATAATATTATTATCACCACCAATTTGTATAAATTCAATTGGATATGCAATATCACTTGTAAAAGTTAATCCTTCGACTGTATTTCCGCTACCACTTATCAATAATGGAACAACATTGCTTGTTAAATATATTAAAGCATTTGGTTTTCCTTTTATAGTTATATTATTTTTATTTAAGTTAATGCTTTCATCAACAGGATAAACGCCATCATAAACTTCAATTGTTCCATTATTAGCAACAACATCTAGTGCATCATTTAGTGTTGGAAACGGATTATTTTGCGTTCCATTTCCACCAACGGTATTACTTCTAACGTAAATATTATAAGGATTAAAAACAGTGTTCCCCGCTGGGCCAGTTGCCCCAGTTGCCCCAGTTGCCCCAGTTGCACCTGTTACTCCTGCAATTCCAGTTGCACCTGTTGCCCCAATTTCGCCAGTTGGACCTGTCGCACCTGTAATTCCCGTTGCCCCTGTTGGACCTGTTGCCCCCGTACTCCCAGTTATTCCAGTTGCTCCTGTTGGACCTGTACTTCCTGTCATTCCAGTTACTCCCGCTGGTATAAAGAAAGATAAAACGGCAGTTTCTCCTATGTTATTTTGTTCAACTCTTGCATTTTCGCCCGCAGGTATAGTTATTGTTGAACCAACTTCTATATTAGCAATTGATGTCCCAGTTGGCCCAGTTGCTCCTGTTGGACCTGTTGCACCTGTTGGACCTGTTGCACCTGTTGGTCCAGTTGCTCCTGTTACTCCCTGTTTATTTATATTACCCGCAATATTTTCACAAAAACAATTATTATTTTTTATACGAAAATTTTTACAAATACAATTTGAACCACATTTTATTGTTTTTAAGCAACAATTTTTAATTGGTTGAAATTTAAAATTTTCTTGATTTTTATTTAAACTATAAAAATTTATATTTTTTAAATTAACTAAAAAATTTTTATCTTTATTTTTAACTATTATAATTTCATTATTCATATTTTAAACCTAATAAATACCTATAATATGATATGACATTGATTATAAATTGTTGTTTTTATTGTTAAGTCATTATTTTTAAAGCAAGTAACTTTTAACTGTTATTCTTTTAACAAATTATTTGACTTTATTTAAAAATCAATTTATCATTATATTAGAGTTAGTTTATTAAATAAACAGAAAGGAGTTTTTGTATGAATAAAAATATTGAACCACTTTTTACACCTTGGAAAATTGGCAACTTAACTATTAAAAATAGAATAGTTTTATGTCCTATGGGAGGAACTTCTCTTTTTGGCTGGATGGAACCTCACCACCTTGATAAAGATGCTTGTGATTTTTTCTTAGACATAGCAAAAAACAACGTTGGTTTACTTATAACAGGTATTGCTCCTCTTCGTAATCTTATTGGAGGACAATGGCTTTATAAAAAGAAAAGTGTTTTTAAAAAATTAAAACCTTATATGGACGAAATCCATAAGACAGGAGCTAAACTTTTTGTTCAATTAACCGCAGGTTTTGGACGTTCTTTTTCAATTCCCAATAATCTAGCGCCAATTATAAAAAATAAATTTTTAAGTTGTTTGCTTAAACCTATTATCAATCTTCCTTATCTTTGTGCATCTCCAAGCAAATTACCTTCTCGCTGGCTTGAAGGTTATACTTGTCGAGCAATTAGAAAAAATGAAATAAAAAAAATGGTTTATGCTTTTGCTCAAACTGCAAAATTATGTAAAGATGCAGGTGTTGACGGAGTTGAAGTTCACGCTGTTCACGAAGGCTATCTCTTAGACCAATTTACTTTAAAATATACTAACCACCGCACAGATGAATATGGCGGAAGTTTTGAAAATCGTTATCGTTTTGCTGTTGATGTAGTTAAAGCAATTAAAAATGTTTGTGGAAAAGATTATCCAGTTTCTTTAAGATACTCGGTTGTTAGTAAAACCATTGATTTTTGTGAAGGTGCTTTACCTAATGAAAAATTTATTGAAATTGGTAGAGATATGCAAGAAAGTGAAAAAGCAGTTAAATATCTTCAAGATGCTGGTTATGACATGCTAAATGCTGATAATGGAACTTATGACGCTTGGTATTGGGCCCACCCTCCCCTTTATATGCCACAAAATTGTAATCTGGAAGATGTCTCTCATATTAAAAAATTTGTTAATATTCCTGTTGTTTGTGCGGGAAAAATGGAAGTGGAAGTTGCTTCAAAGGCGGTTGAAAACGGATTAATCGACGCAATGGGCGTTGCCAGACAGTTTTTAACTGATTCTCATTGGGTTACTAAACTTATTGAAAATCGTATAGAAGATATTATGCCATGTATTTATTGTCATAACGCTTGTTTAACTATGGCTCATTATAAGGGCGTTGCAAATGACCAAAAAATGCAAGATTCCAAACATATGTCTCGTTGTGCACTTAATCCAACCACTATGGATGGTGGAAAATTTGACATTAAACCAACTAAAAAAGTTAAAAATATTGCTATCATAGGAGGTGGAGTTGGAGGAATGGAAGTTGCTAGAATTGCAACTTTAAGAGGTCACAAAGTTACAATATTTGAAAAAAGTAATCAATTAGGAGGAGTTTTTATTTCTGCGGGATTAATGAGTTTCAAAGAAAGAGACAGAAAACTTCTCGAATTTTATAAAAATCAAATGAAAAAATTAAATATTAATATAAAATTTAACACTACTATAACTCAAAACGATATTGCTAATTTAAAAAATAATTTTGATGAAATTATTGTCGCAACTGGTGCAACCGCAAAAAAACTCCCTATTAAAGGTAGCGAAAATGTTATAGATGCTATTGCTTTTTTAAATAATCCAAACAACATTGGCAATAATATTGTTATTATTGGTGGCGGTTTAACTGGATGTGAAATTGCTTACGAACTTAGTTTACAAGGTAAAAACCCTATTATTATTGAATCAAAAAATGATTTAATGGCAGTTCAAGGAATTTGTCTTGCCAACTCTTCCTATTTAAGAGATTATTTTAAACATCATAAAACTCAGATTTTCTTAAATAGTCAAGTTAAGGAAATTTTGTCAAATAAAGTTATAATAAATGTTCAAAATATGGAAATAAGTCTTGATGCTGATACTATTATTTCGGCTATTGGTTATACACCAGCACCACTTATTTCCAAAGACAAACATACCCATATAGTTGGAGATGCTTTTAAAGTTGGAAATTTAAGAACTGTTATTTGGAGAGCATGGGAAATTGCTAAAAAACTTTAATAATCTTAATTTTTGTTTTTACATTTTATATATTCTTAAAATTTTTTTGTTTTTATTTTCTTATTTATTTTCTATATCTTTTCAAACTTTTTAATTTTTTAATATAATCTTAATTTGTTTTCTTATTTATTGAATTAAATTATTTTAAATTTTTATAATATTTATAATATTTTTTATATTTTTTTAATTTTTTAATTTCTTAATTATAATTCTTATTAAAAATTTTTAAAAGTTAGAATTAATTTAATATTTGATTTTGATAAATTTGACAAAAAATTGTTTAATAATGTATTTTATTTAATATTTTTTATTAAATAAATTAATATTTTAATTTATAAACAAAACCTTATTTAGAAATTAATCTAAATAAGGTTTTTTGAATTTATAAATATTTATTTTATTTTAAACAATTTAAATAAATATTAATAATTTTTACTATTTATTTTTTAATTTATTTGAAACTACATTTTCTTTTTTATTATTTTTTTTATCAGCAATTTTTTTAGTTGTTTTTACAACTTTTTTATTTGTTTTTAATTTGTTTGTAGAAATTGTTTTTTTTGCAGAAGAATTTTTAATATTAGATTTTATTTTACTTTCTTTTTTATTTGTTTTTGATATTTTTTTACTCGTATTATTTTTTTGTTTTGGTTGCATTTTGTCTAATTGTATTATATTATTTTCTTCCATATAAATTTTTTTGTTTTCATTTATTGCTTTAACAATTTTATTAATAACTTTTTCCTTGCTAAACCACCAATCTCTACTCCACACTCTCATGATATTCCAGCCACGAGATTGCAAGAATTTATTTCTATAAACATCACGCTCTAAAATTGACTGACTACTTTTAGCAGCAGCATAATCACACTCAATTCCCAATAAATATCTGTCTAATTGTTTGTCGTAAACTGCAAGTGAGATTTTATAATTTGTAGTTCCCAAATTAGTTTCAACAGCATATCCTAATTTAACCAATTCTGCTTTAATTTCATTTTCTAATTGATTAACAATTATCTCTGTTTCTGGCTGAGGTAATGAAGGTCTAAAACTATCTAAAATAAACTGTGCTTCTTTTGTTTTTTTGTTTGAAACCGCTCTAACATATTTTAAGTAACTTTTTAATATTTTAGGTCCTGAATTTTTCGAACTCTCAACAATAAGTTCTTCTGGCTCAATACTTGTTACAACAAATATCTTCTCTTTTGCACGAGTTATTGCAACATTTAATCTATTTTCTCCACCCTCGATGGAAAGCGGACCAAAATGTGCAACAACCTTTCCAAATTCATTTCTAGCATATCCTATACTAAATATTATAATATCTCTTTCATCACCTTGAACATTTTCAAGATTTTTTATAAAAATAGATGTATCCTCATTGTTTTCTTTTCTATTTTGTTCCCTAATAAAAGCATCTCGAAATAATGAATCTTTTTGACATTCTGCATCAATTGCATCTTCAATAGCACTTTCTTGCTCAGCATTAAAAGTTATTATACCAATTGATGAATTATTTTTTTTGCTTTTTATAAGTTTTTTAAGAAGTTGAGCAACAGCAGTTGCCTCCGCTTCATTTCTTCGCCCAATCCATCTACCATTAACCATAATTCTTTGTATTGGTTTTTCTCCAATATTTTTAGAAATATTTGGTGCTATTTGTAATTTAGAATCATAAAAAGCAAAATTTGAAAAATCAATTAATTCTTGGTTTTTACTTCTATAATGATATGTTAAATTAGTTGAGTCGAATCTAGCAGTTGCCAAGTCTAACAAACTTTCAACTTCTAACGCCGCTTGGGTTGCCAAACTTAATTCTTCATCACTATCATTTCCCAAATATCTCTTAACAAACGTTGCAGTTGGACGCAATTGTTTATTATCACCTGCAACAACAATGCATTTTCCACGATAAATAGTAGGCAATGTGTTTTCTATGAAAACCTGGCTTGCTTCATCAAATAATATAATGTCAAACATCTCTTTTTTTAACGGAAAAATATTTGATACGCTCTCAGGGGACAAAAGCCAGCACGGAAAAAGTTTTAAAAGATAATCACCATATAATTCCATTATTTGTCTTAACGGCAACAATCCTTGTTGTTTTGTTATTTGATAATAGTAATTTTGACTTTCCAGTCCAGTTTGAAAATGTTTTATATATTCTTCTTGAAATTTTCCCATACAAATTGAAGCAGAGATTTGTTTTTGTTCTGTTGTTAAGGAAATAATTCTATTTCGAATATTTTCAAAATCTAAAATTTTAGGAAGCAAGTTTTTATAATATTCTTCATAATAAATAGCCTCATGATAAACGCGCACTTCCAATAATTTATCTATAATATCTTTATATTGTTTTGGATTTTTACTATTTTCATATGCAAAATTTAAAATAATTCTTTCATCATCAGTTAGATTTCTTAATGCAACATTAACATCTCTTATTTCCAAATAATCTTCAAGAGCATTTAATAGTAATTTTATAAAAACAGAATTACCATTTATGATATTATCAATAGTCATAAGATAACCTTGTCTATCTAAAACTTGCTCTATAATTTCATAATTTTTTATATAATTTTGAATTTCTTCAAGCGTGCTTTCAAAACTTTTATACAATTCTGCTTCTTTTTTATTCATTTGATTTTTTATAAATGGATAAGCAGGAAATAAAATTTTTGATAAATTTAAGGTTGATAATAATTTTGGATTTTCTATTTGTGCAAGCATTTTTATTAAAGGTTTCATATCACTAATTGTATGAACATTATTTTCAAGCATATAAACGAGTAGTTGACGAGCATGTGGGTTTTTTGTTGTGTCGAAAGGAACAATGTTTTTGCCAATTATTTCCTTTAAATATGTTTTCATTTGATTAATAGTATGAACCTCAACATTTGGCAAAATATGACTCGCAAGAGGATTATTTTTCTTTAATTGTATAAAACGATGATATAAACTTCCCTTATTTTTTTCTTTTATAACTCGCAAGGCTGTATAAATTGTTTTGTAGTCCATATTCATTATGTCTTTGTTCTTTAACATTGCCTGATAAATTATGTAATCGAAACTATTTTTACCAATTTTTGCTGAATTAGTGTACATTTCTTGCAATGTTAATCCAAAATCTGTTTTGGTAAATAAAACATTTGATATGGTTTCCAATTCGCTTATTTCATTGTTCAAATTTTGTGTTATAATATCAAATTGCTGTTGAAAATCTGGAATATCTTTTCCATAATCCATAACGGCTTTATGCATTTGACTAACTCTTTCATAAAAAGCAGTTTTATTCTTTTCCGCGTCAGTTACAAACATACATTTAGAATTTAAATTTTTCAAGCGATTAAAAACAACTTCCAACGCCGCTTTTTTTTGAGAAACAACTAAAACTGTTTTATTTTTACATATTGCATCAGATATAACATTGACAATTGTTTGAGATTTTCCAGTTCCAGGTGGACCATATATAACCATATTCCCACTTTCATTTAACTGGCTTATAGCATTTTCTTGAGTAAAATCTAAATCATTTATTGTGTATATAGGATTAAGAAGTTTTTTATTGTTTTTTGATTTGTTGTTTTTTCTCTTAGGGAAACGTGCTTCTAATAGTTGTCGAATTGCCGGAGTTGTTAGGTGTCTTTTTTCTAATAAATCATAATCATTGTAAATAGAGTTTGCCAATGGATATCGACCAATAACACAAGTTTTAATAACTTTTAAAGGACTTAAATCAAAATTTGTCTCTTTTATATCATCAAACTTAACAAATTTTGAATTAAAATTTTTTTCTTTTTCAAATTGAAATCCAAAAGTTTTTAAATAATCTAAAATATCATCAACATTTTTTAATCTATTTTCTTGAAGGTTGTCAAATTCTGTTAAAAGTTTTTCAGTGTTCAAACGATGCTCTTTTGCGTATGCCAAAATTAAAACCTTGTTAAGTTGAATGCTTGAATCAGATTTTAATTCAAGTGAAACAGTAGTATTGTTTTCAATGTTTATAATAACAGGAAATAATAAAAGAGGTGCTTTTATTGCCAAATCTTTGTTAATATGCCCACTAACAAAAGGATATCCAATAAACAGTTCATAACGCCCTGTTTCTCTTGCAAATTCTTCAATTTCTCTTTTTAAAATTTTTAAAGCAGAAATTTGAGAAACAACAATTTTTTTACCTTCTTCTCTTCTAACCCTCTCTCGACGTAAATTCTCATTACGTTTTTCTTCTGTTGACATATTAGAAGTGTCTTGAAAAGAAATTTTTGCCTTTTCTTCTAAATTAAAATTTTTAAATAAACGTTGTTTTGCACTATTCCCAATTAATTCATAAGAATACCTTTTCCCCTGCCATAAAAATGCAAAAAATTTATCAAATTCTTCCTCATCTGCCCCAATAACAGCCCCAATATCATATGAAAATTTTTTACTTATTTTCTTTGAATATAAACTTCTGTTTTTTCCACTAATTTCAATTAACCTTTCTTTATAATATTTGTAAATAGATTTCATACTAATACCTCTTTAACCCTTTTTATAAATTAAAAAATATTGTATATTTTATAACATAACACTATATTTAGTAGCAGTTTGTTTATTTAATGTTAATATATGTTGATATTATAACAAAATTATTAAAGATATTCAAGTAGCATTTAAAAATAAAAATAAATTTTAATTAAAAATTAAAAAATTATAAAAAAAATACATTAAAATAAAAATAAAATTTTTAATAGTAAAAAATGTAAAAAATAAAAATTTCAAAAATGCATATTATATCGATAAAAAAATAAAAAAATTATTAATTATACTTGAAAAATGATTTTTTTTATGTTAATATAACACTGCTAAATGGCAATTGTTAATTAAAATTTTGTTAATTTAATTAATTGTTAATTTTATTAATTACTAAATATCGAATCATTTAACTATAGTGTTATTTGAATTAAAAAATATTAATACATTTTAAACTGTAAATTAATAAAGTTGCAATAAAATTTTAGTTAATATTTAAAAACAATCAACAAAAATAATTAAAAAATTTTTAAATAATAAACATTTAATTTTTAACAATACAATTAGCAAAAAATTATATTTTGGATAAAATAATAACTAAGCCCAACAACTATGTAACGACTTATATTTTATTTTTAATAATGATATTTTTCCGCACTAATAAAATAACCCCAAAAACTGATTTATAAAAAATAAAAAATTTATTATATCTTATCTTTCTATTTTCAGTTATGAAACAATCAGTTATAAATTAATTTGCCAACCATTTAAAGAACTAGATATTATTAATAAAAAACACCAATATTTAATAAAATGTTATAATAAATATAACAATAAAATCTTAGAAAATTCATAATAAAAAAATGCCCAAATTTAACTGGAAAAAAAACTCAACAATTTAATAAAAATTGCATATGCTAACGTAGCACAGTCGATAGTGCACCGCCTTGGTAAGACAAGGAAATTGCATTTTAAAACAATTCTACAACTAAATATTTGCTCCATTTTGGAGCTATGCTGATGTGGCACAGTCGGTAGCGCACCGCCTTGGTAAGGCGGAGGTCACGGGTTCAAGTCCCGTCATCAGCTCCATTCATAAAACCCTTGAAACCCTAGTAAAATAGGCACTTTCAAGGGTTTTCTTTATTACTAAAATTTTACAAATTTTTTATCAAAAAATCGTTTGCTGTCAATTTTAGGACTAATTGCTGTCAAAGTAGGGACAAAAAAAATAGACCGATAGTTAACAACCTAACTATCGGTCTAAATCTTTTATAAACTGCCTAAAACTAACATATTTGCTGTCAATTGCTGTCAAATTATAATTTTTGAATTTATATCAATTGAAATTATATCTTCAATTAAAATGTTCTCTTCTGCAGTATAGAATTCATATTCTACTTGTTCGCTATTTTCAAAGTTTATTCTTGCAAATATATTATCAACTAGTGTTCTTAATCCAAATTTTATTATTTGGGTTGGCTTTAGTTTTAGAATTACTAAATATGGTTTACTTAATCTATTCAATTTCTTCCCTAGCGAATAATTTTCGATACAAAAATATTGAATTTCTCCACCATAATTATTGTATAGATTATATAATCCACTATCATTGCTATTAGAAATATTTACATTCCCTAAAGTTACCCATAGCTGATTTTCTCTCATATTGTTTTTTTTAATTAACAAATTGTGTTCTTTTAAAAAATCAGCTTCTGTTTCATTAATATAACCATCTTTTAACAAATTTTCTATTCTAATAAAAAGATTTTCTATAGATGAAGTTTTTAATCCATTAAATATAATTCTATCTCTCTCTTTGTTTGTATACCTTGATGCGTGAAAACATATAAAAGCTTTATTTTCCGACAATAAAATATTATAAAACCTTTCTTTTAATTCATCGAGAGTGTCGTAATATTCGTTTCTTAAATCAAAAATTTTATAAATTTTATTTTCACGTTTATACTGCTCTTTTAAATCAAAAATTTCTTTCTCTTTTTCCCTAAATTTTTCAATTATTTCATAATTATCCCTTATCAAATCCTTTATAGAGTTTGACCACGTATCAAAACAATTAATAATTATTTCATCTTTACTTCTATATTTTCTTACTTCTAAATTCATACTGATATTATAGCATAAATACAAATAAATTGCTACATCTCAAAATCTTTTTCTCTTTTCTTTCTTTTCTCTTTTAGTTTTTCAAGTTCACAAATCCTTTGTTCTATTTCTTCATCTGTCATTTTGTCTCTTGAAAATTCCTCGACTTGTTCTTTCTGCTTTTCTTGAATTTTTGTGTTAAGTCTATCAGTTGCTTCTCTTACATAATCGCTATTGACAGAATTATAAACTGTGATTGTTGTTTTAACATCTCTATGTCCTAAAAGTTGTTGGATAACTTTTGGATTTTCGTTCATTTCAAAAAGCATATTAGAAAAAGTGTGCCTTAATCCGTGAAAATGAATATCGAATTTATCTAGTCCATTTCTTCTTTTAAATCTATCAAATATCTTTCTAGTTCCCGAATAAGTCCTATAACTTCCATCATCGTTAGCAAACACAAAAGATGTAGGAGATGTCAAAGTAGCAGTCACATCAGGATTAGTTTTTTGTCTATCATACTGCTTATCTTTCCACTGTCTTAAAGTTGCTATGACAATATCGGCAACAGGTATTTCTCTTACACTGCAAGTTGTTTTCGTATCACCAATGACTGTTATTCGGTCTTTAATATTGCCTTGTTCATCAAACTTAGGCACTTGTGTTATTGCTCTTTCAACTTTTATTGTTTTATTGTCAAAGTCTATGTCTTTCCATTTTAAAGCAAGAGCCTCACCAATACGAAGTCCCGCAAACATAAGAGTAATGCAAAGTGGCTTTATAAAATTTGCTTCATCTTTATTTAAAGCATCTAAAAATTTATCCCTAATCTCTGGTGGCATTGCTTTATATTTTTCATCATCATTTGCTTGATAAATATTCCTTTTGCCTTTAATTTTTACTTTAAGTGTAGGATTTACAAGTATCCATTTGTTATCAATTGCATATTCAAAAAATTGATTTAATAAGTGTTTACATTTTTTGACGGTATCATTACTATATCCTTGTTCCATTAAATTGTTAACTAATTTTTGTATAGTATAGTTATCTATTTCATAAACTTTCATTTTGCCTATTAGTGGAGCAATATGCAATTTGAAATTTCTAATGTTCCCTTCAAATGTTCGTGAACTTACAGCACTCTTTTTAAAAGTCATAAGATATTCAAACATCAAACTTTCTATGTTGTTTTGCTCAACTAAATCATACGAATTACTTTTTATTCTACCACTTATTTCAGAAAGTTTTTTAACTATTTCTGCTCTAGATTTTCCATAAATTGTCTTTCGTATAATCTTTCCATTTTCATCATAGCCCATCGTTAGTGCTCCGCCCCAACGACCATCACTTCTTTGAAAAATTGAACCTTCATTATTTGCTCTACGAGTTCTCTTAACTGCTTTCTTTTTAGCCATTTTGCACCTCACTTTGAGCATTGTTGAGTGTTAGCCAAGTCACAAAATTTAGCACACTTACAACTTGTCTTTTCCCGACTTTTGTTGTTGGGAAAGTTTTGCTTCGCATAAGATTTCTCACATTATCTCTGCCAAGTCCTGTGATTTTGATAAGGTCCTCACAGTCTAAAAAATCTTTGCCATATTTTAAAGAAATTCTATTCACTTCGCTTTGTATAAGTTCGTTTAAATTGATTGTATTTTGCATTTAAGTCCTCCTAAAAAATAAAATATCTTTCTATGTTTAAATAAAAAATTCTATATTTCTTTTCTATTTTTAATTGATTTTTTAAACTATGATTTGACAATTTCAACACAAGAAATGGGTGTTCCCATTTGCTTACACAAAGGAAGAAAACGAGTCAAAAAATGTGTCATAAGAAAATGCTTGTAAAATAAGGATTTTCTTAGCATTTTTGTCAAAAAGCGTTTCTTCCGCTTATCCTGTATGTCGTCAAAGCAAAATCTGACTCATTCGAAAACACAAAATTCTTTGTATTTTCTCATTCTAACGATTTGCTTTTCCTCTTCCCAAAAATTCTTGCAAGCAAGTATTTTCGGGAGCCCTTTTGGATATAAGTTCGTCATAGCAAACACTACATTTCGTATTCATTTCTTTCTCTATAAGCTTCAAGTTTTTCAAAAAATCTTTGAAATTCTATCATCTCATATTGCTCTTGCTGTTTGTAGTAATCTAAACAAGAGAACAAATATTCAAGTTGTCTTTTTCTCTGTCGTTTCTTGAAAAATCTATCTCGCTTTGTGTGAGTTGTTATGCTGTCTAATTTGTCTTTAATCTTGCCAATTTCGAGTGCTGTTTGAATTGTCTTATTGCCAAGCCTTCGCATTAATTCATTGTGATAAATCTCTGGGTCATACTTGTCTGGTATGTGTTTGTAATTTTTGTTTTGCCAAATTTTAAGATTTAAAATTTGAGTTTTGTAGTCAAGATATTTCAATTTCATTTCTTTGTTTGAATAGATAATACTTTCGGTCAGTTTATCAACTTCGTTTTTAAGAAACTCCATATTTTCGCTGTCATAACTAACTCTTCCTGTCTTTGGTATTTGTGAATATAACTTCAAAAACTTTCTTTTAAGCGACCGTGTCATTTCAAAAATATTAGCGCTTCCATTAAACTCTTCTTTTAAATCTTTTCGCAATTTGACAATCTCGGCAGTTTTGTTTGTGAGCGCTTTTTCAAAGATAAGTTTGCTTGTGATTAAAACATCTTTTGGTATCTTTCCAGAATGATAGGAGAGTGTTCTATTATTCTTCATAAACTGTGGTTCTTTCTCAAAAAATGATATGTGGATATGCTTGTTTTCGGTGTTCTCGTGTAGTCCTGCATACCAAACAATGTTGTCTTTATCAAGTCCTGCACGAGTAAAGAATTTTGGCAGCTCTTTCTTTAAAAAGTTGTAGGCTTGCTCATAATCTCTGCAATACTCGTCACCAAATTCTTCACGAAAAGAAATCACACAATCCCATATACAACTTTGAGTGTCCCTTAACATTTCTCTTAACCCTCGTTTCTCATCATCACTTAAAAGACCTTTCGAACTAAACACACCGCAAGACTTTTCACTGTTGCCAACATATTCAGTGTAATCTTTTGGAACGCTGTCAAGACTACCTGTGTCAACATAACTGACATAGTTATAACTGCCATTGCAACTTAAAAATTCTCGCTTACGAATTTTATCTTCTTGCTTTGTGTTGTATTTATCACTTGGCTTGTAATACTTGCAAATAAAAACAATGTTATCTGTCATCTTTTCACACTCTCATAGATTGCATTAACAACATCTTTGATTTCGTCAATTCCTTCCAAAATCTCATCTTCTTTACTGTCCTTGTCGGCGAACTGCTTTAAACACGCATTTATAAACTCGTTAATTGACCTGTATCGGCTTTTTTGATAAATCTCTTGTAATTTATCTAAGAGCTTCAAATCGTGGATTCTGAGCATATTCTCGCACTTAATTTTGTCTGACTTCATACTTCCTCCTTTTTAGTTTTAGATTTTGAGTTTAAATTTAATTTTACATTTCACACCTCCTTTTAAATTATTTTACTATTCTCGCATTATCAACATTTGATAATGCGGAAATAGTTTTCGCAAAGATTTTAACATTGTCGCTGTATCAACATTTGATACAGCGGGAAAACTTTTTCAACTTTTTTACACTTTAACATTCTCGCTGGCTCACCATTTGAACCTGCGAGAAATATTTTTCAAATTTAATTTACCATAGTCGCGTGTTCACCGTCTGAACACGCGGAAAAATTTGTTAAGAAAAAATATCTCTGCTTCTGCAAAGATATTAGTCCCTCTACTTATATAACCAACACTTTTTTAATTTTGTGGGGTCATTTTGAGCCTTTTTTTTAAAATAATTTAAAAAATTTTTACATAACAAAAAAAGAAGCAAGCAAAAACTTACTTCTAACAATGCAAAAGAAAACTTTTCTTTATTTTAATTTCTTTTGAAAGTACATTTTTCAACACAAACAAAAAATAATATTATTATATAAAATAATAAAAGAGTGTTATAGCAATTTGCCTTTAACACTCTTTTTGTTGTTTGTTAATTTAATACTTATATAAATCTTTTCTCAAATTCTTTAAATAGTTCATATTGTAATCATCACAATTTTTGGATAGATTTAAAGTTCCGTAAAGTAGAGCATCGTGGTTTGAAAATTTACATTCGTTTTTGCCAGTGCTGTTAATTATGTTAGATTGCCCAACAAAAGTAAATTGCGTGTCCTTACCTACATAGTTGCAATAAACAACAGGGATAGAATTTTCTATCGCTCTTGATATAATACACATCTTATGTAAGTTGTCATAAGGTTTCATATTCGCCGAAATGCAAATAATCATTTCAGCACCATTAAGAGCCAGTGTTCGTGCTGTTTCTGGGAATTCTATGTCATAACAAATCAACAATCCAATTTTGCCAAAGGATGTGTCAAAAACTTTTAATTCATTCCCAGCTGAAAAATATAGTTTTTCATCTCCAAATAGGTGTGTCTTGTCATATAGTCCGACCATTTCTCCATTTTTATCAATAAAGCAAGTGCTGTTGAAAATTTTTGTTTTTTCTTTTCGTGGGAAGCCAAAAACACAAGCAATATTGTTTCTTTTGCAAACACTTTGCAAATCCTTAATTAAATCATCAGTCTTTGTAATACCAATTGTTTTTGTCTTTTCTGTTGCAACATAGCCTGTCAAAAACATTTCGGGGAATACGATTAAATCACAACCTTTTTTAGCCGCTTTTTCTATTGTGTTTTTCGCAAAAGTCAAGTTTGATTTTATATCTTGCTTCGATTGACATTGAACAAGACAAATTTTCATATATAGTTCCTTTGGATTTAAAAATCTTTCCTTTGTAAGTTCGGTGACTATTTCCTTCACTTCTTTTTTAAGTGCGGGGCAATAGTTTGTTTTCTCTCCAACGATTTCATAACCTATTTTTTTGTTTTAGAAAACCACCGGATAGTCCGGTGGTTCCGTGGAGGTTTACCGTTGAGTAAAAATACCTCCTATGATATAATATTTTTGTAGTCTGCCAAGAATACAAAAATATTTAATAGGAGGTATGTCATGAAAGACACAAATAGTTTAGCACACAGCTCGTGGAATTGCAAGTATCATATAGTTTTTGCACCTAAATACAGAAGAAAGGTATTTTATGGAGAAAAAAGACATGAAATAGGTGCAATTCTACGAGATTTGTGTGCTTGGAAAAATGTTCAAATCATAGAAGCAGAAGCATGCCCAGATCATATACATATGCTTGTGGCAATCCCGCCTAAATACAGCGTAGCTGGATTTATGGGTTATCTAAAAGGTAAAAGTAGCGTATTGATTTATGCAAAATATGCTAATATGAAATTCAAGTATAGAAATAGAGAATTTTGGTGCCGTGGCTACTATGTAGATACGGTCGGAAAGAATACAAAAAAGATAAAAGAATATATCGCAAACCAGTTAGCAGAAGATAAAAGAATGGAACAAATGACAGTGTATGAAATAGTAGACCCATTTAGTAAGAAATAAAGGTTTGCGTAAATGCAACCGTGCCGGCAGGCTACTAACGACGCGATTTCGCGTCGCAAAGAACAGAGGGTTTTACCCTCAAATGAAAAACCACTAGTTTTACTAGTGGATTTTTATTATAAAAATTCACTTTCTTGAATTCAATTCTTATGATATTTCTAGTCTTATTAAATTTTTAGTTCTAATCAAATTAATTCTTTTCATTTTATATATTTGTATTTTATATTGATTAGGATAAACAATATTTTCATGAGAATGGGAATTGGGGATAAAATTTATAATTTTTAATTTTGACAAAATATTTATTTGATTTTTGACATATAATAAAATGTAAACTGCATGAGAAAATAATTGATATAATTTTGCTGAATATATGTTCATTAGTTAGTTAAAAATGTGTCATTCTTCATGCAAGTTCGACTTCCATTAATGTGGATATCTCCTTTATGCTATAGTCTTTATGTTATTTTAAACAATATATTTTGTAATTTAATAAATTTATTTGACTTGAATATTAATATGTGATAGACTACACATAGAGGGGGAGAAAGATGCGTTAGGGGACGTTTGATAATTATAAATTTATTGATTAATTTTATAAATTTATAATAACATAATTTTAGTCGAGATTATGTAAAAATCATAAAAAACCTAAAATTTTTATTTAATTTATTATTAAAAAAGGAGAAATTAAATGACAAATGCAAAAAAGGGACAACATTCAAAGTTGTTGCTCTTAATCGCTGCTTTAGGTTTTATTATATTTTGTGCAGTTGTTTTGACCGCTTGCGGTAAAAAAGACCCAAAATATACTGTTCCTGAAGGACTTACAGCGACTTATGGTGAGACTTTGGAAGATGTAGTTCTCCCAGAAGGGTTTAGTTGGGAAGACCCAATTACTACTTCAGTTGGAGAAGTAGGAGATAATACATTTAAGGTTACTTTTACTCCAGAAGATACAGATAATTATAATACTGTTACTGGAATTGACGTAACCATTACAGTAACTCCAGCAGATTTAGTTGCACCAACAGGACTTACAGCGACTTATGGTCAAACACTTGCCGACATATCTTTACCAGAAAATTGGATATGGGCAGTTGAAACTATTACTTCTGTAGGTAATGTTGGAGAACAAGTTTTTACTGTAAATTATATAGGCGAAGATGCTGAAAATTATGCTAATACAACAAATGTTCAAATAACTATTACTGTTACAAAAGCAAGCAATGAATTAACAGGAACAGTTTCAATCACAGGTTGGACATATGGAGAAGAAGCAAACACTCCATCAGGTGTTGAGGCTACATTTGGTGATGTAGTTTATAAATACAGCACATCAGAAGATGGTCAATATTCAGAAGTAGTTCCAACAGATGCAGGAACATACTATGTTAAAGCAGTTGTAGTAGGAACTGTAAACTACGACGGAGCAGAAAGCGAAGCAGTAGAATTTGCTATTGCTAAAGCAGATTTAGTTGCTCCAACAGGGCTTACAGCAACATATGGTCAAACACTTGCTGATGTAGAAGTTCCAGAAAATTGGACGTGGACAGCAGTAGAAACATCAGTTGGTAATGTAGGTGAAAATACATTTACAATAAAATATGCTGGTGAAGATGCTGCAAATTATAACCAAGTAGAATTTGAAGTTAAAGTTGCTGTTGCAAAAGCAAGCAATGAAGTAACAGGAACAGTTTCAATCACAGGTTGGACATATGGAGAAGAAGCAAACACTCCATCAGGTGTTGAGGCTACATTTGGTGATGTAGTTTATAAATACAGCACATCAGAAGATGGTCAATATTCAGAAGTAGTTCCAACAGATGCAGGAACATACTATGTTAAAGCAGTTGTAGAAGGAACTGAAAATTATGACGGAGCAGAAAGCGAAGCAGTAGAATTTACTATTGCTAAAGCAGACCCTGAATATACTGCACCAACTTTTGAAGAAACTTATGATGTTCACACAACTTTAAGCGAACTTACTTTCGAAGATGAAAGATTTTCTTGGAAAGAACCTGCAACTGTAGTTGCTTTTGGAGAAAATAGTTATACAGCTGTATATACACCAGAAGATACAGCAAACTATAATACTGTTGAAGTTCAAATTGCAGTTACAGGTGGTTATGTAATGCCTAAAGTTGAAGCAGATTTAGGGGAAGCAGCATTTACTATTGATAATGCTACTATCTCTAACACTATGGGTAATGACGTAACTCCTTCTATTACAGTTGGCAAATTGACTGTTGATGAAGACTATGCAGTTATTTGGCAATATTATAATGAAAGTAAATCTGCTTGGGAAAATGTAAGTTATCATGTTGGATTTGCTGCAGGTGAATACAAAGCAATTATCAAAGGACTTAATAATTATGATGGTCAACAAAAGGAAGCACTCTTTACAGTAACCAAATCTGAATTCAATGGAACTATTGAAATTCAAAGTGTAGATTTTAGTGTTTATGAAGGAGGCACAGTTGCAGACATAACTGTTAAGGAACTTGAAAACTTCTTTGGAACATTAACTTGGGATACAGAAGACCCAGATTATGCAACACCATTTGAAATAGGTGAAAATGTAAGATATGCTGATATTACAGGCGGAAGAAATTACAATGCAAAAGAGCATGTTGCAGTTACTATTGTAGTTGCAAAAACTATCAAAAATTTCACTGAATTTAAAACTGCTATTAGCGAAGGAACAACTGAACTTTATATCACAGGAACAACTGTTGTTAACGAAGATATAACAGTTCCAAAAGGTGTTTCAATCAGAGTTAAAAAGAGTGTAAACTTCACAGTTAACGGTGGAACATTAACTATGGAAGGATTCTCTATTGTTAATGAAGGAAAAGTTAATACTAGAGCAACAAACTCTTTACTTAAAGGTGATTTTGTAATCCTTGCAAACACTGCAAATAATGTTGTTTCAGCAGTTAATTCCGGATTTGTAAGCAAAATTGTTTTAAATAATGATATTAATTTTATTGAAAATCAAGTTTGGAAATTCACTAGTGCTAGAACATTAGAGATTGATTTAAATGGTCATAATATTAATGGTTCTATTGCAATTACAACAAATGATAATGATGCTGAAGATCCACACGCAGCAGTTGCCGATAAAATTGATATTACTATCACAAACTCTCAAGAAGAGGGTGGTAAAATCACAGGTAAAATGATTGGTAACGTAAATTATGCTTTATTTGTTGAAGGAAATGCCGAAGCATTGACTGTAAAACTTAATAATGTTATCGTTGAAAGTGCAGGATTTGCCCTTTCTACAAACGGACAATATGCAGGAGCAACTATTGTTGCAACTGACAGCACGTTCACATCAACACTTAATAATAAAGTTGCCGTTTATCTTCCTGCAGATTACACAGTAACATTTACTAATTGTCAAATCTCTGGTGCAACAGGTATTTACGTTCGTAATGGTAACGTTACTATTTCAAACAGCACTGTTACAGCAACAGGTGAATATGTTGAACCTGTTTTCACTCAAGGTAGTGCACAATCAATAGGTAGTGCAATAATTGTTGACTCTGCTTATGGATATGCAGATGAAATCACTGTTACAGTTACTGGAACTACTATTAACAGCACTAATGGTTATGGTATTCATGAGATAGCAACTGCTCCAGAAGGACAAGAGGCTAAAGATGTTGCTATTGTAACACAAAGTGAAAATACAATTCAAGCAACAAAAGGTGAAACAATCATTCTTCAATAATTTCATAAATAAAGAAATTATTGTTTAAACTTAAATTATTTGATTTATCACGGGGTTAGAGTAATCTACTTCCCCCCTTCCGTGATTAAATTGAATATAAAAGAAGTGTAATTATGGGATATTCAAAAGAATTTAAAGAAAAGGTAAGAGCACAATTATCTTGGGTTAAAGATATAGATCAATTATTGGAAGATAATGACTATGTCATTGGTAGATATTTAGATGACAATAGACGATTTGGTATCTCACCAGATAAAATTATTGAAGTTTTAGAAGGGAATGATGAAAAACTCAAGGAAGAGGTTCTTGCAAAAGCGAAAAAAGCAAAAGCCTTTAGTGATTTGTATAATGAATGGTTTGAATACATAGATAGAGAAAAATTTTAATCTAATTCTATTTATCCTATTGCTTTTTAAATAAATTAATGATTAAATTAAGTTATCAATAAAAAACCTATTAAATTTAAAGTGGACCACACTAATATGTTAATAGGTTTTTTTATTTATATTTTATTTGTTAAAAAATTTATTATAAAAATCTTATTTATCTAAAAATTTTTATTTTAATGTGCAGTTTAATTGAGAAAAATTAATAAATATTTTTTACTAAAGAAATATAATGTTTTAAAAGCAAATTCGCAATATTTATGTTTTATTTTAAAATTTAATGTTTATATGCGATTTAATTTGAGAATTTTGTATTATTTTTATAATAAATATATTTATAGTTAAAATTTTTGTCTATTATTTGTTTTATTTTATATTTTTGTGATAAGATATATATGGAGTAAAAATATGAGAAATATTAATTATAATAGTAAAGAATATTTAGAAAAAGTTAATAAGTATTGGTCTGCTTGCAATTATCTTTCTGTTGCACAATTATATTTACTTGACAATCCGCTTTTGAAAGAACCATTAAAATGGAGTCATATTAAGAAAAAAATTGTAGGACATTGGGGAACTGTAGCGGGACAAAATTTTGTTTATGCTCTATACTAAATATTTCTATAAAAATCTCATTTACATTTCAAAATCACTACTTAAATATCCTTGTTCAATCAATGTTTTAATTCTCATCTCTTCAAGCGTATTCATATAATCTTGAAATGCTTTAATAGTCTCGTATTCAACCTTTGAATTAAGATATAAACACTCATCAATTTCTTTTATCAACTTGCGTTTTTGAATGCGTTTTTCTACCAAATTTTTAGCATTCAATTTTAATCTATCGTTTTCTTTAAGTTTTAAATTTTTAGCACTTTCAATGACAAGATTGCCAAGTCTTCGATAGATATCATTCATCATTTTATCGCCAACACTTTGAATAGGTTTATCATACCCGTTACGCCTGCAATAGTTGTTCACAAGTTCATCTTTTTCTTTCACCATTTCATCAAAATCTTGTTTGTAAAGTGATATATTTGAATTGTGTTTAATGATGTAGTTTGAAATATTATCAACCTGTGATTTTAAATTTTGCATACTTTCAGAATTGTAAAAAGTGGGCTTATTTTGTGGAATTTGATTTGCAAGACTTATTAGCATATTCTTTAATTTAAGACTTGAAATCCCGCTTATTTCCTCTTTAAAACTTTTTGTTAAATTAGTTCTTAACTTAATCTCTCGTGCTTTAAAGTCGGTTGCTATAAGTTCAATATTTGCCTTAAACTCGTCCATTGCCTTTGATGATATTCGGCCACGAGAAAAACCTTTTTCATTACCTCTAATTCGCAAAGGTTGTTTCTCAAAAAAGACTATGTGAATATGCCTGTTATCAGTGTTTTCGTGAAGCCCTGCAAACCATTCAATGTTGTTAGGATTAAGTCCTGCTCGTTTGAAATATTTAGGCAATTCACTCTTAACTAGATTGTAAGCTTGCTCAAAATTTGCACACCATTTTTTGCCAAACTTCTCTTCAAAAGAAATAATACCGCTCCAAATAACTGACTTTGTTTTTCTTAAATCTTTTCTCACTTTTGCAATATCTTCACTTTTCATCTTACCATTTTGATTAAATATTCCAGATGATTTTGAATTATTGTTTGAATACTCGACAAAATCAAGTTTTTGTAAATCCTTAATACCCGTTGCAATATATTTTAAATAATCACTATATTTGTTTGAAGAATAATAATCTCTCTTGTCCTGCATTTTCTTATCTTTGTAGTGGGGTAGAAAGAACTCTTGCATATACACAACATTAGGAACACTATTCATTTAACAACTCTCGCAAATGGTTTTGTTTTTCTTCTTCAAGTCCATACTCATCAAGTGGAGTATATTTCCAATTGTTTGTGTAGTTGTATATATTGATATTGCTAATTTTATTTAAAAGTTTAGTTATTAAGTTCAAAAGCGATTGATTAGTTTTAATCTCAGCATTTGTTTGAACATAGTCCATTTTTTGCCTGCCCATAATATTTGCAAGTTTTTCATCTATGTTTTGCAAATATTTTCTTATCTCCGAAAAGTTTATACTTTGATTTATAACATTATCTCCAAGCAGTTTATCCGCACCAACCAAAGCAAAATACTTTACCATATCACTTTTGCTGTCAAACTTATCTGCAAACATTTTAATTGCTCTTTCAAAAACCTTGTTTTCTTCTTCATCATACACCCGAAACAAATAACAATTCTTTAAATCTTTTGTTTTTATTCTTGCCATAAAACCTCCCAATAATTTTTAAAGTCTTTCTATATCTTTTCCTATTTCAAATTAAAGGGACAATAATTTTCACCTCCTTTTAATTTACAACAAAAAAAAGAACTGTCGGCGGATAACAGTTCTCTATTTCGTTTTATATTTATAGCCCCTCATTATATAGGACAAAAATAAGCAAAAAATTAAGGCATTTTTAGAGTTTTATGTTAAATTTTAAAAAAATTTTTGTTTTAAAGCCTTTTCTTTCAGTTTTTCAATAAAATCATCAACCATTTTTAACACTTGCATAACATTTCCTTTAAAAGTTTTAAGTTTTTCAAAGTGAGCCTCAATTCCATATTCTGCAAATGCTTTGTTTGTATTTTTAATCCAATTATCGTCAAGATTAGAGTAGTCAATTTGTTTGCTTAATTGCTCTTTAATGTTTTTATTTGCACCAGTCTTTATTGTGCGTGAAATTGCTTTCTTAATCTCTTTTATCAAATCTTGCACATCATTCAAATTTACTTTAAATTGACCAGTTTTTCTTATTTCTTCAATATATTGTTTAAATCCTTGTTCGGTTTCAAGTTGTAGATTATAAAATTCTTC
Source organism: uncultured Clostridia bacterium (assembly GCA_944376905.1). Lineage (GTDB taxonomy): Bacteria > Bacillota > Clostridia > Christensenellales > UBA1242 > UBA5489. The sequence continues at coordinate 40,728 of CALWEA010000006.1, forward strand.
AGTATCTTTAAATTCTTTATCATTGCAAAGATAAGTGCGATAATTTAAGAAAATCGTATCAAGTCTTCCATTGATAGCAGCAGGGCTAATACCTAACTTTTCGGCAATATCTTTTTGCTTAACACCAGTCATATAGTCAAGCAAAATTTCTCTATCTTCTTGTGACAATTTATAAATATTCCTGTATAAAACTTTAGTGTTGATTTTCTTCTGCCATTCATCTTCAGCAGAAACAGAGTAGTGTCCATGATTTGCGATAACGTTTTCTATATCTTGACCAGTTTTCTGTTCAATCTGTGAAAAACTAACTTCGTGCCTTCTTACTTTTCTTTCCAAGCTTTCTATACTAGGTTGTTTATCTTCCATATTTTATACCTCAAAAATTAAGATTAATGGTTAAACTATCAAAAATTATATCTTGATTTTATAATTTCTTTTATTTCTGACAAAGTATAATCTGCTTCCTCAAAAATCATACATTCTATTAAAACCAAACCAACCAAAAATGCACAAATTGAAGGATTAGTAAAATCAATAACGCCTCCGTGAGCATCATTATTTCTAAATTTTGAAAATTCATCACCTAATAATTTTTCGTTTTTCAATCCATATCTATGTAGAATTTTTGTTAAAAAATTATCAATAGCTGGCTGGTAATGTCCTAAACATCTATTATATTGGGTAGCAACAGAATTTAAATCATTATAAAGAACTTCTATTATATGTTTGTAGTATTTCTTATAATTCTTATTTAATTTTTCTTTTTCAATTTTTTCATCTAGAATTTGTTTTATATACTCAATACTATCTATTTTATATTTATCTTTTTTGGGCAATGTTTTAAAAATAAGTTCATAGTTATGTTCAAATGCTCCACAAACTTTTATATAACTTTCAGATGTAATGTATTTTGCTTCAAAGTTATCTTTTGCAATAAAATTATTATTCAAATCATTTTCAGTAATTTTTGAAAATAGTTTTCCAATATTGGGCACTAAATTATTTATTGTATAAGATAATTTTATATCATTTAGTTTAGCAGTATTATCAATAAAATACCCGATTTTATCGAAATTTCCATTTGAACTTTTCAATCCCACTTCAATTTCCTCAAAATAAATATCTTTTTGTTTTATTAAGAACTGAAAAAATTTACGAACAGAGATATATAATGGTAAAATCTCTTTAATGTCTTTTTCTTCTTCAAAATGAATTTCAAAGTAAGAAACTAATTTGCCCAAATCTTCATCTTTCGGATTAATAGTTCCTGGCCAATATACACCAAATTTGCAATGAATTTGCTCTTGATTAATAGTAGTTTCAAAATCCACATCTGTTTCATCAAAACTTTTTAGTATAATTTTTTTTGAACCATCAAATTTAGCTTTTAAATTTCTTGCACTATCATATTTTACTTTTTGTATAGGGGGAAATAATAAGTTAACTATTTTCCCCTTAAATAATAATCTATTAAATTTATTTTTAATCGGCCCAGCATATCTTGGAATAAATATCATTGATGGGTAAATGACAGCAGTATCATCTATAATATTATTTCGGCAAATATTATTATATAAACCAACTAATCCACCAGTCGTAAGATTTGCCATTAAAAATTCTTCTTTCTTTTCCATGCCTAATCCTACGCCTTCATCTTCTAATAAATTGAGATTTAACTTTTTCCCATCATAATAAAACGAATATTTGTCATTTTTACTAAAAACATCACTTATAAAGCCACTAAATTGATAATTTTCCACTTTTACTCCCTCGTTATTTTCTGATACATTTTCATAAGTTCAGAAACACATTCACTTTCTGTTTTAACTTTTCCCCAAAAACCATAGGCTTCCATAACTGCTTTATCGTTAAGTTGATGTGCTTTTCTTAATTCTGGTGGCATTGTAACTTCATCATAAAGATCAGCAAGAGAACAATCTTTATATTTTTCTCTTGCAGTTAAAATAGATTGTGCAGTTTTTCCAATCTTTGCTTGTTGTTCTTTTGTTGGATTAGGCCAAGGGAAATTATTGTATACTATATCTTTTGAGTATCTATATCTCATTTCTAATCTACCTGCCAAGGCTCTCATCCATGCCATATGAACATTTGATGTTAGAATTCCAAAATGATATAATCCCGCATTAGGAATAATTTGGACTGCATCTGATGCTATTGTATCTTTTGACATAAAGCCAATAGGTATATATCGTCTCTTTTCGGAAGATACTCTCGGAACAATAATATAATTTACATTTGAAGGTTGAGTAATTTGTGCGAATATCATTGGTGTTGAAGCAAATTTTCTTGTGCTTTCTGCCTTGCTTTTTAATCTAAAATCTTTTACAAGTTCAATTCGTTTCATAACTGTTGGGCATTGTTTTAATTCGTGAGGATTTGCACCAACTAACCACAAGCACCATCTGGATTTGTTGTTTATAAATTCTTCTGCTCCAATGTAAGGGTGTATCCATTTTGCAGAAAGTGGTTCTTTTTTAATAAGTTCTTCTTTTTCTTCATTTGTAAGAATAAATCCTCCGCCATCTCTTGGCATATTCCCAAAGTTCATTGGTGGAATATTGCAAATAGGTTTTGATTTACTATCGATAAATATATTTTCAGCATCCATTAAATAAGAATTTATATTTGAAACTATACGAGCTCTATCGTTATCATAAATTATTTTAGATTTTCTATTAACAAAAGAAAATCCAACAATAACACAATGGACTCTTGCTTTTTGCTGTGCCTCGCTATCCCACACAAAGGTTCTATATGCAAACTGAATTTTAATACCTTTTTCAAATAAAGGTTTCCACATTGTGACCGCTTGTTGCCCTTGACATATTGAATTAGTTGAAACAAAAGCAACTTCTATTGATGTTCCTTTAATATAATCAGTTGCTTTATAATACCAACCAGAAACAAAATCCAGTTCTCCAACACCTTTAACATCTCCGACAACAGCAATAATATCTTGTTTTTGTTCTCTTGACATCATCATTCCACCAACAAAAGGTGGGTTGCCCATTATATAAGTGAGTTTTTCTTTTGAAATAACTTTATTCCAATCAATTCGTAGTGCATTTCCCTCAACAATATTTGCATAAGACTTTAACGGGAAGAATTCAAGCTGTTGATTAACAATTTCTTCTGTTTCTTTCATCATTTGAGACTCGGATATCCATAGTGCTGTCTTTGCAACAGTGACTGCAAAGTCATTTATTTCAATTCCATAGAATTGCCCAATTGATACTTTTATTACATCTCCCAAGTCAATCATAGTTTGTCCACGAGTTTGCGCAATTAAAGCTTCGTTTTCTAATCTTCTTAGTGAAATATATGTTTCTGTCAAAAAGTTTCCAGAACCACAAGCAGGGTCAAGAAAGGTTAATGTAGAAAGCTTATTCCTAAAAGCTTCCAATTGCTGTTTTCTTGTTTTTTCAACCTTAATTTCTTTTATTTTTTCTAATTCATCTTTTAAATTGTCTAAAAATAATGGGTCTATGACTTTATGAATATTCTCAATAGAAGTGTAGTGCATACCACCACTTCTACGAGTTTCTGGGTTTAATGTGCTTTCAAAAACAGCACCAAAAATAGTAGGACTAATTTCACTCCAGTCAAAATTTTCGCTTGCTTTATGTAAAAGAATATCAATAATCTCATCTGTCAAATGTGGAATAATAATTTTTTCATTAGCAAACAAACCACCATTTACATAAGGAAATTTTGCAAGTTCATCATCTAGATATTTATCTCTATCTTCAATCTTTGTGTCCAAGACTTTGAATAAATCAATCAAGGCTCTTCTAGTGTCTTTAACTTGAAAACTTTGTAGATAATTGTGAAAAGCTAACTTTTCGCCAAACAAACCACTATCTTCAGCATAAAGACAAAATACAAGTCTTACACAAAGTTCGTTAAGGCTCTTTAATTCTTGCTCATCTTTTTCGTTGTATTGTTTAAGTAAGGCGTCATAAAGAATACCAACAATTTCACCAGCCTTAATGGATATTTCCATTTCTTTTTTGATATTCTCATTTTGACTATTTACAATAAATTGTAAACGATAATATTCCTTTGGAAGATTTTTAAGCAATATACTTTCAGGTTCTCCATTAGGTTTTTCCATATCATATATTAAAAACTCTTGGAAATTACAAGTAATAATCCATCTTGGTCTTTTAGAGTATGGAAGGTCAGCTGAATACCTTTTTGCTTGTTGAAATGGAGTAAGAAGAGTTCCATCTGCTTGTCTTATTGCTTTTCTTAAATCTCGGTCTCTACTTTTTTGTTCAATTAAAACATGTGTAGCAGAAATATAGCCGTCAATAAAACTTGTATGGTCCAGCATAACTTTATCTTCAAAAGAAATATATTGTTCTGGATTGTCAACACCCAAAACTTTATTTAATAAAGTCAACCAAAAAACTTGACTTTGTCCTTTTTCATAACCTTTATCAGCCCAAAAATTTGCAAATTCTTTTGCTTGTTTTCTTATCTCCAAATCGTTCATAAGTAAATCTCCATAAAACGATTATACCATAACTTTATTTAAATTGGTATTTAATTTCCAAAAAATTATTACTTATAACAAAATCAATTTTTCTTTTAAAAAGTAGACAATCAACCTTAGTAGTTTTATACAGTCCTAGAACGACTAAATTGCTCAAAAATACCACATTTGCTGTCAATTGCTGTCAAAATTAAATAGTAAAATACAGCAAATATTTTTGTAATATTATAATCGCATTTATTTATCTATGTTTTTAAGATGCGGGGCTCACACACTTTATTTATAGGGCTCAATCTTGGTAAGGTAGGGGTCACGGGTCCGATTCCCGTCACCAGCTCCATAAACAAAATCGCTAAAAGGCCGAAAAATAAAGGCTTTTAGCGATTTTTTTGTTTTTCGAAATTAAATTTTCAAAACAAGAAAAATTGCAAATATTTGGTGTCAAATGGTGTCAATTTGCTCTACTCACTAAAAAATTACACAAAAAAAGACCGCCTTTCAAGAAAATTTTTCATTTCTCAAAAAGCGGTCTAAATCTTCCTAAAACTATCAAAAGGTGTCAAAAAGGATGTCAAATGGTGTCAAGTTTTCACATCTCAAAATCTTTTTCTTTTTTCTTTCGGCGAAGTTCCTTTTGTCTTAAAAGTTCTTCAAGTTGTTCTTCTAATTCTTCATCAGTAAGCTCATCAGCCTGTTGTGATTTTTCTTGCGTAAAGTTTTTACTAATACTTTCATTCAGTCTGTCTGTTGTTGCTCTCACATATTCATTGTTCACACTGTTGTAAACTGAAATTGTTGTTTTTACATCTCTATGCCCAAGCAGTTGTTGGATTGCTTTTGGATTTTCATTTAACTCAAAAAGCATATTTGAAAATGTGTGTCTTAAAGTGTGAAAATGAATTTGATAATCATTTAGGTTATTTCTTTTCTTAAATCTATCAAATATTTTTCGTGTGCCTGAATATGTTCTAACACTTCCGTCATCGTTGCAAAATATATATCTATCACTTTTAATAAGGTCAAAGTTTATTTCTATGCTTTTAATTGATTGTTTGTTTTTCCATTCTTGCAAAGAATTAACCACAACATCTGTGATTGGTATTGTTCTAACAGAACAAGCTGTTTTGGTATCGCCAACAACAGTTACTCTTTTTGTAATATTTCCATCGCTATCAAAACTAGGCACTTGTGTTATGCCACTTTCTATGCTTAAAGTTTTCTTTTGTTCATCAAAGTTATCCCAGCGAAGTGCTAAAACCTCTCCAATGCGTAATCCTGCAAATAGTAGTGTTACGCATAAAGGTTTTAAAAAATTGCTTTCATCTTCATTAAGTGCTGTAAAAAATTTCTCTCTGACTTCTGGTGTCATAGCCTTGTATTTGTTTTTATCATTATTTTGCACTCTGTCTTTTGTTCTAACTTTTACTTTTGCTGTTGGATTAAATTGCACCCATTTGTTATCTATTGCATAATCAAAAAATTGATTGAAAATAAATTTCACTTTCTTAATAGTGTTGTTATTATACTCCTCATCTATCATAGCATTTACAACTTTTTGTATTGCGGTTGTGTCTATTTCATAAACTTTCATTTTGCCAAGCATTGGTTCTATGTGTAATTTAAAATTTCTAATATTACCTTCAAAAGTTCGTGGGCTTACCGCACTCTTCTTGAAAACCAACAGCCACTCTTTCATAAGTTCTCCAAAGGTTTTCTTTTCTAAAATTTCATAAGAATTGCTTTGTAGTCTGCCAGAAATTTCACTTAATTTTTTTGCTATTTCTGTTTGGTTTTTCCCATAAATAATTTTACGAATTGGCTTGCCTTCTTCATCAAATCCCATACTCACATAACCAGCCCAACGACCATCTTTTCGTTGAAAGATTGAACCCTCATTATTGGCTCGTCTTGTTTTGTTTACGACTTTGTTTTTCTTAGCCATTCGCCACCTCACTTGTGTTGTTTTTAAGTGTTAGCCAAGTGACAAAATTAAGCACACTTACGACTTGTCTTTTACCAACTTTTGTTGTTGGAAAATCTTTGCTACGCAAGAGTTGTCTTACATTATCTCTGCCAAGCCCAGTGATTTTCATAATATCTTCACAGTCTAAAAAATCTTTATCATATTTAGTTGAAATTCGGTCAACTTCCGATTGAATTAAATTGTTAATATTAAGTTGTTGATTGTTGTTCATATTTACTCCACGTGTTTTAAATTTTGTATTTTCTAATTCAATCTCTATATAAAAAAGGAACTGGGTTTCCCAGTTGCCTAAAAATAAGAAAGAAAAATAGATGCACAAAATGTAACATCGCAAAAAGCCCGATAAAATGGGCTTTTTAGCGAAATTTTGGGCAACTAAATGTTTCTTTCGCTTATCCTGTTTTATAAATCTCTATTTACTGCGTCAGCAAACTACATCTCAAAATTGCTATTTCTACTGTTCAAATACTCTTGCTGCTTAGCATATCGTTCTCGTTCTTCGCACCAATATTTAAAGTTTAGCATTTCTTGTTCTTCTTGCTTTGCGTAATAATCAAGTAGGTCCAAAAGATAATCAAGTTCCTTTGCTCTCTGTTGTTTTTTGAATGCTTTTTCTTTTCTAGTGTAGGTTTGCATTTGTTCTATTTCATCATTTGCTTTTCCTATTTTTAATGCTGTTTGAATTGTCATATTTCCAAGTCTTCGCATTAAGTCTTGATGATAAATATCTGCATTGTATTTGTCTGGAACATGCTTGTATTGTTCTTGTTGCCAAATCTTATATTCGTTAATTTTAAGTTTGTAATCCAAATATGAATTTTTAATTTGTGGGTTAGAATATAAAACACATTCGGTAGTGTCATCAACTTTCTTTCTTAAAAATTTCATATTCTCACTATCATAACTTGTTCTTCCGTTTGCTGGTATTTCCCTATACAATTCAAGCAATTTTTTCTTCATCGTTCTTGTCATCTCATAAGGCGACAATCCAATTTTATATTTCTCATTTAAATCTTTTCTTGCTTTCACAATCTCGGCAGACTTGTTTGTTAAGGCTCTTTCAAAGATAAGTTTACTTGTTAGCAAAACATCTTTATCTATCTTTCCAGAGTGAAATTTCAGTTTGCCACCATTAGCATAAAATTTCGGCTCTTTCTCAAAAAACGATAGATGAATGTGTTTGTTTTCAGTGTTCTCGTGAAGCCCTGCATACCAAACAATATTGTCTTTATCAAGTCCTGCTCGTTTAAAAAATTTTGGTAATTCTTTAACTAAAAAATTATGAGCTTGCTCGTAATCTCTGCAATACTCATTTCCAAATTCTTCTCTAAAAGATATAACACAGTCCCAAATACAACTCTCGGTTTCTCGCAACTGCTTTCGTAAATTCCGCTTTTGTTGTTCGTTTAACAATCCGTCTTTACTAAAAACTCCGCAAGATTTTTCGGTGTTGCCAACATATTCGGCATAGTCCTTTGGCAGTTTGTTTTCTGCTCCGGTATCAACATAACTTACATAGTTATAGCTTCCATTACAAGAAACAAAATCTCGTTTTTGAATTTCTTTTGAATTCTTGTCTGGATTATATTTTTCTTTTGGTTTGTAGTAATAACATTTAAAAACTATGTTGTCTGTCATCTGTTTTTAACCTTTTCAAAGATTGCGTTTGTGGTATCTTCTAACGCTTCTAATTTTTCAAAAATTTCATCTTCTCGTGTGTCCTTAAAAGCATAAGCTTTTAGGATAGTGCAGACAAAATCGTTCATACTTTTGCACTGCGAAAGTTTGTATTTTTCTTGCAATTTGTTTAACAAATCTAAATCTCTTATTCGTAGCATATTTTCGCTTTTAATTGTGTCTGATTTCAATTTTTATCCTCCTTTTGATTATTTGTTTGTCTTGGTTGAAATCGGTCTTAAATGGCTAATTTTTGGCTTCCTCCTTTTGAATAGATTTTCTATAACTCTTTCTATTAAACTTGTGGCGGTGCAAGTTTTTTCTTTGGCATTTAAAGGGGCAATGAATTTTAAGTTTGAAATTTTGGCAAAGAAAAAAGAGTTGTCGGTGGATAACAACTCTCTTTTTGCATTTACCCCTTATATATATAAATAAAACAGGCAAAAGTCAGGGGTAAATTGCGTTTTTTAATAAAATTTTTTAAAATTTATTTATTTTTTTCTTGTTTTTCTTTAAAAGTCTCTAAAAACTCTCCAACAACATCAAACATATCTTGAATTGAATATTCTTTTCCAAAGAAATTAAATTTTTGTTCTTTAAACACTTTTTTAGTATCATCAACAAGTCCAAGTTTCTTTTCTTTCTTTTGAATTGTTTTAACTTCATCAACAAAATCAATAATTTTATCAATAGTTGTGATAGAAGAAAAATCTTTTGTCTTTGCAAACTCGTTCATTTTTTCTTTTGCTATTAAGTTGGTTTCGTTCTTTAAATAATCTTTCCAATGATTGAAGAAATATGTTTGTTGAAAATCTTTATCTTCACAAAGCAAAACTCTTAAATCGTCAATAGCAGTTTTGTAGTTGTCGGATATACTTTGTTTTGAGCAACCAAGTTTTTCGGCAATTTTATTAAATTTCATCTTGCCATTAAATCGCATATACAAAATCTTTTTATATTTCTCATTTTCCATATTTTTTACAACTTTCCAAATGGCCTTTTTAAGTAGTTGGCGTTGTGCTTCAAAAAATGAAAGTAGTTTGCTGTCATCACATTGTTTTGCCTTATAACTTATGTAGTCCTCACTTGGATAGGCGGAAAAAGAACGTGCATATTTTAAGGCATCTTCTTTGTCTTGCTCTTTCAATTCGTTGTCAATGTTATCTATGGCAATCTTCATTTCAAGAGTAGGCACTTCAAAAGTCCGCACAACACCAAAATCATCTTTAATGTTTACATAAAACTTTTCTTCCATTTCTATTCCTTTTTATTTTAACATAGTTAAATTTGTTATGTTTTGCTTGTTTGAAAATTCTTTTGTTATTTCTTGTCTTTATTTGTCAATTAAAAAAGCCTATAAAAACCGTTGTGATACAAACTGGTGGTGTATCTAATTTCGGTGCTCATAGGCTCTCTCAGTTAAATCTTATTAAATTGTAGTTTGATTTTATCTTAAATATTTTTGTTTGTCAAGGCTTTTATAAAATAACAGGGGTATTTTACCAAATTTCAATTTCTCCATCATTGTTATAGTGCCAGAAGTTGCCTTCTTCCAAAGGTGTGTTTTCTCTATACCAATATGCAGTTGATTTTATTTCATATCCTGATGAATTAAATAGCCAGCCATTACTCCAATCTTCAGGCTCAGGTAATGATGATTGCTCACAGAATATTTTTGCATTATCACTAGAAAATACATAACTACCCATATTTGTTACTGAAATTGGGATAATAATACTCTCTAACTTTACACAATTTGAAAAAGCAAAATCTGCTATAGTGGTTAGGTTATTTGAAAGAATTACAGATTCTAATTGTGTGCAATTATTAAATGCACTTTCTCCTATTGACAATATACTATTTGGGAGCTCAATTTCTGTAAGCGGACAACTATCAAAGGCTCTATAACCAATGCTTTCACATGTTGAATTGGATTCAAAAACCACTCTATTTATTCTTGAATAATCGGAAGCATAAAACATATAAGAAGGTATCCTTGTTACATTTGCACCTATAATTACTGTTAACCCATCTGTAGCTGTGCCTGACCAAGCGAACAAATAAGAATCCTCCTGATGCGAGAAATCATAGCATGCAAAGGCATTAAACTTTACCTGTAATAGAGCTGAACAATTTGAGAAAGCATAACTTCCAATTTTCCATACATTTTCAGGTATGGTTATACTTACCAAACTATTACATCTCGAGAAAGCAGATTTACCTATAAAATTAACACTGCTAGGAATCTCTATATTTTCTAATTTTTCACATTTGTTAAAAGCAAAATCGCCGATTCTTTTTAAGTTATCGTTACTTTCAAAAGTAATATTAGTCAAATTAGTACACTCTGAAAAGGCTTTACTGCTAATATAAGCAACGCTAGACGGAATAACACATAAAGTTTTTCCAACAGGACATTGTATCAAAGTGGTCTGGTCTTTATTGAATAGTATGCCATTTATTGAACTATAGAATTCATTATTTTCGCTAACATTAATTTCCGTAATATTTTTAGACGCAAGTGCCTCTGTTCCGATTGTAACTACACTTGCTGGGATATCGATTGAAACCATCCCAAGACAACTATAAAAAGCATAATCTCCTATGCGTGTGCATTTAGAATCCCCTATAAAGTTAACTTCTTTTATTGTTGCTGAGATTTCGGCGGTTTCAAATTGAATACGAACTGAACAAAATAAATAATCTGGAATTACTTGTACATTTTCGCCTATATTAACAGTTATCCCTGAGGTTTCTCTTCCTGCATCAGTAAATACATTGTTGCCATTAGTTAAATTATTGCAATTCGTTGCATAATAATTTATTGTAGTTAAATTCTTGCAAGCATAGAATGCATTATTACTTATGCTTTTTATACTATTTGGTATTGTAAGACTAACCAAATTATAGCACCAACAAATTGCATATTCTCCTATACCATTAATAGTTACACCATCAATTTTATCTGGAATGTCTAAAACTTTTAGCCTTTTACCATAACTCGTCACTCCAGTAATTATGCCGGTGTCGGAAACATTATAAATCTTTTCCCATTTAGCGTAAAGTGTTATGTTGCCATAAAAACCTTTATTAATATACTGAACTCTATCTTTGTAATTATAATCTGAATACCAACCGGCAAAGTCATATCCTGCTCTAGTAGAATTCTCTAAAATTATAGTCTCCCCTTCTACATTATAACTAGTTGGATTATTTCCATTTATCCCGCCATCTAATCTATATTCTATACTATAATCCACTACTGAATATTTAGCATATAAAATTAAGTTGTCATGACTTCCTGTTGTTATTGATGTTATCTCATTCTCAAAATCGCTATCAGTGAACCACCCTTCAAAGTTGTACCCATCTTTGTATGCATCTTCTAAAATTATACTTTTACTTTCTATGTTATAACTGGTTGGATTATTTCCATTTGTTCCGTCATTTAATTGATATATAATTTCATAATTGATAGGTTTCCAAACTACATATAGATCTAAATCATTTGCGATTGTGTAATTATATGAAATGCCACAATTATACTGCTTTCCACTGCCATTTATATTAGTGTTCCAACTTGAAATATAATAATAGTCTTTATTGAAGGTTTCTTCGTTTTTTATAGCAATTGTTTTCCCAAATGTAGCAGATTGTTGAATTGTATCATCTTTGTAATGATAATTTATAGTATAGGTATTAGCAGAATAATTTGCGGTAATGGTTGTAGTATGTGTTATTGGATTAGTAAAGTCAAATTCCTAATCTACAAAAGTATATCCACTTTTTGTTGGAATAATGCTTGGTCTAATTGCAAAACCATTTTCTTCAATTGTTTGACTTGCAACAACTGTACCACCAAGAGTATTAAATTGAACAGTGAACATAGGGCGTCTTCTAACAGTTGCGGAATAAACTCTTTTCTTTCCAGAGTTATTTTCAATCAACACATAAAAAGTGTTGTCACCAATATTTAATAAAACTGTTTTAGACTTTATTTCTAGAGTGCCAGTTATATCATAATATAAACCCCAAGTGTTGTTGTCTGAAATTTTAAAAGTATCATTAAAAGAAAAATTTTCAGTTGTATTGCTTACAGAGCAGGATATTGTAGATTTCTCTTGATTTATTTCAAATATACCTGAGCTCTCAATTTTAGGGGCTCTTGGAATTAAACAATAACACAAAACAGGTATCAAAACAACAAGCACACACAAAAGTGCTATTCCTGAGATTAGCATAACCTTTTTATTATTAAGTTTGTTTTTTGTTCTTGATGTTTCTTGTATATTAACTATACTATCAGTGCTTTCTTGTTCATTTACAAGTTTGTCAATTGACACATTAAAAATCTTTGCCAGCGAATTTAATATTTCAATATCAGGGACACTATTCCCACATTCCCATTTGCTAATAGTTTTATTTGAAACATTCAATTTGTTTGCCAAGTCTTGTTGAGATAAATCGTTCTTTTTTCTCAACTCGGCGATTTTTCTACCAAGTCTCATAGATATCTCCTTTTTATTACATTATAACACAAAACTTAAATATTTGGGTTGTTTTTGTATCTATGTTTTAGAGATTTTATCTCTTTGTTAGAGATAAATTATTATTTTAACATAATCTAAAGACTAAATGGAAATCAATAAAATATGTCACATTATTTAATAATATGTAATTTAAAAATACTATTAAATGTTCTAATAAGGGAACTTATCACAATATTTTTCAAATTCATTTTTTGTAATAGAGCCATTATACATGCCTGCATAGTTCCAAAATTCATATAATTTTTCGTCATACACAAATTCGGTATTTTCATAATAAGCCCAATTGATATAAAACTCTTTTTGATTTCCAGAAATTAAAATTATGAGTATAATACAATCCTCATTGTATTTTAATTGTTTTGCATCGGAAAGGATATGACAATATTTATTGATTTCTTTAGGTACTCCTAAACCGGTTGAAACAAAAATAATATTTATAGGTTTGCATATAGTATTGTTGATATAAATTTTAGGAATCAGCTTAATACCTTTTGTTGCATCAAATTTATCTTTTGTTGCCTGTTTTATAGTATATAAAACATTCTCCACAAATATTTTGGCATATCGAGGCTCTATTAACTGCAGTATTTCTAATATCTTTTTGTAATTGATATTATGTTTGATTTCCTTTTCTCTAAAATCCTTAATTATTTTCATCATGGTTAATGCATAATTTTGGTTTCCCTCTTTTCCATCATATATCGTATTGAATATAGCATATGCAAAATCTTGTTCTGTGTCAATATGAGACATAGTGGTTGTTGTTTCTCCATCACCAATGAACAACATGGGGAAGTGACTAGTTTCATTTAGATATTCACATCTAGTTTTTAAATAATAGAATATATCATAGGGATGTCCTAAAACTTCCATCATGATTTTAAAATCTTTTAAATTAAAAACATTTATAATAAAATCTCCGACATCAATTGTCTTATTGTAGGTGTTTATATCATCATTATCAAAAACTATAACAGGATACATAAGATAATCTTTATGCAATTGAACTTTTTGATGATATAAATCATTAACAATCAAATCATTGTTTTTTAATGTTTCAATCGTTTTTATAATTTGTGTTTTAGCACTATCCTTATCGCCATAAATGATATCATGCAACCATTGTTCGTTCGTTTTTGTACCTTTTTGCGTTTTCGACCTTTCTTTAATTTGTAATACGATATATGTTCCTGCATAATCAAAAAGCCCATCACATAACTCTTTTTTATTTTTATCTATGTCATAATAATATAGATTCTCATATACATAATCATTACAAAAAAATTTAGCACCCAATTCATTACAAACGTTTTCAGAGTTAGTTTTCATAACAGAATTCTCCTTAATAAAATTTTTTCAATAGTTCTTCAAGCTCGTCAATATTTGAAATTACACCATTAACAGGCCCTATATATAAGTAATTATTTTTTAAATCATCTGTAGTAACAAATCTAAATTCACTTTCATCACTAAAATTTTTTGCTTTATCAAAGGGTGATTTTTCAACTGTAACATCACTATAACTTACAAATCTATATTCATAGTCTTTTAGTGCTTTTTTAACTTGTTCAATGAAGCCTTTACAATCACCTATTAAAACAGCATAATTACCATATTCTCTTAAACGATTAAAAATACTTGATAAATTTGGCATGGAATCATTTATGTATGCCATACAATAAATTTTAAAATCAGATATATATTTAAAATGAAACGTTAAATCATTTGCATTGTTAAAATCAGGATTTTCATTTTTAAACCTTTCCAAATCAACAATAAAAGTTTTCCCACCTTTAGCGCCTCGTAATATTAATTTTTTACAACCTTCCGGCAACCTCTTATGTATATTTTCAACCAAAATGCCTTCATTTTTGTCTTGCCTTATATCTTCACGTTCCTTAAAATATGTTGCGGGGCGAAAAAGCATTTCTCCCTTATTTAGAAAATTTTGTGCATAGACAATATTGTCAAAAACTTTAATAAAAAATTCAAATCTCATATATACTCTTCCTTTTATTACTATCTCATCTTTCTCCAACACTTTTCTTTCATAAAAGTTTTGATTGTGTTTATGTCTTTGTTTTCGTAATATTCGACTAAAAGTTTTTTGAATTCTGGCACTTCTTTTTCTGGAATGACTATCAAGCCTTCACCCTGTGAAATTAAGAAGTGATTTGCAAAGATAACTGAAGCTCTTTTGTTGCCATCGTTGAAGATTTGTGTTTTCATTGCATATAAACAAAGGTCTATTGCTTTATCTATGTTTGAGATGTTGCTTGCTATGATTTTATTAATAGCTTCTTTAACATCAATTTCATTTGGTATTGGTGGGACATAACTACTTCCGCCAATTGAAACCGGTACACCTCTTATTCTTCCGCCTTGTTCGTAAAAGCCTTCATTTACAAGTCCTGCAATATAAGAAAGAATATAATAATCGGTTTTTGCCCCTATAACATCTTTATCCATAATGAATTCCCAAGCATGTTTAAGATTTAGAATTTTTTGAACATCGCTTGCTCTCATTCCGCTAACTTTGCCATTTTCTATAATAGTTTCTGTTTGTGGATATGTTGTTGCAACACCTTCCAAAATTGCTTGGTCATAAATGTTGACTTTCATATTTGCTCTTGCAAAATCCAAATTTAATTGAACTGCTGGCGACAACTCGCTAGATGTGTAGTTAAGTAAAGCAAGTTCCTTTTCAATTTGTCTAATTGCTTTTTGCAACTCCCGTGCTTCCTTTGAATATCGGAGTAGTGTTTGATAAAGCTCATCAGAAAATTTATCTATATATTGAGAAGTAAGTTTGCCTAGCTCACGCTTTCTCATATATAGATAATTTCCACTTGTGCGTTCCTTAATTTCTGGCGTTCCTGTATATGGAATTAAATTTAATCTGGTTTGCAAGTCAGCTTTTTTTCTTAACAATTCTTGAATTTTTTCAAAGTTACTCATTTAATGCTCCTTTTGTTTGGGGAATAATTATGTTTGTATTATATACATTTATTCCCCAAAAGTCAACTATTTATGCCATCAAGTATAAATTAGTTTTTAAACAATTTACATAGTTCTAGGCAGTTTAAAATCACCAAAAATAATAAAAACCACCTAAAAAGGTGTCAAAGGGTGTCAAATTTTATTTATGGTTGACGCTAGTTTTATTTTTGTATGCTTAAAAGCCTTGAAATATAAGAAAAAATGGACATAGGGCTCAACCCACTTTGCATAGGGAAATAGATTGGTAAGGAAAAACCAAGCACAAAAATTATACCAAAAAACTTAATATGCTGTTGTGGCACAGTCGGTAGCGCACTGCCTTGGTAAGGCAGAGGTCACGGGTTCAAGTCCCGTCAACAGCTCCACAATTTAAACCATTGAAAAACCCTTATAAATAGGTGCTTTCAAGGGTTTTTCTTTTTCTAAAAACTTCAAAATTCTTTCCACAAAAAATTAAAAAATGTACCTACAAATGCTCCGTAGGTACATAAAAAAGCAAAAAAAATGACCGACCTTTGATTTTTCAAAAGTCGGTCAAAATCTTTCTAAAACTGCCTTTTCAGGTACACGTAGGTACATTTAGGTACATGAATTAAATTTCAATGAAATTAAGTATTTCTTCCTTTAATTGTTTATCTTCATTTATTTGTAATAATAATTTGTTCACATAAAATGAAACATTTGCAAAACCAACTATTTTTACAACATCAGATATAATCTGCTTTCCTGGTACAATTTTCATAAGTTGGTCATAATCTTTATTTTTTATAGACTCCAACAGATTATTTTCAAAAGATTGATATTCTTCTAAAAATTTAGTTTTATTGGATTCCGATATAATGTCTAAATCATTTTTTACGTCATCAAGTTTTTTGAATTTATTTTGTAATTGAATTTTTCTCAATAGTTTTGTGGCAAAATCTTGTCTTATTCCATCTATCTTACTATTAATCTTAGAAATAATTTTAGCTTTTATTTCATCTATTGATTTGCCATTTGAAAGAATATTAGACATAGATATTAAGCAGCATGGTAAAATGAATATATTTTCAACTTCATTAACCCCTAGTACTGTTATGTTTTTTAACTTTAATCTATTAATTTCTTCTTCATTTTTAAAGTCGTTGTCGACTATGCCTTTTGCTTCTTTTTTGAATGTCAACTTATTACTATTAAGTAATTCTGTGTGTTTTTCAACATTTTCGCAACCATGTATGGGAACTATTTCAAAATCAGGAAATAAAATTTCATAAAGTTGACAATCTAGGGATGCTCTATCTTCACCTTCACAGAAAATTATATTATCGTTAGTTCCTTCAATGTTTAAAATTACTTCAAAAGGCAAATCTTCAAAATCTTCAAATTTCTTAAAGTTCCATTCATTATATTTGTTTGTTTTTTCCAAATATATTAATTCAACATTTTGTCTACTTTGGATAAATTGAATGTTATGAGTTGCAAAGATAAATTTTACATCAGTCCTTTCTTTTTCTAACAAATCAAATAATTTTCGCATTAAAGCACCATTTAAATGATTTTCTGGTTCATCTATAAAAATGAATGAATTAGCTGGTGATAATAAAACGGCTAACAATATAAAAATTGAACTCCTTTCACCGTCTGAAGCATGAGATAGCAAATATGGTGTAATGTTTTCTTCACCTAACGATAAATTACCCATTTCATTTAAAAGTAACTTTCTATCTAAACCCAATTGATTAAACACTGAAATAACTTTATTTTTTAAAGTTTCATCAAAACTTACACCATTACTTAATTGTTTATAATCTTCACTTGCTAGAAGTTTTCCCAAGAAGAATAATGACTTTCCGTCAGTATGTTCGTTTATGGCATGTTTTAAATTGATATCATTTTGATTAAAATAAGGATTTTCAGCATATCTAATATCTCTAGTAGCAGGCAAAACAATTGTATTTGAATTTAAAAATTCTGATGAGATTTTATTTAATAATGTTGTTTTTCCTGCACCATTTTTTCCAAATAAAATATAATTCTTATCCCCATACTTAAAATGCTCATATAATTCAAATGTTGAATTTCTTGTAACAGAATTATAAAGATAATTAATAAAGTCCCAGACTTGACCATACGAATATTCATTGCTAGCAATGATAGTATGATTATTAAATCTCTCTGCGCTATTCTTTATTTGATTTAATCTGTTTATAAAATAATTTTTGTATTGTTCATTGAATTGTACCCATAACGAATTATTTACATCAACTAAGAAAGTAATTTCATCAAGTTCAACTTTAATGGATTTTAGCATGTTATTAAAATCAAATTCTTTTAAATTATTAATCTTTTCTTTATATGTTGCTGAAAAATTATTGATATCTAAACTTTTAATCAATTTTTGAATTTCTATGATTTTATCAACAGCTTGTTTTAAAGTGTTTGTTAAGTTATTTTCTATTTCATATTGTTTTATATCCATAAATGTACCTTCCATTTTCACGTATTATAGCACATTAACACGAAAAAGTTAATACCTTTACAAAATTACATCTCAAAATCTTTTTCTTTTTTACGCTTTCTTTCTTGACGTTCTTCCATAAGTTTTTGTAGCATATCATCAAATTCTTCATCTGTCATATCTTTAACAAGTTTTTCTTTTCGTTCTTCAATAACTTCTTCTCTTATGTTTTGGTCAATTAACATTTGTTCTTCTTTAACTTTTTCATTAAACTTTTCTGTTGTTTGCCTTACATATTCACTATCCACAGAGTTATATACTGTGATTGTAGTTTTTACATCACGATGTCCTAAAAGTTGTTGGATAACCTTTGGATTTTCGTTCATCTCAAATAACATATTAGAAAAAGTATGTCTTAATCCGTGAAATCCAATGTGATATTTCTTCAAATCATTTCTTTTCTTAAATCTATCAAATATCTTTTTTGTTCCTGAATAACTTCTAACAGAGCCATCATCGTTAGCAAATATAAAAGAAGTCCTAGATATTAAATCTCCTGTGACTTCTTTATTTGTGTTTTGTCTTAATATTTGCTTTTCTCGCCATTGTTTTAAAGTTTCAACAACTATGTCTGCTATCGGTATTTCTCGGACACTACAAGTAGTTTTTGTGTCTCCGACGATAGTTACACGACTTGTTACCTTACCATCACTATCAAACTTTGGTTCTTGCGTAATTGCTTGTTCAACTTTTAACGTTTTGTTTGCAAAGTCAACATTTTCCCATTTTAGAGCAAGTGCTTCGCCAATACGAAGTCCAGAGAACATTAAGCAAATGCAAAGCGGTTTTATGAAATTAGCTTCATCTTTATTTAATGCTTCCAAAAATTTAGTTCTCACTTCGGGCGGTAGTGCCTTATATTTTTCTTTCTTGTTTGGAGCTTTGTCTTTTGTTCGTATTTGTACTTTTTTAGGGTAGGATTAACTGATACCCATTTGTTATCTATTGCATATTCAAAGAATTGACTTATCATATGCTTGTTTTTCTTTATTGTATTATTGCTATACTTTTCATCAATAAGTTTGTTTATCACTTTTTGAATTACAAAAGTATCTATATCATAAATTTTCATATTGCCAATTTGTGGCTCTATGTGTAATCTAAAATTTCTCATAATACCTTCAAAAGTTCTTCCTGTGACCGAACTTTTTTTAAACACCAATAACCAATCTGTCATTAGTTCTCCAAAACTCTTACTTTCAACTAGTTCATAAGAATTGCTTTTAATTCTACCGCTAACTTCGGCGAGTTTTTTAGCAACTTCGGTTTGACTATTTCCATATACTGTCTTTTTCTTTTGTTGACCTTTATCATCATATCCAACAGTTATACTGCCAACCCATTTGCCATCACTTTTTCTTTGAAAGATACTTCCTTCATTATTACTTCTTCTAATTTTTGACTGAGTTCTTTTAACCATTCTTCGCCTCGCTTGTATTGTTATTCAATGTCATCCAAGTCACAAAGTTAAGAACACTTACTACTTGTCTTTTACCAACTTTTGTGGTAGGAAAATTTTTACTTCTCATCAAATTTCTAACGTTATCTCTTCCAAGACCTGTAATCTTAATTAGGTCTTCACAATCAAGAAAATCTTTATTGTATTTAGTTGTTAAACGGTCAACTTCCGATTTTATTAAGTTGTCAATATTAAGTTGTTTGTTATCATTAATAATCATTTAATTCTCCTCATAAATTTAAATCTTTGTGTTCTATTAAGTTGTAATTTTCTATTCTAAATTTTTGAGAAAGAATGTTCTTCTTTCTGCTTTTCTATTCCTAATATCTTCTGTAGCTTTAAGCATAAGAAGTCGGCAGCTTACTGCCATAAAACGAAAATGGGTATTCCCATTTGTCGTAAAGATAAGGAAGAAAACAATAGATGCAGTTTTGTAGCATATAAAAAAGTCCTATTTTATAGGGCTTTTGGCTACTTTAAACTATAATCTATGTTTCTTCCGCTTATCCTGTTTGATTAAAACTCTAAAAATGAGTCGTTTTGCATACACTTTTTACATCTCAAAACCACCATATTCTTTAGCCAATTTTTGCTTTTCTCGGTCAGATTGAATTCTATAATACTCTTGCTGTTTAGCATAAGCTTCGCTTTGCTTTTGACGATATATAAAGTTCTTAATTTCCATCTCATCGCACTTCGCATAATATTCAAGTAAATCCAAAAGTTTGTCCCATTCTCGTTGTCGCATTGCTTTCTTGTAAGCTTTGTATTGAGCAGTTTTAATATCTAGTTTTTCAAGTTCATCGTGCAGTTTTCCAAGTTCAATAGCAGTGTTGATTGTTATATTTCCAAGTCGTCTAAATAGGTCTTTTTTATAGTTAGAACCTTCTTTGTAATTTCGTTCATCTTTCCATTCTTCAAACTTTTTAAGTGCGTTTTCAAACTCCCAATAAGTATCTCTTGTTTGGGTGTTTTTGGTTAAGATAAACTCGGTTACTCCGTCAACATCTTTTTTAACTCTTAACATATTTTCGCTATCGTAAGAATGTCTACCGTCTTTTGGTAGGATAGTGTAAAGATTTAAAAGTAATCGCTTTAATTTTCTTGCCATATCAGTTCTACTCATTAAAGCATTGTAAGAATAAAGCATATCTTTTCTTGCTTTAAGTATTTGAGCTGTTGGCTTGGTTAGTGCTTTTTCAAATGTAAATTTTGTTGCAATTAGTAGGTCTTTTGAAATAGTGCCAGAGTGATATTTTAACTTTCCACCATTGTCAAAATATAATGGCTCCTTTTCAAAAAATGAGATATGAATATGTTTGTTTTCGGTGTTCTCGTGAAGTCCTGCATACCAAACAATATTGTCGCTATATAATCCAGCTCTATTAAAAAACTTTGGAAGTTCTTTCTTTAAGAATTTATATGCTTGGTCATAATCTCGACAATATTCATCTCCAAAGTTTTCCCTAAAAGAAATTATCATATCCCAAATAACACTTTGAGTTGTTTGTAGTTGGTGCCTTAAATCTAACTTTTGTTCATCATTAAGTAATCCATCTTGGTTAAATGCTCCAAATGATTTTTCTTTGTTGGCTATATATTGCTCGTAATCGGAAGATACATTTTCACTTGCTCCTGTGTGAACATAGTTAAGATAACTATAACTATCTTGACAACTAACAAAATCTCTGTGTTCTGCCATTTCGGGATTGTCAGTGTAATGTTCTTTTGTTTGGTAAAATCTCAACTTAACAATTACATTATTGGTCTGTGGTTCGTTTGTCATTATTTACCTTTTCCCATATAGCAGAAGTAGTGTCTTCAATTTGGTCTAGCAGTTCCATAATTTGGTCATCACGATTTTCTTTAAAAGCATACGACTTTAATACTGCATTAAGAAATTCATTAACACTTTCAAACTTTGTCATATCATACATCTCTTGTAATTTTTCTAGTAGCCTTACGTCTTTAAGGCGTAGGGTATTTACTGGTTTTATTGTATCCGATTTCATTAATTCTCCTTTCAAGTAATATTTTTGTTGGTATTTCTATGATTTTGTTTTTATGTTTTGTTTTCTTTAACTAATACCTCCTTTTAATAAATTTTTTCACAACAAAAAAGAAACCTCGGTGGATAAGATTTCTTTTAGTTCTTTCTATATTTAGTTTTGGTTAACAAAGAAAAATGCCTATTAACAATAAGGGCAATTTTATCTTCTTTTCCCCCTCATACATATAGGTTTTTTCCAGGTTTTTGCATCGGTTTTCGATGTCGTTTTTTACAACATTTTGTTAATAGACATTAAAAAAGCCCGAGAATATCGGGCTAAAAAATTTTTAAAAAATTTTTGAAGTTTTGTCCCAAAAGTGTTAATTTTAGGTTTCTATTTCACCCCTAAAATATTTTTTGAGATGAAATGGATACCTTTATTAGTTCCATATTGCTTTATTCTTCTTGGGGCGACATTTAAAGTTATCCACCTGTAGTTTTTCTTTGGAGTATAGCACTTATCTAATTCAACAAAAGAGAAATACAACTTTTCTTCCCATCGCTCAGGTTTATCAGTTAAACCATCTTGATATTTCCCTTTGCAAACATAAGAATTAACTATTCCATAAAACTTTCCATCAATTTTTGTATCTTTTCCAAATATTACATTAAGAAAGGCAAGTGTGGTATTATCACATTCTTTTGTAGATTTTATTCTTCTATAAGGCAAGTCAAATGTAAAATCACTTATATTAAATTTCCCACGTACAACAAGTTTTTCATCATAATCCGTATAAGTTAGTATATAATACTTACCATTTTCTTTGGCAACAAAAATGTTATAAGCAATTTTATCTCCAGTATATTCAAAATCTTTTTCTTTTTCCAAATTTACTATGTAAGAGTTTTTTGTTTGTCTGTTTAAGTATGTTTTATTTATTTGTCTTGTTATATAGTCATTATCTATTAAATATTTTAAATCACTTTGAATTGTCCTTTCGGTAACTGCAAATTTCCAAGCTAAATCTCTAACCAAAACCTTTCTACCTTTAAGATATTTAAGATAAGCATATAACTTTTTTCTTCTTAATTCTCGTGTAAAAATACATTTAATGGGTCTTTCAAAAACTTGTTCTTCTTCATCTTCTTCAACATCGTCATAATCATTAAGGCAACCATATTCATCTTTGTCTTCATAAACCAAAGACTCTAATTTTTTATAGTCATAATATCTTCTAACGCCTCGTTGACCTTTCAAATAGGTCTTGTTGCGTTCTTTCTTTTCTTTAAGTTTTTCAGCAAGTTCTTCCTGTCTCTGTTGTAAAATTATTTGTCTTTCATAAGGGTCTCTAAAATCTAAACCATCTTCATTAATATACATACTTATCATAACCTTTTACCCAATTATATCACAAAGAAAACAAAATTGTTGGAGTTTTGACAAAAGATTACAAAAAAACACCCAATCATTTAAGATTGTGTGTCCTTGCTAAATTTTTGGTATTACAGAGTGATTATCTAGAGAATGTTTTGATAAATCCCATCTGCCAACCTTAATCTTTTTAATTTTTTTCCCAGAACCGAAATCTAACAAATCTTCTCTATTTAATATTTTTAAAACTTTGTCTAAACTTCCTAAACCAGCAGAAGATAATAGGTAAGCTTCTTCAGGGTCACATAATTTACAATATATTTGAAGCTGTCCTAAATTTTGCAAATTAAGTTGTGTTTTCTTTGCTTCTATAAAATATATTTCTGCTTTGTTATCCCAAATAACCATACCTAAAACATCAATTTCAATTTTTAATCCAACTACTTGTGGATAATATTTTATTATTCCATATTTCTCTAAAACAGAATCTAAATAGACAGAATGACAGTCAACAACTATAATTTTGCATTTTTTACCTTTATATTTATCTTTAAGATATGTATCTAACCATACTGTCATTTCCGCATATAGTTCAACTTCTTTTGCTACATTATTCGCCATAACCCAATTCCTTTGCCAATTCTGTCCAAGATTCATAATGTTTACCTCTAATACTCAAAGGTAAAGATTCGTCATTTTCCATAGGGTGTGTAGGTTTTTCTTTTCTTCTAATTGTTTTTTGCCAATAAAATTGATGTGTTTTTTCTTCATCTAAATAATCTAATAATTCATCAGCATATCTTTCTAAAGCTCTTTGCTTATGAACAATATTAAATCCAATAGGTAAAAACTCATTAGCCCAAATTTTAACTTGATGTTCTTTTTTCCAATAGTATGGTTTACCTTCGTTATATTTCTTTAAATTAGAATCTCGGAAATTTGGATGACCAAAATCAATTGTTTGGACAGGTATATCTAAATCTTTTAACATATTTGCTATATCTATTACCATTTGCCAATTGCCCGGAATTTCAATATAAACCCTATGGCAACCGTCTTGACCAAAAGCAATATTGCTTTTTCGAATATAACCAGTTACATCTGCAATTCCTCTTAATAATTCTTTCTTTTCGTCTGTTTTCATTCCAAATAATTCATCGTTCATTGTCATTGTTGAGTGATGTACGCCATTTCCAATAAATCTTAAAATTTCTCGCATTGTATAATCTGCATTTGGCATTGTAAATGAAAACTGTGTAGCCCTCTTTGTTTGAGATATAGGTAATGAATAACCAATTAAAGGTTCAACAATTCCTCTAATGTCAGCCAAACTGCTTTTTACATATACCGAAACCTCTCGTCCCTCATCATCAATTAAATTCTTATGAGGTAATTCAACTGTAATTGTTGTAGTGTCTGATTTCCTTTGAACTTCTCCATTGCCTAAAATCATACCTATCAAATAAGCCATTTGTGTATTCATTAGTTTTCATCTCCTTCGTTTTTATTATTAGATAAAGTTTTATAAATTTGATCAGCAATCGCCTTTGCCATTAATGGGGGAACAGCGTTTCCTATTTGTGTTCTAACAGCTACTTTTGTTCCGTAAAAAATAAAATTATCATCAAAAGATTGTAATCTTGCAGCCTCTCTTGGTGTTATAGCTCTATTTAAAAATGGGTGATTATTGGTTCCATTAGAAGCGGCGTCAAATCTAGTATCTATTGTTGGCGAAGGTTCATCCCATTTTAATCGCCCCCAAGTTGAATGAAATTTTTGTTTTCCCAATAATTCTTTTGGAAGATATTCTTTACCTTTTTCAGGTGGAATCATCTTCAATTTGTCTATTGCAATTTTTGCATGATTTGAGGCTTTGTGATTATATAATTTTTCTGAATCTTTCCTCATTTCTTTTTGATATTTAGATTTTGCTATATTTTTATAATTTTGTTCAAAATCTCCTTCATTAGCTTCTAAATATGCTAAATCTTCTATGGCCTCACGAACGGTAGTAGGCTTACTTACGGTAGGCAACGGGAGCGTTATCTTATTGCTTTTACAACAAATAAATATAGTTCTTTCTCTCGTTTGTGGAACACCAAAATCTGTTGCTTTAAGAACGCCAACATCTACCTTATATCCCAACTTTTCAATAGCTGATACAATTTCGTTTTTAAACCAACCATTAGATGTTGATAAAAGCGCCTTAACATTTTCAATTACAAAAACTTCAGGTTGTAGTTTCTCAACTAAATTAAGATATTCTACAAACAAGAAGTTTCTTGGGTCTTCTAATCCTAGTTTCTTGCCTTTTAATGAAAATCCTTGGCAAGGTGGTCCACCGATTATCATATTGACGCCATTTTTTCTAGACAATTCAACCACTTTATCTTTTATTGTTGTATTCTTGATATCTCCAACAACAACATCTACTTCTGGCATATTTTTCTTTAAAGATTCTGCTAGTTTTTCATCAATATCTAATGCCACAACTGTTTTAAAATGTGGGTTTTGGTGCATTCCATAAGACATTCCACCGGCTCCACAAAATAAGTCTAAAATCTTAAATTGTTTTTCATCTAACATACATTTCTTGTTTCTGATTAATATCCTTTTAAATAATTCTTTACCATTAATTGTTGGTTTAAATAAATCAAATTCATTATCAGACCCGTGATTTGCTTCTCCAACTATTTCAAATTGTTCTTCATTATGATATTTTAAATAAGTAAGAGGAACACCCATAATTCCTGCATAATCTTTTGGTATGTCCATAACCTTTGATACATTAATTGCATCATAATTATCAAACTTTGGATATTGTTTAGGGTTATAATAAGAAGTAAGTTCCAGTTTTAAATGCTTTCTTTCAGTGTCCAAATTTGTTAACCACATTGCATTTCCTAAACTTCGCCATTTTTGGCCGTTTTCATCAACCCAATATCTAGTTTCTCTTGGTTGAGTATCGTTAGGGACTTTAAATGCCATATCTCCAAATCTATAACCAATCCAAGCTTCACCACTTTTTATCATTGGAAAAACTTCTTTGTATGTTATGGCGTTTTGATTTCCAATAATCAAATATTTTTTATTATGTTTAATAAGAAGTGAAAACAATTCGGTGAATTTTGAAAAAGGTGGATTTGTAACAACAATGTCTGCTTCTTTTAAGTACTCAATACATTCGTCGCTACGAAAATCACCATCACCTTTTAACTTTTTAACTAGTCTTTTAC
This sequence comes from uncultured Clostridia bacterium, assembly GCA_944376905.1. Taxonomy (GTDB): domain Bacteria; phylum Bacillota; class Clostridia; order Christensenellales; family UBA1242; genus UBA5489. The sequence goes on from CALWEA010000006.1 coordinate 67,012, forward strand.
TTTTTAGAAAATTTAATATTTTATCGTCACTTATTTCTTTTTCTTCTTTGATGTCTATTTCATTTACAATCATTACATACGCATAATTCTTATCCAAAATTAAATCATCGTTATCTTTCAAATTGAACTCATCAACAATTCTAGAACCTTTGTATGATGTACATATTAATCTTTTTAACTTTAAAACATTAAAGTTTTTTAAGAAGTAATTAGCGAATGCTGATTTATAAGGATCATCACAATTACATAAAACTATTTTATTACAAAATTGGTCTACATAATGAGATAATTCTTCTTCAACTGTTTTATAATCGGTATACCATTCATCAGTATTTTCCGAATATCGTGCTTTGTTCAATATCGAATTACCTTTCATTCGAATTGCTCCTTTTATATACTTTCCATTTAAGTATAACATACTTTTTGTCAAATTGTGTTGTTATTTCAAAACTTTATAAAAATATTTATAAAAAATGAAGAACAAGCTGTTCTTTATTTATATTTCATTATTCTTTTTGATAAATTCATAAACTTTTTCAGTAAGAATTTGAGCTTCATCTGATAATTTATCAAAATCATCAGTAACATCGATTACAGATTTACAAAATTCTAATTTGTTTTTTATAGTTCCGCTATCAGCAGAGTAGGTTTTTATTTCTCCATTAGGAAATAAAGAATCTATAAACTTACCTAATTTTTTGTTTGCAAACTTCTTTTCCTTTTCAAACACCTTGTTTATTTCACTTTCTTTTTTAGGATTTTGAATAATTAGGGTTTGTTTAAGTATTTCAGAAGTTATCAAATTTTCGACTTCAGTAACAGATAGTTCATAAAAATTTTCTTTAAGTTGTTCTCGATACGCTTCTTTTCTTTTAGCTTTTGTAGAACCTTCTTTTGGATTATCATTATCAGCAATTAAAAATATATTGTTATTAATGTATTTCGCATTTATACTATTAGAATTATCAGTTTTATCAAAATTAAAATGTACTATGTTTCCACCACCATATTCAATAAATGTGTAATCTAAGTTTTCTCTATATATTTTTTTATCTTTATACTTATCGCAGTATAATTTAAGGTAATGCTTTAAATATAATCTGTCGGTTACACCTTCAACCCAAATACTGCAATTAGATAAAAATAAACTAGAATTTCTTACACCCAATTCATTTAATAAAGACATATCTCCATTATTACATTGTTCAATCAAAAAATCTTTGCCGCCGTTTTTTGATTTATCTTTAACTTTCTTAAATTTAAATATAGACATATTTATATTAGTATCGGCAGATGTGTCAAGGACAATGTTTGAATGTGTTGTAATAAAATATTGATGATTTCTAAACAAATCAGAGTTTATTACTTCAATGAATTTTCTTAAAACGCCCGGATGTAAATACATTTCAGGTTCTTCAATAAAGAACAATTTGTTTTGCTCATCTTTATGTTTAAATAAAGAATATAGAATTATTATTAATTGTTGTGTTCCATCACCCCAATCATATATAGCTCTCTCATCTTTTCCAATTTTAACACAGAGAACCTTTTTCTTTTCATTTGGGATTAATTGAACTTTATCATAATCTGAAAAAAAGTTTTCTTGTAGAAACTTTTGAAAATCTTCAATCAGTTTTCGTTGAGTTTCTTCGCCCAATAACATTGATTTTATTTCCTGATAAAGTTTTCCGCCTGTTAATATCTGATTTTTTATATTTGTATCTTTAAAATATTCAGCATAAATGATATCACTATATACATCAAAACTTTCCAAACCATCTGCCTGTAAATTTAACAAACTAATAAAGTGGTTAATTGAATCTTTATTTTGTATATGAGCACTTTCAGAAAACTTTTTTAATTTGTTATTGATAATAGATTTATAGTCTTTTGTTCCACGCAAAATTGGAAAGTAGTATTTGTTATTAATAGAAGATGCTGCTGAATTCTTTTGTAAATTACTAAAAAATGATTCTATTAAATATGAGTATGACGAACGCTTGTTTTCTAATCTATTATACAAATCATCAAATTTTTCAAATTTGTTTTCAGGTTCTTGTTCATAATGTCCATATATATCTCTTTTATTAAAAGATGACATAATATTATCTAATCTATCAAGATTCATTGTATAAAAATTTGTAACAAATAAATGTCTTAAAAATCTGCTTTTACCAGAGTTGTTTTCACCGATAAAGATGTTTGTTTTGGATAATTTACCAAAACAACAATCACTATTCACAAACTTATAATCGTTGTTTAGTTCTATTAAATAGTTCGGCGATGAACTAAATCCGGTTTTAGAATTGAAAATAATATCTATCATTTGTATTCTCCACATAATAAGATAGATATATTATATCATATATTATTAAATTTTGTATATAAAGCTAAGAAAAAGTCTATATTTTAACTAAACTTACACGATTTACCCAAAGATTGCAGTAATTTGAGTTAATTTGGTTAAAAGACGTGATTTATATGACGTTAATTATTATCTTTTTCTTTTGTTTGGCGTAGGCATACGCAAGGGCTGTACCGGATTTTGGTTGATAATAACCAATACTTCGTTTTGAGTATTTTCTCATTTCTGGTTGGTAATTTTCATTATAGTAAAAGACACAATAAACGCTATCGTTTATCATTGCTTGGTTTCTTTCCACATAACTTGCTCGACCAGATGTGTATTTTGTTTTATGTTCAACTTCTTCTTCAACTCCAAGTAGTGCAACTTTTTCTTTTTTGAAATGGCTATAAATTTCTTCCCAATATGCTCGTTCACTTTCTAATGTGCAAGTTTCACTCCTGCAAGTGTAGGATATTCTTTTTATATTTGGATACTTTTCTTTAAGTTTGGTAACGACCAGATGACAAAGGTAGTCAAAATCACTACGACTACCAAACAAAAAAGTTAACACATTGTGATTAACAATCAAATCTTCAATAACTTCTTTCACTTTTTGTTTAAGTTCTTCGGTTATATCAATTTTTCTATGACCAAAGAATGAACAAATTTTATGTTTTTGCATAATAAAAAACTCCAAAAGTATTCACTTTGAATACTCACACTAGTCATTATAACACAATTTTATGTTTCTGTGTATTCAAAATGAAAATTTTGAGAAAAATTTATGTGTGTGGCTTTCTAACGAAAAACCATTCTTAAATTATAATTATTGTAACAACAAATAATTAGGAGTTTTTATGGAAATCAAAGAAATCTTATCAAGAATTGGTTATGTTAGAAATAAAGCCAATTTATCCGCAAGAGAAGTTAGTCAGAGAATGGGTATGAGCCCACAATATGTCGCACAGCTTGAAAGTGGTAGAATTGTATTGACTGTTGAAAAGTTATTACAAATTTTAGAGATTTGTGAATTTCCTATTGATAGATTTTTCAGTTCGAACATAGCTGACTACAAAATTGACAATGAATTAAAATCATTAATAGAATCTTTACCATCAGACAAAAAGAAAAACATAATTGAATTTATTAAGAAATAAAAATAGCATTAGGATAATTCCTAGTGCTGTTTTTATCATTATACAGTACTGATGTTTAGGGAACATTTTAACTATTTTTATCTCGATTTGTTCCCTAAAATGTGTATTACCAAAATCAACTTAAAAAACTTGTTATGCTAAGTTTTTTGGGAGAGTTTTGGTAGTAATTTTTAAGTAGAAGTAAAAAGATTTAAATAGTTTTAGATAGTTTCAAATCAACAAATGGCACCTAAAAATATGCTTGTAGGTACAGTTAGGTACAGAAGTTTTAAACTTATATGTACCTATTAAAAAAATGCTAGCAAAAACACTAGTATTTAAAGTGGATTATTTAGATAGGGTTAAAGTTCTTTCAATTCTATTTTAAGTTGGTAAGGCGGAGGTCACGGGTTCAAGTCCCGTCATTAGCTCCATAAACAAAACCCTTGAAACCTTAGTAAAATAGGCAATTTCAGGGGTTTTCTTTTTTACTCAAAACTCAAAAAATTTTTATCAAAAAAACATTTGCTGTCAATTTTAGGACTAA
>CALWEA010000007.1 GCA_944376905.1 uncultured Clostridia bacterium
AACCTCCTGTGATAATTTCATTATACCACAGAAGGTCTTTTTTTTAAACTGTCTACTTTATTGGGTGCTGTTCATAAAGTAAGGTTTTTTATTTTTTATATGATTTAAAAAAACTATACATTAAAAAGTTTCTTTAATTATTCAACAGTTACTGATTTGGAAAGATTTCTTGGAGTGTCTGGATTATAGCCAAGTTTTAAACAAACTTCACAAGCAAGTTCTTGAAGTGGATAAATAGAAAGAATAGGATATAGTTTTGAATTTATATTAGGCAATATTATATTTATATCATCTTTAAAACTAATATCATCTTTTAAACTTATATTATCTTTAAATCTTATATTATTTTTAAAATCTTTACCATTTTTAAAATTTAATTGCTCTTTAAGTTTTATATCTTCAATTATTTTTTTGTAACTAAATTGATTTGTTATTAAAACAACTTTTGCTCCTCGTGCAAGAACCTCTTTAATTGTATTTATATTTTTATCTAGTAATTTATTTTCTGTTAAAATTGAAAAAACTAATGTTTTATTATCGACGAGAGCAAGTGTTCCGTGTTTTAGTTCACCGCTTGCAATTGCAATACTGTTTAAATATGTTATTTCTTTTAATTTTAGAGACGCCTCCATAGCGGTTATGTAATCACTTTGACGGCCTATAAATATTATTTTTTCAAAATTTATCAACTTATCTGCTAATGATTTTGCCCAATTATCAATTTTAAAAGTTTTTAATTTATTAGACAATTGAGAAATATAATTTTGTGCTTGCTTAAAATTGTTTTTTAAAGATTCAGTTAGTAAGTAAAAAACTTCTATTTGGCACATATATGCTTTTGTACTTGCAACCGCTCTTTCCCAGCCTGCACCCATAATAATTTTATTATTGCATAAAAAAGACATTGAAGACGTTTTATTGTTTGTTATTGCTAAAATTTTACATTTTAATTTTTTTGCAAGTTTTATTGCAGATAAAGTATCTGCTGTTTCTCCGCTTTGTGAAACAAAAACACAAAGAGTTTTATTAGTTATGTGTTTTATAGCATTGTTTTTATAATTTAAATTACCAAGATTATTAGTTATAAATTCACTAGAAATTTCTGTTATAATAGGAATATCTAAACATTGTTCTAAGTATTTTTTACCCAATAAACAAGAATGAAAAGCAGTTCCACATCCAATTAAATAAACACATTTTATATTTTTCCAAAAATTTTTATCAATAAGTTTAAATTGTTCGTTAAAAATATTTAATGTTTTTAAAATTGCTGTTGGAGACTGTTTAATCTCTTGTTTCATTAAACAATCTTGTTTAACAAAAATATTGTTTTTTTCTTCAAAAGGCAAAAACTTTTTTTTTAGTTTTTTTAAAGAGTTATTATACAAATTTATTTCTTTAGAATTTATTTCTGCAATTTGATTATCTTCCATTATAAGAAATTCATAACAAAAACAACTTAATGTGTTAACATCGCTTGAAAATATGGAACAATTTTTATTAATTCCAATCATTAGCGGACTTTCTTTTTTCGCTAAATAAATATATTCATAACTTAAAGATGATATAACAGCCAAAGCAAATGAACCTTTTAGCAGTGAGCAACATCTACTTATAGAAAGTTTTATTAATTTATTTATTTCTTGGTTGGTTAAATTGCTTGTGTATTTTTTTAAATCAAGTTCTTTTAAAACTTCAAAATTAATTATATTACTATCTTTTATAATATCAAAATTTTTTTCATCAATATTTATGTTTTTATAAGAAGATTTATTTTTGTTTATATTTAATGATTGCCTTAAATTGAAAAATTTTTCAAAATTAAATCTATCTTTAAATAAATTTTGATGTTCAAATAATAAATAATATCTAAAAAATAAATCTATTAAATGCGCTATTATTTCGCTGTCAGTTTCACTATTTAATATTACATTTTTCAAATAACATTCTTTTAATGCATTATAGTTTTCGATAATTCCATTATGCACAATTGCAAATTTTTTTGAAAAACTTAAATGGGGATGAGCATTTTCTTTTGTTGCATTTCCATGAGTTGCCCAGCGCGTATGAGATATACCTAACTTAAATTTAGTGTTTTCATTAATTTTTTCTTTTAAATTATCTATTTTACCACTTTCTTTAATTATTTTTATTTCATCATTTTGAAGAAAAGCAAGACCAGCAGAATCATATCCGCGGTATTCTAAATTTTGAAGACCATCAATCAACAATTTTGTTTTTGTTGATTTACCTATGTAACCAAATATTCCACACATATTAATATTTTATGCGTAAAAAAATTTTATGTTTATTATGTTTAATTTTGTTGTTTTTTTGAATAAAAATTTTTATTGACTTAATTATAAATTTATGATATTATAATAGTAATAAATATATAAAAATTTTAATATTTTTATCTTAAATAATTTTTGACCAAATTTTTATAAAAATTTAACTATAAAAAATTAATTATTGTTTTATAGTTAAAAATTAAAATTATAATAAAAAAGAGGTTAATATGATTGATAGAAAAAATGGAGAAAAAACTTTAAATAAAACAAAAAAATTGACCGATTTTTTGATGCAAAAAAAATATGGAAGTTTTTGTTATTCAAAAAAGAAAAATTTAACGAGTGAAGTTAATGATATAAGCGTTGTTGCTGTGAAAGAATTTAGAAGAAATAGAAGTTTAAAACTTTCAAGTCTTTCTGATGCAAAACGCTTTTTTTTATACAAAAAGTTGATTGATGATTATGGCAAAATAGGAAACAATTTGGGCTTATCTAAAATCAATTATAAGGAGATTGTATAGAATGAAATATTTAAAAAAGAACAATTTAAAAATTGTTTTAGATACTAATTTGATAATATACTTATCTCAAATTTATTATGAAGAAGGGTTTTGTTATAAAAACAGTAGAAAAAATTTAAAAATTCATTACTTAAATGAAGTATTAGGAATGATTATAAAAGGTAAAATAGATATTATTTTAACGCCAACAATACTTTTTGAAATTGAAAAATTGTCTGAAAAGTTTAATGGAGTACCAACCAAATTTTTGAAAGAGTTTGGTCAAAGATTTTATACAATAAATTTTGAAAGTGAAGAAGAAAAAAATACATACATTAAAAATGTTAAAAAATTGGCGTGTATATATTGCAATATTAAAACAAACGATAAAGAAGAATGTAATAGCGAAATTTTTAATCGTTATATACGGCATTTTGAAAAGAGCAATTCTTTAAAAGAGATGGAAGAACCGTTCTTTAAAATTTACAACAAAGAACCAGCTTTTGATGCTTATATAATGGCTGAAGCCTCATTATGTAATTTAAATCTTTTAACACTTGACAAACATTTTTTGAGAAACAATTTGCCACAAAAAATTCAAAAGTTTAATCAAGAATATTTTAAAATAAAATCAAAACCATGGAGTCTTGAAGATTTCTACATACAAATATTAAAAAAATCTCCTACTCATAGCAAAATTCAAAATAAAAAAGGAAATTTAGTTTCAATTTTACAAGAAGCGGTAATGTGAAATTTATTTAAAATGCGAAATTTATTTAAGTTATTTTATAAATAATATTATAATATTTATTATTAAATATAAACAACTTATTGTAGTTGTTTTTTTATATTTTTTTATAGACTATTTATTTGACTTATTTTAAACAAAATGCTAATATTGATGTAGTTTAATTGTTTATTTTTTTATAAAAAAGGAGTTTATCTTATGCTAAAAGATGATATAAAAAAAGCAAATATTAGTGCGTTAAAAGAAAAAAACCAAACAGCAAGAACAATTTATTCAATTGTTCTTAACAAAATTATGTTATTAGAAATTCAATATAGAGAAAATAACAAAGAATTAATTGATGAAGATATAATTCTTATTTTGCAAAAAACTATTAAGGAATTAGAAGAGGAAAAAGAAAATAATGTAAAAGCAAATAGAGTTGATGAGGCAAATGAACTTGAAAAACAAAAAGAAATTCTTGAAGTTTATCTTCCTAAAATGCTATCAAAAGATGAAATAAAGGATATTATATTAAAATTAGATGATAAATCAATTGGTAGTGTTATGAAATTTTTTAAAGCAAATTACAATGCTAAATGTGATATGCGTTTAGTTCAAGATGTTTTAAAATCATTAAATTAATAATTTATTATGTTTATTAATTTATTTTTTATTTAAAATTTTTTCAAAATTTTAAGTTTTATAATTTGATTAGTTGTTACAAGTTAGTTTTTATAAAATAAAAAAATATTAATTAATTTTAAAAAAATATGAAATATAGAAATATTAAATTTAAAATTATTAATTTATTTTAAAAATATGAAATTTGTATTATTTACTTGTTTTAATAGATATAGTATAATTTTTACGAAAATAAAGTTTTCTTTATTATTTAAAAGGTATATATGAGAATATTTGCAATAAGCGATCTTCATCTTTCTTTTGGAAGTAATAAACCAATGCATGTTTTTGGTGGTAATTGGCAAAATTATTTAGAAAAGATAGAAACTAATTGGCAAAAGCAAGTTCAAGAAAACGACATTGTTTTAATTGCTGGTGATATTAGTTGGGCTATGAAATTAGAGCAAACAGTTGAAGATTTTAAATTTTTAAACAGTTTAAAAGGTAGAAAAATAATAATTAGAGGAAATCATGACTACTGGTGGAGTTCTATTTCAGCGGTTAGAAATGCTTTGCCAGAAAATATTTTTGCCATTCAAAATGACGCTATTAAATTTAATAATTATATTATTTGCGGAACTCGTGGTTGGACTGTTCCAGAAAAAGAATTTGAGAGTGAACAGGATAAAAAAATTTTTCAAAGAGAAGTTATTCGTTTGGATTTAACTCTACAAAGTGCTGTCAAATTAAAAAAAGGTAATGAAGAAATAATTTGTATGATTCATTATCCACCTTTTAATTCTCGAAGAGAAGTTAATGATTTTACAAAATTATTTGACAAATATAATGTTGACAAAGTTGTTTTTGGACATTTGCATGGAAAAAAAATAAAAAGTTCTTTAATTTTTAATTTTAATAAACGCAAATATTTTTTAACTTCTTGTGATTTAGTTAATAATAATTTAGTTTTAATTGCTGATGATGAAAAACTATAACTTATAATATGCTTTTCTTATTTACTTTTTTATTTATAAAACAAATTGTTTTTATTTATTAATTAATTTGATTTTTATTTTAAATTTTATATTTTTAATTTTATATTTTATATTTTGTCTTATTAGATTTATTTAAATCTTATTGTTAATAGAATATTGTAAGTTTTTTTTAATATATTAAATAATAAGGAATAATTTTTTAAAGAAAATTAAATTCCTAAAAATATTTGAAATATTAATAATTGTTAAAGTTGATTCTAACTCAATATTTTATTAGTTATTGATAAATAAAACTTATTATAAGTTAGTTAATTTAGTTATTACTTATCATTTTAGTTATCACTTATTATTTTTAATAATTAAGTTTTGAAGTTTTTTTATATATTTTTTATTGCTTAATATGGTTAGGAGTTTTATGGAAAAAGATTTTTTTGCAATAAGTTCAACTGATAGTTTAAAACGCTTAAAAACTGATAGAAGAGGTCTTTCTGAAAGAGAAGCGGTTAACAGGCTTAAACAAAATGGTTTAAACAAACTTGACGAAACTAAAAAGAAAAACAAATTTTTAGTTTTTTTGTCACAGTTTAAAGATATTATGATAATAATTCTTTTAATTGCATCTGCCATTTCCATAGGTATTGCTATTTATGAACATTCGTATAGTGAATTGTTAGATGGATGCATTATCCTTGGAATTGTCTTTCTTAACGCTATAATAGGTTACATACAAGAAAGTAAAGCAGAAAAAGCGATGGAGGCTTTAAAAAATTTAACCCAACCGGAAGCAAAAGTTGTTAGAAATGGTGAGATGAAAAAAATTGCTTGTCATGATGTTGTTGTTGGGGATATTGTTGTTCTTGAAGCGGGTGATATTGTTCCTGCCGATTGTAGATTGATTGAAAGTGTTATGCTTCAATGTGATGAAGCTTCTTTAACAGGTGAAAGTGAGCCAGTTGCAAAAGATGCTAAATTAATTTTAAGTCAAAACACAGTTTTAGCAGACAGAAAAAACATGGTTTTTAGCGGAAGTGTTGTTGCGAACGGAAGAGGTTTGGCGGTTGTTTGTGCGACAGGAAAACAAACTCAAATTGGCAAAATTGCAAATATGCTTCAATCAACAGAAAAAGATGAAACACCTCTTCAAAAAGGTATAAAACAAGTTGGTAAGGTTATAACATTTTTAGTTTTAATTGTTTGTGCAATAACTTTTTTAATAGAACTATTTGCAAGTCCTAATCAGCCAATGGAGGCATTTTTAACCGCTGTTGCCATTGCTGTTGCGGCAATTCCCGAAAGTTTACCTGCCGTTATAACTATTATTATGAGTATGGGAATAGCAAGACTTGCAAAAAGAAAAGCAATTGTTAAAAGACTTCACGCGGTTGAAACATTGGGAAGTTGTGAAATTATATGTTCTGATAAAACGGGCACTTTAACTCAAAATATTATGACTGTTCAAGCACTTTTTTACAATATGGATTTGGATATGAAGGCCAAAAAGAATGTAACAACCGATGAATATATCCTTCTTAATAAAATAATGTGTTTATGTAACGATAGTAAAAAAACTGGTAATTCTTTTATTGGCGACCCAACTGAAACTGCACTATGTGATTATTCTTTAAAATGCGGTATAGATAAAACAATTTTAGATACACAGTTTGAGCGTATTGGAGAAATACCTTTTGACAGTATTAGAAAACTTATGACAACAGTTCATGCTGATACGTTAAATAAAAAATGTATTGTATATACAAAAGGTGCTGTTGACGAGGTTATAAAAAAATGTTCCCATGTTTTAATAAATGGTCAAAAACACAAGTTAACTAATGAATTTATTTCAAAAATTAATTCTGCCAACAATAAAATGGGAGATAATGCGTTAAGGGTTTTAGGTTATGCCTTTAAAGAAATTCCCTCTATTAGAAATGATACTGGCTTTGAAAACGATTTAGTTTTTGTTGGTATGACGGGAATGATTGACCCTCCACGCAAAGAAGCAAAACTTGCTGTTTCTAAATGTAAAACGGCTGGTATTCGTCCTATCATGATAACAGGAGACCATAAGCATACGGCTATTGCAATTGCTCGTGAGATTGGAATTGCGTTAGATAACGATGAAGTTATAACAGGTTCTGAAATTGATAAATTAAATGATGAACAATTTGATGCTGTTTTAGATAAAATTTCTGTTTTTGCGAGAGTTAGTCCTGAAAATAAAGTTAGAATTGTTGAAGGCTTCAAAAAAAGAGGCAAAATAGTTGCGATGACAGGTGATGGTGTTAATGATGCACCAAGTATTAAAAAAGCCGATATTGGCGTTGGTATGGGAATAACAGGAACAGATGTAACAAAAGAAGTTGCAGATTTAATTGTAACAGATGATAATTTTGCAACCATTATTGTTGCGGTTGAAGAGGGTAGAAAAATTTATGCTAATATCCAAAAAACAGTTCAGTTTCTATTTTCTGCCAATTTGGGTGAATTAACTGCAATTTTTATTGCAACAATCTTTTTCCCTCAAATTATATTTTTACTTCCTGTTCAAATTTTATTTGTCAATCTTATTAGTGATACTTTTCCCGCCATAGCATTAGGTTTAGAACCAGCAGAAAAAAATATCATGCAAGCAAGACCAAGAAATTCAAAAGCAAATTTATTTTCGAACGGTGTTGGTGTTAAAATAGTTGTTATGGGTTTGCTTCAAAGTTCGTTAGTTTTGGCATGCTTTTTAATAGGCGTTTTTGGATTTAAAAGCGAAGAAGTTGCAATGAGTATGGCTTTCTATTCTCTAAATTTAATACAATTTTTCTATTTTCTTTCTATTCGCTCTAATAACTTTGTTTTCAAAAATCCGCTTCGTTCTAATAAATGGGCAGTAGGAGCATTTGCATTTGGAGTTGGAATTTGTCTTTTAATTGCTTTAACACCAATTCATACATTTTTAAAATTAGTTAGTTTAAGTTTTGCACAGTGGAGTATTATATTAGGATTTTGTCTTTTAATGTTTGCTTTAAGTGAATTGGTTAAATATATTGTTCACAGAAAAAGACCAGAACAATAAAAATAAAAAAATTTTTAAGATTTTTTTCAAATTCACAAAGTTAAAATTAATAAGAAATTATCCAAAGTTTAACAAAAAACAAAAAGAAAATGTTGATATAACATTTCTTTTTTTATAACATTTAATGTTCTCTTAATGAATTATAAAAAAATTATCAAAGCATTTAAAATTTTTACAAAAGTTATATTTTTACAAAAGTTATATTTTTACAATAGTGTATTTTAAAGTAGTGTATTTTTGAAGTAGTTATATTTAAAAAATTGTTAAATTTTTTAAATGGTTAAAATTTTATAATAGTTCAAAGAATATAATAAAAATAAAAAAATTAGTATAATATAAAAAGGCTTTTATAATTGTTAAAGAATAATTGAAATCATAAATAAAAATATTTTTTCTATTATTGAAAAATGGTTTTGATTAACAGAAAAATATGTTATAGTATATAGTACATATTTATATTTAGAGGTGGTTATGGAAATTTTTGGTTTAGAGCATATTTTATTTATGTCTATTTTAGTTGTATTGATGGGCTTATCTATATTTCTTATTGTTAAATTTGTTCCTAAAAATAAATTGTTTATTCCTATTAAAATTACTGCTTTTATTGGGCTTGTTTTAATTATTATATACAGAATTGTTGTTGCAAATTCTCGTTCTGCAACATTTATTGACTTTCTTCCAGACACTTTTTGTAGTATGATGGGTTTTATTTTACCAATAGTTGTTTTAATATTTAAACCTAATTCAAAAATTTTTCAATATGCAATTTTTGCTGGTATGATTGGAGGTTTGTTAACTTTTGTTTATCCTGACTTCTTTATTTACTTTGATAATATTTTCAATATTCATCCTTTTACTGGCTACTTATATCATGCTTTGATGTTGTATATGTTTTTATTGTCAATAATTTCAAAATATTTTGTTCCAACATTTAAAAATTGGTGCTCACTTCCAATAGGGTTAGCTTTTATGGTTGTTGTTGGAATTTATGGAAATTCAGTTTTAAATCAATCAAATAATATGTTTTTAAATGAACCTTTACTAACTGGAACTATTTTTACATGGTATAATGTTGGTATATTGTTTTTGATTCTTTACACTTTAATTATCCAAATATACGAAATGTTAACTTTAAAACCTAATGAATGGTCAGTAGTTAAATTTTGGAAGATATTAGTTAATAAATTTAATAAAAAGAAACAATCATCTAAAAACCAAGAAAAAGATGAAAATAATCAAGTGTCTAAAACAGAAAACTAAAAATTTATGTTTAACTAAAAATAAAAAAAGAAAAATTTTTTATAACGTTTCTAACAAAAAGAGGATTCCATTTTTTTATGGACTTCTTTTTTTTTATGAAAATTTATAAAGTTTCATTTATTATTTTTTTTAAAATTACATGCTAAACATACTAATATGTTGTAAACAAAAATAATTTATATAATTTAAATATTATAAATAATATATAATAAAAATACTATAAAAGACTGTGTTAATAGTTATAAAAATAATATAACGAAAGTTTAACAAAAAATTATTAGTGTTAATATTATAAATGTTTGACTGTAAAAAATATTTAATAACGTAGAAAATATTTAATAATTTAAAAGATATTTATTAACGTAAAGATATTTAATAATGTAAAAAAATTTAATAATGTAAAAAATAATTAATAACTAAATATACTAATAAATGCAAAAATATTTAATAATAATATAATACAATATTTAATTAAAATACTAAACAGTTAAAATTTAAACATGTAAAACAAAATTTTTTAAACTTTATCTTTAAATTCAATAACTTTACCATTTAAATAATTTGTAAAATATGTTTCAAGATTAGCATGAGTTGTTTTTTCAAAACTTCCAATTAAATCTTCTGGTTTTGCAATTTTAAAAGCATAATCTTCAAAATAATTTTTTAAAGATGCAAACATTAATTTATCTCCAATCATTTCGTTTAAAGTTTGAAACATTAAAAAACCTTGAACATAAACCATGTAAAAGTATTCAGGTTCTGTATTAAATTTTTCCAAACTTCTATTAATTGTAGTATCAATATTTCCTAAAACGTTTCCATATATTGTTTGAAAAACATTATAACTACTATTTGCTCTTTCAACTAACATATCCATATTTAGACCGTATTCTTGATGGTTTTCAAAAAAAAGTGCAGTTGAATATTCTGTTAATCCTTCGTCTAGCCAAGCATATTCTGTTTGATTGTTTCCAACAACACCATACCACCATTGATGAGCAAGTTCGTGGGCAATACAATAAATATATGATTGATAATCAGGTATATCATCAGATATTAATACAATGTTTGGATATTCCATTCCTCCATGAACAAAATTTGCTTCAACTATTTTAATTTCCGGATAAGGATATTCACCAAATAAATTATTGTAAGTTGATATTGCATTTAAACAAACCTGCAAACTTTCTTGTTTGTTTTCATCGTTATAAGAATAATAACTAACAGTTGTTTTACCAACTTTATCACTTAAAATTGAAAAATTTTTACTCATTACAATTGCAAAATCTCTAACAGCATTAGCAGTTATAACACTTATTTTTTTTCCATCATCTTTTTTTATCAAATCGTTTTCTTGACCAGTTGATGCCAAAATGTAGGAATTTGGATACTCTATCTCAACTTTAAAGTTGGAGGCTTCGCTATAAAATGGGTCGCCGTTAGAATAATAGAACATATCTTGCCAACAACCATTTTCATAAACACAAAGAATTGGAAAAAAGTTTCCTAAATTAACTGTGTTTTCGCCATAACCAAAACGATGATTAGCGTTGGGAATTGTAACTTCAAAATTTATAAAAATTTGCGTATTATTTTGAGGAGCAACACTGTTTTTTAATTCAACAATCAATATGTTTTCATCTTCACCTGCAACTTCATAATTTAAATCATTATTTTGTTGGTCGTAAACTTTTTCTATTTTTATACTTCCATAACTAATTCCATTATAATAACATTTATCTTTATTTGCCAAACTTATAACTTTTTGATTTGAATTTTCTCTAAAAGCGTTTGGATATAAATTAAAATGTAGATTATTTAAAATTGTTTCGGTGTTGTTTTTAAAATTAAGTTGCAAATTTCCATTTAAAATAAAATTTGTTTCATCAAAAACTAAATTCATATTATATGTTGATAAATTTTTGGCAATGTGATTTGGATTTAGTGAACACCCAAACGATGATATAACAAAAAAAATCAATAAAAAGCACAAAATCAAAACTTTTGCTAATTTTCTAAACAATAATTTTTTCATATTTAATTTTATGATTATATTTATTAAATTATGAAATATGTTTATAAAAATATTTAATTATTTAAAAAATACAATTTTATTAGTGTTTTTAAATTTAAAATATTGTTTATAAAAATTTTTGTTGTTAAAAACTAATTAAAAAGTTCAACATTTCTTAAATCTTAAAATATAGTTAATAACTATTTTATATTTGCCAAAAGTTAAATAAAATTAAAAAATAGTTGACAAATTATGTAACAATTAGTAAGATTAAAAGTAGAAATATAAAAATTTTGTCGAAAAATTTATAATTTTATTCATAAATATAAAAAAAATAAACAAACTAATTATTGGTTTAATTTGTTTTATAAAATGTGGAGGGGATTGTGGCAAAAAAGTGGAAAATAGGATTGTCTATTTTGTTAACTTGTCTTATCTTAGTTTTAATTCCTGTTGGAATTTGGGCGGCTCAAAAACTTCAGGTTAATGTTTCAAATAAGGTTTATTTCTTTGTTGAAGATATTGAAGGTTCGTTTTATGCGACGGTTGAAGGTGATAAAAATGGAGTTGTTAATCCGGGTTTAACAACAGTTTTTACTGCAGGATATAATCAGGAAACAGATAATTATATTTTGCAAGATGGAAAAGGTCAAGTTTTGGAAAATACGGATATAACCTATGATATGGGAAAAGTTGATTTTGACAAAGACCATTCCGTTATAACCTATACGTTTGGTTTCATTAATTCAGGTGAAGCAAATATATTGGTTTCTTTTAATTCAGATAGAGAATCAGAACAAAAATTTAGAGATAATAATGTAACAACAACAATCAAATATGAAGTTATAAATGGTATTCCTACGGATTCTTTGGAGTCTTTTGGTAGTTTTACTCAAAATGCAACAACATTAAATAGTAATACATACGATTTTTCAAATGTATTAATACCTGCCAAAGGTGTTGCTTATCCAAATGCATGTTCCTATATTATGATTACATACACTTTAAGCATTAATCCAGAAACAGCAACAAGTTTTTCAAACAATATCTCATTAAATATCAGTTTGCATGCTCAGGCAAATGAAGATATTAATGAATAAAATAAATATAAATAATTAAATAAAAACATAGAATATATTGTATTTTAAAAAATTAAACAATTCTATGTTTTTTTTGTTTGTTGATGTTAAGGTATAATCAATATTATAAAAATATTTTACAATTATAAAAAGATTTTAAAATTAAAAATATATAAATTTAAAAAAACTTTAAATATTAAATTATTAAATCTTTTTTTATTTATAAAAACGAAAGTTAATTATTTGTTAAGCGATGTCAACTTCTAAAATAAATTGAACTGTAACTTCTGGGTGAAGTTTTATTTCTAGTTTGTATGTACCTGTGTTTTTTATTGGCTCTTTTAAGATTATCTTTCTTTTATCAATTTCAATATTTTGTTTGGCAAAAGTATCTGCTATTTCTTTAGATGTTATTGAACCAAAAATTTTGCCATTTTCACCACATTTAACAAACATTTTTATAGATGTCTTAGAAATTTTATTTGCCAATTCTTTTGCACTTAATAACTCCTGTTCTTTCTTAAAGTTAAGTGCATCTTTTTGCCCTTTATTTTCATTTAATGCTTCTGCAGTTGCCAATTTTGCCAAGTTGTTTTTTAATAAAAAGTTTTTAGCATAACCATCTGCAACATTAACAATGTCTCCTTTTTTTCCTTTTCCTTTAACATCTTGAATTAATATAACTTTCATAAAAACTCCTTTTCGTAAATATTTTAAATTTTATAAACTTTTAAACTAATTTATAAATAAATTAAATATTAAGATATTTTTGTCCAATCTTATTTTAAAACTAAATATTATTGATGTCAAGAAAATACAAGCAACTTGTTTTTTATTAAATAAGGCAAATTTATTTTATAATCAGTATTTAAAAATAAAACCAATAAAATAAAATTGAATAAAAGAAGTAAATAAATTAAAGAAATTTAAAATCCTTACTAATATGAAATTGATTAAAAATAAATCAAAACATAAATTTCTTTAATCCTTTTAAAGACATTATATAAAATCTGTTATAAATTAAAAATTGTAAAAATAATAAAAACAGAAAAAATAAAAACAAAATACAATAAAAATAAAATATAATAATAAGTAAAATAGTTAAAATAAATAGAATAGTTAAACAAATAAAATAGTTAAAATAAATAAAATAATTAAAACAAGCGAAAATAGTTAAAAAAAGTTAAAATAATATAAAAATCTTTTATTTAAAATCCTCTTATAAAATTTTCTTATATATCAAACAAAAAGCCACAATTCTAGTTTTTTTATAATATTGTTCATGTTATAAATTTATAAAATTTTAAATTGTTTTAGAATTTTATAACTTGTTTTAAAAACCTATTAAAATAAACAAGAATAGACATAAAACTACTTTTTATGTATGTTTAAATCTTTTACTTTTTCCAATAATTATGATATCATTTTTTTGTTAAAATCTAAAATTTAAAATAAAAAATTAGGAGGTAAAATAAATGGAAGATTTTATAAAATCAAACAAAAAAATAAATATATTCATTGCCGATAATGCCGATGATTGCAGGGCAGAGTTTATAAAATTTTTTGAAAATAAAAACCAATTTAATATTGTTGGACAAACAAAAGATGGAAATGAAGCGTTAAAGGCAATTAAAAATAATCCTGTTGACATTTTAATTATGGATGTTGTTCTTGCAGGTTTAGACGGTTTTGAATTATTAGAAAAAGCAAAAGTTGACCTTGGAAACAAAATGCCAAAAGTTATTATAACATCAAGTTTAAGTCATAATGGATTTATAGATAAAGCGTTAAGTTTGGGGGTTTCTTATTTTATGATAAAACCCATTCAACTTCCAAGCCTTGAACGTAGAATTACAGACATTTTGGGATTAAGTGAAAGTGTTCCAATCCCAGAACAAAATTTTAAAAATATGAGAAGTAAAGTTATTGATGAAAAAATCTCTAATGTTTTTATAACAGTTGGTATCCCTGCCCATATTAAAGGTTATCAGTTTTTACGTGAGGCTATTAAACTGGCAATTGATAAACCAGAAATTATAAATTCAATAACAAAAAGATTATATCCGTCAATTGCAGATAAATTTGACACAAGTTCCAGTAAAGTTGAAAGAGCGATTCGCCATGCAATTGAAGTTGCTTGGAATAGAGGAAAAATTGAAAATATAAATAATTTATTTGGTATAAAAGTTTATAATCAAAATGAAAAACCAACAAATGGAGAATTTATTGCTCTTGTTGCGGATAAAATGTTAATGGAAGGATATGGAGAATAAAAAAATAAAAGTATATATATTAAAAAAACCTTAACAAGTCTTATTAGAAAAGTTTAAGGTTTTTTTATTTTTTTACTTTTTCATTTTAATAGTTTATTTTTTATAATTTTATAATTTTGTATTTTATAATTTTATATTTTATAATTTTATAATTTTGTAATTTTATGTTTTAATATTTTAATATTTTATATTTTTTACCAATTTATTTATTTAAAAAAATCAAATAGTAAAATAAATATTAGAAAAATTTTTATAAAATTTATTATTATAATAAAAGATAAATTTTTAAGTATTTTTATAAAAGCAAAAATCTCATCAAAATTGTTTAAAAAAAAAGTCTATAAAAATATAAAAAAATCAAAAAGTTATATAAGAAAATTATTCAATAACTTAAAATTTAATTTAAATTAAAAATAATAAATAGAAAACAAATTATCACAAAATTGAAATATTATTGCATAACAATTAATTCTTTTTTCAACTTTAAACCTTTTTTATTCAAAACCTCACTTTCTATAAGAGATATAAGATTTAAGATATCTGTTGCAGTTGCTCCGCCTGAATTAATAATAAAACCGGCGTGTTTACATGAAATTTCTGCTCCGCCTATTTTTGTTCCTTTTAGACCTAAGTTGTCTATTATTTTGGAGGGTGAAATGCCGTTTTCTTTTAGAAAAATACTTCCGGCACTTGGATAATTTAAAGGTTGAAGTTTATTTCTTTTTTCAAGAATAAATTTTTGTTTTTTTAAAATATCAACTTTATTACCTTTATTAAATTTAAAAGTTGCATTTAAAACCACACAATCTTTTAAAGAACTTTTACGATAATCAAAAAAAATTTGATTTTTATAAACGGTTGTAATTTCGCTGTTTTTGAATATTTCAACACTTTCAACAAAATTACCAACACAATCTCCAAAAGCACCACTATTCATTATTAAAGCACCACCAACAGTTGCAGGGATACCATAAGAAAATTCAAAGCCAGACAAACTATTATTTGCCAAAAAATCATTTAAATCAAATAATGAAGTTCCACACTCGCACTTAACGAGTGAGAAGACATCATTTTCTTCTAAAATTTCAATTTTATTCAATCTAGTTGTTTTTATAACTAAACCATGATAACCCTCATCGGGACAAAGAGTGTTAGTTCCATTTCCTAAAATAAAAAGTTTTTTATTTTTGTGTAAATTAAGAAGATTAATAAGTTCACACATCTCGTTTGGTTCAACGTAAAAATCTGCACGCCCCCCGCATTTAAAAGAGGTTACATTTCCCAATGGATAACTTGATAAAATATTCATATTTTTAAATATATGCAAAATTTTATCAAATGTTCCTAAAATTATAAAATTTTATTTTTATTGAAATAAATTAATTATTTTTAAAATTTTATTGTTAAAGTTTAATCAAAAATAGTTGTTATTGTTTAATAGAAAATAGTTATTCTTGTTAATCAAAAATAGTCAAACTTTTTATAATCTAACTTTTAAAAATTTTATTTTTTATTATAAATTTTAATGAAATATAGAATAAATAAATTTTAACAATTAATTTAGTTTTAGTTTTTTTAAATTAATTTTTTGATTTATAATTTTTTAATTTTTTAATTTTTTATAATTTTTTTATTTTTTTTATTTTATTTATTAATTTTACTTATTAATTTTTTAATAATTTTTTTTATTCTTTTTTCCACGATAAAAGCCATACAAAATCAAAAACAAACTAACACAAACTATTATAAGCATAAAAGCAATTAAGGCTCGTTGATTAAGACCATCTGCTTCAACACTATTAGTTGGGATGTAACAAGTTATTATTTTTTCATTTAACTGATAACTTATTTGTTGGTAGGGAATATTTGAATTGTATCCATTTAGTAATTTAACTCTTGTATTGTTTTCAAGCGTGGTTGATTTTTCAATATATTGACCATTTATAAAATCGTAAGTTTTGCAAGATTTTACTATTGTTGCGTTTGTGTCTATATAAATTATTTGACTTGTTATATTTGTGTTTAAAACAAAAGATTTTAAAACATATCCTAATTCTTCAACATTATTATTTTCAAAACTTATTTTATAAAAGTCATTTTCTTCATCTATAACTTGTAATTTTGTTCCATAAATAAAAGTTGCGATAATTTGAGAAGATTCGTCTGCCTTGGAAAAGACATTAATTTTATTGGAAATAACATAAACATTGAAATTTTTTTCAATTAGGTAATTTTGATTAGAAAGATTCAAAGTATTTTTATAATTAATAATTACTTTATCGTTTGTTAAAAATAAAAAATTAAATAACAACACAATAAAACTAAAAAAAAATATTATGCTTATAAAAAAAAGTATAGCATTAAAGTTTTTCATAAGATTAACTTGATTTTTAAAAGCATATTGAATTATCATATTAATATTTTAACAAAAGAGATTTTAAAAGTCAATAAACATCTAGATACATTTTTTTATTATAAATTTATAATAAGATGTAAATGTTATAAAAAATAAAAATAAAAAATATCTTGTTTTATATCAAGATATTTTATAAGTTTTAAATTTAAAAATTTTAATTATAAACAATAAAGTGTATTATTTTTAAAATTTTAAATATTATTTTTAGTTATCAGCAACAAATTTATCAATATTAACAGTTATAGGATTAGAAACTTCAAAATTGTTTTCAATACTATTACATTCACAGACAACATAAACAATCCCTGTTGAAGTTTGTGAAGAAGAAGTTCCTAAAACAAGCGGTTCGTTAACAGTGCTTTTAGAGTTGGTTATATTAGTGTTGACATCTTTAGGCAATGTTATATCAACAGTTACCGAATCATTAGCGCTACAATTTGTTATTTCGAAAACATAAACAAGAATTCTTTTAGTTGTTGTAAAACGTAAATCTCCGTCTGGAATTTCCCAAACTTCATTTTCTTTTGGAGAATTATTATTTTTTCCGTCAAAATTTCCTGTATAAGTTTCTGTTATTTCATTTCCTTGTTGAGCGTTAACAAGTTCATAAATATCTTGATAACTATCATAGGTTTCCTTAGACATAGAATAAATATTTGCATTAACAGAATAAAAGACATCAGTTGATTTATAAATAATTTTATTAGAAATTGTAAAACTTGAAGTTATTGCCGCAACAACCCCAATACCTGCAAGAGCAACAAGCAAAACAAGAGCGGTAATACTAAAAATCAAATTAGTTTTTATTTTCATAAAAAGCCTCCAACAACAATTTTACTAATCTTATTATAACTATATTTTTATAAAAAATCAAACAAAAATATAAATTTTTAAACTTTTAAAAAAAATATTACTAAATTAATAGCAATATTTGATATTAGTAAGTTGTTTTAAGTGTCTATAAATTGTAATATAAATAAATTTTAAAACATCAATTTAAACAACAAAAAAATTAAATTTATACTAATTTTTATATTTATTTTTTGTATAGCAAATAAAAAATTATTTTTGTATACAAATTATAAATCATTTTTTAAATTTAAATTATTTAAATTTTACTTAAAAATTGAGCGTCTTTTTTGTCTGTAAGTTTGTTGGTTCGATAAAATTTTAATTTTTCATGATATTTTTTATAAAATATTGATATTGTTTTTAACAAACGTTCATCAATACGATTAAAATGTTCGTTATTTTTTAATTTTGAAACAACATCATCAACAGAATAAATTTGATTAGGATAACAACTTAAAGTTGTTTCTTTTAAATCTGTTGTTGGATTATCATCAGTGTTTGAGTTTGTTTCATAACATTGTTGTTGAGAAGAATTAAAAAATTTTTTATAAGTAATATCTTGAATAAATTGAATTCTTTGTTCTGTGGATAAATTAGAAATTATTTCCAACATATTTGTTGAAACAAAATCAATTCCAAAATATTTAGCAATTGCAATTTCAAGAGCAAAAAATTCATTTTGTTTACTGCTGAAAGAAAATAAGTATTGTTGGTCTGTATCTTGATTTTGGGCAATAGATTCATCAAAATTGTTCGTTTCAGTTTTTTCTGTTTGATTTGAATGAATTGGTTCGAGGCGATAAAGAGAGGCCAGTTCATTAATTTTTTCATTATCATTTTCATTAAGTAGTTGGGTTTTTAATATAAAAATTTTATGTGTTTTAAGAAAAGGTTTAATTGCTTTATCATACATATATGTTTCAAATTGAATGTTTTTATAAAGATTAAGCGTTTGGGTAAATTCTTGTGAGTTTTCTTCAAACAGAGATTGTAAATTTTCCTGTGTATCTTGTAAGTTGCGAATTATTTTATATAATTTTTTTTTAAAACTTAAATATAAATCCATAGAAACATTAGATGTAACCAAATTTATACTATTGTTTTCTACTGCTTGGTTAATTATTCTATAAGGTTCAAATATTTTTCTATTTAATTTATATACTTTTGGCTCTCGTAACCTACACAAATATTCTGATGCAAGTAAAAATAGCGTTCTACTATCAACATAAAGATATTCAATGTTTTTTGATGAGTGAGATGAATTGGCATTTATATTAGAATTATTTTTTTTGTTGCCATTATTTTGATTTTCAATAATATCAACATAATCTTTATAAGACAATAGTTTATAAGGAAGAACAGGGCTTGCTTGTTTGTTTTTATAATTTGAATTTATTTTAAATTGTTTTGATTGATTGCCTTGTGAGAATTCTATAAACTCATTGAAATCTAAAGGTTGTACAGAACTTTTTAAGATGTCATAATTAATACTTGAAATTGCTTCAGGAACATTATAGTGTGGTTGTTTTTTTATAAAGTCTTGGTCAAAAGTTAAAAAATCTAATCCCAAAATAGTTGATTCTGCCATAGCGAGCGAGTCATGACTTAAATGTCCGCTTTTTTTCCTAATAAATGGTTTACTATGAATTAAAGATTTTTTTGAGGTATTTTCATCTTCGTCTGTGTATTTACAACTATATGCATTAGCCAATTCAGTAGTCAAATTTTTAAATGCTAAAAAATAACTATCTTCAAAATAAGTAAATTTAATATTGTCATTTTTTTGGATATATTCTTGAATCTGTTGTTTAATATTGTTTTTTTTATATAATTTAAAAACTTCTTGTTGAGATAAGTGTTGAGATTGGTTAGATTTTATTGATTTAGAATCCAATCTTATTTCTTCATTAATTGTTGGAGTAATAATAAGTTCAATTTTTTTTGCTTTAATTAAATTGTTTAGCCATGTTAATTTATTAAATTCTTCTTCACTAAGATTGGTTTGAATTAATTGTGCGTATGTTTGACATTTATCAATTATTGTTAAAAATAATAAAACATTAGTGTCAACACAAATTTGTAGTGGGGTGGTTGTCATAAAAACTCCTTCTTTTACAAGTATTAAATGTTATTTAATAACTATATTGAATATTTTCAATCGTTTTAAACTAAAAAATTAATATTGTACCAATAACTTTTATTAAGTATCTTCCAAGATTATATCATAAAATTTTTAATTAGGCAATATATAAAATATTAAAATGTTAAAAATCAAACATTTTAAAATCAAACGCTTAAAATCTAAATGAGCAGGAATAAAACAATTAAATATTAAGTTATGGTAAACTTATCACCTTATAGTAAAATATTAAAATTTTAAAATAATATAAATATATAATAAAAATAAAAAATAAATAAAGAAATAAAAAACAAAAAAGTAAATAATTTTAAAAATTAAAAAGGTAAATAATATAAAAAATTTTATTTAAATAAAAAAAACAAGATAATTTTTCTTGTTTTAATTTAAATTTTATTATTTTTTTTATTTTATTATTTTAATTAATTTGTTTATTAATTTATTAATTAATTTATTTATTATTTTAATTTATTTTTTTATAATTTTATTAATGTAGCATTTTTTTATTTTTATAAATAATTTATTATTTTTTATAGTTTAATAAAGTTCTTGTTAAAAATTACATAAACAATTTTAATACAAAAAATTATATAATTTGTTTTTAATTAAATTAAAAACTTTCTTTTTTTCTAATTAATTTTAATAGATTTTTTGTTATAGGAAAAACTATAATTTCAACTAACACTTTTATTGTCGCGATTGTTAAAACGAATTGAAGCAATCTGTCCCACGAATAATATTGTGGAGCGAACAAGCAACAAAAGGTTATAAAAATCAAACTATCAAGTATTTCTGCAACTAATGTTGATAAAATTGCTCTTATAAAAAATTTTTTTTCGCCGTGTTTTTGTTTAAGTTTTGTCATTATAAAAGCATTAACAAGAGAACCGACAATATAAGCCAATATACTGGCAAAAGTTATACCAATAACCCCGCCACTAAAAAATCCAAAAACAGTTTGGTATTCAGTATATCCAGTTGGTAAAAGGGTTGTTAAAAACAAAAATACCATAGAAATAAGTGTTATAGTTAAGCCTATAAAAATTAATTTACGACATTGCTTAAAACCATATATTTCAACAAACAAATCACTAATAACATAAGAAATAGGGAAAAGTAATTCTGCGGCAGATAAACTTATGAATCCACCAATATCCATGGTGTTTGATGCTGCTATGTTTGACAAAATAAGAATTACAACAAAAGCAACACTAAGCCAAACATAAGAAGATTTTATGTATTGTTTATTATTATTATTTTTCAAATTATCTTCAAATTTCATTATATTGACATTTTTATTAGAATTTATCAATGTTGTTTTTTCTTTGTTGTTATAATTGTTATTGTTTTTATTATTGTTGTTGTAATTGTCATTACTTTTATTACTGTTATTACTGTTATTACTGTTATCATTGTTATCATCAATTATAATGTTTGACTTGTTGTTATTTTTTATTTTTTTTATTTCATTTTTTTTATTATCAAATTCGTCAACAACAATATTTTTATTTTTGTCAAAAGAATTATTGTTGTTTCTGTTTTTATCTAAATTTTTAAACATTTTTACCTCAAACATTTCAAAATTTTATTTTTTTTAAATAGTATATCAACTAATAAATAATAAGAATTAATAATTTGAATTAATTATATAATGATAATTAAATTAAACTAATTACTAAATAATTGTTAAATAATTTTTTAATTATTTTTGTTTTGTTAATTGTAATTGCATATTTTAGATGTTAAATTATAAAAATTTTATTAATAAGAAATTTAATTTTATCAAAACAAAATAAATAAGAAATGTAGTGTAATGTTATAACAAAATAAATAAGAAATATAGTGTAAGGTTATAAATAAATTATCCACACATCAAAAAACTATTAAAACAAAAATGCTTATAAAAATTTTAAGATATCTCAAAATATTTTATAAAGCATTATTGAATAAAAGTTGAAATATTCCAAAAAATTATAAACAATAAAAAGAATAATTAAATATATTATCATAAAATAATTAATTAAATTGTCATAAAATAATGAAATAAATTATCATATATCTTTCTTTTGAATAACCAAAAATCTTTTTGGTTCCTTACCGTAACTATGACTTTCTAAATCTTTAAATTTATAAACAATTTTATGAACAAGTCTTCTTTCGTATGCACTCATAGGTTCAAGTTTAATACTTTTCCCAGTTTCTAAAACTTTTTTTGCCATACGATTTGCTAAACTTTCAATTGTTTGTTTGCGTTTTTGACGAAAACTATCAACATCTAAACGAATCTTTTTAGAATGGCGAGAAATGTGATTGTTAAAAACGGATAAAATATATTGAAGAGCATTAATAGTTTCGCCGTGTTCGCCAATCAATTTGTTGCAGTCTTCCCCAATTAAATCTATAAATATTTCATCATCATTTTCACGAGTTGAAACATCTATTTTTAAATTTGCTATATTTATAAAACCTGATAAAAAATTTTGTAATTTTTCAATTTGTTCTTCGTTATTGATTTTACCATTTAATTTTTTATTAGTTGCAGAATTATTTTCAAAAGAACTTAATTTTTTATTAGTTTTTTCATTGTTTTCTTTATTTTTATAATTATCATTTGAATTGCTGTTATCTAAAAAGTTGATATCCAAACTTTCTTTCCCTGAATTAGATTTTTTTGTATTATTTTTGATTGGGGCGTTTTGAGGGCAAAGAGATTTAGGTTGATTTTCAAGAGAATAATCATCTTTTTGAATAGAGTTTGAATTGTTTTGGTTTGCATTTAAAGGTTGTTCATGATTGTTGTTTATTGATTTATTTTCTTGAATTTTCTTTAATGCAACTATTGATTTTATTTTTTCGTTTTTATTTAAGTTTTCGTCTGGAACAGAAAGTAAAACTTTCGCCTTTTTTAAAAATCCGCCAGTTTCTAAGATTTTAATATCAACATCATCTTGTTTAAGCCCAAGTTCTTTTAATCCCAAAGCAATTGCTTTTTGTGGATTTTTTGCTGTAAATTCAATTTCAAACATAAAAACACACCTTTCTTTTCTTTTAAGTTTTTTGTTTTAGTTTTATTTTATTAATTTTTTCGACTATAATCAACGGTATTTTTTTGTGCTAACTTTTTATCTTTTTTATCATAATAAATGTCTAATAACTTATCAATAATAGGGAAGGTTGCGAGTGAAACAACTTGTCCTGCAATAATATAAAGACCAAAAACGGCATTATAGAACAATGTTATTATACCCATTATTATCGGTAAGATTATTAATAAAATTTTATTCGTTTGAGCGGTTGCAACCGCAGGTGAGCCACTTTCAATAGCCTTTTTCGCATTTTTGCGGGCGGTATGTTTTTGCATCAAATATTGTGAAAGAAAAGATGTAGCAATTGCCAGTACGGCAGTTATAAGGTAGCCGTTAACACCTGCTTTTTCCTCGTTTAAAATTAGCATAACTTTTTCATAATCGTTTTTAAAGTTTTCTTTTTCGTCATCAGACAATTCTTTGTAACTAACACTTTCGCCATCTAAACTTAATCTAACTTGGTCACCAACTGAACTTAAATAAGAGTTAAAAGGTAGAATTGCGCTTGTCCAAGGATTATCTGCAACCCAAACATTTCGAATCCAAAGGAAATTGTCTTGAATTTCATCATATTTTAAAAGAACAGCGTTTTGTGCTTGATTAACTTTCTCTTCCTCACTTCCATCTGTTTGGGTGTAAGTTGTGTCATAAGTGTCTTTTAGAATTAAATACTGTTGTTCAATTTTGTAACTAGACATAGAGTTTAGCGCACCAAAAAGTGTTAAGAAAATAACCATTGTTAAAATTAGGTTTAAAAGCATAATGAAACAAGAACCCATAATATTGTAACCGCTACTTTTATAAAGTTCCTGAGTTTTTTGATTTAAAACAGCCCTATCTCCACCATATTGTTTTTGTAGTCTTGCTAGTTGTGGTGCGAGTGCGGTTTGCATTCTCATGTTATCACGTGCAACTTTTTTATTAAAAAAGTCCAAAGGAGTTAAAATTATTTTAATACATATTGTTAAAACAATAATAGCCCAAGCATAATTAAATATAAAACTTTCGAAAAAAGATATTAACGATTGCCAAAATCCTGTTGGTTCGCTAACCATAAGAAAAATAAATTCCAAATTTTTGCTCCTTTAATTTATATTTTTTATAAAGCATATAGCATTTTTAATATTTTTAACAAAAAATGTATTTATTAAAAACAAATGCCTTGTTATTTATTTAGATATAAAAAATATAATCAAAATAATAACAATTGTTGAGATAATTTAATGTTGTGAGTAAGTTTGTGTAACATAATAAATTATTTTATATTTTAAATTAATCAAAAAAATTAAAACATTTAAAAATTAAAATTATATTAAATTTTTAAATTTGCCCCTAATATTATGAGGAATAGGGTCATAGCCACCTTTAAAACGAGGTGAACATTTTAAAAGACGTTTAAGACCGAGTAAAATACCTTTAATAAAATGGAATTCCAAAATTGCTTGAATCATAAACGTTGAGCAAGAAGGATAATAGCGACAAGTTTTAGGTTTAAGGGGTGAAATAAAAATTTTATAAAAATAAACCAAGCCAACGCATAAGTAATCAAAGGGCAATGCAATAAAAGAATAAATATTATAAAAAAAATTCAAACAAGCAAACCTGCCTTTTTTAAAATGTTTTCCATTTCTTGTTTTAAATCCCAAAAAGAAATTTTATCCAATCCAGGTTTAGCAACAAAGATATAATTAAAGTTAGGATTAACATTGTTTTGAATAAGTTTAAAGCATTCTCTAAGGCGTCTTTTAACTAAATTTCTAACAACACTTTTTCCAATTTTTTTATTAACAGAAAAACCAACTTTAAAGGGTTGATAATAAGTTCGAACAAAAACAAGCGTCAAAAATTGCGTTTGTTTTGATTTACCTTTTTTATAGATAAACTTAAAATGTTTATTTTTAGTTAAACGATTTTCTTTTTTTAACATTTTAACACTCTTTAAAATTAAGTTTTAGACAATTAAACAATAGAACAATAAATATAATAAAAATAAAACCTTAACGGCTTTTATTAAATTTTAAATCAAGAATTGTCAAAAAAATAAAAACAACAAATTAATGATAAATGAAATTAAGAAATCAAACAATATTACGCATTAACTGTTAATTTTTTTCTACCTCTATTTCTGCGACGTTTAAGAACATTTCTTCCGCCTTGGGTTTTCATTCTTTCTCTAAACCCGTGAACTTTATTTTTATGTCTTTTCTTAGGTTGATAAGTTCTTTTCATGATAGCCTCCTCTTACTATAAGATAAAATAACTAAACTATTATACGTTAATAAACATTTGATGTCAAGAATTTTTTGATAACTAAAAAAAGAAAAGAAGATAAAATAAAAATAAAACTTAATAATAACAATCTTTATGACAATTTTAATATTAATTTTTATAATAATTATAATAAAAATCTTAATAAAACAAAATTAATAAAAAAGTAAAAAAAAAATAAAGACCACAAGACCAAAAGAATTTTAAAAATATTGTTAATTGAAAAAAAATATGTTACAATAAAAATATAAAAAAGTAAAAAGGTTTAAACAAAAGGAGAAATAAAAAATGAATAAAAGGGAGAATTACATAAATTGGGAAGAATATTTTATGGGAGTTGCAATATTGTCTGCACAACGAAGTAAAGACCCCAATACTCAAGTTGGTTGTTGTATTGCAACGCCAGACAATATAATAGTTTCTGTTGGGTATAATGGCTTGCCAAGGGGTTGTAGTGATGATGAATATCCTTGGGGAAGAGAAGGGGATTTGGAAAAAACAAAATATCCTTATGTTGTTCATGCGGAATTGAATGCTATTTTAAACGCTGGGGGAAGAGATTTAAGAGGTTGTAAACTTTTTGTTGCACTCCACCCTTGTGAAAATTGTGCAAAAGCAATTATTCAAGCGGGTATAAAAGAAGTTTATTATTTGAGTGATAAATATGGTCAAACAACTGAGTTTCAAATATCAAAAAGAATGTTAAAAGATGCGGGAGTTAAAACAATAAAATTCAAAAGTAGATTTAAAAACTTAACATTAAAATTAGAGGAATAGAAAATTAAAAATTAAAAGTTATCCACTTATCCACAATGTTTGGGTGTGAAAATGTGGATAACTTTTTTTAAAATCTAAAAAAATTGTTGTAAATTATTGATAAAAAGAAAAAAATGTCGAAAAATTTTAAGAAAAAATAAAAATAACGAAATAATTTTAAATTTGTCCACATTCAATAATTAAAAATCTATTAAAAATAAATTACATTTATAATCTCTATTAATATTTATGTTCGTCATTTTTTAATAAAATAAAATTTTATAAAATTATCTGAATTTATAAAAAATAAAATAAAAATAAAAAAATGAAGAATTATATTTGTTAAACAATAAAAATTGAAATAAACAAGAAATTTATAGTAAAGAAATTATGTTGTAGAAGTATTTAAAAATAGAATAACTAGTTAAAATATAATGAAAAAAAACTGCGTATATATTATATAAATACGCAGTTTTTTTCATTGTACATTAAAGATTTTAGCAAAATTTTACATAATTAGTCAACTTTTTTTTACTACTTTTTAGTACTTTTTTATTTTTTTTGCTAATTATGTTCTATTTATACATTAAAAATAGTCGAAAAGTTATTAATATTGCGTATTTATATAATATATACGCAGTTGTCCGCTTAAAAAAATTATTCAAAACATCTTTGTTTTAAAAGTTTTTTATAAATTTCAAATATGTTTGTAAAAATGTAAAAAAAGTAAACAAAAAGTTAAATAATATAATAAAGTTTGTATAAGTTATATTGAAATATAAAATTAAAAAATATAATATGGTTTATTTAAAATTTGTAAAAAACGAATATAAAACAAAATTAAAAACAAACTAACAAAAAATTTAAGTTTTTTTAAATTTTGTCTTAAAGGAGAAAGAATGAAAAAGAAAAAATTAATTGCAACCTTGTGTTCGTTTGTGTTAATAGTCTGTGTTTGCACAATGTGTGTTATGGCTGCGTCAACAGCAACTGCAAATATTGTTGCGAATATATCCTACACAGCAAAAGGGAATGTTAAGTCAACAATAGATTTAAGTCAAGGCGTTGAAGATGAAACAACATCTGAAGACATAAATCAATATGTTGTCCCAGACAACAGCAGTACATACCCAGAAAGCGAGGATAATAGTGAAATTGTATCAACGGGAACGTCAACCGAGCAAACAGAAGAATCTCCATCTATTGCAGGTGCGACATCAAAAAGAGTGATGGCATGGGTTTGGGTTTACGATCCCAACTCAGGCAAATATGTTGAAGCGTTTCAAGATTTTATGAATTCTTTTACAATAAATGGTAAAGATGAGTGTGATCAATTTGTTGAAGTTTACACAACATCATCATCTTTAAGATTAAGTGTTCAAACTCATCCTTATTATGAATTTGAAGGTTTTTACAATAGTTTAACAGCAAGTAGTCCGTTCACAAAAAGCACAAGTTATACATACAACATATCATCAGATGTAACAATAGTTGCTAAATTTGTTCCAAAATTATATAAAATAACAGTAACTCATTCGGCAGGTGTTGCTTCACACAAATTATCTACTACATTTCGAACTCCAGGCAATGTAGCACCTGTTTATACATCTTCTCATACTTACAGTTTGTATTATAGAGAAGGAGTTCAAATTTCTTTTACTTATCAAAACAATTATACTTGGAAAAGTTTTTATGGACCAAATGAAAATTATGGGCATAATGTAACAAGTGAGACTGCAACAAGAATTGAATTTTTTATGGGATATAAGGATACAACAATAGAACCTAGTTTAAAATATACGGGAAGCACATCTACTGGAACAGAAGGATTTGTTTATGTTTCTTCATTTTATTCTCGTCCATTTCCAATTACTAATGATAATATAGTCCCTAAAAGTTGGGAGGCTGGAATGGGAGATTTTGCTGATGGACATACACATGATTATGATAATTACCAATTTGGTAGAAAAGTTACATTAAATACTCCAATTGAATTAGTTGCAACGCCTGAACCTGGATTTGTTTTTAAATGTTGGGCAACTAGTCAATCAATGGGTACTGTATTGTCTTATTCTTCAACATATTTGC
The DNA here is from genome assembly GCA_944376905.1 of uncultured Clostridia bacterium. GTDB lineage: Bacteria > Bacillota > Clostridia > Christensenellales > UBA1242 > UBA5489. The sequence continues at coordinate 28,431 of CALWEA010000007.1, forward strand.
ATACTTTTAAATCTAACGCAGAAGAAGTTTATGCAATTTTTACTCGTGATTATTGCACATTAACTATTAATGTTGGTGAAAATATGATATCTTCTGGTTATGAAGCGGTTTACGGGGGGCAAAGTTATCAACAAGACAGATATAAGGCTGGTGGTGATACTTTATCAGTAGATTTGGTTAAAGGTTCAACTGTTACTTTGCGAAGCACTCCTGCAGATTCATATGTTTTTAATTCTTATGTAAATAGTGATGGAGAGGTTATTTCATATGACGAAAATTATTCGTTTGTGATAAACGAACACACATCTTTAGCATCAACTTCAAAATATTTATCATTTAATTATGACTTTTCAACTTCGTATACTGATAATGGTTTAGATTATACCACTAATACTGAAATTGGAGGGCAAGTTAGTGGCGAAGAAGACGGAGATTATTCAGGAAGTACAAGTGTTTATGTGGAGAACAATGGTTCATGTTCAATTTATGCAAAAGCGAATACTGGGTATGCTTTCTTAGGTTTTAATTCGGCTAAAGATGGAACTGGTGCTAGTTATAATGCAACTGAAAGTAGTGGGGTTTATTCTTACACTTTTTCAAATATAACTTCTAACAATACTATCTATGCAATCTTTGCTAAAACTTACACTGTTAATATTCAAATTGATGATGGTGTTGGTGGTGTTGTTGGCTCGCTTTCCGGAACTTTCTATGTTGGTCAACAATTAAATCTTAATGATATGAGTATATTCGATTTGACTATTGAAGATGGTTATATTTTTGATGGTTGGGAATTGGTTAGCGGAAGTTTACCTTCTGGTTTTGAGGTTGATAGTATAGAGCAAAGTAATTCTTTGATTATGCCAAGTGGAGATTTTACTGTTAAAGCAACGACAAAACTTGCAAATCGTATTGTTTTTGACGGAACAGAAATTGTTGCTAGTGGTAGTTTTGATTTGGGAAATATAAATCTTTCTATTCCTGAGGGCTCTCAAAATAATGTTGTTTATTGGTATTCTTTAACCGTTACAAACAACTATACAACTGATGATACTTTTGATAAAACTTATTTAAAAATTACTTTTAATTTGCCAACTGATGCTTTGGGAGAAACTGCCGTTTTGACAGTTAAATACTTAAATGCAAATGGTGATGACAATACTTCTGCTTGGAGTACTATTAGTGATGGAAAGCAACATTTCGTTTTAGCACCAACTGGAACTGCTGGACAAGATAATATTGCAACCATTGTTGTTACATTTGAAATTAATGCAGAAAGTTCTGCGTCAGCAAATTTGGCAAGTTCTATAATTTTAGAAGCGTGTGATGAAAATGGTTTAACAGCAGAAGAACTTTCCACAAATAACTCTGCAATTGTTAGTGATAATAGTAGCAGTAGTTTAGAAAATAATTTAATAGATTTTCAAGATGTCATTTTAAACAATAATTCAAATGAAAATTTAAATTTAATTTTCTATCTTAAAGAAATTGTTTAAAATATAAATTGATTTATAAATTAAAAGTAGTTTGATTTGATTATAGTATTGAAATAAAAAAACAACAGGTTGACTGTAGGTTGACTGTTGTTTTTTTCTTGGTGGAGACGGCGAGATTTGAACTCGCGTCCAGTTTGGTTCTTATTTGCTTTTCTACATATTTAGTTTGCGTTATTTTTTTACTTTATTGGAACATCTCGCAAACAAGTGTTTTCAACAAAGAACTTTTTAAATTTTCTACACTCTCAAAAGTTAAACTAAGCGTAGAGTTTCACGAGTATTATACTCTTTTGTGTGCTTCGTGAGGCCACACAAGAGCAAACTGCATTACGCTGCAGCTAAGCAAGAAACACCATAGCCAACATTGGTTGAAGCAGTGGTTGTTTCAGTTTTCGCATTGTCTGCATTTATTTTTTTGAAGATTTTTTAGGTTTTACTTCGTTAACCATATGCTTTACACAAACACTAACTCAAACTGTCGAAAGCCTTACGCCCCCAAAGGAGAGTTTTTGAAGAAAAAACAATTTTGTTTTAATATAATTAGCCTTTTTTTAAAACAAAATCAGTATATTATATAATATATTTAAAAAAAAGTCAATATAGAAAATTTTTGTTTTTGTCGACAGAATAATTTTTCTTTTGCTAATTGTTTTATTTATTATGGTTTATATTTTATAAAAATTATTTTTTTAATTAATTATATACTTATTATTAATAAATTATGTTATATTAATTTTATTAATTATATAGTTGTTAATGATGAATTATATAATATTACTTTATTAATTTATAGTTATTAATGATACATTATAGAGTGTTACTTTACTTTCTATTTATTAATAATAAATTATGTGATATTATTTTTTTAACTTTGCTAATTTTATAATTGATGCTTTATTAATTTTAAGTATTTATATGTCTGGCGATATCTCTTTCTATTGTACGTTTTTTTATTGTTTCTCTTTTATCGTATAATTTTTTTCCTTTCCCTAATCCAATCTCAATTTTTACTAAATTATTTTTGATATAAACTTTTAATGGAATAATAGTATAACCCATTGCGTCTAATTTGTGTTTTAATTTCAGTATTTCTTGTTTTTTTAAAAGAAGTTTTCTTGTTCTTTTTGAATCAGGTGTGTAGGCAGAACTATTTTCATAAGGTTTAATATATGCATTTTTTAAAAAAACTTCGTTGTTTCTTATAAAAACAAAACTTTCTATTAAACTAATGTGGCCCGCTCTTATACTTTTAACTTCGCTTCCTTCCAAAACTATTCCTGCTTCATAAACATCGTTTATCTCGTAATTAAATCGTGCTTTTTTGTTTACGCTTATAATTTTTATTGAATTATTATTTTGTTTTTTGTTATTAGTTGTATTTTTTGCCATAACACAATTCCTTATTTTAATCTAAGAAAAAAAATTATTAAAAATTTTTTATTTTTTAATCAATTTTAACAAAACATTAATTTTATATTTTTTTAATTTATGCTTTTATAAGTTTTCAGTTTTTAACTTTTCTAATTTATTTTCTTTTTCTTTTATTTGTTGTTTTACTTTTTTTATTGAAGTTGTTTGCAAAAGATGTGAAACTGTTTAATTCGCCTCTATTTTTTTTATAATTTTTTTGATTATTTTTAAAACTTTCTCGTTGGTCTTTTGGTTTGATTTTTTCTTTTTTGGGTCGTGGAATATATGCGGTATCTGCCTCACAAAAATCTATTTGTCTTTTTGGCAAATCAACTGCAACAACTCTTATTTTTATTGCATCACCAAAACTATATGAATGTTTACGTCCTTTAAGTTGCATTGTTTTTTCTTGATAATCATATTCATCGTCTGGTAAATTTTCTATTCTAACTAATCCTTCAATAGTGTTATCTAGTTCAACAAAAACTCCAAAACTTGTAACCCCGCAAACATGTCCGTCGTAAACTTCGCCTATATGTTTTTGCATATACTCAGCCATTTTGAGAGCGTTGACTTGTCGCTCAGTTGTTTCTGCTCGTTTTTCTGTTACGCTCGCCTGTTCACTTGCTTCAACAACAAATTGTTTAAGTTCATCTATTTGTTCGGTGTTTGAATTTTTGTTAATTTTTTTATTTAAATAATCTTTTATTATTCTATGAATTGTTAAATCGCTATATCTTCTAATAGGTGAGGTAAAGTGGGTGTAATAAGTACTTGCCAAACCAAAGTGGCCCAAACATTTTTCACAATATCTTGCTTTTGCTAAACTGATTAAAACAACTTTATGAAGAACATCTTCATAAGGTTTGCCTTTTGCTGATGTTAAAACATTTTGATAATCTTTTGGGGTTATGTTTTTAGGAAAAACAATAGGGTTAAGTCCCAATCCTTCAACAAAACCTGTTAAATTTTGAACTTTTTCAGGTGGCGGAGTTTCGTGAACACGATAAACAAAGGGAACTTTAAGATTATAAAAATGTTCTGCAACTGTTTCATTACAAACAATCATAAAACTTTCTATCATTCTGTGTGCAATATTGTGTTCATATTTATGAATATCAACAAGTTCACCTTTTTCATTTATTTCAAAATATGTTTCTGGAAGGTCTAGTTCCAAGTAGCCTTTATTAAATTTGTCTTTTTCCAAAATCAAGCACAATTCTTCCATAAGTTTAAATTTGCTTGCTAGTTTAACATATTTGTCATCTTTTTCATTTCCTAGTAGAGTTTCGTAAACACGAGTGTAGGTTAGTCTTGCAACGGACTTAATAACGCTTTCAAAAATTTTGTGATTAACAACTTCTGCATTTGGAGTTATTTCCATTTCACAAGAAAGAGCCAAGCGCTCAACTCCTTCATTTAAAGAACAAATACCATTAGAAAGTGAGGTTGGAAGCATTGGAATAACATAACCAGGGAAGTATGCACTCGTTCCTCTTTTGTATGCCTCTAAATCTATTTCACTTCCTCGCTTAACATAATGACCAACGTCTGCAATGTGAACACCGAGATAAAAGTTTCCATTTTCTAATTTTTTAATAGAGATAGCATCGTCAAGGTCCTTGCTATCATCTCCATCAATAGTAAAAATAATTTCATTGGTTAAATCAACACGATTTTTCTTTTCAAAATTTTGGACTTCTTGCGAAATTTTTGATGAGGCGTCAATAACGTTTTGAGGAAAGGTTTCTGGGAGTTTATTAGTTCTTATTATTGCTTTTTCTAGGACGCTTCTGTCACTTGCTTGCCCCAAAACTTCAATAATTTCACCTCTTAAATTTTCGTCGCCAGCAGGTTGAGCGGTTACTTTAACAACAACTTTATCTCCAATATTAGCACCATGTAAATCTTTTGAATTTATTAAAACAACTTTGTGGATTTTAGGATTGTCGCTTATAACATAATTACCCATAAGCCCATATGCTAAATCACCAACTATTTGTTGATTTGCATATTCTAAGATTTTTCTAACTTCTGCAAGGTTGCTGTTTTCTCCTATATTGGTTGCGCAAATAACAACTCTATCTCCATCAAGGGCGCCCCCCATTTTATTTGGAGGAATAAAAAAATCGTCATCAAATCCCTCAATACTAACGAATCCGAATCCTTTACTGTTGCCAACTAAATTTCCTTCAAAAAATTCTTCTTTCATTTAAATTAAACTCTCTTTTATTCATTTTGATTTTAGATTTTGAATTTATAACTCTATAATTATCTAATAGTTATTTTTTATTAAGTATATAATATAACATAAAAATCTGCAAGCAATTTAAAAAATCTTTTTTTTTGTAGTAGAAAAATAAAAAATTTTAAAAATAAATTTTCTTATAAGATTTTGTAGAATATGAAATTAAAATATTTTGGAGAGTGTTTTTTAACAGAATTATAAAAATCAATTAAAATAAATATTAAAAAAACAAAAATTTTTATATAAAAACAATTTATAATAAAAATATTAAAATAATAAAAAAAACAAAATACAATGTTAAATATGACAAGCAAAAAAACAAAAAGTTAAAAATTTAATATTATTAATAAATTTAATATATTAAGTCTGCTAATCTGCATCTGCTAATCTGCAATTTATTAAAAATTTAATTTATTTTTTAAAAAATTTAAAAATTAGTAGATAAGGTTAAATCTTTTTTTAAACAACAAAAAACAAAATAAACTCAACACATTAAAGTAATTGTCTTTTTTGTATTAGTTTTAAAAATAATGTACAAAAAATTATTTGTTTCATTGTAAATCTTTTTTAATAGATTAAAAAATTCTTTTTAAGGTAATAATAAAATAACCCAAGATTACAATTATAAACAAATTAAATAAAGAATAAAAAAATAAAGACAAAAAAAACAAAGACCAAAAAAATAAAAAATGAACAAAAAAATATATATTAAATTAAAATAAAAAAATAAAAAAAATTTATTTTAATAAAATAAAAAAAATAACATTAATAAATAAAAATTATTTTTTAAAACATAATTAAATAAATGATAGTTTTAAATTGTTTTGTTAAATAATATTTCATTTTTTTAATAAATAATATTCTATTAATTTAATAAATAATATTCTATATAAAATTAAATTTGTTATTTATTTGACATTTTTAGATAAATAAGTTATATTTCAAACAAACATTAAAAATAGTAAAGGAGATTTTTAATATGGAACAAATAAATTCAAGAGTATTTACAGGACGAACAGAAGCGAGATTAATTAAAATTCGTTATGATGTTTTGCCAATTGCAATGAACACAACAGTTAATATAACAAACGAAGATGAAATTCTTATAACAAGAGTTGATGATAAATCTATTTCATTTGAAGTAACTAGAAGTATTGTTGTCAATCCTAAATCTTTGTTTGAAATAACTGCAACTTGTTATTTAAGAAGAACCATTGGAGAACAATTCGCTGACATACCGTCTTTAAAAAATTTGGATATAAAAGAATTTGTTAGTAAAAATTTAGATTTAACTAATATTGCATTTAGTAATTTAGCATATATTTTTGCAAGTATAACAGGAAGTTTTGGTGGAACACCTCTTTTAACGCCACCTGCTCCTGCTGGTAATGTAAATATTAAAGTTAAAGAATAAAAGTAAAAAAAAATAAAAATAACAAATTTAAAATATATAATTTCTTGTTTTATTTTAAGTTGATAATCAAAATTAAATTTTTATAATTGATTGTGTCATAAAACTCAACAGATGTGTAAAAAACTTTATCAATAATTTTCGATAAAGTTTTTTTAATTTATATATTAAATTTATTCAAAAAATTGCAAAAAAAATTAAAGGAAAATACTAAAAATTTTTCATATAAATTTTTTAAAATAAATTTATTAAATAAAGTTTTTAAATAAATTATACAATCATAGTAAAAACTTTGAAAAAGTTAGTTAAATTGTAATTAAAAAATGTTCAATGATTTGCGTAGCATTTTTATTAATTTCTTTTTAATTTCTAAGGCATAAACTAATGCTGTATTTGCTTCGTCGGTTTCAACCATTATTCTTATTTTGGGTTCTGTTCCGCTGGCTCTTATTATTAAGCGACCATTATCACCAATTTTATTCTTATAAAAATTAAATAGGTTTATAAATTCTTTTGATTTAATAATTTGTTTTTGGTTTAAAGATTGAAGAGAAACGTCTTTTTGAATTTGTATATATTTATTGTCTTTAACAGTTGAAAATATATTTTTATTTTCTAAAAAAATGTGTGATAAAACTCTGGCGGTCAAAACACCATCTCCTGAAGGAATTAAATCATTAAATATAATATGTCCTGATTGCTCTCCACCAAGTTCGTATCCATTTTTTTGCATTTCTTCAATAATGTATTTGTCGCCAACAGGTGTTCTAATAAGTTCAACTCCTAGCGCTTTAATTTTATTTTCAATTCCTAAATTAGTTAAAACCGTACCAACAACTCTGTTAGATTTTAGTAGATTATTTTTTTTGTAGTACCAAGTTAATATATATAAAATTTCATCACCGTTCAATATTTGTCCTTTATGATTTATTGCTATAATTCTATCTGCATCACCATCAAAAGCAAAGCCAAGGTCGGCGTGATATTTTTCGGTTAAGAATTTTATATTTTCAGGGAAAAGACATCCACACTTATCATTAATTTCTCCTTTGGTATGCATTGCAATAACATCAGCGTTAAGTCCTTTAAAAATCAAAGGGGCAATTTTGCTAGAAGCACCGTTTGCACAATCTAACACTATGCGTAAATCTTCCAAACTAGATTTGTTATAGTTTTTTATAGCAGTGAAGTATTTGTTTTTTTCCGTTGATAAATCTATAATTTTGCCATCTATTTTTTTCAAATTTTTAACTTTAAAAAGTTTTTCTAAATGATTTTCTTGTTTTTCGGAAAGTTTTATGCCATTTTTATCTAAAATTTTTATCCCATTATATTCCTTAGGGTTGTGAGAAGCGGTTATCATAACTCCGTAATCACAATTAAACAGTGCGGTATGGAATGCAACGCAGGCAGTTGGAATAATACCAAGTTCGTAAACTTCGCCACCATACTTAACAACTTCATTAACAAATGCATCTGCTAAAATTTTCCCACTAGGCCGAGTGTCAGTTCCTAACATGATTTTGGGAGGTTTATTAACGCATAAACTTCTGGCAACTTTGCGAACGAGGTCAGTTGTTAAAAATTCTCCGTAAACACCTCTAATACCGTCTGTTCCAAAATATTGGTTTTCAAAAGTAAAGTTCTTTAAATAAGGGTTAACAAAATTTTTAATCTCAACACGTGAACGGCCAATTCCAAATTCACCTTTTTTTATATTAGTGTCTATTGTTGTTCCGCATGCTATATATGCTTCGTCATCTATGTACGCAGGTGCAACAATATTGCAATTGCTTCCAATAAAAACACGATTTCCAACTTTACTACGCTTTTTCTCGAAACCGTCATAATTACAAAAAATAACTCCGCAACCAATATTGCAATTTTCACCTATATCAGCATCTCCAATATAAGAAAGATGTGCGACCTTTGTTTCGTTTTTAATAATTGAATTTTTAATTTCAACGAAATTGCCAATTCTGCAATTTTCGCCAATAATGGCATTATCACGAATATGAGAAAATGGTCCAACTTTACAATTATTGCAAATTCGACAGTTTTTAACAACAGAATTGATTATTTCAACGCCATCTTCAATGATAGCGTTTTCTATGTAACTATTATATATCCTACAATTTTCGCCAACTGAATTATTGCCAACAAAAACAGAAGTTTTAAAAGTTGTCTGTAAGTTGGTGTTGGTGAATGATTTAATATTCTTACTCATCAAATATATTGTATTCAATAAAAATAAAATCAGTGAATAATAAAAAAATTGTTATTTTTAACAAAATTTAAGAAAAAAACGATATCAATTACATAAAACTGAACAAAATTTAAAATTTAAGTTGACGATAATATTAATTATAATTATAATAAATATTAAGATTATCAATAAATTATCTTTAAATTATTTTTGAATAAGTTTGTTTAAATTTTAACAAAATAAAAATAATTATATAAAGTTTAGTGAGAGGTGGGTATTGTTATGAAAATTAAAAAATTAATTGCATCTTGCACAATGATGTGTGCATTAATAGTTGCCTTGGTTGTTGGCGTTTTGGCAGCATCAACTGCAACTGTTGATGTAACAGGTAGTGTAACGTATACGGCGAAAGGTAATGTTCATGCAAAATTGGAAATGTCGCATACATCAAATAGTGTTATAACAGCAACTGCAACCGCAACAACTGGTGGGCCAACATGTACAAATGGTGGCGGTGAAGATAACCCAGTTGGGACAATAGTTTTTAACGGTTCAGAAACAAACGGTAATGGGGCTTTTACGTTGGGAGATAATGGCAATATTCAACTAAAACAACCTTCATATTCTTACACTCTAACTATAACAAACACTTATACAGAACTTGATGCGCAAACAAAAGATAAAACAAGTTTAAAATTAATATTTGTAGAACCAGAAAGTAATAGCAATGTATCTATTTCTTATACACAAGGTTATACTTTAACAGGAACAAGTGATGGCGATAGAGTTCAAAAAACTTTAATTTTAGCGGAAAATTCAAGCATATCAATAACTGTAACTTTTTCTGCCAATGCAATAGTTGCAACGCAGGCTAACTTGGGAATTTCATTACAATTAGAGGCAACAAATGAAGATGGGCAATCTTTTAGTGTTAATCCTTAATAATTTTTTAAATTAATTTATAAAAATTTTTATAAATTAATTTTTTTTATTTATAAGTTAGCGTTTATCAGTTTTTTTATTAAAGTTATTGGTTGTTAAATTAAAGTCTATTATTAGTTGTTAAATTAAAGTTTATTAGTTGTTGTATTAAAGTCTATTAGTTGTTATTAGCGAATATTTTTATAAAAATTAAACAATTAAAATTTTTGTTTAAAATAATCTTTTATTTTTTTATAATTTATCTTATATTAAATTTTTCGGATTTATGCTTTTTATTATTTAATAAAATTGTTATTAAGTTCTAATATGTTTATTTTAATTTATTTTTAAATTTTTTTTAAATTTTTTATCTGTTTTTGTAATCTTTTTAATTTATTTTTTTATAATTTTTTTTATTTTTATATTAATTTTTGTAATATTTTCTAATATATTTTTTATTAATAAATTTTATTGACATATATAATTATATAATTTTTGTTAATATTTTAACTTTTAATTATAAAATTATTTTGTTTTTTTGTTTTTTTTTGTTATAATAATAAAATGGAAAAAGTTAAAAGAAAGATATATGCAGTTTGTGGAAATAATTTTAAAGATGTTAATTTGCTCGCTTTAACTCAAATTAATCCTTTTGATTTTACAACACAAAATATTATCATTGTTCCAGACCGTTCGTCTTTGGTTATGGAAAAATTGGTTTTCGATACTCTTGCAATAACATCAACAATGAATATAAATGTTATGGGTATTTCTCGATTTGCAAAAAATATCTTTAAAGAATTGCAAAAAAAATATAATATCCTATCCAAGAGAGAAAGCGTTTTGTTAACTAGATGTGCTTTAAAAAATTTGCAAGGCAAATTGCAATCTTTCAATAATGATTTTAATCTTGGTTTATGTGAAGAAGTTTATGAAAATATTGCACAGTTAAAATCTAACGAAATTTCGAGTGAACAATTAAGTAACGCCACCAATTTGTTAATTTCTTCGTCATCTGCAAGAGTAAGTGATTTAAAAATTATAATGGAAGAATACAATTCTTTATTAGGCGATAAATTAGATGGTAATAAAATGCTTGAATTGTTGGAGCAATACATTCAAAATTCTAATCTTAACTTTGATAAAGTTAATATATTTTTTTTAAATTATGATGCTTTAACTCAGCAGGGATATTCGCTTTTAAAAGTTTTGGCAAGAACAAACGCAAAAGTTTATGTTGGGGCAATAGTGCCAGACGGTGATAAATTACAAAAAAATAAATTTATTTTTGAACATGATATTTTAGATAAGTTAAAAGATTTGGCGAATCAAGAAAATTTTGAAATTAATATACTTCGTGCGGGTTGTACATTAAATCCTCAATCTAAACATATAAATTATAATTTATATTCTTTAACTCCAACTGTTTTTCAGCCAATTCAATCACAATTAAAACAAAATTATTTGCGTATTAAAGAGTGTTTTTCTCGTGAAGAGGAAATAGAAGACATTGCTCAAAAAATAAATTTTCTTATTAAAACAAATAAGTGTAAGTATAAAAATATAGCAGTTGCCTGTTCAAATTTAGAAGCAGATTCTTTATTAATTGAAAAGGTTTTCAATGATTATGACTTTTCATATTTTGTTGATTCTAGTGAATATTTAAACAACACTCAAACTATCAAATTTTTATTATGTGTTTTGGAAATGTTTGAAAATAATTTTGCACAACAATCAATTGAGCAATTTTTAACAAGTTTAATATTGGGTTTGCAAAATCAACATATTAGTGTTGTTTTAGATGTTATTAATACATTTAATATTTATGGTGCAAATTTTTTTAATATTGTTGATTATTTCAATCAATACTTAAAAATAAAAGAAACCAATAAACTTTTTAATTTAGATATTTTTAATGAAATTTATCAAAAAGAAGAAATAATTAAAAATTTAACTAATATAACAAATAATATTTCAAAATTATATCATATTTTTCAAAATTGTAATGATGTTAGGGGTTATTGTGATTTTGTTAAAAAAGTAATAGATATTTTCAATTTATTTGAGCAGAATCAATTAATTGTAAATAGTTTTGACAATCAACATGAAATAAAACTCCAAAAAATATATGAACAAATTCCTGATAAATTATTGGAAATTTTTGAAACTATTAATAATGTTCTTCCTAATGAAACAATTAAATATGAGGAATTTTTAGATTTATTTTCAACTATTGTAGATGAAATTAAAATTTCAACTGTTCCAATATCTTCAAATGCTATTTTTGTTGGTGATGCAACTGATAGTTTTTTTGAAAATTGTCAATATTTATTTGTCTGTGGTGCGAATGAAGGAAGTTTGCCGAGATTTTTAAATGATAATGGTATTTTATCAGATGATATATTAAATGAAATTAAATGTGTTGCATCAATTAGTCCAACAATTAAGATGATAAATAGAAGAAATAGGTTTAAAACTCTTAATTTACTTCAAAATGCCGAAAAAGGTTTATTTGTTTCTTATTCACTTGCTGATGGCGAAGGAAAAAAACTTTTGCCAAGTAGTTTTGTTGTTTCGCTTAAAAAAATGTTTAATGTTCAAATTGAGAATAGTCTCGTTGACAATGTTTTGTCCTTTGAAAAAAGTAAAAACATAAAAAAGGATAAAAATAATTTAGAAAATAATTTAAAACTTTGTTCGAATAATAGTGTAAGCAATATATCAAAAAACATATTAAAAAATAACGGAAATAAAGAGATAAGCGAAACAAGTGGTGATTTTGCAAGCAATATTAGCAATAGTTTTTTTGATGATAAAACTATTCAAAAATTTGCTATTTTTCTAGGAAACAAAAATCGAGCAAAACATGAATTTTTGAAAACAACATTTCAGCAAAATTACCAAGAGGCTGTTTTGTATAATTCTTTGTTTTATGCCATCGACAAAGATATAAAAAATTTTGATTATTTTAATAATTATAATTTAACTTGCAATAAAGAAAATTTATTTTTTACAAATAAAAAAATAACTGTTTCGCAAATTGAAACTTATTTAAGTTGTCCTTTTAGAAATTATGCTAATTATGGTCTTAAAATAAAAGAAATTGAAAATTTTGAATTAGCACCAAAAGACATAGGAATTATCTTGCACAAAATAACAAAAATATTTTTAACCCCAAAAAATAATTATATAGAAAACATAAATTTATTTTTGAAAAAGAACAATATTAATTTAGATAAAAATCTAAATACCGAAGAAGAAAAGATTTTAGATATAAAAATAAATGAAATAGTTGATTTTATTTTAAAAAAGATAAGTGAAACAACTGAATTTTATAAATTGAAGATTCCTGAAAATAAAAGTGTTGTTATGCTTTTGAAAAATGAAATTGTGAGATTGTTGAAATTTTTATACTACTCTCAATCAATTTCTCTTTTCAAACCAACATATTTAGAAGAATATTTTGGTTCAATAAATTTTCCTGCGTATGAATTTGATGTAGACAACAAAACTTTTAAATTAGTTGGAATTTTTGATAGAGTTGATATCTACAAAAATATGTTTATTGTTATTGATTACAAATCTGGGGGCTCGGCTAATGGTGGATATTCTGAAATTTTTTATGGAAACAAAATTCAAATTTTTATATATTTAAAAGTATTATCAAAAATTTTAGGGAAAAAGCCTTGTGGTGCATTTTACTTTCCAATTAAAAATCAATATGATGACAAAAGTGTTAAAAATTACATGTTAAAAGGTAAAATGATTAAGGACAACTCGTTTATACATGCAATGGACACCTCTTTGAGTTTTGATAATCCAAATAGTAAAATATTCGGCGTTAAGGTTAGTACTGCTAAAAAGAATATTGAAAAAAATGAAATAGTTTATAATGCTTCGTCAACGGCGGTTGATGATTATGTTTTAAATAATTGTATGAATTATTCTTTTAAATTGCTAGAAGAGGTTTTGCTGGAAATTTTACAAGGTAATATTATTCCAAATCCAATCAAAGATGTTTGTGATTATTGTTCCTTTAAAGGTTTTTGTGGGTTTAATAAAAATATTGTGCCAAGAGAATTTATATATGAAAATAGTGAGATAAAAAAAGAAATTTTTGAAAATGATAAAATTGATTTTGAATAAATTAATATTTTAAAAACAATTTGTAAAATTATAATATAATTGATTTATTTTATATGGAGAATAAAAATGCAGAAAAAACAATTTCCATTCCAGCCTGAGCAAATTAAAGTTTTAAATAGTGAAGGTAAAAATGTTATTGTTTCTGCTTCGGCGGGAAGTGGAAAAACAACAGTTTTAATTCAAAAACTTATTAAATTAATAACCGAAAAAAATGTTAGCGTTAAAAAATTGTTGGTTTTAACTTATACCAAAGCATCGGCAGAAGAAATGAAACAAAAGTTGATAGACGCACTTTATGAAAATGCTATTGATAATCCCAAACTTTTGGAGCAAATAGATGATGTCGCTGTTTCTGATATATCAACAATACATAGTTTTTTTCAAAGATTAATTAAACGCTATTTTATGGTTTTAAAAATAAATCCTGCTTTTAGTGTGATGGAAGAACAAGAGTCGGAAATTTTAAAAAGTCAGGCTATAAAAAATATTTTAAACGATTTTTCAAAAACAAATCCTTATTATTTGGAAAAACTGTTAGATTATTATGGCAAGACAAGAAGTCATAAAACAATTAAAAAACTTTTAGATAAAATAAATATTTTTTTAGGAGCAGTTGATGATGTTGAAGAATTTTATAATCATACATCAACTTTGTTTTGTTGTGAAAATTTAAATAAAAATTTGGCTGTTTTTTTTGTTAATAAAGAATTGTGTGAGATGATTGATTATTTTAAAACAGAATTTTTGAAATTAAATAAAGAGGCTCAGTTTATAGATAGTAAGGAATATTTTGAATATACAAACAAAATTTTGGCAATTCTTTCTCAAATAAAAATGACAACAAAAGAAAAAGTTTATTTTAAAAATTATTTAGAGAATTTAAATGATAATGTAGATAATAACGATGAAGTTGACGAAATTCCATCTACAACATTTTTCAAAAATTATCAAATATTAATTTCTTCTAAATTCCCTAACTTGAATCAACCAAAATCTAACTCAAAAGTTTGTCAATATCAATCACAAAATAATGTGTTAAAAAATGGATTACAAGACATTTTAAAAGAAAATTTGCCGGATAATTCACAAGATAAAGTAAAGAATGAATTAAAAGATAGATTGAAAAACGATAATTGCCAAGAGGAATTTGACAAAAACTTAAATTTGTATATAAAATTAAATGAGGTTAAAACTAAATTTGCAAAAGAAAAAACAAATTATTTAGATTGTGATTATAATGAAGAAAATGTCTTACAATCAATAAAAGATATAAAAGAAACAATAAAAATTCTACTTGAATTAAACCAAAGTTATGAAAAAGAATATTTGAAATTGAAACAAAGGAAAAATGTTGTTGATTTTAATGACTTAGAAAAATACGCATTACTTCTTTTAAAAAATTCTAGCATATGTAGCGAATTACAAAATCAATATAAATATATTTTTGTTGACGAATATCAAGATGCGAACTATTTACAAGAAAAAATACTTTCTTTAATTTCTTCTAATAATAATAGATTTATGGTTGGAGATGTTAAACAGAGTATTTACGGTTTTCGTCAAGCGGAACCTGATATTTTTCTTAATCTTGAAGAAAAGTTTAAAACCGACCCCAACAGTGAAGCCCTTACATTAAATTCAAATTTTAGAAGTAATAAAAATATACTAAATTTTGTTAATTTAGTTTTTTCGGAAATCATGACTCAAAAAACCGCTAAACTTGATTACAAGATTTCTTCTTGTTTAATACCAAAAGCAAAATACAAAGATGTTTTGTCTAACAGTTTTAAAAATGTTGAACTTAATATTATTAAAATTCCGGAAAATATTGAAAAACCTAAACCACCAAAACTTTATAGTGTGCAAAACATAAAAAGTGAATATTTGTATAATTTTGAACCCGCAGAATTGGAAGCACGCTTGGTTGCAAAGAAAATTAGCGAATTAGTTGGACAAAAAATTTATGATGTTAAATTAAAACAGGAAAGAGAAATTCAATTTAAAGATATTTGTATGCTTTTGAACTCAAGAGGAGAATATCTTGATAAATTTTGTAGCGTTTTAAATAAATTTGGTATTCCCATTTATGCAAACACAAATTCTTCTCTTTTTGAAGATGAGGAAATTAAAATTTTTCTTAGTTTGTTAAAATTAAGTGTTTCTCAATTAGATGATATTTCTTATGTAACTGTTCTGCATAGTATTTTTGGAGAATTAACTTACAATGAAATTGCAATTTTAAAAATAATATTTCCTAAATGTAATAGTGTTTATGAAATTATTAATAAATTCTTAAACGACCAAAATATAATTAAATTTTTAAATTGTTTTAGTGATGGTGAGAATTGTAAAGAAACTTTTGAAAAAGATTTAAATAGTTTTGCAACTAATTTAAAGGAAACATTATCAAATAATAATTTTAGCGTTATTGAATTAAAAAAATTATATCAAAAAGTTAAAAACTTCACAAAATTTTTAGATAATTTTATTAAAAAATTAAAATTTAATGGGGTATACTTGACTTTAAATAAAATAATTAATGATTTTGATTATTTTTCTTATTTATATCAACGAAGTGATGGAATTGAGAAAGTTGCCAAAATTAAAAAATTTGTTGAAAATTTTGTTAATAACTCCTATAACTTTGATATTGTTGGATTTTTAAATTTTGTTGAAAATTCACCTAATTTAGTTCGTGCGCCAAATTATATAAGCGGTGATAATTGTGTTAGTATAACAACAATTCATTCAAGTAAAGGCTTGGAATATCCAATTGTTTTTCTAATAAATTGTGGGGGTAATTTTTATGGAAAACAGCGTGATGGCGACATAGAATTAAATACTAATTTTGGTATTGCATTAAAACGATTTGATAAAAATAATAGAAGTAAAAATATGTCTATAATATTTGATGCTATGCAAAAAATAAATAAAAATGATGTATTTGCGGAAAAATTACGTCTTTTGTATGTTGCTTTAACTCGTGCTCAAAACCATTTATTTATAGTAGGTTCAACTAAAAAATTTTTTAAGAAATTGTATTCCAATTTTCAAATAAAAAGTTGTTCATCGTTTTTAGATTTAATAATTGGTTCATTAAGCGAAAAAGAAATTTTAGAAATTAATAATTTCTTTTTACTACAATCTAATAAATCTTGTATTTTTAATAATTTAAAAAACTATTCTATTAATTGCTATTTTGCAGAAAATTTTATTGATAATGTTAATAATGTAAAGACAAAAGCAGTAGGGAAATTTGACATTGGCATTGTTGATTATTTAAAAAGTTATTTCAATAAAGATTTGCCACAAAAAACAAATGTTGCATTAAAAAATTCTGTAACATCTTTATCTAGTGTTGATGATGAATTTTATACGAGTTATAATCCTCAGCCCAAATTGTTAAAAATAGAAGAACATAATGTTAAAAAAATAAATGAAATAGGAACAGATTATCATGAAATTTTAGAAATTATTCCTTTTGATGAAATACATACTTGTCTAGATGTTGAAAATTTTATAATAAAAAATAATTTAAACAAAACCCTTGACGTTAAAAAAATTTTTGAATGTATTAAATTGATAAAATCTTTTCAATATAAAAACATGCTTAAAGAACAAAAATTTATGATGTATGTTCCCCATAAAGATATTATTGAAAATGGTTCAAGAGAAAAAATATTAATACAAGGAGTTATTGACCTTGTATTATTAGGTAAAAAAAATGTTCTTATAGATTATAAATATACTTTAACAAAAAATCGCGAAACTTTAATAAATAGATATAAAATGCAGTTAAAATTATATAAAAAGGCAGTTGAGGAATCTTTAAATATTAGTATAAATGAGGTTTATCTTCTACTAATATATTCTGCTGAACTTGTTAAAGTTGATTTGTAAAAACTATGACTTAAATCATAGTTTTTATTTTTTATAAGTTTTATTAAAAATTTTATTTTATAGTTAAAATGTTTTTTTAAAATAGTATAAAATAAAAAAAATTATATTAATAGATGATAAGGATTAAATTTATATTAAAAAATTCTTTATTTTTATAAAAATTTTGCTTATTCAATTGTTAGTGATTTTATAAAGAATAAATAAAAAACAAAAACAATAAATTAAAAAATAAAATATTTAATAAAATAATATTTTTTAAGAAGCAATTGATTATATGCAACTAGTTAAAGATAACTTGTAAAAACATCAAATTATGTTTTATTATGTTTAAAATAAAATTTAAAAAATAAAAAAATTAAAAAATTTAAAAAAAAATAATTAGCAAATTAAATAAATGTTTATAAAATTGTAGAGTTTAAAATAATTAAAACAAAAAAATATAATCATTTTATAAAGAATATATAACTAAAAAAATAATAAAAAAACTAAAAAAATAATAAAAAAAATAATAAAAAAAATAAAATTAAAAAAAATTATAAAAAAATTATAAAAAAATTGTCAAAAAATAAAAAAAATTGTTAAAAATTGTAAAAAACATTAGTTATTTTAAAAAGTATGTGATATACTAATATTGATTTATTATTAAGGAGAATTGTTTTATGATTGTAACCGAAATTCAAAACTTTTTAAACCAGTTAATGTTAAGTATTGATTGGGACGTCTTATTTTTTATAGGGGTTGGATTTGAAATTTTGTTTGCCTTATTCTTTATTGTTAAATCCCATTATGCTTACGAGATGCGACTTGTTCGAAAATTGTCAGTTCTTAATACTTGGTTAAGTAGAAACCAGTATATCGACTCCAACAATTTGTTGGCTTTTAATGAATTAATGAAGTCAACGCCTAAACAGTTGCGTCATTATTGGCATCAATATATGCTTTATAGAGAAAAAGAACCTAGTTTTTATATGAGTGATTATAATTGTATTGAAAAACCTTTGAAAACAAGTTCTTTTGCTTCAAACATTAAAAATTTTAGTGCTATTAGTTATTCCTTTGCTTTTTTTATGTTTGTTTTTGGTATAGCGGCGTTAGCGTCTGACCCTTTTCAGTTTTCTTTGTTTGCAAAAGCGTTAATAACTCCGGTTATAATTATTATTTTAAACACAATTTTTGTTATGATTTTGCGGGCTCGTGAGAACATGAATCTTGCGACATTATATCAATATTTTCATTATTTTAATAGATTTTTAGATAAAGCTGTTACAACAATGCCTGAATATGTTGATTTTGAAGTTTTATTTACTCGTCAAGAAATTAGAAAAGGTATACCTGTTCTTAATGAATATTTGGAAAAAAGGGCTCGTCAGGAACAAGAAGAATTAGAAAAAGCACGTCTTTATGCTGTTGAACACGAACAATACGACTTTAACGATGCAGGAATTGATGGTGCGCTGGTTTTAGATAGAGCAATGAAAGAAACTGAAACATATTTAAATATAAGACAGCGTTTATTATCTGAAATTGAACAATTCGAAAGTGAAATAGATAGTTTGAAACGAAACTATGAAAATACACAAAAAGAATATCAAAAGAAATTACAAGCAAGTAAAGAAAATGTTGAAAGATTGCGTCAACAACAAGAAGAAAGTACAAACCGTATTGAAACAAATTACATAAAAAAACAACAGTCTGATGAAATCAAAAAGCAAGAACAACTTGAAAAAGACCATGATACTGCAACTATTCGTTTCAATCAAGAAATGGAAAGTTTAACCCAAGAAATTGAAACTCGTCGTGCCGACCTTGCTGAGCGTAAACAATATGTCGAAGATGCTATGCGTGCTGAATATCAAACATTTTCTTCAAAAATGTATAAAAGTGTTGTTGCCGTTGTCGAAGAAAGAGTTAACGAAGAAAAACAAACTTTGGTTGATATGAAAGATGAAATTGCCAAAGAACTTGAAGAGGCTAATTTAGTTATCTCTGAAAAGAATAAAGAAATTGCCGGGCTTAGAAACCTTGCCAAAAAACATAAAATAGATACATCAAGTGTTGATGGTTTTTATAGTGAAACTTTGGAAAAAGAGGCAAAAAAACTACGCCGAGGACGACATAATTTATCTGTTGATGATGATTTTGAAGAAAATATTACAGAACAATCATTGCAACAAAATGTAGACGAAAACAGTCAAATAGATGAAAATAATCAAAGTCAAGTTGAAAGTAAAGACGAAATACTAGAAAATCCTAGTGGTTCAAATGATGCTAATTTAGATGAAAATATTGTCGATATAGATAATAGTGTTGTGCAGGAAAATAGTTTAGAAAACTTAAATGAAGAAAATGTATCACAAAACGAAGAAAATAATTTAAATAATAATGAAAATGTTGCAGAAGTTGTAGACAGTGACAAATTAAACAAGTCATTAGACGCTGACAATCAATTAAAAACGGAAAATTCTTCTGTTCAAAATAATAGTCAAGACAGTCAAGAGTTTGAAAAAGTTTATGATGAAAACGGTTGTTATTATGATGAAAAAGGCAACTATATATATCCTAATGGTGCTTATTATGACCCAGAAGGTTGTTATCATGATGAATTAGGTGGTTGGTTTGAGGCAGATGGAAAAACTTATCATGCTCCTGATGAAAATTCTCAACAAGTAACAAAAAATAATAATGAATCTGGAGAAGATGAAACAGGGCAAGTGTTTACACCTGTTTATGATGAAAATGGCTGTTATTATGATGAAAAAGGCAACTATATATACCCTAATGGTGCTTATTATGACCCAGAAGGTTGTTATCATGATGAATTAGGTGGTTGGTTTGAGGCAGATGGAAAAACTTATCATGCTCCTGATGAGAAGAAAACAAAAATTGAATATGACAATCTTGATGATAAAACTAAATTTGCACTTGCAGAAAATTTTGGTATTAAATCCGACCCAAATAAAGAAGAAAAAGATAAAATAAAAGAGCAAAAAGAGCATAAAAAACTTGCTCGTGAAGAACAGAAAAAATTAAGAAAAGAAGAAAAAATTGCCCGCAAAATTGCAAAACTTGAAGAAAAAAATAAATTAAAACAAGAAAGTCCTAATTCTTTGGAATTACAAGATGCAAATGTGCAAAATAGTGAATTGACTTCAATGACAGAAGAAAAAGAAAGTGCTGAAAATCAAGAATTACAAGAAAGTAAATTTGATAATAATTTGAATCAAAATACTAATTCTTTAAATGAAAATCAAGAAACTAAATTAAATGATATTGATGAAAAATTAAAAATTGACAATTTAGATAAAGATGTTGATGACTTGCAAAATTTAAATAATAATGAAATTAATTTTGATGATTTTAATTTTGATTTTGACGATTTAGATTTGCCTAATGAAGAAAATTTAAAAACTAATGAAGAAGAACATATTACAACTGATGAAGATTTAAAACAATTAGAACAGCAGGTTGAAGAATTAACTCAACAGCCAAATGTTGAAAATAAAGAAAATTTAAATAGTGAAAATAAAGTAGTGCCTGTTGCAAAAAAACGAGGTCGACCAAAAAAAGTTCAAACACCAGAAAATAATCAAGATAATAAAGAAAATGATTTATCAAGTGCTGAACAAGTTGAACCAGTCGTAAAGAAAAGACCGGGCCGTCCTAGAAAAGATGAGTCTTTGGGCGCTGAAAAACCTAAAAAACTGGTTGGTCGCCCTAAAAAAGTATTAACCGAAGAAGAAAAAGAAAATTTAAATAAACCTAAAAGACCGGGACGTCCTAGAAAAGATAAGTCTTTGGACGCTGAAAAAACTAAAAAGCCGGTTGGTCGCCCTAAAAAAGTTTTAACCGAAGAAGAAAAAGAAAATTTAAATAAACCTAAAAGACCGGTTGGCCGTCCTAGAAAAAATTCTTCAACTTCTTCCAATAATTCAACTTCTAAATCTCCTAAAAAAGTTGGAAGACCTCGTAAAAACTCGGAACAAACAACTGAGCCAACTGTGAAAAGAGGTAGAGGGCGTCCTAAAAAAGTTGATATTGACGAAATTCAAAAACTTAACGAACAAATAGAAAATGAAAACAAGCGTTTAAAACAACGTCAAAAAGAACTTAAATCTCAATTAGACGAAACTTTGTCGATATTACAAGATGAATTAGATTAATATCTTTTCTTTGATTTAGTTTTAACTTTTCATTAATTGATAATACTTTTTACCTAATTAAAAAAACAGCAATAATTTAAATAATATTATTGTTGTTTTTTTATTTTTATTATTTTTATTATTTTAATAGTTGTTTATAAAATAAATTTTGACCTTATAATATAAAATTATTTGAAATGTTGTTAAATTATAAAAATATATAAAAAAATAAAGATTTAAAAATTAATGAAAAAATCAAAAGATAAAAAATAAAATAATAGAAATTTTTAGTTTTTGAATGATATATTTAAAAATTAATGTTTATAATAAAATTTTTAGAATTATAAATAAAAATTATAAGTTTTAAAGAACTTAGGGTTTATTTGAATTATATATTTTTTAATATAATTATTTTAACTTTTATAAATTATTAATTAAATTATTTTAACGTTGTAAATTATCAGTTAAATTATTTTTATTAATTTAATTTATATTTGAAATATTTTTATTATTTTTTATTTATATTTAAATTAATTTTATTTTTATAATAATTTTTATACTTGTAGTTATTTGTATTTTAGTCTTTTGGTTGATAACTTTTTTTATTTGTGATAAAATATTTTTATGAAAACAAATCTATTTGCTTGGAGTTATGTTAAGGGATATAAAATAGACTTTATGTTGGCTCTTGTTTGTGCTGGCTTTGCTGTTATTTTTGGATTAATACTTCCGCAAATTACACAAATGTTTATTGACAGTATATTAGATTATTCTCAAACTTCTTTGCAAAAAATAAGTCCATTTTGGTTTTGGTTGTTAGAACTTTTTACCAATATAACTTTTACGAATTTAATTGTTTTACTGTGTATTGTTTTTGTTGTTTTTGCATTTTTAAAAAATTTATTTGAATTTCTTAAAAGTCAAAAATTATATAAATGTGGTGCAGGGGCAACTGGATTAATGCGTGCAGATTGTTTTAAAAAACTTGCGCATTTAAATAATTACACTCAAAAAAGTGAGACCTATGTTCATTTTACTAATGATATCTCTGATTTTTATGATTTAATAGTTAAAACATATCCTAAAATTTTTATATCAATTTTAACTATTGTGTTGGCTTTGATTCTTATTTTTTTTATTAATATTAAAATTGGATTCGTTTTAATTTTGCTAATTCCAATAATTTTTTTGACGGGTATTATAAATTTAAAAAAGATGAAATCAAATTTTAATGATATTCGTGAAAAAAAGTCAAAAATGCAAGATGTTGCTGAAAATGCTGTTAATCAAATTCGAGAAATTAAAATTTTTAATAGAGAAAAGTTAATAGAAGATAGATATCTAGAAGTTAATACTGAGCATATTAATTCAAGTTTAAAAGCATTTAACCATTATAATAAAACTATCTTTTGGAGTGATTTAATAAAAGCAGTTGGTATGGCAACTACGCTTATCTTATCTGCTGTTTTGTGTTTTAAAGGTTTAATTAGTGTTGGATATTTTGTGTTGTTATCGACATATTCTTTCACGGTTTTAAATGCATCTTCTCAACTCTTACTTGCTTTTCTTGATGGAACACAACAATTAACAAGAATAGAAAAAGTTAGAAAATTTTTAAATCTACGCAGTGAATTTAAAGATGGTAAACAAACAATAAGTTCTCAAACTCCTAATTTGTTTTTAAACAAAATTACAGTTGTTCTTGATGGTAGGACAATTTTTAAAAATTTATCTGCCGAATTTTTGTTTGGGAAACATTATGCCGTTTTTTTAAGTCAAGGTGAAGGAAAATCTGCTCTGGCGAAATTGTTATTAAAGTTTTTTGAGCCGAATGAAGGAACAATAACAATTGATAACATTGATTATCAAAATTGTGATGTTTATAGTTTAAGAAAGCATTTTTCTTATGTGTCACAAGAACCTTATATTTTTGAAACAAGTTTTTTAAACAATATCATAATGTTTGAAAATTTAGATGAAAAAAAACTTCAAATTGCAATAGAAATTTGCGGATTAAAAAAAATAATAAACAAATTTGAGGGTGGGTTAGATTATATTTTTACTGAAAAGGGAGCGGAATTGTCTTCTCAGGACAAACAAAAAATAAACTTGGCTCGTGCTATTTATAAAAATGCACCTATTTTGTTAATAGATTCTTCTTTTAACAAATTTACCAATAACGATTCTGCTCAATTAATTACAAAAATTTTTGAGTTTTACAAAGATAGAACGGTTATTATTTTAAGTGATAGATGGGTTGATTTTGAACAATGTGAAAAAATTTTTATTATCGAAAATGGAAAGTTAATTAAAAGGCATCATTCACGGGATTTTATTGAGAATAAAATAAAAGAAAACGAAAAATTAAACTTGGACAGTAAATCAAAGATTATAAATTCTCAAATAAAAAGAATGAAAGATAAAATAAAATCATTTATTAATAAACAAACAAATAAAATAGACAAAGAATGTGTAACTAAAAAATCTACCAAATTTATTGTTTTTCAATGTGAATCGAAAAAAGATGCAAAACAATTAAAAATAAATAATATCCAAGAAAATAAATTTTTAAATTCAGTTTATTATTCAAAAGATATATTAAATCAAAATAAAAACCCAAATCAACAATCTAATAATCAAAATAGTTTACAAAATATTTCGACAAAACAAAATAAAGAGATGGTTTTGAAAGAAAATACAATCCAAATTAATCCAAATGAAGCAACAGGCGAAAATGAAAAAGGCAATGATGTAAATGGCATAAAAGCAGAAAAAGCGGATTGCAAGACGAAAATAAAAAAAAATTATTGGTATTTTCAAAAAAATAATAATATAATAAAAGAATTTGATGGATTACCTACAAATAAAGAACAATCGCTAAGTAATATATTTAATAAAAATACAAAATTTAATACGCTAAATTTTAATGATGAAAACTCTAATATGAGTAGTGAGTTCTTTAATCAATTACATCTTAAAAAGTTAAAGTGTAAAAACAATAATTGTTTGAAGAAAAAAAATAATAATAATCTTTCAGTATCTTTAAATTTTATTAAAAAAAACAATAATAAAAAAAATTTTAAATTTATTAATGTTGGCAATGAAGAAAATTTAATAAATAATTTTGATGCATTAAAAAATTTGAATTTATTAAACGTTGTTGTTGGAAAAAGGTCTTATAATTTTGCAAGAAAATTACAGTATATGAACGCTATTGATAATGCGATTAACGATGGATTTGTTTGGCCTGATACAAGTAATATAAGAAAAAATCAAAAAACATTTTTATTTAAAACTTATAAAAATGCAAAAAATTTTATTATAACTATTAATGGTTTTGAAAAAAGTCGACAAGATAAAAGAAAAGAAATAAAAAAACAAAAAGATATTGCCAATGATGTTGAAGATGTATCAAATAATGTCGTTATTCCCAATACTACGAATGATAATATAAAAGTAGATAAAACGTTTAATATAGATAATTTAAATTTTTGCAAAAAAAAATATAAAAAGAAAAGTAAAGTCAGTAAATTAAAACAAAATTTACTTTTAAAGGCAATAAACAACAAATTTGCAAAAATTAATTGTAATAATTTGGTTAGTGGTAAAGAGAAAATATTAAGCAGGAAAATTATAAAAAACATTCAAGATTACAGAGTGTTGAAATTTTTTAAACTAACGGATAATGCGCACGAATATAAATGTTTACGTGGGAAAGTTAAAAACGGGTTAAATGACACTATAAAATATTACAGTTATTTTGATATTCTCTTACAAACTGAAAGGCAAATTTTAAGTAATAAAAAACACAAATATAACTTTATATGCCTAAAAGAAAAGGTGAACGACAGAAAAACAAGGATTATAAAAAATACTTGCTTAAATAAATCTATTTCTTTTGCACCTTATCAAACTTTAAATAAATATCCTAAATTAAAAAAAATTAATTTACTAATTACTAACAATATTGACAATTTAATAGGAATGTGTATAGAAAAATTTATTTCTTCTAAAAATTTAAAAAACGATTTGTTAAAAAATAATATAGTTGAAGATTATAGTGAAAAAAAATTGGATATGAAATCTAAAATAATTAAAAAAGCAGAAAAAAAGAATGATAAAGTAGTGAATTCATTGTTGAATGAAGTAAAAAATAGTGATTTAGACAAAATATCATTAGAACAATATCCAGTAATTTTTGATGGTGTAAGTAATGTTTTAATAGATGTTTGGGAACAACGAAAATATTATTATTGTAAGCAACGTGCGTTAAAATTAAAACAAGAAATGAGAAAATTAAATATGCAAAATAATAGTTGTGATAAAATAATTGAACAAGAAATTAATCAAGATAAACGAGATAAAAAAGACAATGGAAAATAAAATACTGATTTTTCTACATTAAACAATAAGAAAAATTGGAGGATAGGAAATGAATAAAAAATTGCTTTCTTATTTGCTACAAGACAAACGTTTTGTTTTTGCAACTTTTTTATTAATACTCGCTTCAACTGTTTTTGCACAACTTATTCCTTATATTCAAGGTCTATTAGTTGACAATGCATTAATTAATTCTAATTATGACATTCTCATTGAATTATCAATTATTGTTTTATCATTATTAATTCTTGATGTTGTTTGTAAACTATTTTTAAATTTAGTTATGTTTGATTTTGGAAATATAACCGCCAAAAATATTAATAAAGATGTATTTTCTGCAATTATAAATAAGCCTTATGATTTTTTTGAAACAAAAAGTAAGGGAGATATTCTATACAGAACAAACACTTATATTTATGATATAGGAACATATATTTCAAAAGATATAAGTTCTTTTGCCATAGGAATAGCGCGAGTTTTTGTTATTTTTGTTTTTCTTTTTATTCTTCAACCAGTTTTTGCTCTTTGTTTAGTGGGACTTTATATAATAATTTTTTTCACAATAATTTTTATAGGTCCTAAAATAATGAAAGGGGCAAAGCAAACAAAAAATAAAGAACTTTATAGAAATGCGGTTATACTTCAAAATATAGAAGGAATGGAAACTTTTCTAGCATATAGCACAGGAAATAAAAACTTAGGATTTTATTCAGTTGCCAATGAAGCCTATGATAAAGAAAGAAAAAGTTTTTATAGAAGATATAATTTCTTCTTTTCCTTGATAGATTTTTTGGTTTGTATGGGAGCGGTTATTATTTATATTATTGCCTTTTCTCAATCTGTTAGTGTTTTAGAAATTGGTGTTATTGTTGCAGTTTTATCCTACACATCTAGTTTTGTAACTCCAATGAAAGATGTTGCAATGGGACTTGCAAACATTTTTGACAATTCTGCGACATTAACAGAAGTTTTCGAATTTTTAAAGATTAATCAAAAAGAAGAAATCCAAACAAACACATCTTTTAAATTTAGTGAAATTCAAATTAACTGCAAAAATGTTTTTTATAAAAGTTTAAAAAACAATATAGAAATAAATAATTTAAATTTAGAAATAAACGCAAAAGATAAAATTTTAATATATGGTGTTTATGGGATTGGTAAAAGCAGTTTCGTTGATTTGCTCTGTGGCTTAATAAAACCAGACAAAGGAAAAATATTTTTTAACACTTACAATATTAATTCTATTAATCATGAAGATTTGTCGAAAATGATTTCTGTAACAAGCGACAATGTTGGAGTTTTTAATGCGAGTGTTTTTGATAATGTTAAATTTGCAAAAGTTAATGCAACCAATGAAGAGGTTATTGAAGCAATAACAATCTCTGGACTTTCAAAAGTTCTTTCTTATTCGGGAAGAAATTATAATTGGATTGTAAGTGAGGAAATAATGTCGGAAGGCGATAAACAATTTCTTTCATTGGCACGCGTTGTTTTAAGAAATCCACCTGTTGTTATTGTTGATGAGGCGATTCGCGATTTGTCGGAAAACAGAAAAAGATTATTTTTGGAATCTTTAAAAAAGTTTACAGAAAATAAAACATTAATTTTTATAACAGAAGAAATTCCTGAAAATACTAAATTTGAAAAAATCTATAATTTTGAAGAATTAAACAAAAAAAATAAACAATTAAACAATATATACTTAAAATAAAAAAATTTTTTATAATTATAGTTTGTTAACTTTTACTTACAAATAAAAAACAAACATCACTAATTAGATATAAATCTAAATATGTTTGTTTTTTTATTTTTATTTAAATAATTGTTATTTTTAATTATTTTTTTTGATTATTTATTTTAATTATTTATTTTAATTATTTATTTTGTTTATTTATTTCAATTTTTTATTTATTATTTTATTTATCATTTTATTTATTATTTGAAGTTTTATTTTGTTCTTTATTTTGTTTTTTATTTATAAAAATTAATTACTAACAAATTTTAAGTTGACATTTTACAATCAAAAAAATTAGAGCAATAAATATTTTTTTTATCTATTTAAAATTTATATTTGTTGTCTGTCATGATAACCGGTAACAATAATATCTGCGCCTGTATTTAATATATTTTTTTCTATAATATCTCCAATATTATAATTTTTAATTGGTAGTTTTTTTATTTTGTCTATTATTTCAAATATTTGCTGTTTAGGGATTGGTATACTTGTTTTTGTAAAATAAATAATATCTTTGCCAACAAGTGAACAAGTAACTATTCTAGTTGGATTTGTAAATTCAGTTTTTCCATAATTTGCTCCTCGAAAACATAAATTTCCGCTAACAACAACTTCGTTGTTTATTTTTTCAATTTTCAATTTGCAACCAACTGGGCAGACAATACAAGTTGTTTCCATAAAACCTCCTAAAAATAATACAAGTTATAATATTAATAATTTATATAATTTAATTTATACAAAATTTTTATTTTTTATTTTTATCTATTTATTTTTCTTCAAATTTGTATTTATCTATTTATATATCTATTTTTTTCTTAATAATTATATTTATTTATTTATTTTTTATATCTATTTACATATATATTTATATATTTCTTTTATATCATTTTGTTTTTTTATGTTATTAATTTAAACTATATCAATAAAAAGATTGTTTTGAACACTTTCTAAATCAACATTAATTTCTTGCATTTCTCCTGGATTAATTGCGACGCAAAATTTTGATGCTATTTGTTTTCCATTGCAAGTTACTATTATATTTTTTTTAGAATGTTTTGTTCTGCTTCTAAAAAAAATGGTAAAAGTTCCATGGTTGTTTAAATTAACTTTTTGCGGTATGACATAAGAGATGTTTGATGAAAAAAGAATATCAACTTTCTCATGTTCTTTTAATTGATTTTTTGCAAATAAACCAGCAGAAAGACCTGCGATTTTTCCTTCTTCTGTTGCGTTGTCTGCTAAATCATGAATGTGTAAAACATTTCCAGAAACAAAAACCCCATTTAAACTGCATTCTCTGTTTTCGTCAACAACCGCACTTTTATTTTTAGAACTTGTTTGTATTTGGTTGGCAATTAAGTCAATTTCAGGAATTAGTCCAACTGAAAGTAGGACTGTATCACATTCTAAAAATTCCTCAGTTGATTTAATCGGCTGTAAATTTTCATCAACCTTTGCTATATAGACACCTTCAACTCTGTTTTCTCCAACAACTTTTGTTATTGTATGTGAAAATAGGAGGGGTATATCAAAATCGTTAAGGCATTGAGTTATATTCCGTTGTAAACCGCTAGAATTTGGCATTATTTCTAAAACCTTTAAAACGGTTGCACCTTCAAAAGTTAGTCTTCTAGCCATAATAAGTCCAATATCTCCGCTTCCAAGTATGACAATTTTTTTTCCTGGAAGAATGTTATAGTATGAGACCATTTTTTGAACCATTCCGGCAGTGTAAATTCCTGCAAGACGCTTTCCACATAATGAAATTTGTCCGGCCGTTTTTTCTCTCGAACCACATGCTAAAACAATGGATTTTGTTTCAATTTCTAGGCGGTTTCCTTCACAAATAGTGTAAATTTTTTTGTTTCTTATTTTATAAACAAAAGTGTTTAACATTATATTGACATTATTTTTTTCAACTTCCTGTGCAAGTTTGTAGGCATATTCTGGACCTGTTAATTCTTCTTGAAAGTATTTTAAGCCAAAGCCATTATGAATACATTGATTTAATATTCCTCCCAACTTTCCGTCTCTTTCTATTAATAAAACATCACAGCCAATCTTTTTTGCCTGAATTGATGCTTCCATTCCAGAAGGTCCGCCACCTATAACAACAACATCATACTTTGTTTTCATACTTTTTCCTTTTTTTATATTGTTTATTTGACTTAAAATTTTTTATGAGTTGATAAATGATATTATTGAGTAGTTAAAAAACTTTTTGCGTTTTCTTTTAAAATTTGGTTTAAAGGAATGTTTAATTCATTAGATATTATGTGTGCCACCTTTAAAGTGCAAAAGCCTCCTTGACAATGTCCGGCAGTTGAGCGTACTCGTCGTTTAACACCGTCTAATGTGTGAGGGCGAAGGGGGCTGTGTATTGCATTGAGAATTTCCTGTAAACTAACCATTTCACAATTACAAATTATCTTGCCATATTTTTTTTCTTTTTTTATAAGATTGTCTATTTCTTCATTTGTTTTTGTTGCTATTGAATTGTATGAATATCGTTTTTTCATAGTTTTTTCTATTTCTTCAATTTTTTCCATTTCACAAACTAATTCTGCTATAGCAGGACTTGCTGTTAATCCTGGCGAGTTTATGCCACAAATATTTATAACATTTGGGTTTATTTTACTGTGTTGAATGATAAAATCTTTGCCACATCCAACTCTTATTCCAGAATATTCTCTAATAGCCTTGTCAAACGGAGGATTTTCAAACAATAAACTAATATTTTCTTTTATTTCCTTTAAACCATCACTCGTTACAATAGTTTCAGGTTTTAAACATTCTGTTGATGTTGGACCTAAAAGAATATTTCCATCAGTTGTTGGAGTTGCCAAAATGCCTTTACCTTTGTTAGTTGGAAGAGGGAAAACTGTTAATTTAACAAAATTATTAACTTCTTTGTCTAAAACGAAATATTCTCCTCGTCTAAAAGTTAATTCGTATTGCTCTGTTTGTAAAAGTTTTGCAATGTCATTATAGCCTGCACCTGCACAATTTATTATTTTTTTTGCATTAATAATTTCTTTACCATTTGATATGACAAATATATTATCTTTATAATCTATGTTGGTTGTGTTATATGAAAAACGAAAATCTGCACCATTTATAACTGCTTCTTCGGCAAGTGCTATGGTAAACATGAAAATATTTATAATACCTGATGTTTTTGCTAGTAATGCATATTTAATGTCTTTTCTTAAATTTGGAACCAAATCCATTATTTCTTTTTGATTTAAAATTTTTAAATCGCAAGACTTAATACCGTTTGTCAAGCCTCTATTGTATAGAGTTTGTATTTTGTTTAAATCGTTGCCAACAACAACTGCCCCTGTTTCTTGGAAGGGAACATCTAATTCTTTGCAAAGTTTTCTTATTAATTTGTTTCCTCTAATATTAAGTTTTGCCTTGAGTGTTCCAGATTCTGCGTCAAAGCCTGCATGAACAATAGCAGAATTTGCTTTGCTTGCACCTGTGCAAACATCTTCTGCTTTTTCAATTAATATAACATTTTTTTTCATTCTAGTTAATTTGTTCATTATCGCAGTTCCAACAACACCGCCTCCAAAAATAGCATAATCATAAATATGATTTTCTCTATCTATTTTTTTTAAGTTGTTATCTTTATTCATATTGCAAAAATATCTCTCCTAATAAATATTTTAAATTGAGTCTATTATATTAAATATTAAAGCATTATTCTAAACTTGACTATTCAAAAGATTATAAATTGTTTGAAATGCTTTAATGTTTTTGTATTTGTTAATGTTTTATAGTTTTGTAGGATTAATATGCAAGTTATATTTTATTGAGTAGGTTTTATTTGTTTAGTTTTTATATTGTAAATTTTTTATTGAAAAGTATTACAAAAAGTATTATAAAAAGTATTATTGAAAAGTGTTATTGAAACGTATTATTAAAGAATTATTTAAAAATTTTATTGAAAAGTTTTGTTAGAATTTTTGTTGAAAATATATTTTAATATTATTGTTTTTTAATGGTATTGTGTGTTGTTTTTTATAATTGTTATTATATGAAGATTAATATAATAATTATTAAAATTTTATTATTTAATAAATTGTAGGTTGTAAATTGTAGGTTGTAAATTGTGGGCATTTTGTTAGTTGATAAATTATTAGATTTTTTTAGTCTTTTTTTGTTGTAGGTATTAAGAGTAATTGTTTGGTTTTTGTATATTAATTTTAATATATTAATAAAAAAAGAAAATGTCAAATATTTTTTGCTTGTTTAAGAAATTTTTGTTTAATTAACAGTTTTTTTATTTATCGAGAGTAAATTTCAACAATATATTTTACTAAAACTATAAAAAATGATTCTTTTATATAATTTATTATCAAATAATAAATTGTTTAATAAATTGTTTACTAAATTTTATTTAGAAATTTATCTAAATAAATTATTTTTTTATAAAAAATATTAAAATAAGTTGTTTTTTTACATTTTTTTCAATTTTTAATAAATTAATTTTGTATTAAAATATTGTTAATGTTTTAAAATATTAAAAAACAGATAAGTTGAGATATAAAAATAAATTTTATTTAAATAAAAACATATTAATAAAAGGAAAAATAAGTTGAATAAAGAATTGTCTAATAAAAAAAATATAAGTGAAGAATTTATTGAAAAGAAAATTAATAACAAAATGGGCTTAAAAATTATTGACAAAAAAAATTATAAACAGTACATATTTATTATATTAAAATATTTAATGTTTTTTTGTTCTTTTTTAATTTTGGCAAAAGCAAGTGTTTATCAAACATTTTTTCCTTTTTGTATAGGTTTGTTTTTTGGTTTAATTTGGTGTAATCAAAAACTGTCAATTTTAGCAATTTTATATGCTAGTTCCATGCTAATAGTAAATCCGTCAATTTCGACTTTAATTTCTGTTAGTTTTACTGTATCTTTTATTTTGTTGGTGTGTATAATTCATACAAAATTAAAAAAACAAATTAAATATCCTCTTTTTATTTTTTATATGTTTTTTTCTCAAGCGGGATATATTTTTAGTGAAATTTATTATAATTCAAATATTTTGTTTTCTATATTAAATGTCCCTTTAACCATAATTTTTGCTTTGGCCTGTATAAAAATTTTTGAAGTTATTTTGATAAGAGGTTTTGTTTATAAATTAAATGTAATTGAGGTTATAAGTGGCTTGTCGTTTTTGTGTGCTTTTGCTATTGGTTTAACTAATTTTAATTTATGGGGCTTTGAAATAATAAAATTATTTGCAACTTTAATTGTTTTACTTTCTGCATATATTTTTAATATAACAACTTGTTTGTTTGTTGCCAGTGTTGTTGGATTAAGTCCAATAATTTCTGTTGGTGATGCGTCGTTGTTGGCCCCTTTTGTTATTTGGGCATTGGTTGTTTCTGCTTTCAAATTAAAAAATAGAATTTTTCCTGTTGTTGCATTAATATGTGTTGAGTGTTGTTTAGGTTATTTTGTTGGCTTATACTATAATTATTCTGTTTTATCTTTAATACCAGTTGTATTGGGGTGTTTAATTTTTTTGGCAATACCAACAACTTGGTTAAATAAGTTAATGGATTTTTTCAAAACAACTAATAACAATCTTGCAATGAGAAATGTTGTTAATCGAAGTAGAGAAAGTTTGTGTAGGCGACTTTACAATTTGAGTGATGTTTTTGATGAAATAGACTTTGTTTTTAGGTCAATGGTGAAAAGTGGGTTAAATCAAGAAGATGTTAAAAAAATTTTAATTGCTGAAATCAAAGAAAAAATATGTGCTGATTGCGGAGAAAGGAATATTTGTCATCGTGCATGCATCAATCAAACAGAAGATGTTTTTAATGTTTTGGTTTCTGCTGGGCTTCAACGAGGAAAAACTTCGCTTTTAGATGTCCCACCTTATTTAACGGCAAGATGTAGTAGGGTTAGTAACCTTGTTGGTTCTGTTAATCAACTTTGTTCTCAATATAAAGAATATGCAGGTATGGTTAGTAATTTAGATACGAGCAGGGTTTTAATCGCGGAGCAATTAACGGGCATTAGTCGAATTATGAAAAATTTGGCGGTTGAGGTTAAAAACAATATATCCTTTGATGTTGCTCGTGAAAATTTAATTATCAATGAATTATCTTATAATAATATTGTTTGTCAAGATGTTGTTATTTATGAACAAAATATAGATGTTGTTGATGTAACATTAGTTGTTAGGAAACAAGATACGGGTAAGAAAAAAATTGAGGAAATTGTTAGTAAGATTTGCAAAAATAAAATGACGGTTCAAAATGTTGTTCCGTCTAAAAGAGCGGGGTGGAATGTTTTGAGTTTACAAACAGCACCTAAATATGATGTTATTTTTGGAACAGCAACATGTCCCAAAGATGGTTCTAAAATTAGTGGTGATTGTTATTCTGTTATTCGCATTGACAATGACAAGTTTTTGTTGGCGTTATGCGATGGAATGGGGAGTGGTGAAAAGGCGGAAAAAACAAGTAGTTTGGCAATAGGGTTAGTTGAAAATTTTTATAAAGCAGGGTTCGACAATGAAATTATACTTTCTAGTATAAATAAATTATTGAGTTTAAATAGGGAAGAAATTTTTTCTGCACTTGATATATGTGTTGTTAATATGCGTCATGGAACTGCTGATTTTATTAAAATGGGTTCTCCCAATTCTTATATTAAACATAAATCAACCATATCCGAAATAAAAGGAGGGGCTCTTCCATTAGGAATAGTTCAAAATATGCAACCTGTTATTATAAAAGAAATTATGGTTAATGGTGATATGATTTTTATGTTCACAGATGGAATAACTGATTCTTTTGAAACAGATGAGCAGTTAGAGGACTTTTTAAATAATTTAGAAGGTTTAAACCCTCAAATGTTGGCGGAAGATGTTTTGGCAAGGGCAATTGAAAACAGCAGAGGTGCTAGGGACGATATGACTGTTATAGTTGCAAAAATATTTGAAATTTAATAAAAAACTTCATTTTTAATTATTTATTTATTTTATTTGACAAGAAAAATATTATATTTTATAATGGCTTAGTCTTAATTTTTATACTTTTATTATTTTTTTAACATTTTAATAAAAGTAAACATAAAATTGGGTATGTAATAAATCAAATTAATGTTGTTGAAAAAGAGTTGGTTTTTGTTAAAACAATAAATAAACTTCTTTTTTTGAACTTCATATATCATAAAATAAAATTGAAAAAGTAAATAAAAATAAAATTGGAGTTAAAATGCTAATAATAATATCAGGCTCATCTGGTTCAGGGAAAAACACTATTATCAAAGAATTGATGAAAAGAAACAAGAATTTATCTTTTCTTAAAAGTTGTACAACTCGAAAAAAAAGAAAGGGTGAGGCGGAAGATAGTTACATCTTTTTAACAAAAGAAAATTTTGATAAAATGTTAAAAAGTGGAGAAATTTGTGAGCATGAAGAAATTCATCAAAATTTTTATGGTCTTTCTAAATCTTCGCTAGATGAAGTTGTTGCATCAGATAGTGATAACCATCATTTTATTAAAGATGTTGGTGTTTTGGGTCAAAAAAATCTTGTTAGAGTTTTAAAGGATAAAGTAAATGTTTTGTCAATATTTTTAACTGTTCCAAAAGAAGAATTGATAAAACGCTTGCAAATAAGAGGGGAACCAGATATAGATTTAAGAATATCTAGAATGGAGTTTGAGGAAAGTTATAAGGGAAATTTTGATGAAATAATAAATAATATAGATATAAATAAAACAACAGAGAAGATAGAAAAATTAATTAAGAAAGCGGAAAAAATTAATAAAAAAAATAAAAAATTAAAAAATAAAAATAAAAATAAAAATAAATTTTAAATATCTTAAAAAATACAATTTTAAATTAAAATAAAAAATATTTAGACATAATAACCTTCAATATAAATTATTAATAAAAAATAGAAAAAATATTAAATAATTAAATAAAATTTTACAAAAAACAACTGCGTATTTAATGTATAAATACGCAGTTTTTCTTCGTATCAACAGCAATATTTTAGCATAATAAAACATAAATATCAAATATTTTTTAAAATTATTTTATATTTTTTATTATTTATTATGCTTTTTATGTTTTTATTTACTAAAATTTTTTACTCATATTGAAAAATACTGCGTATTTATACATTAAATACGCAGTTAAAAGGAGCATTAAAATTTAAAAAAAGTCTTATAAATAAAGGGTTTGTTATTAAAAATTATAAATTTTTAAAAAATAC
>CALWEA010000008.1 GCA_944376905.1 uncultured Clostridia bacterium
CCCAATGAACTTTGCCAGTTTTGAAAAACAAATATATATTTTTCAGTTGGTTCTTTTTCTGGTATAAAAGCATCTTCGCCGAATGTGTTATAAGCAGTTCCTGAAACAACTTGTTGAGTATGAATTAAATTAGGATTATTTTTTGCAACATCATCATAAAAATATATTGTGTATAGTTGGTCAATTAACTCGCCGTAAAGATTTAATTCATAAATTCCGTTTTCATTTTGAAATGTTGGTTCTTGATTTGCATCTAAACTTGTTAATTTTGCCCCGCTAAAATCATTATTTAAATACCAACCATTAAAAGTTTTATCTTCTTCATCAATAACGGGCAATATTGTTGCTTTGCCATAGGTATGATTTTTAGGAGATAAGGTTTCATTTGGTTGGTTGTTTACATAATAATTTATTTTAAACTCAACACCTTCCCACAAAATATTAATAGGAATTGTATTGGTTTCATTTTGCAAATCAGCATACTCAATTAAAGTTGAAACTGGAACTGATTGGTTTGGTTGGAAGGAATAAGTTTGAGAATCGTTTTCAATTGAATAGCCTTTTATTTTATAATACTTTTTAGTTATAATTGATGTTAAATCAGGAAAAGTGTAGGATTGGCTTGGGTAAACAGTTGTATTATAACTTGCAATATTTCCATTTCCACCATTTAAGTTATAACTTATTTTAAAAGACTTTTCTTCAAAAACGCCTACAAAAACGACATCTCCATATTTTCTATCAATGCTTTGACTACCGCTTTCAAAACGTGTTCCAACAATCCAATTTGAATTTTGTGTTGATTCAACTTGCCAATAAAGAGTTGAATATGGTTGAGATAAATCACTTGGGAAGTCAATAGAAGTTGTTTCAATAGTGTAGGTTATTTCTTTTTGCGAAGAATCTGGATATTTAAAAGTTAAAGTGTAATTAGTTGGCGTCCAAACGGCTTGGAGAGTTATAGTTCCTCCAGGGTCTACATTTGTGGAGTCAACCCAATTTTTACATGAACCATATTGACCTGGATTTAATAAAATTGTTGTTGTTGAGTTTAAAACTTTCCAACCGGTTAATGTGTAGGCTGTTTTAAATGTGGAATCAGATCTTGGGGCTTGGCAAATACCATCGTATGTTATTTCTTCTGATAGAATACTAGGAGAACCGCCATTGGTATCGAAAACAACAGTATAACTTGCTGGGGTTGAATTATCAATAATATTTATGGTAGTTGAGTAGGTTTTTCCGTCAATTTTTGTTTGAAGAGTAACTTCTCCCGCTTTTATTGCTCTAAGCGTTCCATTGCTTTCAATATTGACGCAGTCGTTTCCGCTTGTTACAGTTGTATTTGCACTAATTTTATCAAGCGTGTATGTTCCAGTTTTTCCACTATTGTATCTTACACTAAAACAAATATCTGTTATTGCATCATCTATTATATAAGAATTATTGTTTGATAATGAAGTTGCAGAGGTTATCCAATCTAAATCTATTAAATAATCCCACCAGTTGTTTGAATAGCCTCCATAAGCATCACGACCAGAGGTGTGTGGCATAATAGACAACCACCAATTTTTATGCTTTATATTAACATCAAAACCGGGAACTGAGGAATTGTTCCAAGCCGAAGAATTGGTTTTAGTTGGTTTCCATTGTAAGTAAGGATAATTGTATTTCCAATCTTGCCAATAACTTTGGACTTGCCTTGAGGAAGTCCAATTATATTCATCAGCACTTGATGCGTTAGGTGCAAAATGAACACAGCCGGCAATTGAAATATTTGGAGCATAGTGGTCATACATTAAGAATTGTCGCCAAGGACTTAACTTTTGAAGTTGAGATAAAGATGAAACAGTTGTATATTCTTCTGCAACATACCAGTTATTTTCGTATACACGTTGCATGGTATATTCTGCCGCATGTCCATAACATTCCATATAAGTTTCGGAGCGAGGAAGAGTTAATGCCATGATTTGAAAATTAGAACAGTTTTTGTTTATTGCCGAACCATTATCCCAATATGCACTTTTTCCAACAATAACAGTTTCGTAAACACCTGAATCGTTCAAATCAACAAGCCAAACCATGTCGAATTCATTATTATTTCTACGCTCAACTAAATTAAATTTGTTAATAAGATATTCGTAATCAAACTCACCAAAATTTCTTCTATATGGGGCAGCAGAAGTGTTGCTTGAATCATGAAAATGGTTAATACCGTTTTGCATTAAACGAACCCAAGTTGTTTCATCTAAGCGAGGTGAAGTTGTTCCATTATCTAATGTAACTTCTTTACCAGAGATATAAGTTGGAAATTCATTCAAAATCTCTTCACTAACAATATTGACATTAACTAATCCATTGGAAGCATAGGAAATTGATTGAATATATTCATCTCTGGTAGTTTCATAATCACGAAACACGCTCCAATTAGAACGTTGTTTTAACCAAACGCTTGCACGAACTCCTCCTTGAGTGGATAAAACAGGGTCAATACGAATAACTAAAACATCAAGAGTTCTATGTTGAATATCAGTATTGTTTAAGTTGGTTGATGATTCAGCAAATGCTGTGTTATTTGAAATTATGTTATTCTGCAAATCTAGTTTACTATAATTGATTACTTCAAATAGGCAAGAAATTGTTAAAATAAAAACAATAAACATTAAAATACTTATTTTTTTATAATTTTTATTTTTATATTTCTTATTAATCATTTTTCCTCTCTCTTTTTGTTAATATTTTGCGTAAGTAGATAAAATTTATTTAAAATAAAACAAAATAAAGAAAACGTAAATTATTTATCAATATTTAAGTCAATAAATTAAATCGACAAAATCTTACATATATTTTAAATTAAAAAATGTTTAATGACAACATTATTTTAAAAAAAATTAGAATTTAAGTAATAAAAAATAAAAACTATACGAAAAGTATAATAAAAACTAAAAATTTTATCTTAATTATCCAACATAAAACTATATAAGTAATAAATTAAATTTAAAAAAAATTTGAAATAAAAAAAGGTTAAAATAAAAAAAGGTTAAAATAAAAAAAGGTTAAAATA
The DNA here is from genome assembly GCA_944376905.1 of uncultured Clostridia bacterium. Classification (GTDB taxonomy): domain Bacteria; phylum Bacillota; class Clostridia; order Christensenellales; family UBA1242; genus UBA5489. The sequence goes on from CALWEA010000008.1 coordinate 3,065, forward strand.
AAAAATTTAAGATAAAAAAATTTAAGATAAATACATTATGTAAAAAAACAAATTTAAATAAACTCTTGACAAATAAAAAAAAACGTTATAAACTTAGATGTTTTCAAAAAGTTATTATGAAAAAGTTAACTTTTAAAAACGAGTTACATATTTTTTTGTAACAATTAATAAGTAAATAGAGTAAATAAAGATTAAAAAATTATGCAAGTGTGGCGGAATGGCAGACGCGCACGTTTAAGGGGCGTGTTCGAAAGAGTGTGGGTTCAAGTCCCACCACTTGCACCATAAAAGTTTTTGGAAAAAAGACTGTTTAAAACTGATTTTAAATTTTATAATATTGGTTTTGTTGATGATTTTTATCAAAATAAAATATCCAAACATTAAGTTGGATATTTTTTTATGAATGTTATATTACTTTTTTTATTAATAATTGTTATTGATTAATTTATTAAATTATGTATACTCTAATTTTATATTATAGATATTTTTTTCTTATTTATTTAATATATTTAATAATCTAAAGTTAGCATATCTGTTTTGCAAGAAGTTAAAGTTGGGGAAGAGTTTGGCAAATGATTAAGAACTATATTACTTATTTGATTTTCTTTTTTAAGGAGTTCGCAATTTTTAAATAATTCTAATATCTTTTTATATTTGTTGGAACCACCATTAAAAGCATCTAATGTTAAGCAAAAATCTTTTGTTCTGTATAATTTTAATAGTTGCCATATTACCTCCATACTACCAAATAAATCATATTGCATAATTGGAAAAATACAAAAGTCATTAGTTACAATGTTTTGACATATAACATGTTTAGAACAATTATTAAAATTATAAGATTTTGCATAATCAAATTTTGTGTCAGAAATTGAGCAAATAGTTGAAAAATTTTGAAAAATTGAAGTTAAAATACAATAACGAGCGGTGTGATAATTAAAATGTTTGAATGGTTCAATACTATTATCTAATTTAAAATCATCACCACTTTTTTTATTGTGTTTTTGTTTAGTTGGAGTTGAGGATTTTGCGTAAGAAAAAGTTTGATTATTGTTCAATAAATTGTCAAAAGTTTTGTCAATAAAATGAAAAAGTTTTGAAATTTCTACATTATCGTTTAAAGTATTTTTATAAAAATAATTTTGAATTAAATTTTGATATGCAGAATGTAGGTTTGATAAATTTGCAAACTTCATTCTAAAATCAAATCTCTTTTCTTTATTTGGTTGATTTTTATATTGAAGATTTTGCAAATGAAGAAGAACACTTAACAAAAAGTAATTTTGTTTATCATTTATTAATAATAATTGAGTTGGAACAATATTTCCGTTAATAAAACAATATTGTTGTTTTTGTGTGTCATAATCTATTTTACAAAATTCGTTGTTATAAAAAACATATTCACTATTATCAATAAAATTAATTAAATCCATTAACTTTTTCCCTTATTTGAATGTTTACAATATATCATAAATTAAAATAAATTTCAATATTTAATAAAAACAAATAAAAAATTTTTTATACTGTATCTTTAAAAATAAATTTAAATAAAAAAATAATAAAAATTTTTTTAAATATTCTTGACAATATTTTAAATATGTGATATTATCATACTTGTTTTAGATAAGGTTGTAGTTCGATTGTAAATTTTATTATCTAAAAAATAAGTGTTTAATTAAATTAAACTATCATGATCCTCGGTAGCTCAGTGGTAGAGCATCCGGCTGTTAACCGGCAGGTCGTAGGTTCGAGCCCTACCCGGGGAGCCAAATCAGTTATATAAGAACAAACGCTAATAATTTTTACTATTTTGAGAGTTGTTTTGCATTTTCTTATATAATTCCACAACACGAGTTGCACCAAGACGGACGAACTGAAAGAGCTAGAAAGTATTGGAGCAATAAGGACAAAAATAAGCGATGGCAATAAGCTATCGCTTTTTTGTTAGTTGTATTTGTTTTGTTATCCTCGTCGCCTGCTCAAACAAAAAGCACAAGCCTTAAAGGTTCGGTCAAGGTGGAGTTTGCTTTTTAGCAAAACAACCTTGACAGGTTCTTGGATTGTGCTAATCAAATCAAGGCGACAAGGATAAACAAATATTGTGATTGATTTCAAACTACACCAAAATAGTTATCCTTAGAGCCTCAGGGTTTGGGACAGAGTCCCATAAAAGAAAAAAGCTATTTTATATCAATAGCTCGTTTTTGTGTTATAAAAGTTTATATAACCACTATCAGCAACAAAAGAGTTAATGAATACTTGGGGGTAGGGTTTAAAATTGTCCTTTCTCGCAGTATGAGTATATATATACACTATTCTCTTTTGTTGCTATCGTCTAGTAAATTTAATTTCTTATTAAATTTATTTTACTCTTAACTAAATCTTTAAATGTGCGGTCTTGTTTTAATAAAACAACTATTCTATCAATGTAAGCATTACTGTCACTAAATCCTAACAATTTTGAGCTTTCTTTAAATATGCATTTTGCAGGCACAATCTTGATTAAAGCTTCATAATTATTAGCCATTACATAATTATCAAATAATGATTCGTATTCAGATAAACTTTGTTTTAAATTCTCATTGTTCTGTGTGTTTGTTTCTTCTAACTTTTTATCGAGGTTTTCATAACTTAGTTTATTTACTTCAATAATCTTTTTGTACTTTTTATTTATAAAATCGTTCATTGTTGCAGTTCTTCTATTACTTATTAAGACTAGAATATTTCTTTTAATCTCTTCAATATCACGATTAGAGGTTCTACTATTTACATAAGTTATTATATCTTCACATAATAATAAATTTTCCCATTCGTTGTATTCCAAAACTTTTATATTATCTTCGCATAGTTTCTGAATTTCTTCATCGGTTCTAAAATCATTATCAATAATTGCGTAAGCTTTCCTTCTCAAAAAACTATACTTTCCTGTGCTATGTAATAGTTTTGTGTTATTGATTGCTAGTTCGCACGAACCAACTGGTTTTATAAAACAATCATCATATATACAATCAAGTATTCTATGGTCAATAGAAGTTTGGTTATTTCCCTCACAAAAAATTATATCATCTTGCGTGCCTTCTATACCAAGAATCATATCTATGTCAGCATTATCAAATTCCTTAATGTTTTTAAATTTCCAATTATTGTACTTTTGCGTCTTTTCCAAATAAATTAGTTCAACATTTTTTCTGCTTTCAACAAAATTAATAATATGAGTTACATAAATAAATTTGACATCTCGTCTTTCATTTTCTAATTGATTAAACAATTTTTGCATAAGAGCACCATTTAAATGCAATTCAGGTTCATCAATAAAAACGAAAGCATCAGGTGGTAGTAAAAGAATTGAAAGAATCATAAAAATTACTGCCTTTTCGCCATCACTCCCACTAAACAAAGAATAATGCGATGGTTCATTTTCAGCCTTTAAAAACAACAAGTTTTTTTCTAACTCCACAAATCTTTCCAATCCTAATTCATTGAAGATATTTTTAAACTTTTCTTGAATATTGTTGATTTTCGGTAAACCTTGCTCGTATTCTTTTAAAGACCTTTCTCTTAACTCATCTGTTAAGTATAACATCGCTAAATCGTTTTGAAAAATTTGATTTAATTTTAAATCCTGATGATAGTAATCATTGTTCTGGGTTATCTTTAAAGACCTATTGGCAGGTATAACAAACGAATTTTGATTTAAAATGCCATTCGCTATTTGATTTAAAAGAGTTGTTTTTCCTGCCCCGTTTTTTCCAAATATAACATAATTTTTGTTGCCATACTTAAAATGTTCATATAGTTGGTCGATACTTGAATTTATACTATTATTTATTATTTGAAAACCTGTTGAGATGTTATTAAAATATGCTCTTAAATTTATGTTTTGAGTGATATTAAAATGATTAGACAGTTGTTGAATAAAATTTTTAGTTTGACTTTCTACATAAGTTCTATATTGCTGATTATAATATTCCCAGCTAGATAATTCTTTAACCAAGTTATCATTTTTTGTTTTATAGTTTGTCAAAACTCTTTCCAAATCATCGAACGAATAAGTTTTTATTTTATCTATGGCTTGCTGTATATCTGGCTGAGCCAAATATGAGCTGTTAAAAGATATCTGTTTTTCCTCACAAAATTTTTCAATATTATCATTATCCCAGTTTATACTTTTAATAGAATTTATAGTACTTGTTATTATATCGACCTGTCTATTACATTCTAACAATAATTCCTTAATTTCTGCTTGATTCATAGCTAAACTCCTCTTATGCTTTATTTTATTTTCTTTATTATAACATAAAAGAGAGTAATTTTCTACAATTAATCAAAAAAAATCAAGAGCAATAGCACTTGATTTATAGTAATTCATTATTCTGCAATAAATCTTGCTTGTATATTCATATTTCTGTCTAACATATAAAAAGCAAGGGTTGGGTTGGAACTGAAAAATCGACCTTCAACATACCAACCTGCAAAAGTGTATCCATAAGAAGCATTTGCGTGCAAATTTACTAGTTCATCTATGTGAAATGATGAGCTTTTATTTGTTTGCATTGTTGTTAAAACCATACTACCATTTACCCAACCACCATCAGTTTTGGACAAGTGTATTGTATATTGTTGCTTTTCATAAAATATTGCTGTTATTGTTAAATTGCTTGATGGCATATTGAATGTATAAGTGCTTTGTGTTATAAGTTGATTTCCAATTTGCCAACCATAAAAATAATAATTATCAGAAGCTGTTGCTGTTATTGTTACCTCAGTATCTTCTTCATAATTTCCACCACCTGTAACAGTTCCTTTTCCATTTTTATCAATTGTTAGATTGTATATTCTTGGAGTGTGAGCCCACTCAGGATAACTAAACCAGCCTTGATTGTATTCAATTTCAAAATTAAATTCAGCATTTACAATGGTATTTGTATTTATGTTTCCTGAGCCCTTAAAAACAACACTTGCACCATTTTCTTTTGCTTCTATTTTTAAATAACTTAATGTGTTTATCCAGCCGTCCCATAAAGGATTAAGATTTAAAGGGTTCTTTAATATGTAAACATTATACTCTTCGTTTAAAAACATATCTTCTGTAATTTGTCTAAAATCTGCGTCAGATAAAAAAGCATTAGTATTTGTCGTTGTTTGATAACTGCACTTGCCCCAAACAGAGCTTTCTGTCCTTGTTCTATGATAAGCTTCATTATAACTATGTGAATAATACCATTCGTTATACCAATTTTCTGTATTGTCGTGCAGATTGTCATTTTTATCATAAGCATAAGAGCCAACAGAATTGACTTGATATGTCAAATTAACAATTCTATGATAGTTTAATTCTTCATTATCTAAATTACCAATTCCTGTGATTTTAAAATTGCCAGTCCTATCTTGTATTTTTGACAATACACTAGAAACTTCTATTTGCGTTTCTTGATTATCATTTTGCGTTTCTTGATTATCATTATTATTGTTACCATTTGAGCAACCAGTAAAAACGAAACAAAGCATTATAAGTGGAATTACAAGTAATACACTTAGCTTTATTATTTTATTCTTCATTTGCAAACCTCCAATATATAATAAAGTATATCATAAATGTGTTTTTATTGCAATAGTATTTAATGTTATTAAATATTTTATTTAATATCGGATAATATTGTATTGTGTGTCAAATATAGCTAATGCTCCCAAATTGATAAAATTATATACATAAGGAGCTTAGTATTTATGGAATTAAAGGAAATTGTAGCAAGAATAGGAATAATCAGAACTCGTGCCAATTTGTCGGCTCGTGCTTTAAGTTTGATGATTGGAAAGAATGCAAGTTATATTCACCTATTAGAGAGTGAGAAAACAACATTTGAGCCATCTTTATCAGTTTTGTTAGATATAATAGAAGCTTGTGGCTCAACCCCTGCAGAATTCTTTTCAGAAGATATAAATCAATATAAAATTGATAAGCAAACTTTGGATTTTCTAAAAACATTATCTCCATATCAAAAAGAAGCAATTATGAATTTATATAAAAAGTAAAACTGAGGTGTAAACTTTTCGCTTACACCTCAGTTTTTATTTATTATTAAGTATAAATAAATATACTACTATAATTAATTATACTTATTTTTTAAATACATATATATAAAATATTCACATATATGTAGTAGGAATAAATATATGTCATAGAGTTTTTGTTTTTTAAATTATTTCTAGTCTCCGTCATAGACTTTTGGGGGCTTAACATAGTCTGCAATGTTTGGCTTTTCCCATTCAAGTTTACATAGAAATAAATCTTTTTCTTCTTCAGTTAGAGTCATTCTAAGATATTTATCAGGAAAGAATATTCCTTTTAGTTCTCGTGGAAAAGGTAATCTTATTTGACAAGCATTTTTACCGGCTTTTTGCAATGTCCTACAGAAAGCAGGCACTTCAGGTCTTGGTTCAATAAATGATAAATAGAGCTTATGTTTCTTTTCGTCAATGCAGAAGTAAATATTATCTGGTGGATTTTGATTTAAAAAATGTCTTGGGATATTGATAAAAGTTGTTCCATTTGCAACTTTAAATAAAGAACAAACATAATAAGCAGGTTCATAAAAAACAGGATTTCCATTTTCATCATCATAACCACTTTTGCCATTATATTCGCATTCTTCATCTTCGACTCGCCAAAAATCCCTTGTTATTCCTAACAGTCTTTGTCCTACAAACATATCAATTTTCTCCTTTGTAATTATATTCCTTTTTTAGCTCAGTTAAATAAGCTTCAACTTTTGCTATTTCTTCGACAACAGACTCTGTGCGTTCTTTTAAATATTTGTCCCTTAAAATTAAAGGATACTCAAATTCAATCAAATAGTTTATTTTGTCTTTTTGGGTCATAGTAATTTTTTGATTATTTTTAATAATATATTTGTTTCGTAATTGAATAGGTAAAGGGACTTTTTTATAGAAGCCAGCTCTAAAAGTTTGAACATTCCTTTTGTAGCAATCTTTAAAAATTGGTTCAACGAGAGATAAATAAATTTTATTATCTCTCTCATAAAAATATATTGTCTGAGAGGCTTTAAATTCTGTATCTTTAATAAATTTTGCAGGCAGATTTATAAGTATTGTATTTCTACCTGCTTGATAGTGCATTGAAGCACTATATTTAATTTCTACCATTTTTTTATCTCCTTTTTTTTAAATTTAGTTTATTTAATTCTTTTTTTGCATTCTCGCTTTTATCAGCTCTTCCTTGCAAAAATAACATATACTCTTGCAAATTATCTTGGCAAAATTGTGGAACGAGCTCATAAATTTGTAATGCAAACTCTTTTGATTTATCCTTGCTTATTTTCTGTGTCATCTACTGACTTTTTAAACAGAGCCCTTTTCTTCCAAAAGTTAAGGTTATGTTGTTTAACCTTATCTTTATTTTTAGCTCTCCAATCTTTATAGTAAGCTTTGCGAACTTCACTAATAAGATTGTCATCAGAGATGATTGTCTGATTTCTATTATTATTCATTGCTGTAAACCTCCTTTATAAAAAAATTCACAAGCGCGAAACCATTTCTTTATTTTCGCTTGACAATCTCCCGATTGCTTGCTATTATTATAATAGAGCAAGCGAATGGAAAAGTCAATATAAAATAAAAATTTTTTTAAAATGCAAGTTAGGAGGAAAATATTTATGATTAAGACAAAAGAAGCAAGTCAAGAGATTAAGGGCTGGAATGGAGTTTTTGCAACAAGATTTAGAGCTTTGTTAGGACAAAAGCAAATGAATGGCAAAAGTTTAACCCAACAAAATCTAGCTGACTATTTACACGCAAAAAGACAAACTATTTCACAGTATGCAGATGGTTCAATTTTGCCAAATGCAGAAAAAATATGTTTGATTGCAAAGTTTTTCAATGTTAGTATTGACTATTTAATGGGACTAGTTGATATTGAAAATATTGATGTTTACAACAAGAAAATAAGCCAACTTATAGGTTTAAACGATGAGTCAATTAAAAATCTAAGTGTTGATAATGTAAATAATGAAAGTAATATAAAAGCAATCAACATTTTACTTAATTCAAACATTGGTGGTTTAAAAGTTTTAGACTCAATTCTCTCATATCTAGAATTCAATAAAACAACCTACTCTGCAATACCAAATGATTTAATAGAAGCTTATAACGGCAAGACCTATTTAATAGATGGAGATAAAATGGAAAATATTATACTTATGCAGATTGAAGATGGTTTAAGACAATTAAAAAGGAATAAAGAGGTGTAGTAATGAATGTTGTTATATACGCAAGGTATTCGAGCGACAAACAGACAGAACAAAGTATTGAGGGACAATTAAGAGTTTGCCACGAATATGCTCAAAAAAATGGCTATACTGTTATCAATGAATATATAGACAGAGCTATGACAGGAAGAAATGATGACCGTCCAGACTTTCAAAGAATGATTGAAGATAGCAAGAAAAAGAACTTTGAAGCAGTATTGGTTTATCAGCTTGATAGATTTGCTCGTAATCGTAAAGATAGTGCTATGAACAAACACAAGCTTAAAAAGAATGGTGTTAGGGTTATATCAGCTCGTGAGAATGTTAATAGTGGTGATGCAAGCGACATAATTTTAGAGTCCGTTTTAGAGGGTATGGCTGAATATTTTAGTAAAGAGCTATCCCAGAAAGTAAAACGAGGAATGCGACTTATGGCTGAAAAATGTCAATATACAGGCAGTCAAATAACCTATGGATATAAAGTTATTGATAAAAACTATGTTGTAGATGAAGAAAAAGCAAATGTTGTTAAACAAATATTCTTAATGTATGCCAAAGGAAGCACCATTGTTGAAATTGTAAAATATTTAAATGATAGACATATTAAAACTGGTTATAATAAACCATTTGGCAAAAACTCAATAAATCATATTTTGGCAAATAAAAAGTATATCGGCACTTATCATTATGGAGATATTGAAATAAAAGACGGAATACCAAGAATTATTGATGATGAACTATTTAATAAGGTGCAAGATATTTTAGAGAAAAATAAAAAGCTCAGAGCAAGAACAAAAGCACACGAAGAATATTTATTAACCTCAAAACTATTTTGTGGTCATTGTAAAGCTATGATGACTGGATATTGTGGAAGCTCTGCAAGTGGTAAAAAACATTATTATTATGCTTGCAAGAATAATGTTAAAAAACTATGTAAAAAGAAATATGCACATAAACTTTGGATAGAAGATTTGGTTGTTAAAAAGTGTTATGAAATATTAACAGATGAAAATATCGAGATTATTGCAAAAGAATGCGTAAAAGCTTCAATGATGAATAAAGATACCTCAATAATTAATTTGCTTAGAAAACAACTAAAAGACTATGAAAAAGAAATAAATAACCTTATGCAAGCTGTAGCTGAATGTCCTATTGAACAAGTCAGACAAGGTTTATATAGCAAGTTAAGTGAAACAATAGAAAATAAAAAAGAGCTTGAAGCTCAACTGGCAATAGAAAGCAACAAAGTAGGCATAATGTTAAACGAAGAACAAGTGATTTTCTTCTTAAACAAATTAAGAAAAGGCAACCCAAACGATTTACATATTCGTAGGTCATTGATTTCAACTTTTGTTGTCGCAGTATATCTTTATGATTTACCTGACGGAAACAAAAGAATAACTTACATTTTATCGGTAAATGGCACTCCAACAGAGTTGACAGAAGATATTTTAAACTCTGTTGAAAATAATTCTGTTCTTATTCTAAAAGAATTGGGGAGCCATTTTCAAGTCTTCTACTTTTTTAGTGGAAGATTTTTTTTTGTTTAATTTAAGAACGTATGTTCGCATAAATGGTGTTTTATTATTCATAATTTTATAAAAATACATTAAAAAAACAAATTTCGACACAATTTGTCAAAAAACAATATATCGTTTGTTTTAGTTAATTTTTTTTGATAAAATTTCGTAGTTTAATTTTTTGTATAGGATTTTATTATGAAAAAAATAATTGCGTCGGGAATTTTTATGTTAGCAATAGTTGCAACTATTTGTTTTTTCGTTTTTAATAACAACTCTAAACAATTAAATTCGTCGTTTGCTGAAAATGTTAGTTTTAATATTTCTAATGAGAAATTGTTTTCTGGCAAAAACTACAATAATGAATTTGAAAAGTATAATTTGAAAATATTAACAGTTGGTGAGAATTTTGTAAATCCTCAAGTTGTAGTTTCTTCAAATGTTATAATATTAAACATAGATTATGGAGAAAAGGAAATTGATGTAAGTTTTTATATTAACAGTGGAACTCAAATTGTTTTTTCTTTAACAAGTCAAAATGGTTATGATGTTAGCAAGGTTTATCAGGTCCAAGAAAATCAAAAAGATATTACTTATAAATTCTATAATGTTTACACTAATGAAGAAGTTATTTTAAAAGAAGATAATGAAAAATATGTATTATATTTTGTTGACGATTTAACAAAGCGTGAAGATGCTTTCAATAATGGGTATGTTTCACAATTTTATATCAAATTTTATTATAATAATAAAGAAATATACTTAGACAATTTAACATATCAAAAAGATGAAAATTTAAATATTGAAAAGAACTTAATAACGGCATGTGGAATAGGCAACGCTAATTTAAATATTTTGCTTAACAATTTAAATGATGATATTGTTAATCTAGAATTTAAAATTAAAGGTATTGAAGCAGAAACAGTTGAAGTTTTAAATAGTAATGTGGTTTTAGATTTAGTTGATAAAAATGGAATAAATTTAGATTATAAAATTTATCCTAAATATGCTAATAATCCAGTATTTGAATATGCTGAATTTATAAAAATAGAAAATATGAAAATACTGCCCTTAAAAGTTGGTAGTGGTGAAATTAAATGGAATGACGAAATATTGATTAGATATGTTGTTCTTGATTCGATTTTATTTGAAGAAGAAATAAATAATAATTCAGTTTATAAATTTAAAGTAGATACATCTTTAACAAAAGATATTTGTGAAATAACAACCGTTGATTATGTTAGTTTTGTTAATTTAAATAAAAATATTAACGATATAACGTTTAATGTTTTTCTTTATGAGAATAATGAAATTGCTAGATTAAAAATTAAGGCGTTTGTTATTAGCGATACAAATCAAATGGTTATTGGAGAACCAACATTTTTAACTTTTAATAAATTAAATTTAACATTAAAAAATTTAAATAATTTGACAAACAAGAACGATGAAACATTATCTAAAATAATTATAGGTTTGTCATTTGATAATGGTCAAATAGATAATGAAATCCAACATATTATAATTATCAATAATAATATTTAAAGGTAATAAAAAAATTTGTTAAATTTATAAAATGCATGAAATTAGTTTAAATAAAAATATTTCAATAATTAATTGAAATATTTTTTTAAAGTATAATAGTTAAATTCTATCATTATGTATTAAGGAAAATCACAAAAAATAAAAGTCTAAAATTAATTGTTAAAAGTCAAATAATTATATAACAAGAAATAGCCCAATAAAAAATAAATAAAAATATAATAAAAATTAAATTTAATAAATATAATTTTTTTTAATAATAAAAAATAATTAATTAATTAATATAAATTTAATTTTTTTAAATACTTGAATTAAATATTTTTAAACTTAATGTTTAAGAACAATTTATTAAAGTTTTATAACATCTTAAAATTTTATAGTTTTTCAATAATTCTTAATTTTGCACTTGTAGACCTAGGGTTGTTTGTTTGTTCTAAATTTGATGCTGTTAAAGGTTTTTTAGTTATAATTTTAACAGACGCTTTGTGGTTGCAAACACACAATGGGATATTGGGTGGGCATATGCAACCGGTTGCATTATATTTAAAAATATTTTTTACAATACGATCTTCTAATGAATGAAAACTTAAAACAGCAAGTCTACCTTTTGGATTTAAACTATCAATCATATCTTGAATAGCAGATTCTAGGCCGAACAATTCACTATTAACTTCAATTCGCAATGCTTGAAAAGTTTTTTTTGAAGCACCATTACTTTTGTAAATTATCTTTTTAGGTAAACACTCTTCTATAATATTTTTAAGTTCAAAAGTTGTTTCTATTGGCTTAATTAAGCGATGTTTTATTATGTTTGAAACTATAAGACTGGCAAATTTTTCTTCACCATAAATTTTTAATATTTTAATTAATTCAGATTTTGAATAATTATTAACAACAAATTTAGCGGTTAATTTTTGAGATGTATCCATACGCATGTCTAAGGGAGCGTCAAATCTAAAACTAAATCCTCGTGAGGGGGTGTCAATTTGATGGGAACTAACACCAAGGTCGATTAATATGGCGTCGACTTTTTTTATTTCAAGTTTAGACAAAATGGATTTATAATTTTTAAAATCGTTTCTTACGAAAACAACATTTGAATATTTTGATAATCTGTTTTGACTATAATTTATTGCTTCAACATCTTTATCAATTCCAATTAATTTTCCGTTAGGAATAAATTTTAAAATTTCAAAGGAGTGTCCAGCACCTCCCAATGTACAATCGACAACAATAGAAAAGGGTTTTAAATTTAAACCCTTAACAATTTCATTTAGCATTATTGGTTCGTGATAAAATTCAAGGTTTTCACTCATTTTGTTTTTTCCATAAATTTTTCAGTTGTTTTTATGTTTTTAATATTTTTATTATTTTATTATTTTTTTAATATTTTATTATTTTATTATTTTTTATTATTTTTTTTATTATTTTTTATTATTTTTTTTATTATTTTATTATTATTTTATTATTATTTTATTATTATTTTATTTTAATATTTTAATTAAAAATTTAAACTATAATTTTAATGATAATATTAATGCTTATATTAAATTTATTAAATTTTTTATTTTTTTTAAATAGTCTAAATAATTTTTTATTATAAAAGACAAATTGAAAATAAATATAGGATATTATAATAATAGTTTGAACATTCAAGTAAATAATATATTTTGTTTAATTATTGACCTAGTTTGATATTGGCGAGTCTAATAATCTCGGCCCAGTTATAATTTGAGGCATCGGTTCCAACATTATTTTCAGGATTATTTATAACTTCTGATATTGCGTTAATAGTTGGGTTTTGTGATGGTGAAATAATAAAGTCTGTTATTGCGTTATATGCATCCTTAAAAATACCTTCTGAATTGCTATTGTTTTGCATAGTGTCTAACAATGTTGACAAAGTTTCTCCTTGTGTTTCCAAATTAATATCTTCAATATTTGTTAAACTACTAAGTTTTATTGCGGAGTTAACAACATCAACAATATCTTGTTTTTGATTTTCATCTTGCAAGGCGTCAGCGATGCCATTGAGGTCATCTGCGTATTGAGGGTCAACTAATTGAATTAATTCTTTGTTTATCAAATTTATAGCATCGGTTACTTGTCCTTTGAAAAGTTTACTATTTAATAAAGCGTTAAAAATTAATTCAACGTCTTTATCTTCAAGTCCTGAATTTTCAAGCACATATTTAATATCATTTGTTTCAAATATAGCCTTTAATAAAGTTTTCTCTTTCCCTTCATGAATAATGGTTAATTCGTTTGCACGAATAAGTGCTGGTGCCAAATTTGAAAATTCTGTTTTCCAAAAATCAGAGGTATAGTTATTTGACAATGCTTCATCCAACGTAAAAACATCACCAAATAATTTAACTATTAAATTATCGTATATTGAATATGTTTGTTGATTGTTTGTGTATTTCAAGAAATTAGAAGTTGCCAAAATATCCAAAACATCACCTAAATATAAAGATGTTTCAGTAAATTTGCTATTAATAAATAAGGTTGCGTCATCTAAAATATTAGATTGGTCTGTTTTTTCAACGTTGTTAAGAGCATTTAATATGTTATTTGAAATATTTTCCATTTCAAACTTGAATGCGTTCCAGCCACTCCAAGAAAGATTTTTATCAACTCTTCCTAAATTTTCTCCCGTTTGTTCAATACTTTCTAGCCAAGAGTTAACTAAGTCAACAAATAATAATTTTGCACTATTGGTATTAAATATATGTCCAATAGCAATTTCTAATTGATTTTTAGTTTCTCCTATTTGGGTCTGACTTAAATAAGTTATAGCGTCGCTCATATATGAATTATCATTTTCTATTATCATATCAATTGCACCGCTTTCTCCAACAATTTTTAGAGCACTAAAAATATCTTTAAGTTCTGTTTTTGTTTCATAAACGAAATTATAATTTTCTAACAAATAGTTGATAACATTATCTAATATATTTTTAGGAGAATTTGAATTTGAAGGTGTATTAATTTCTTCCAAAATGTTTATTTTAAAAACTTTAACAAGATTTGTGTTGAATAAACTGTCGAATGTATTATTAAATAATGAATAATCAAATGTTTTAAAAGAGAAATTGTCTTGATTGTTTGATGAATTGTTCTCGCTGTTATTTAATTGACTGGAAGCGGTATTGTTGTTAGAATTACTTTCAAAATAAATTAAAAGCGGTTTAATAGAGTTATAAAAATCAATTAATATTTGAGAATCGGAATTCCATGATATATTTTTAAATAATTCAAAATCAACATATTTACTATATTGAGATTTATTTAGATAATTTAAAATTTGATGATAGATGTTGTTGCCATTAATGGTTGATTGTAAAAATTGAGCATTTGAAGTGGCGTTGGCTAAATTGGCAAATTGTGAAATATAAGAAGGGACATCATAAGTTGCAAAAGAGAATTGAACCCCATTATTTTCTAATGAAAGAGAATAGATTTCTGCCAAAGACAATAAAATGTTTTTAAGATCAGTTGCTAGATTGTTCCAATTAATAGTTGAACTTTTAATTTTGTCTAATTGAACAGATTCCAAAGGTTGAGTGTCTTTTGACAAATTTTTATTTATAAAATCTAATAAAGTTGTTTCAAGGTTGTCAATTGCAATATTGAGAGCGCCAACTAAAACATTTTTTAAAGTGTTAGATTGAAAAAGTCCATTAAGGGCATCATCAATTAATTTTCCATTATCTTTTTTTATTAATTCAAAAATTTGTTCGGTTTGATTGTTTTGTGATGTGTTGTCGATAACAATATCAGCCAATCCGCTTGTGCACAAAACCTTCATTAATGTTACACTTGCCAATAAATCATTTTTTAAATTATTTGTAGCGTTTTCATCTTTCCAACTGTTTTCAACAATTTGTAAAAGTTCTTTTAATTCGTTAGCGTAAACTTGGTCATCAAGTTTTCCGCTTTTTATTGCGTCATCAATTAAATAATTTAAAATATCGCAACCAATAGAGCGAAAAATACCGGATTGAAATAATGAGTTAATGGCGGTTTCCAATTTATTAAAATCTAAAGTTTTATAACTAAATTCAGGTGAAGTAAAGTCTAATTCTAAAAGATAATAAATATTGTCAAAGGTGTTGGCAAAAGAAATTAACTCATTGCTTAAAATAATTTTTTCGTTGTTTATTGTTGTTTGGGTTAAAGAATCAAAGCAGGCACTATCAAATCCCCCAATCCCAAAAATTATTGAAGGAATACCTTTTGAATACGCTTGAAAATAAGAAAGGTACTCTTCACCAATTATAGAACGAATTTCTTTTGAGGATGGTGAAAATTCTACATTTGTTTGTGAACTAGAATTTTGCAAAATATTACTATTTAGATTATCAACAAAGAGGTGAGATGGAGAATTATATTCAAATGAAGAATTAATATTAGAGTGGGTTAAACTGTTAATTGTATTAAACTCATTGTTTAAAGAAAAAGTGTTAGAATTGAAATTATAAGAATTGTTGGCGGAAAGAGTTGTTTGTGCTTGATTATTTGATGTTGAATCGTTAGAAGTGGAAGATGAAGAGGAAGAAGACTGAGTTTGTGTTGTTAAATTATTAACCAAATTAACAACTCCACTAAAAGGAAGCATTAAAAGAAATAAAAAAACTAATGCTTGACAAGCGCTTATTAAACCGCCCCAAAAGCGATGTTTGTTTTCTTTAACTTCTGTCAAAATAACAGGTTGATTATCTTTAACGGTATAAACTTTCTCACCAAATTTGCTTAAAGGTTTTTTGTTTTTAAATACAATTTTTGAAATTATAACAAAAAGAAGCCAACTAACAAATTTACTAATAATCATCAAAACCAAAAAAACAAAAACATTTAAAATAACAACTGGAAGTTGTTGGACAAGCGTTTTGACAGCCTCGCTTGAATCGTATATATTTTTAATTTCTTGAATTTGTAATATTTGGTCTAAGATATATTGTGAAATACCAATTTTGTTTCCATCAATAGTCAACTGTAAATTTAATACGGCTGATGTTACGGACCCAGAAATAATAGCAGCAATACCGACGAAGAGCAAAAACAAAGCTATTCGTAACGTGCTTTTTTTAACTCCTCTTGCAACACCCCATAAAAACCCCAAAAGAATAAACATGGCTAAAAGAACATCAAGAATTATAGTTATTAAAGTTGCTTGCATACAAACCTCCATCAACAAAGCAATAAATAATCAAACACAAAAAAGTTTCTAATTATTAATATACCTTAAATAAAATAAAATATCAACTAAAAAATAAATTTTAAAACATCAAAAAAAATCAAAAGATAAAAGAAAGTGTATAAAATTGTATTAAAAAAATTTAGTTATAATATAATAACTCAATAATGCATATATTACTATTTGTATAATAAACAATTTTATGTATTTAGATATTTATCTAAATACATATTGTAAAACAATTGTGTTTAATGTAAGTTGGTTTAATGATTGTTTAAGAAATGTAAAAGAAGAAACATTTATAAAATATTTTTAGTAAAGCGGATAAATTAAATAATAAATTAAAATGTATAATAATATATAAAAGCAAAAGTCGATGAAATTATTAATATTAAAAACATAAATTTTATTTTTGAATCTGTGTTAAATATAAGAAATTTAACGTTTTTCAATGTTGGTAAAATTAATGCTTTATATTTATTAATTATTATTTAATTATTTGTGAATTATTGTTAAATTATTAATAGTGCTGTGTTATTGTTTGTAAATTATACAGTAATTATAAAATGGTTTTATTTTTGTAATTAAAATAATTTTTAAATACATTTTAAATTATATAAATTAATTTTTTAAAATAATTCATATAATATACATTATAATAAACAATTAATAAAAAATTTGTTGTGTAAAAATAGTTGTTATAACTTCATTTTAGTAAATATATCTTTTTAAAAATTTAAATTATTAAATTAAAGATTACTGTGTTTATAATATTAAAAAAGTATGTTGTGTAATATTATAAGGTAAAAAATGTTTGAATGCTAAAAATAAATTGAACTTTTTAAAATATTAAAACGATTAATAAATAAAAGACTTGCTAAATTAAAATTTAAATATTTGCATTATAAACTCTTTAAGTTTAATAATTTATAAAAATGTTTTGAATGTAAAGAACGGTGTTGTAAATTACAAATTAAAATTCTTTTTTTATATTTGTTGTTTTGTTTTGTTTTGTTTTGTTTTTAAACAATGTTAATTATTATATAAAAAACTTATTAATTTTAATTGAAAGTTTTGGTAATATTATAAAACAATAAAATTATACTTGATTTTATAATGTATGATTGTTTTTAAAAATTAAAAACTTAAAAGTTGTTAAAATAAAGGATAAATAAGAAACACATCTTAATCAATGTTTAAGGTCTGGACTTTTATGGTTTATATTGTTTCACGTGAAACACGCTTGCTTGCAACAAAATATTTAGATAATTATCTAAATACTCTTATATAAAAGGTGCGGTTTGAGAGTTTATGTTTTAAGCAATAAAATTTATAATCAGTATAATCAGTTTTATTTAAGTTTGGTATTTGACTGTTTATTTTTTAAATAATGTCAAATAATATATTTAAATGTTTCACGTGAAACAAAAAAACAACTTGTTTAAGTTGTTTTTTTGTTTTATAATTATTTTCTTTTATTAAAATTGCTTAAATCTTGGAGTGTTAATTGTTTGCTTTTAATAAGTTCAATTAAGTCAAAAATTCTATCTAAATCATCTTTCGAAAAATAATCTATATAAATTCTCCCTTTATTATCGTTGCCAACAACGGAGACTTTTGTTGCAAAAACTCTTTGCATTTCTTCAACAAAGCTTGTCAATTCTGGACTTTGAGTGCTGTCATTTCTTTTTATTGTTGTATTTGGTTTGGTTAATGCTTTAACCATTTTTTCCAATTCTCTAACACTTAAATTCTTTTCAACTACATAATTTGCCAGCTTAATTTGTTGATTAACATCTTCTATTACAACCAATGCTCTTGCATGGCCGGCTGATAGTTTGTTTTCTTCAACTAATTTTAATACTTCTGGGTGTAGAGTTAGTAATCTTAATAAATTAGCAATATTTGAACGACTTTTTCCTATTCTTTCCGCAACAATTTCTTGGGTAAAATGATATTCCTCCATTAATTGTTTGATGGCGCGAGAAGCTTCAATAGGGTTCAAGTCTTCTCTTTGAAGATTTTCTATTAAGGAAATTTCTTTTACTTGTCTTTCAGATAAATCTTTTATTAAACAAGGAATTTGATTTAGGCCTGCAATTGTTGAAGCTCGAAATCTCCTTTCTCCTGCAACAATCATATATGTGTTGTTTTCAGCTTTAACAACAAGGATTGGTTGTAAAACGCCATGTTGTTTTATACTATCTGCGAGTTCATTGAGTGTTTCTTGGTCAAATTTTTTTCTTGGTTGATTAGGGTTTACAATAATATTTGATATTGGTAAAAAAACCACATCACTTTCTTTAATTTGGTTGTTTTCAGGCTGTTTTTCTGAAATATTACTATTTGGGGCACTTTCTTCGTCGTAAATCGAAAGTAAAGCTTCTAGTCCTTTTCCTAACCCTTTTTTAATTGTCATCGTCATTTCTCCTTACTTCAATTTTTGAAAATTTAGTTATTTTTTTATAACTGTCATTATTTCTTTGTAAAAATTCCTCAGCTAAATCCTTATAAGCGTCTGCACCTTTAGAATTTTTATCATATGTTATTATTGGTTCGCCATGGCTTGGTGCTTCGGCTAATCGGATATTTCGAGGAATGGAAGTTGTGTAAACTTTTTTTCCAAAGAATTTAACTATTTCCCTACTAACTTCTGCTATTAGGTTAGAACGATTATCTTTCATGGTTAGAATAACACCTTCAACATCAAGTGCAGGGTTTAGGTGGTGTTTTATTAATCTAATAGTATTCATTAATTGGCTTAAACCTTCTAGGGCGAAAAATTCACATTGAATTGGTATGACAATAGAGTGAGAGGCTGTTAGTGCGTTAACAGTTAATAGTCCTAATGATGGTGGACAGTCAATCATTATGTAATCATACAAATCCAATATTCTAGCCAAGATATTTTTAACTATTTTTTCCCTTGAACTCATTTGAACAAGGTCGATTTCCGCCCCAGCTAAATCGACAGTTGCTGGAATGATGTCTAGATTGGGAATATGAGTTTTTCTTATAACTTCTTTAACTGAACAATCTCCATCAATAACATTGTAAATTGTTTTTATATTATTGTTTTTTTCAATCCCTACCCCGCTTGTTGCGTTGCCTTGTGGGTCCATATCCAAAATTAAAACTTTTTTTCCCATTATTGCAACATAAGCGGCAAGGTTTATGCAGGTGGTTGTTTTTCCTACCCCACCTTTTTGATTTGCAAAAGCGACAATTTTACCCATAATAACTCCTATTACGAATTATTATAGCACTTTCTTAACAAAATTTCAAATCTTTTATAAAAAATAGTTTAATAATCATATTAAACTTAATCATTAATATGCAAAGTTTAAGGAATTAAATCAATTTTGTTTGAAATTGTATGTTTGGTTTTTAATTATTTTAATTATCAAAATTTTATAAAATTCTACTTTTTGATATTGATTAGAAAAATATAAATATTATAAGTCAGTATTTGAAAATTTTAAAAAATTTTTGGTTTTAAATTGATTTTTAAAATTAAAAAATTATAATTTTAAAATTTAATAATAATTTTCTTTTTATTGATAAAATAAAAAAATATGCAAATTTAAATTTTTATTTTTATTATATTTAATGTAAAATTTTAATAATTTTTATTACAAATAAAAAATCTTTATGTTATATTTTAATAACATAAAGAGTATGTCAATTTTTATCTAAAATTTAAATAATTTGTTTTATTTTGTAATTTTTCAGTTATAAGATTATATCTTTAATTGTTTTATTTAATTAGATTGTTTAACCATAAAATTAATTTTGTGAGTTTTGTTTTGGATTGCTATTGGCTAATTTTAAGTATTTTTTTAAACTATTAATTTTTTCAAAATTATTGGATAATAATGTTGCATTTTGGGTTCTTAAAATTGTTATTTCTTCTTTTAATTTATTTTGTTCATTAGATAATAAATCAAATTTTTTTCGTAGATTTAAATATTCTTGTTCTTTTGTTACTAAATTTTTAATTGATTTTCTTAACTCAAAATTAGCATCTTGAAGTTGTTTATAAATTTTTTTATCAAATTGTTCTATTGCACTTTTTTTAACTAAATTAACTAATCCCATAAATAAACTTTTGATTTCTTCATCTGTTAATACAGGATTGTTACGATTTGGCATTTGAAGTATGTTGGAAGTTTTTTGTTGAAATTTAGAATTGTTATCAAACAATTGTTTTCTGCTATTTTTTATTGTTATAAAGCAATCATGGATTTTATTTTTTAATTTTAAACTTCTATATTTGTTTTGGAGGCGAAGCATTTCTTTGATATTTCCTTGTGCGACTTCAAGACAAGCACGGCGAACAGAATAACCTTTTTTTAATAAACTATTGATTTTGTTCATAGATAATTCAGTTTCTTCTATAGTAAAAAATTTTTGTTCAGTTTTTGTATGTGCAATTAAATTAATATTTAATTTTTGTGCTAAAATTGGATTTTTTTCAAATTCTTTTAATTTTAAATAATAAAAATTTCTAACACTATTTTTTTTTCTTTTATATTCATTTGCAAATAATTCAAAAGCCTTAAGAAGTGGTTGATTGTTTGTTTTAAATTTTTCAACAAATTTAAATAATGTATAAACTTCTTCATCTTTCCATATATTTGTATTTTTTTTCATTTTAATCTCCTGTTGTGATTGTTGACAAATTTGATTAAGTTTATACTATTAATTTTATAATTTATTTTACTTATTAATTTTATATTATTAAATTTTTAGTATTAACTATTTAGAAAAATTAATTACAATCAAGTATATCGCATATTAAATTTTTGTTAAAAACTATTTTATAGGTTTTTGCTGTTGCACTTATAGGAGTTAAATTTTTTATAAGAGCAATTTTGTGTTCTTCTCCAATAGTTATAGGTTTAATTTCGTCGAACTCACCAAAAAATGAAGAAAAATGTGAGGGGGTTAGTTGTTGTTGTAACTCGTTTGTTAAATATGTTGTTGCTAATTTATAATCTTTTTCTCTAATTGCCTCGAAAAAAGCGATGTGATTTAAAAATGGTGCGTGATTTGCTGGTGCGCCATTTAAATATATACCCTCTTGACTTAGAAGTTTTATTTTGTTTGTGGTTATTTCAAATTTTAAAATTTCTCCATGTCTTGAAAATGTTTCTTTATCTTTTATAACTGTTATCAGTTGATTCTCTATGACAACTTTACCAATAAATTCATAAAAAATTTTTTCATTTTTGTGAAAAGCAACTATGTAGTCATTATCGTAATAATCTGCTTGTAATATTATGGTGTTGTTTTGTTCATATATTTCAAAATTTTTTATATGCTCTTTACATTCAAATTTGTAATTTTTTAAATTTTCATGTATTAAATAGCAATAAGGTTTTCCAATTAAACACGCAGTTAAACTTTTAAAATTTTTTCCTAATAAAATATCAGGTGAATAAATTTTTGAAAAAACTGGTTCAATTATAATAAAATCTTTATATGATGTTGTTTTTATATTTTTATTTTGATTAAGTTTATTAGCGGAGCAAATAAGCGTAAAAGGTAATAATCCTTTTTTTAAAGGATAAAAAGTTACAACAGTATTGTTGGGTATCAATAGGGTTTTGCCAGCTGGAAATTCTTGATTTAATCCATTGATTCCTATGACAATATCTTCGTTTGAATATAAATAGTATTTCATAATAATATTATATTAATAAAAATTCTTATCTATGATAATATTTAATTTTCTTTAAATTTTATTGGTTTATCAATAAATGTTATTGATTTATCAATTATTAAAATTATTGCTTTAAACTTTTTTTGTGGGTTTAACTTTTATTAAATACATATGGTAACATTTATTAATGTAAATATAAATGGCAATATTTTAAAATAAAATTTAAATTAATGTGTTTATTTTATATCATAAACATTTTTTTAATAAAATTTAATACTGTATTTTAATTAAAATAACAAAAAAAATATATTCAACATAAAATGAATTGAATTTAATTATTCAAGGAGGAAAAAATGGCATGTAGTTTTTTTGGAAATGATTGTAATAAAAATTACTGCAATCGCTATACGAATTGCTCAACACGTGTAGTATGTAGAAGAGGAGCAACGGGAGCAACTGGAATTGCTGGAAGAACGGGACCAACCGGTCCAACCGGTCCAACTGGACCGACTGGACCGACAGGGCCAACCGGACCAACAGGTGCCACAGGTGCCACTGGTGCAACAGTTGTTACTGTTGATGTTGTTGCAACAAACACTTTGCCTGCGGGAGAACCTGCTTCTGTTGTTCAAAGTGGAGTTGGTTCAACAGCAGATTTAAGTTTTTTTATACCGCAAGGAGACACAGGAGCAACCGGTGCGACAGGACCAACTGGGGCAACGGGAGCGACAGGAGATACAGGTGCAACTGGACCAACTGGACCAACTGGACCAACAGGACCGACAGGCCCAACAGGACCAACAGGTACAACTGGTGCAGCTGCCACCATAACAGTTGGCTCAGTAAGTGGTTTACAGCCAGGTTCTTCACCAACTGTAACAAATTCAGGGACATCTGGTGCGGCTATATTTGATTTTGGTATACCTGCTGGGGCAACGGGAGCAACAGGAGCAACTGGTGCGACGGGAGATACGGGAGCAACAGGTGCAACCGGACCGACCGGACCAACTGGACCGACAGGACCAACCGGACCAACTGGGCCAACTGGACCAACGGGGCCAACTGGTGCGGCTGCAACTATATCAATTGGTTCAGTTAGTGGCTTACAGCCAGGTTCTACACCAACTGTAACAAATTCAGGGACATCTGGTGCGGCTATATTTGATTTTGGCATACCTGCTGGGGCAACGGGAGCGACAGGAGCAACAGGTGCGACGGGAGATACGGGAGCAACAGGAGATACAGGAGTAACCGGTGCAACAGGCCCAACTGGTCCAACGGGTCCAACTGGACCAACAGGCCCAACAGGACCAACAGGTCCAACTGGTGCGGCTGCCACCATAACAGTTGGCTCAGTAAGTGGATTACAAGCAGGTTCTTCACCAACTGTAACAAATTCAGGGACATCTGGTGCGGCTATATTTGATTTTGGCATACCAGCTGGAGCAACGGGAGCGACAGGTGATACGGGAGCGACAGGTGCGACAGGTGCAACAGGTGCGACGGGAGTTGGTTTAAATGCTTATGCAGGATTGTATAATAATACAACTCAAACACCTTCTTTAACTTCTGAAAACAATTATACTCAAGTTGAATTAAATACTGAAATGCCAACTTATAATTGTACAACAGGTTCCAATCAAATAACTGTTCAAGAGCAAGGTGATTATGAAATTAATTATCATGTTCAAATTAATTCAACACAAGAACTCACCTTTAATGCGACGGCAAGAAATAATTCAACACCCATCGATGAATCAACAGTGGAAAAAACTGCTTTAGAAACTGCAACAGGAGGAACTTTTGTTGCCGACTGCGTTTGCTCTGTTATAACAACATTGAACGCAAATGATGTTATTGATCTTGCTATTGCTTCAACAACTAATCCATCTGGTGCAACAATAACCATTTTGGAAAATGGAGATGCAACTTTAACAGTCAAAAAATTAGATAATGTGTGATGATTTGTATTAAATTATAATTATGTTAAAAATAAATTGTATTAAAAAATAAAAAATGTCTAAATTTATAATTAAGACATTTTTTGTTATTTAAAATACTATACAATTAGGATTTTAATTATATTCGGTAATGTATAAAATTTTTACTTTTGTGTTAATTTTTTTTGTAGTTTAATAAAAATTTGAAAACAAAAAATATTTAAATAGATAAACATAAATAGTTTAAAACATGCGATTTGTAATTTTAAATATTATATAGTATTGGCACCAAATATAGAAGAAAAATATACTTTGGTTAAAAGATATTGAAAATTGGGCAATTTTAAGAAGTTTGTGCGAATGCAAAAAAGTTGAAATAATACAAGCCGAAGTTATCCCAGACCATTTACATATGCCAAGTTCAATTCAACCAAAGTTATGCATGCGTGGTTTTATTAGGTATTTAAAAGAGCAAAGCAGTATAATAATATATCAAAAATATGCAAAATTGAAATTTTAAATATAGGCAAATATGAAATTTAATATAGAAATAGAGATTTTAAGTGTTTTGGATTTTATGTAGACATAGTAACAATAAAAAAATAAGAAAATGATAGCCGAATATTTGCAAATCAGTTGTAAAAAGAAAAAATGGAAAAAATACCAAATTTAAAAAGGTAGACTATTTTAAGAAATAATAAAAATTTACTATTTAGACGGTGTTAGGTTGCATGCTTTTTTATTGTTTTTTTAAAGTATGACTTTGTTCTTTATATAAAAAACCACCAGATAACTGGTGGATTTTTATTAGTTACATCTTATGCAACAAAATCTACGTCATAAACAACATGAACAAAGAATTCGTCAACTACTTCATTGTTGTCATCTAAGAATTGATAATAGAAATAACCATCTTTTGTAGTTGCGTTTCCGCAAATGCTCCAATTTTCGCCATTAGCATCAGCAAGTAACCATTGAACGTTTTCAATTACATAACCATCTTTAATATTTTCAATGTCGCTAACTGGTTTTGCAGGTAATCCATCAGATGTTGCAAATTGAGTTGCACCTTCAGGAATTAAAAGGCTTAATTGGAAAAAGTCTGTGTAGTAATTAACTGGTTGTTTGCTTTCTGAAACAGGTGTTCCAGTTGCATCCATAGCGGTTGCGTTTTCAGCACAGTCTGCTTTTGAAACTGTTCCTGAAACTTTAATGTTAATTTGGTCTAATTTGCCATATTTACCAAATTGTTCAAATCTTGCAGCAGAGTCATCTTCAGCAGTAAATTGTTTTTTTGTTGTTTCGTTAAGGGTAACAGTTATTCCGTCAACCTTAGCAATACTTGCATCAACTTTTGCTTCATCTTTTTCTCCACAGGCTGTAAACAACATCAAGCAAGGAATTAATAAAAGAGCAACAATAAGGCTGGCAAGCAATGTTCTTTTATTTGTTTTTGTTTGTGTCATTTTTTCCTCCCTAATAAAAAACATATCAAAAAAAATAACTTAATGTTAAACAAAATTAGCAAAATTTTGACATTTTTTATTAAAAATATTTTTAAATTTTTATTTTGATTATCTAATCTTGTTCAACATAATATCGTTAAGAATATTTTGCCTATAAATCTATAAAAAAATTTATTTTATATATTAATAATTTTAACAAAAATATGTCTTAATCAATATATTATATGTAAAAGAGGAGGTTTTATGTATTGTTATTTAGATAAAGATTTTTTTAATTTAATGGAAAAATTTGAAAAACAATCTGTATATGAAATTTACGTTAATATTGTTAATAAGTTTAAAAGTATTCCTTACTCAACTCAAAATTCTTTACAATCTTTTTTTTATAAATTTAATTTTTGGGGTGAATTAAACATTTCAACAAACAACTTTGATGTTTTTTATCAAAAGGCTATAACGTTAAAAAAACATTATAAAGATTATGTTTGGTTATATAAAAAATTAAATGATTATAAATCAAAGTTTGTTTTGTATGCGGTTCTCAATAATTTTTATAATTTTAATTTTAATGATTTACAAAATTCAATAGAACATATTTTTAAGCACTACTTTGATTTAGACTTAATAAAATCATGCAGAAATGAAGTTTTTGTTGATGTTGGCGCATATGTAGGTGATACAGTTCTAGATTTTATTAATAGTTATGGGGAAAATAGTTATAAAAAAATTTATTGTTATGAAATGACAACCAGTGTTTGTGAGATTTTACACAATAATTTAAAAAATTTTAACAATATAATTTTTAAAAATAATGCTGTTTATAGTTGTAATGATAAATTATATATTGATGAAAATAAATTTTCTCTTTCTGCCAATAAAACTTCTAAAAAGGGAAGTGTTGTAATTGACGCTGTTTCGCTTGATAATGACATAAAAGAAAAAATATCCATGATAAAAATGGATATAGAGGGTGGAGAAAAAGATGCACTTATAGGGGCCAAAAATCATATAATAAAAGATTTGCCAATATTATTTATTTCTGTTTATCATAACAATACTGATTTATTTAAAATTCCTAAATTAATAAATTCTTATTCAAAAAATTATAATTTTTATTTAAGGTATTACGGCGGTTGTGTTTATCCAACAGAAATTGTTTTAATTTGCAAGCCAAAATATTAATTAAATTTATAAGCCAAAATATTAATTATAAATTTGCAAGCAAAAGTATTAAATAAAACAGATAATAAAAAAATATATTAACTTTATTTTATAAAAAGTCAAAAATAATAAATAAAATATATTTTTAAATTAATTTAATTTTAAGTGGCGAAATTTGTAGCGAAATTTGTGGTATATATGTAATTAAATGTATTTATTAATTTTGTTTTTTATCATTTTTATTAAAAGTATTTAGTTTTTTGTTAAAATAAGAAGAAGTTATGATAATTAAAGCAAAGTAAAGCAATCCTCCAACAACATATATTATCCAAGAAATATGCCAAGCGTTTGCAATAAAACTCCACATTAAATTTGCGTAGATATTGCTGAAAGAAGGGTTATAATAAAGAGAAATAGCATTTAATATTAAAAGTAATATTGGTGAAACAATAAGTAAACTTGTAGCAATTGCTATCCACCATGAAGAGCGAACTCTGTAATTTAAATAGTTTTTAACTTCATCCATTGTCATTTTTGTTATCGACTTGTTGCCAGTTATGTTAAAATTTTCGTTTTCATCATTTTTAATTAAAAAATCAATACTAACATTAAATATTTCACTTAAAAGTAATAATTTTTCAATTTCTGGCATATTTTGTCCACTTTCCCATTTTGATATTGTTTGTCGTGATACATCTAATTTATATGCTAACTCTTCTTGTGACCAATTTTGTTGTTTTCTTAAAAAAATAATTTTATCTGCTAACAATTTTAAACTCCTTGAATTTTATTATATTAAGTATACCATATTAAGTATATCAAATTAAGTATATCAAATTTTTGTTTAGAAAACTATTCATTTAACTTTACAATTTGTCAACTAAAAGTTGCATTTTATGTTTGTTTACATACATTAAAGTAATTCGCGTTATTTTTAATATAGTTTTATTAATAAATAATAAATATAAGATAGATATATTATAAAATTTAAACTAAATATAAAAATATTTTATTTAGTTAAATTTTTGATTTTAAATTTTTTATTAATAAATGAATTTTATTAACAAAAAATTTTTATTATTTTTTTTACAGTATATATAATTAATAAATTTAATATAATTTTAAAAATTACTTATTAACCAACTTAAAAAATAAGATTTATTATTAAAAATAATAAAGATTTGTTTAATAACAAAAGGTTAAACAAATTTGTATTTACAACAAATTTGGGGTATTGACGTCTTTTATGAATGATGATATAATAACCACAATTATAAATAACTGTAAGGAGAGAAGTTAATGGAAAATTATAAACCAAAAGATTATGAAGAGGTGGTTATAACCAAAGGTAATGCTGAAGAAATTTATAACTATGCACTAAACGTCCCAGATGCTAATATTGATGCTCTCAGTGAGGCCATGATAAAGACCGGTGATGCAAAATACAACTATTTGTTTGCCAAAAATTTTCCAAATCATAATGTTTTATTGCATGGTGAAGTGGTTTTGGATAGTGAAGATAGCAAATTGAATTATTTGTTTGCAAAAAATGTAAAAAATGCCGATATTAAAGCCCACGAAAAAGTTGTATTAGAAAATGGTGATGGTTGGATTAATTTAAATTTTGCACAAGATATTCCTGGTGCTGATATTCAAGCACACGGTGAAGTTGTTTTAAAAAGTGGTGATATTTGGTGTAATTATTTTTTTGCTAAAGACATACAAGGGGCAAACATTGAAGAACATGGAAAAGTAATTTTACATAGAGGTACGCTTGAGCAAAATTACTGTTTTGCGAAAGATGTATCTGGGGCGAACATTCAATTACATGCTAATATAATATTAAGAAGTGGTGACCCTTTTTATAATTATTATTTTGCAAAAAATGTTTTAGGTGCAAGTGTTGAACAACATAAACAAGTTTTAAGAAATAGTAAACTTCTTTATTGGGAACTAAAATGTTATACAGGTTTTTCAAATGTTAAAGACAACTTAAAAAAATACTTAATGAAACTTGGGGAAAAGGGTTGTTCAACAAAAGATAATGATGCAGTAGAAGAAAAAGAGTTGTGAAAGATAAATTTATAAAATAATAATATTATTTAATTAAAAAAATATTGAAAAATAGAAAAATCTTTAAACTGGAAAAAATAAAGGAACTTTACATAATAGGAAGTTCCTTTTTTGTTGTTAAAAAAATAAAAAAATTAAATAAATTTTTGTTTTATAATGATAAACAAATATAAAAAGTTTATATGATTTTTACTAATTAAAACAAAAATTTCAAGTATTTTGGGATATTGACGTCTTTTATGAATGATGATATAATAACCACAATTATAAATAACTGTAAGGAGAGAAGTTGATGGAAAATTATAAACCAAAAGATTATGAAGAGATGGTTATAATCAAAGGTAATGCTAAAGAAATTTATAACTATGCACTAAACGTCCCAGATGCTGATATTGATGCTCTCAGTGAGGCCATGATAAAGACAGGTGATGCTTATTATAACTATCTTTTTGCAAAAGATGTTCCAAATGTAAATGTTTTTGAACATGGTAAAGTTGTTTTGGAAAGAGGTGCTCCTTATTGGAATTATTGTTTCGCTAGAGATATTCCAAATGCAAATGTTTTGGCTCACGGCAAAGTGGTGTTGAAAAGTTACGATAGTGAATTAAATTATTGGTTTGCGAAAGATGTACAGGGGGCTGACGTTGAAGCACATGGTAAATCAATTATAAATTTAGCACAAGTACAATACAACTATTTATTTGCAAAAAATATTCCAAATGCAAAAATACTGGAACATGGTGAAGTTATTTTGAAAAGTGGCGATCTCCTTACGAATTACTTATTTGCCAGGGACATTCCAGATGCAAATGTTTTGGAGCATTATAAAGCAATAGGAGATTATCATTGGAGAAAAATGTTTGTTGAGAAGATACTATTGACGGATAAACAAAAATATAAAAATGTTATATTAGAGAACTATAATCTTTTTGAAACAATAAAATTTTATACAAAGTATTATTGCGAAAAAATATATGCTAAAAAGAAACTTAAAGGACTTGTAAAAAAAGTTTGTTTAAAAGAAGAGAAAAGTGAAGAATTAGATTTAAATAGATAAAGTTTAAGATAAAAATAAAAAAAAAGCAAATTTTAAAATTTGCTTTTTTTATTTGGCGGAGAAGGAGGGACTTGAACCCTCGCGCCCTGTTACAGACCTACTCCCTTAGCAGGGGAGCCCCTTCACCACTTGGGTACTTCTCCATATTAAAATTTTATGTTAGTTTTATTTTTATGTTTTTGCTTTTATTGTATTTCAAGCAAGATAAGATTATCATAAAATTAAATTTTTGTCAAATATTTTTTTTATAAACTTTTTTATTTACATAAAATTTTAATTTTTTTATTTAATTGAATTATTTTTTTATTTTTATCATTTATATAAAACCTTTTAATTTTAATTGAATTATTAAAATTTGTATATCGGCTGGTGAAACTCCTGAAATTCTTGATGCTTGTGCAATTGTTCTAGGACGAATTTGAGACAATTTTTGTCTTGCTTCAATTCTTAACCCTTTTATTTGGTTATAATCAAAATTTTCTGGGATAGTTGTTTCTTCTTGTTTTAACATTTTTTCAATATCTTCTTCTTGTTGCTTTAAGTAGCCTTCGTATTGAGTATTAATATTAACAGCATCTAAAACTTCATTGCTAAATTCTTGCAATACATTAAAATAATTTTTAACATCGTAAATATTAATATTATTTCTTTTTATAAGTGATTTTATACTAATTGATTGGTTTGGTATATTTTCTTTGTGATTTTTTAAGAATTCTATCATTTTATCATCAATTTTAAGTTTTTGTTCAATGGCTTTTGTGCAAAGTTTAATATTTTCAACCTTATTCAAGAAAATATTATATCTTTCATCATTAACCAGTCCTACGCTTCTTCCAATTTCAGTTAATCGTACATCTGCGTTATCTTGACGAAGCCAAAGTCTATACTCTGCACGAGAAGTCATCATTCTATAAGGTTCATTAGTTCCCTTTGTTACTAAGTCGTCTATAAGAACACCTATATAGGAACTATTGCGTTTTAAAACTAAACCTTCTTTTCCGTCAATAAATAATTTTGCATTAATTCCAGCAATTAATCCTTGTGCTGCTGCTTCCTCGTAGCCACTTGTTCCATTTATTTGACCTGCAGTGAATAGCCCACGAATATTTTTAAACTCTAATGTTGGTTTAAGTTGCAAACTGTTAATACAATCATATTCAATAGCATAAGCATTACGCATAATTTCAACATTTTCTAACCCCTTAATTGAAGGATACATTAAATTTTGAACTTCAACTGGCATTGATGTGCTAACACCTTGGACATATATTTCATTGGTTGATAATGCTTCAGGTTCCAAAAAAACTTGATGAGTTTCTTTTTCTTTGAAACGCATGATTTTATCTTCAATAGATGGGCAATACCTTGGTCCTGTTCCTTTAATTATTCCACAAAAAAGAGGGGCACGATTTATATTTTTCAAAATGATATTTTTTGTTTCAGGTGTTGTGTGGGTTAAATAGCAAACAGTTTGATTTTTAGGGGTGGTTTTTGTTAAAAAACTAAAACTTTGAATATTTTCATCACCTTTTTGAACTTCTAATTGAGAAAAATCTATACTTTTCTTGCTGATTCTAGCAGGAGTTCCAGTTTTAAATCTAAATATTTCAAAGCCTAATTTTTGCAAGCAAGAGGTTAGTTCTGTTGCTGGTGCGAAGCCGTTAGGGCCACTATTTCTAACATACTCACCAATTATAATTCTACTATTTAAATAGACACCTGTTGCAACAACAACTGCTTTACATTTGAAAGTTTCTCCCTGAGATGTTTTAATACCGCAAACTTTACCATTTTCAGTTAAAATATCGCAAACTTCTGCTTGTTTTATAAAAAGATTTTCTTGATTTTCTAAAACACTTTTCATACGAGTGTGATAATTGATTTTGTCGGCTTGTGCTCGCAAACTGTAAACAGCGGGTCCTTTGCTTTTATTAAGCATGCGTATTTGAATTAATGTTGCGTCTGTGTTAACGCCCATTTCTCCGCCTAAAGCATCTATTTCACAAACTAAATGTCCCTTTGCAGTTCCTCCTATTGAAGGATTACATGCTAAAAAAGCAATAGCATCTAAATTTAAAGTTGTTATAAGTGTTTTTTTTCCCATTCTTGCAAGAGCAAGTCCTGCCTCACATCCAGCATGACCCGCTCCAATAACAACAGCATCAAATTCTTGTTTTTCCATAATTTTTCCTTGTTTGTTAAATAATAAAATTAAAAATTATAACTTTTCAAATATTTGTTTATTTTAAGTATTTTTTTGTAGTTTTATTTAATATTTGAAATTATAAATTTTTTAATCTTATTTTGTTAATTTTATTATTATTTTATTAAATGTTATTATTTTATTTTTTATATTTATATTTTCTATCTTTCTTTATATTTTTATTATTTTATACTTCTTAGTTATTTATTTTTTTATATTTTAATTATTTATTTTTTTTATTGTTACTTTTCAATATGTTTGTTTAATTGTTTGTGTTTATATTATTTCCCCAAACAGAATTTAGAAAAAATCTCGTCAATAACACTTTCAATTTCTGTTTCACCTGTTATTTTTCCTAATTCTTCCCAAACACGACGAACTAAAAAGGCAACAATATCAACTGTCTTGTTGTCTGTTGCTTCAATTGCCTCATTCAAAGTTTGTTGTACAATTTTTAAATTATTTGTTTGTCTAATATTAGTTAAAATCAAAGCAGAAGCATCCATTTTATTGTCAATAATTTTATTAAAAATAACTTCTTTTATTTTTTCAATATTTTGTTTTTTTAATGCGCTAATTTCCAAAATAATTTCATTGTTTTTTAAACATTTGTTGTTTTGTAAATTATTTATATAATTATTATTTTCTTTTTGATTTAAGTCGGTTTTGTTTATAAGAATAATTCTTTTTTCATTTTTGGTTAAATCTAGTAAAATTTTGTCTTCTTCTTGTAAATCTGTTGAACTATCAAGAACAACTAAAACAATGTCAGATTCATTTATGCTTTGCTTACTTCTTTCTATACCAATTTTTTCAACTATATCCTCACTTTCTCTTATACCAGCGGTATCAATAAAATTAAATTTCATACCATTAAAACTAATTGTTTCAGTTATTGTGTCGCGTGTAGTTCCTGCAATATTGGTAACAATTGCTCTATTTTCACCAATTAAGGCGTTTAGTAAACTTGATTTACCAACATTTGGTTTTCCTATTATCGCAATATTTAATCCGTGTTTGATAATTTTTCCGGTATTAGAAGTTTGTAAAAGATTAGTTATTTGTTGATAAAGTGATGATAAAATTTTTTTTGCCGAATTTAAAGTTATTTCTTCGTCATCATGTTCAGGGTAATCAAGAGTAACTTCAAGTTCAGCAAGACAATCTGTTAAAATTTTTTGAAATTTTCCAACTTCATTTTTTAAATCACCTTTTAACATTCTGTAACCTGCTTTTAACTCTGCCTCACTTGTGGCATTTATAACATCAATAATGCCTTCTGCCTTATCAAGAGTTAATTTGCCATTTAAAAATGCTCGTTTAGAAAATTCTCCATTTTCAGCAAGAACAGCACCACAGTCCAAGAGTGCTTGAAGTATTTTTTCTGCTAAAAATTCACCTCCGTGACATTGAAATTCAACCATGTTTTCACCTGTATAGGAAAGGGGGGCTTTAAAGTGAACCATTAAACATTTATCTTTAACGTCTTTATAAATAAAATCACCAAGATATAAATATCTAGGTTGCAAGTCTTGTGTTTTGCAAAAGAAAACCTTTTTTGCAATTTCCAAACATTTACTACCGCTAATTCTTATAATGCAAATTGCACCCGTTCCTAGCGGTGTTGAAATACATGCTATTGTTTTATTATCCA
This sequence comes from uncultured Clostridia bacterium, assembly GCA_944376905.1. Lineage (GTDB taxonomy): Bacteria > Bacillota > Clostridia > Christensenellales > UBA1242 > UBA5489. Next base: position 36,807 of record CALWEA010000008.1, read on the forward strand.
TAATGTTTAATTATAACATATCTAATTCTAAAAGACAAGTTTTTTCTTCTGTGAAATCAATCTATTAATTTAAAAAATAATTTTGTAAAATTAAATATTATTTGTTATTTGTAAAAATTAAATTTAATAATTTATAATTTTTTAAACAAAAATATTTAATTTGTATGTTTCAAAAATTTTAATTAATTTAATTAACCAATTTTAATTAAATAATAAAGAAAAAAATTAAATTAAAATTAAATAAAATAAAAAACAAACCACTTTTTTGAAAAATTTTCAAGTTAGTGGTTTGTTTTGGTTTTGATTAAGCAAAAATAGTAAGATCTTTATGTGCAATCATAGTAATAATATCAACAATCCAAAAGAATAAAGTGATTGGCGGAATTAATTGAAGAATACCTGCGATTATGTGTCCTCTTGATATTCTAGTAATTGCACCGCAAATCCAACTAGTTACAGGAATGATTGCCAAAATTAAACTAACAATCCAGCCTAATCCAAAATATGCTCTTTGTTTTGCCATTTTTGTTTCTCCTTCTAGTTTTATGATATTAACATTATACTACAAATTATAACAAAAAGCAAATAAATTATAAAAAAAGATAAAATTAAACAAAATAATGCATTTTTAAAATTTTTATTTTTTATTTATATTTGTAATTTATTAATAACGCTTACTTTTTTATTTATATTTATTATTAATAACGTTTATTATAATTATTAATAATTTTTATTATAATAATTAATATTAAAGTTTAATAGTAAATTGTAAAATATAATTTTTTTATATTAATATGTTTTAAATTATATATTTTTTTATAAGATTTGTTTTTATTGTTTTGCTGGTTTACAATAATGATACAAATAACTATATAATTAACATTTTTAAAATGAAAAGAATGAATATTGTAGTAAAGTTGGTTTTTAATATATCTCATTGGCATTTGTCTTGTAAAGACAAAACACTCTCTTAGAGAGTGTAGCGTTGACTAAGTCAACGCATGCCAAAGAGGTTAAAAAGAGGTTAAACATAAATGTTGAATAAAAAGAATTAATTAAAAATATCTGTTTAAAAATTTTATTTAAAGACAGTAAAGATATAATTTATTTAAATTAAATTTTTAAAATTTATAGATTATATACATAAAAAAGTGGTAAAAATAGAAAAGAAAAAAAATAATATAAAAAATTTAATTTTAATAAAATTTGCATCTTTACAAATAAAAAAAAATGTGTTATAATCAGCATAGAAATCTAAAATTAAGGAAGTTTATGTTAATTATGGAAAAAAAATCGATTAATTCTATAATAAAAATGCCGGCATATTTTCAAAAAGTAAAATTGCAAGAGGAAGATATTAGCAAAATAATTAGTTTGTTTTATACGCTTCCATTTTACATAAGTCTTAAAAGTATATTAATTGAAGGCAATGTAAATGGAGTAGCAAAAATTGAAATAGAGAAATCGGTTAAAGATTTAGAATCTGTGATAGCATTTTATTTAGAACAGGAATACAAAGATTTGGCTTTTTTAGTTATTCAACTTGCAGATAAATTGAAGGACAAAAAATTAAGTGAACAAGAAAAAGAACCGTATAGATTGGCTTTAGCAAGAATAATAAGTGCATCTAAATATTTAGTTGCCAAAAAGAATCCAGATGAATCTTTTTATAAATTATTAAATCAATTGATTCAAAAAAACGAAATTCCAAATATTTGTGGCTTTTTAAGAGATGCGTATGAGAATCCAAATTTTAGTTTATTAAAGAATGAATATATAGAATCATGGGAACATGAATTTAATAAAAAACAGAAATTAAACAAAGAACAAATAACATTTATTAAATAATAAAGAAATTGTATAATGATATTAATGCAATCATATAAAAAATAAGATAAAAAAGAAAAACCTTGTTAAAAACATTGTTCTAAACAAGGTTTTTTTTATTTTTAGTAAAAGGGATATGTTAACATTAACATTAAAAATTAAATATTTTTGTATTTGAAATTGGTTGTGCTTTAAAAAGTATTACCACAACCGCAACTATTACAACCGCAACTATTACAACCGCAACTATTACATCCACAACCACAACAGCCACGATTATTTTGTCCGTTTAAAGCAAGAAGTAATAAAAGTAAGAAGTTAGAATTGGTTGAAAGTTCTGTTCCGCTACTTTGAGCAAAAATAGAAATAAGTAAAACTAATAAAATGTCTTGCGAAAAGTTCATGTGTCCTCCTTTTAAAATTTTTAAAAATATTTTTCTTTTGTATTACATAATAATTGAAAAATTTCCAATATTGTTAAAAATTCGTCAAGTGTAAAATATTGACATCTTTATTTTATCTTAGTACAATTTTGTATATGCAATATTTTGCATTTGTGTTACATATTTGATAAATATTAAAATTGTAAAAATAAGAAGCATAATCATTAAATTTTCATTTAGTAGTGATAAAAATACTAAAACCATTAAAAATTAAAAAAAATTTAATAATTTGACAAAATTTTAAAATATCAATAAATTAGTAATTTAAACTAGAAAAATATAAGGGGGATTTTATGGAGCTTAAGAACAAATTTTTATTATTATCCGAAAGAAGTAAATATGAAATATTAAACTATATGCCAGAAAATAATATTATGCTAAAAATGGCGTGTTTTTTTCAAAATTTTTCAGATGTAACACGCTTAAAAATATTAACTTGTTTATGTATGAGTGATATGTGCGTTAATGATATATCAACTTTATTGGGAATAAATCAAACAACGGTTAGTCATCAACTACAAATATTGAGAAGTGAAAAATTGGTAACATATAAGAGAGAGGGGAAAATATTGATTTATTCTCTTCAAAATAAGGCAATAAATGAAATGATGTTATCTGCTGTTAATAATTTTTAAATAATATAAAAATATATTATCTCAACAATTTGGTTTTAAGTTTTATTATTTATTTTTCTTTTATTTAATATAATTTTTATTTTATTAATTGTATTAATGTAAGTGTTGTTAAAAAAATATTTAGATAAAAATCTAAATACTTTTTTTTACATATTTAATTTTATATTTAATTTTATATTTTATAATTTTATATTTAATTTTATATTTTATAATTTTATATGTATTTTTTTATTTATTTAAAAAATTTAATTTATTTTTAATTCTGTTAATTGCATTATCAATACTTTTATAATCTTTGTGTAGAGTTTGAGCGATGTCATCACAACGATAACCCAAGAGATATTGTTTTAGAACTTCATATTCATAATTAGAAAGTAAATTTTTAATTTGTTGTAATCTTTCCTTGTAGTTTTCTTCTTCAATTAATTTATTTTCTGGTGTCAATTCAGGAGAAGGTAAAAATATAACACTTTCATCTTCTGTGATGTGTTGAGAATTATGTAAAGAGATACCTGACTGTTTATTAAGAGAAATTGCATTGTTTAAAAGAATGTTATTTTTTTTATTTGCCAATTTGATAGCAGACTGTATACTTCTGTTAATACATAAATAAGCGAAAGTTTTAAAACGAGTGTTAGCATTATTTTTGAAACTAACACATGCTTTATATAAACCAATCATGCCTTCTTGAATTAAATCTTCTTGTTCTGCACCAATTAAGAAATATCTTCGAGCAACACTATTAACCAATGTTCTATATTTGTTTAATATAAAATCTATTGCATCTTCATTTCCTGATTGGAAATAAGAGATTGTTTGCTCGTCTAAGCAGTTGTCAAAATTCATTTTTAACTCCTAAAAAAAATAAGAACTAAATATATCTTAGTTCTTAATAACAGCATAAACTTTAATAAATATAACATTTATTAAAGTAAATAAAATTGGTGGCTCACCCGGGATTCGAACCCGGGACCCCTTGATTAAAAGTCAAGTGCTCTAGCCGACTGAGCTAGTGAACCAAATCATCAAAGTGTTGAATTTAAAAACACTTACACGTAGAACTAAGAAAAACAAATTACAGTTAAGTGATTAAAAAATCGAACAGAACGAAACAAGTTTAGCAAGTTCAACCTGAATGTTTAATTTAACACCCCGATTGGCTGGGGTGGCAGGATTTGAACCTACGCATGCAAGAGTCAAAGTCTTGTGCCTTACCACTTGGCGACACCCCATCATTGTGGCTGGGGTACTAGGATTCGAACCTAGGAATGTGGGAGTCAGAGTCCCATGCCTTACCGCTTGGCGATACCCCAACATGGGGTGAGTAAAGGGAATTGAACCCTTGACCTCCAGAGCCACAATCTGGCGCTCTAGCCAACTGAGCTATACCCACCATATGGGCTTTGCACGGTTTGCGTTCCTAAATTTAACTAGCACTCCAAAGTTTTGAGATGCGAAGTAACTCAAATTAAAAGAAATCAAGACTTCTAAGAATTACACGCACCAATGGTGCGCTTGAAGGGATTCGAACCCCTGACCTTTGCCTTAGAAGGGCACTGCTCTATCCAGCTGAGCTACAAGCGCAAATTTGTTGAAAGAGCAAATTGCCCAACCAACTATGGAGCGGGTGAAGGGAATCGGACCCTCGCAACCAGCTTGGAAGGCTGGGGCTCTACCACTGAGCTACACCCGCATATTATTCACCCTTGCAAGATAACATCATACAATATAGCATAAGAGTTAAAATTTGTCAACAAAAAATTTGGAAAAAATTTTTATTTTTCAAATTTAAACAAAATTTTTTGTAAAGAAAAAATTTTTAAATACAAATTAACAAAAAAATTAAATATTAAATTAAATATAAATTTTGATAAATTATAAAATATAGACAATTTTTAAATAAAAGTTTATTATATTTAGATTATAAAATTATAAATTAGATATTGTTTAAATTTGGTTATTTTTTTAAATAAAAAATTACAATAAAAGAAAATTTGATTAAAATTTAAACCTTTAATTATTTTAGTCTAAATGTAATTATTTTTAAATTTTAGAATGTTAAATTATAAGAAAATTGTATTAAATAAAGTAGGTATTAATGATAATAATAATGATAATAATAATGATAATAAGATGATATGGTATGATATATGGTATGATATTATGATATATAAATATAATTATTTATATGATATATCTAAAACAAAAACTATATATAACAATCTCTATGGATATTGTAAAAATTGAAATATTTTATTTAAATGTTAAAGTAATTTGAAATAAATGAAATAAATTATATTAAATTTAAAATTAAATTTTAAAAACTATTAAGTAAAGAAAATTTTGGTAGATTATAGTTGGTAGTTTTTTTTATTATCTTTTTATTTGAACTAAAATTGTTATTTTTTGAAACTTAAATCATCAAATTGCTCTTTTTTTGAAATAACTTTTTTTTCTGCCATATTAATAATCTTTTGCATTTTTTCCTTAATTCCTAAAAACGCTTTGCTAAAATGAACTTTTTTATATAGATGCCCATTTCCCAAAATCACCATGTTATGTTTTTTAATGTCTGCCCCTATAACATTATTTGCAAAATCTATATTGCAAAATATATTGCCACTTTTTATTACTATTTCGCCATGAGCTAAAACATCTGCATGTTTTACATCTCTAGCAAATTCATAATTACACCATTCATCTTTACTGTTTAATACGACTTTTCCATGAGCTAAAATATCTGCATTTGGAACATCTCTGGCAAATTTATAATTTAACAATATATGACCGCTTTTTAAAATTAAATAACCATGTGCCAAAACATCGGCTCCTGGGACATCTTTGGCAAATTCGTAATTAATATAAAGTTGTTGGCAAGCTAATATTACCTTACCATGTTCTTTAACATCAGCCCCAGGTATATCTTTAGCAAAAAAATAATTTAATGTAGGGTTTTTACTTTTTATAATTGCTAATCCATGTGCAAGAACATTAGCCCCAGGTATATCTTTAGCAAAAAAATAATTTAATACAACATTATCCCCTTGAATAATAACCTTTCCGTGAGCCAAAACATCGGCTCCTGGGACATCATGGGCAAAATTATAATTATCTAAAAGATTACCATTTTTTATTATAACCTTTCCGTGAGCCCAAACATTAGCATTTGGAATATCTTTAGCAAAAGCATAATTGTAATAAAAATCTTTACTTTTTATAACTGCGTTGCCATGAGCCCAAACATCTGCATTTTTTATGTGTTTAGCAAATAAATAATTATATTTTGCATTTCCACTTTTTATAACAACATCTGCGTGAAGTTTTTGGTTGGCGTTTTTATGATTTAGTGCATATAAAAAATTTTCTTTTGCATTTCCTCGGCGTAAAACCATTAATTCTTCTTTATTCATAAATTTTTCTCCATACTTAATTGATTATAGTCAATTATATTAAAATAGTCAATTATATTAAAATGGTCAATTATATTAAAAGAGTTAATTATATTAAAAGAGTTAATTATATAAAATATAATTAGTTTACTTAATCTTTTATATATGTGTATATTGTAATTTATAAAACAAATAAGTTTTTATTTTTGTGTTATAATTTGTGTTCTAATAAAAATATTATAATTTTTGTTCTATTGAATTAAAAAAATTTTTTATTTATTACTTATTTAATTGATATAATTGTATATTTGCTGGCGGGTGTTTTGCTGAAATTATTTTTAATAAATCAATTTTGATTAATGTTTCATTATCATCATCAATTAAAGCGTAAACTTGTGTACCTTTTAAAGTTTTTTGTTGAAGTTGTTTATTCAAAAATTCATAAATTTGTTGTTGTGTCATTTTAATTTCATTAATTTTTCCATTTTGATAATCGTATTCATATAAAGGTAGATTTTTGCCCATTTTTTTAAATACAACTTGCAAAAGAATTGAACACAATTTGCCGTATTTATTGTTTTTACCTGTGTAAAATAAGCCAACAATATCATTAAATTGAAAAGTTGTGTTAATTTCATTTATTGTATGAAAATCTTTTCTAAGATAAATTTCTTTAACTAAATTATCTAAACTGCCAAGATTGCTAGTTAATGTTTTAAAATCACCGTCAGCAGAATTACCTCGACTTGAACTATCTGTTCTTGAAACATGTTCTAATTTTGCTGTTTCGCCATTTATAAAGTAGCCAATATTTTTATAAGTTGGAATATGTAAATTGGGAAGTATAAGAGTTGTAGAAACAGAGGTTATGCCTGTTGCTTTTTTTGCCAAAATAAATTCGTTTAACCAATTTGAGAAGTCGTAAGTAATTGTGTCATTATCATCTTTAAAATAATAAGGGATATCCATTGCTCTTGCGAGTAAACGGTTATCATTAAAAAGTTTAGAAATTAATTTATTCATAATATAGCCTCGCAATAACTTTTATCATAAATAAATAAAAAAATCAAGTTTTTGATTTATAATCAATTTAAATACATAAAAAAATATTGGCAAATTATTAATTACAAAAATTAATCAATCATAATAAATCGTCACCACCTAAACCAAGTATATAGTCGACGGATACATTAAAATATTGTGCTAAAATCAACAAAACCATAGCACTTGGTTCACAAACTCCATTTTCCCAATAACTTATACTGGCATTACTAAAACCAGTTTGATTGGCCATGAGGTTTTATACAATGGAAGTAGTGATTAGTTATAAATTGAAATATATTTAATTAGAATTATTAATTTTTTTTATTTAAATTTTTGATATAAATTTTTAAAACAATAATATTTTTTTATTAATTGGTTGCTTAAACGTTATTTTTGTGATATCATAAACTTCATAGGAGGAGTTTTATGAAAAAAAATGGATTTTTGATTTCTTTGTTGAGTTTGATTGGAGTTGTTGCTATCGTTGTTGCTCTTTTTGTTCCTGCTTGGAATTTGGTTATCGCTAATGAAGTTATTAGTGATTATGGTTTCTTTCAAGATTGGGGTGCAACTTTAATAGGTCAACTTCCTGATCTTAACACAACATGGGCTGTTTTGGCAATGGTTAGTACTTTGATTGCTTTGGTTGCCTTGGCGTTGTTTGCTTTAATTGCTCTTTTGCAACACTTTAAAGTTATCAAAGGTTGGGGTGGACTTATGAAACTTTTGGCATGGATTAGTGTTCTTGCATTCATTGCAATTTTAGCATTTGGATTAGTTTTCACTATTTCAAGTGATAACAGCGTTTCAATTGGTAATTCTAGCATTGTTAACAGTATGAAATTTGGTGCAGGTTACTGGCTATCTCTTATTGGTACTGGCATCGGTGCATTTTTTGCTTTAATTTCAACTGGTAGTAAGTAAGAAAGAAGAAAGACTTATTTATTATTAATGAGTCTTTTTTTATGTTTAATGGAGTTTGTTATGACAAAGTTGTGTAAAAAACTAAAATTATTAGATAATGGGTTAAAAATGGAAAATAAGAAAACAAATAGTTTTTATAATGAAAGTGGTATTTTCTATAAAGAAGGCCACTATTATGATAAAACAACAAAAGAAATGTTAACAGATGATGATTTAAAGAAAAGAGACCGTTGCAGATTGAAAACTTTAAAAAATGTTATATCAAATAATTTACTTCATTCAAATGTTGATATAATTCAAATAAAAAAAGAAATAAATATTTTAAATTTGCTAGTACATAATTCTAATGCTTATAATAATGGGGAATATTCTAAGTTACATTTTAAAACATATAAAGATAATTGGACGAGTGAAAAAATAATAAAAGATTTATCTCAATCTTTGTAAACAATATATTAAAAATAGATTTATTTGAAATATTTTGCTAAAAATATGCAAAAATAGGGAACTTAAATAATACACATAAAATATTAAATTTATATAAAATAATATAATGTTCTTAGGTTATTATTTTTGAAACTAATATAAAAAGAATTTTACTTTTTTGTGTAGAGTTTCTTTATTTTATTATTCTAGTTACAAAAAGGTTTAACCTTAATAATTAATTTTTATTGTTTTGTTCATAAGAGAGACTAAAAATTAATTACTTGCTTTTTTATTTGTTTTGTGGTATAATACTAAAATTCAAAAAAGGAGTTACACATTTATGCTTTTAGATTTGTTTAATAAAAAGCCTATCAATAAAGAAGATTTAGTTTTAATTCCTGATGGTGAAGTTGTTTGTAGTGCTTTTTGTGGTGATAACGCAGTGTATATTAAAGATAATGAAAAAGGAGTTTTTTGTTTCCAAGTCTAACATTCAAAAAGTTCAAGAAGGCGACAAAGTAGAATACTATACAAAATCAAAATATAAACCTTTATCAATGCAAGAATTATTTTTAAAAGACGAAATTTATATGAGTGCTTCTCGTCCTGTTGCAATTATATGTTCTAGTGAAACTTTGCAATTTAATAAAGAATTTAAAGCAGTTTCTGAATTAATTGCTGTGCGTGAAAATTTGGATTTTGAAGAATATGTTGATTTGCGACATATGGTTTATTTGAAAGTTGCTGAATCTCTTATTTCAAAAGATAGAAATGTTGTTCAAATTGTTCAAGATGTTGATTCTTTGAAATATTTTGTTATTAATGTTCCTTTTGAAGCAAATAAGGAAGATGTTAAAAAAGCTTATTTTGCTCAAACTGATCATCAAGTTGAATTTGTTGAAGATTTATTTTTAAATCCATATTTCAATAACTGTTTGCCAGTAAGCAAAAAAAATGATATTCAAAAAACACTTAATTTATAAACTAATATAATTAAATTTATATGAAAATAATATAATTTGAATAAAAATTTGAATAAAAAAAGAATAATAAAAATTTAAAGATAAAAAATATTTAAATTTTTATTTTTTTATTTAAAAGTTCTTATAAAAATATCTATATTTTATATATTGTTTTGCTATATATTATTTTATATTAAATTATATTAAATTATATTAAAAATTTTTATTTTATAATATATTTTTTTAATTAAATAATTCATTTATAAATAATTCATCTATTTATTTTATTTGAAAAAATTTTTATTTTGATTAAAATATAGAAAAATAATATATAAATTGAATAATATTTAGTTAAAACTGAAATTATGGCACAAAAAAACGGTGTGGAAATGTGGATAACTTTCGTGGTTAACTTAATAAAAAGTATAATTTTGTTCAAAATTAAAAAAAATTTATAAATATTTATACAAATGTATGAATATTCAATGTGGAAATGTGGATAACTTAATTAAAATTATATCAATTTCAAATTAATGACACTTTTAGTTATAGAATAATAATTAAAAATAACTAAATTTGGTTTTTGTTAAAAATCAAAACTTTATTTGTTTGACATTTTATTGCATAACTATTAAAATATGGTATCTTAATATTAACGCAGTTTAAATTTATTTTGTATAAAACGTTATTTATTAAATTATTAATAAATATTTAATTGATATATAAAAAGGAGTACAAATGCAAAAAACCAAAGCGAGAACACTTACAGGATTCATGGAACTTTTACCAGAAAAACAAATTCTTTTTAATAAAATGAAAAATATTATTGAACATACATTTATTGTTAACGGTCTTTCACCAATGGATACCCCCGTGTTAGAATATAGTCAAGTTTTGTTGGCGAAGGCTGGAGGTGAAACTGAAAAGCAAATTTATCGTTTTGCAAAAGGTGATAATGATTTATGTATGAGATTTGATTTAACTGTTCCATTCGCAAAATATGTTGCATTGTATTATCATGACTTAAATTTTCCTTTTAGAAGGTATCAAATTGGAAAAGTTTTTCGAGGAGAGAGAGCACAAAAAGGTCGATTAAGAGAATTTTATCAATGTGATATGGATATAATTTCTAACTCCGAACTTGAATTAATTGCCGATGCAGAATGTATTGATGTTTTAAGTCAAATATTTGAAAATCTTAATCAGGAAATTGTTATTAGAGTTAATAACCGAAAAATTATTAACGGTTTGTTGGAGGAGTTTAATTTAGTTTCATCTATGAATGAAATTTTAAATATATTGGATAAAAAAGACAAAATAGGATATGATAAGACTTTACAACTTTTATCAGCACATACCCAAAGGGCTAAATATTTATTGGATATATTTGAAATTAAATCTTTGGAAGATTTAGAGTTAAATAATTTTAAAAATAAATTAATATACAAGGGAATTGAAGAATTAAAACAGATATTGAATATTTTAAACAAAAAACAAACCAAGGCTGAAATTGTTTTTGATTTAAGTATTATTCGTGGGCTAGATTATTACACAGGTATTGTTTTTGAAGCAAATTTAAAAAATATAAATGAAAAAGTTTCTGTTGGAGCGGGTGGAAGATATGATAATTTAACTGGACATTTTTGTGATGAAAAATTTTCTGGTGTTGGAGTTAGTATTGGTCTTTCAAGACTTTTTGATTTACTAGATAAAAACAATCTACTTAATTTTTTTGAACAAACATCTGCTATTGTAGCATTGCTTCCTTTTGAAAATTTTATAGACCAGGCTTTTTGTATTGAAAATATTTTAAAAGAAAATAATATTCCTGTTGAAAATGTTTATTATAAAAATAAAAGTTTTAAAAATAAACTCAATTATATTAATAAAAAAGGTATAAATTTTTTAATTGTTATTGGTGAAGATGAAATAAAATCAAACATTTTTCAAATCAAAAATATGATAACAGGAGAAACGCAAAAACTACATTTAGATGAAATTATAAAATATGTAAAAGAATACATGAAAGAAGAAAATAAAATTTTATCTTATAATAATCAATGATTTTTTTAAATATGTTTATAAATTTTTAAATATTTAATGTAATAAAAATTATAAAACATTAGGAGTAAAACTTGAATTCTGTTAACAATGATATTCAACCTAACAAAAACAACCAAAATAATAAAATTGATAAAAAAATTAAAAAAAACAAGGACTTTAATACTCAAAATATGTCAACAAAAATTTTTAATTTCGAAACAAGTAGTTTTTTTAATCTTATGAATGAATTGAAAACAAACCAAAACCTAAATTTAATAAAAAATGAAATGTCTTATGACGACAAAAAAACTATTTACGATAATTTGAAAAATATTAATTTGATTTCTCCTTTATCTTTGGCTTTTATTGGAGATGCTATTCACACTCTTTGGGTTAGGCAAACTGTTTTATTAAACAATGTTGAAACACCTAAAAAATTGCATAATCTTGCGTCAAAATATTGCTGTGCAAAAAATCAGGCAAATTGTTTGGATACGGTTTATAGTGTTTTAGATGAAAAAGAAAAAGACTTTATAAGAAGAACTAGGAATTGTAAAAACCATAATGCACCCAAAAATTCTAATGTTGAAGAATATAAAAAGTCAACATGTTTTGAGGCACTACTTGGTTATTTATTTGTTTCTGGTGATTTGAAAAGATTAATTTTCTTGTTGGATATGAGTTGTAAAGAATAAAAATATTTAAGAATTGTTTTAAGGAGTAAAATTGTGTTAATATACGGGAAGAATGCTATAAGGGAGGCTTTAAATAGTAATGTAACAATAAATAAATTATGGATAGAAAAAGGCTCTCATGATATAGATGGAGAGCAATTAATTAATATTGCTAAGAAAAAAAATTGTAAAATTTCTTTTGAAAAAAGAGATTTTTTAACTAATAAAATTAATACAAGTAAACATCAAGGTTTTGTTGCTGATATAATAAATTTTGAATATTGCAAAACTCAAGATATTCTTCAACTAGCATTTAAACGAGAAGAATTACCATTTATTTTAATTTTAGATAGTATTGCCGACCCGCATAATTTAGGGGCAATTATTAGAACTGCAGAAAGTGCAGGAGTTCATGGCATAATACTACAAAAAGATAGAGCATGTCCTGTTAATGAAACAGTCTACAAAACCAGTGCAGGCGCAATTTCAAATATGTTAATTGCAAGAGTTGTAAATTTGTCAACAGAAATTGAATTCTTAAAAAAGCAAGGTCTTTGGGTTTATGGTCTTGAACTGGGAGGCGTTGATTTTTATAAAACAAATTTAACAGGTCCAATTGCTGTTGTTATTGGTAGTGAGGGTGATGGAATTCGACAATTAGTCAAAAAAAATTGCGATGCAATTTTAACGTTGCCAATGAAAGGTAGGGTTAATTCTCTTAATGCAAGTGTTGCAACTGGAATTGCCGTTTATGAAATTGTAAGACAAAGAATTTAAAATAAAAAAGTTTAATGAATATTAGAATATTATTTTTTAATTTTTTATTTATTTGAAATTAAGATAAATATATTTAATAAATAAAAATTTAAATTTAAATTACTTATCTAGAAAAATTAAGTGTAAAATTTTTTGTAATGATTTGATATTCTAAAAATAATAAATTTAATTTTAAAAATAAGTTTTTTGTTTGGTATTGTTTTAAAATTTTTAAAATAAATATTTAAAACTTGACTTTTTTTATCTTTATTCTATAATAAATCTAAATCTTAATTTTTATAAAGCAAAAAATTTAAATTAAATAAAATAAGAAAAAAATATTAATTTATTAAAATTTATTTTGTAAAGTAAATAAAATTTTAAAAGAATCAAAGAGATAAATTTAGTCAAATTAAAATAACAAATAATTTATTTCATACTCTTCAAAATTAATATTTATAGAAGATTAAGATTCAAAAATTCAACAAATAGTTCGATAATTCTCTTAAAAATCATCATTTATGCTCCACTAGCTCAACTGTATAGAGCATTGGTCTTCGGATCGACGAGTTTGGGGTTCGATAATCCCCATAAAAAAATATCGTTTTTGCTCCACTAGCTCAACTGTATAGAGCATTGGTCTTCGGAACCAAGGGTTGGGGGTTAGAATCCCTCGTGGAGCACCATAAAATCCTTTATTTTAGGGACATCTAGCGATTTTAGGTTTCGCTAGATTTTTTTATTTACGACAAAAAAATAACCCACAAATCAAGACTTAAATCTCAACTTGTGGGTTCAAATTTTTTCAATTAAAATTGTTTATTTTTTTATTAAAAACATTTACAAATTGGCAATGTCTACGAATTTGTCACGAATTTGTTCCAAATTTTTGCATTAACACAGTAAATATCGTATAATATTGTTTGTTGTTATGTTATTATGTTTTAAATTTACAAATTTTATAATGTTTAATTTTTAGCTTTCAATATTGTATCGTAAAACTCCGAATATAAAAAAGTTGAAGTATTTAAAATCAGCATTTTTTTGCTTTTTAAAATTAAATCTTCTTGTTTTTTATTAATAATGGAAATGTCAATTAAATCAACGTAATCAATATTGTTTGGTTTTTTAAATTGACCATTAACTAAGAGGTTCGCTTGCATTAAATGTGCTAAGGTTATGTTGTAAAAGTCTCTAGAAGTGTATTTATTTAAATTTTTATTTGTTCCTTCTTGTCCTACAAGTTTTTTATAATTAGTTAATACTTCATTATCAACAATTACACATTTATTATTTAGCGTACTAGGATTTGTTATATCAAAATGCCTATAAGACTCCATCATTGGATAATTGATAAATAATTTCCCATATTCTGTTTCATTATTAAATAAATCCAACATTTTAGAAATTTGACTTAATTTTTCTTGCCTATCACTTTCTTTACCATCTTGTATATCTAAATCAAATACTAAATAAGTATATACAAATTTAGTATTTTTTAATAATTTTCTAGTTTCATCATCAAGATTACAATAATTTAAAATGACATCTATAGTTGTTGTTTCTCCCAATTCTTTAATATGTTTATACAATTCATAAATATCATTACAAAAAGGAATTATGGTTATATTTTTATCTGCCTTTATTGTTTTAATAAATTTATCAAAATAGGCTTTTTCACAACTTTCGCCTTCTATTATCAATAAGGTATTATATCGTGAATCCGCCACTTTTATACATCCTTTCAAGGTTATGTGCTTCCCTGATTTCTTTTTCAGTGCATTCTGGTAATGGGCGGATATTTTTATTATCTGATATTATAAAACAACAATCGGGTCTAATTAAATTATTGTTCATCAATGATGTATTATGGGTAGACAAAAATGATTGAAAATTGTTTCTAGAATTAATATTATTTAAAATCATTTCCGCTGTTTCGTAATGATAAAAAGCATCAAATTCATCAATATATAAAAATGAAATATTTTCAAATTCCAACGACCAACAGTAGAATAACCATAATGATAGTGTTCCAGTAGAGGCAACATTGTTAAAAGGTAATTGCACACCGTTAGGATAGTTGGCTACTAATATCTTTTGATTATATATATCTTTTTCAACGGAAAGATTAAATTCTAGATTATTATCTATACTTAATAAAAATTTTTCAAAGTCTTTTACTGCATTTTTTGTCTCAAGCATATTTGCTAATTGGTCTGGTTTTTCTTTATATCCTCCGAATTGATTATCTTTTACACTTCTAAACCATAACATCTTATCTACAAAATTCATAAGTTTACTTAATGGGGAATTTTCTGGTAGTTTACTATTGTAATAAACATATCGTATAAAACTTTGTTCTGGTCTTAATGTCAAATTGTTTAAATTTAAGGTTTTTGCTTCTTCAATTAATAATTTTGTATTATCTTGATTTCTAAAATTATAATTGATAACTTCATTGCCATTAATAATTAATTTTTCAGATAAAATTGCTAATTGATTTGCTTTTGAATAAGAATACTCAATTTCATCATTATCAAATACAAATATGTATTTGAAATCTACCGATTTATTTATAGCGTATCCATTTTGATAAGATAAATTGAAATCTGGTTTGTATTTATCTGTTAAATGATATACAATATCAAATAATGCTAAACCAAAATTTGATTTACCAGAACCATTTTTACCATAAATAAGACCTTTGTTTACGATATTATTTTTAATAAAGTCTTTATGAAATGTATAATCCCTGTGGTTAGAGAAATCTATAGATAATCCATTTTTAAAACCTTTATAATTTTTAACTTCAAAATATTTTAACATATTTACCTCTCTTACATGATTATACTTTAACATATTTGCACACTCCTTGTCAACAATCTGCCGTAAAAATATTACGGATATACCATATATTATGTTTGTTTTTTAAATTTAGTTTATAAATTTTTGACTTATTTCGTAAAAAATATACGAATAATAAGTATTACATCTGAAATATTCTTTTAAAAATATTATTTTATATTACTTAGTTTAAAATACAAATACAAAAAGTCAAGGTATGACTGACAAAGAATTTTTACATTTCTGCTTGTTGTCGTTTTTTCTGTTTACGCTTTTCTTCTAGTTCTTTTTCTATGCGTTCTTGTTCTTCTTGCTCTTTAATAAGTTGTTGAAGATGTAAAATTTCATCTTCTAGTTCTTGTCTTGTTTTTTGTTTGTTTTTATCATCAGCTTGTTTTTCTTTTTTAGTTTGTGTTAGTGCTTGGTTAATGGCGTTTGCAGATTCGTATTTAGAAGAATAATCTAAATGCGAATAGACATCAGCAGTTGTGTTAAAATTGGAATGCCCTAACCATTCTTGAATGTTTTTCATCGAGACTTTGCTTGCGACCAATAAACTAGCGCAACTATGTCTTAAGTCGTGAAAACGAATATGTTTAAGATGATTTTTTCTTAACAGTGTTCTAAATCTATTGGATATGATATCGGGGTTTATCAAATCCCCAATATCATCAACAAAAACATATTCATCATATTGATGATTGTAACTCTTTTTAAAAAGTTCTTTATTTTTTTCTATTTCTTCCTTTCTTTCAATCAATAGGTTTTCTATTTCTGGAAGCAGTGGCAATGTTCTATGACTTGCAGTAGTTTTTAAAGTGTCAGACAAATAAAATTGATTATCAACATGAAGAACTTTATGCTTTATTGTTATCATTTTATTTTTAAAATCTATTGCGTCCCATTTTAGTCCGACAAGTTCACTTCTTCTAAATCCATAATAGGCAGCCACTCTAACAATTAGTTTTAATGGAGATTTGTCTGTTACTTCAAATAGTTTTTCAAGTTCTTCTTTGTTATAATATTCCATTTTTGATTTTTCTTTTTTTATTTTAGGCATAAATTCATAAGGATTTTTTGCAATCAAATCATCTCTATACGCTTGCTTTAATGCAGGGGATAATATTACAGCATGATGTTTAATCGTTACATTTTTATTACCACGTTTATTTTTAAGATAATCATAAAATTCAAGCAAGTGATGATATGTAACATCTTTAAGTTTTAAACTATTTTTAAAGAACTTTTTCATTACTTTAACACAATGCGTATATCCAACATAAACCGCAGGCGACAATTCTTTTTTCTTGTCCTTAACATAATTTTCAATATAGTCCATAAAGATTATATCATTTTTTACTATGGGCTCTGGTTGTACTTCAAATACGTCTGGTTGAAATGTGCTTAATTTCTCATCTAAAATTTTTTGTGCTTCTTTTTTGTTTCCTCTTTCTTTAAGACCTGTGTTAAACCATTTTTGTTTATATTTGCCGTAATTATCCTTATAATTTATAACTGCATAAAAATATCCTCGTTTAATTTTTAAACTTCCTTTCATACTTGCTTTCCTCCCATCAAATATGCAATAACATTAAGTTTTGAAATTTTGTAATCTTTACCAATTTTGATAGATTTTATTTCACCATTCTTTAAGAGTTCATAAGTTTTTGTCCGTTTAATTCCAAGCATTTTTTGTAATTCTTGCACACCAACACAATCTGGAAATTCTTTAAACATAACATTATTTAATTCGTTAATTTCTTGCATTTTCACCTCACATCTCAAAATCTAATTTTCTTCTATGCTCACAAGAAGAAATCAAATTATCTAGTTTATTTATAAATTTCTTATTTCTATCCAACCTTACGTTTTCAAATATATTGATTGCATTTTTCTTATGCAAGTCAAAACGAGTCCATGCTCTGTAATATTCATAACTATTACAATTATTACGAATAAAATCATCAAGACATATTCTTAAGCCATCAAGATATATTTGTGGCAAATTATTATCTCTACCAATATATCTTAAATTTCTACTAAGTGTATTATAATTTAATCTTGTTCCATCTTCTTTAAGACAAATATAATTTTGGTTTGAAAAATCATAATTTTCATTTGTTAAACTATCGTTTTCATTTTTGAATTTTAAATCTAAAAGTAAGTTTTTTATATGTGGCAAAAGTGGATAAGTTCTGCATAAATTTTCTTTTTTGTTTAACTTCCATTTGTAATAAACTTTGTTTATTCTTTCTTGTTCTATTGAATAAATTGTTATAGTATTATTTTCAAAATCAATGTCTTTCCATTCAAGACAAACAAGTTCTATTCTTGAAATTTGATATGTCATTATTAACTTGAAAAAGCATTCATATTTATGTCCTTTAATTGTTTTTAAAAATTGTTTTGCCTCTTCGTTTGTAAATGTGTTATAAGAATTCATTTCACTTATATTAAGCATTTTAACCTCCTTGTAATAAAATAAAAAAGTGTTAGGTATCCTAACAGCTTTCAAAAAATGGCGAGAAAACAAAAAATTGCTTGATTCTACAAAAGGCCCTTGTTTTTAGGGCAATTTGTAGGTATCAAAAGCAATTTGTTTCTCGCTTATCCTGTTGTCTTTAATATATATATCTATTTAGCAAATTTTACATTTCATTTTGGCTTTGATATTGTTCTATCAAATTTTGATATCTCAATTCTTCTAACTTATTATAATATTCTTGAAATGTCTTTATTATCTCATAATTAACTTTTTGACTGATATATAAACACTCTTGAATTTCATTAAAAAGGTTTTTCTTTTGCTTTATTTTTTGTGCTTTGAATTTTGCATTTAGTTTTAATCTTTCATCATCTTTTGCTTTTAAATTTTTCGATTGCTCAATAACAACATTTCCAATTCTTCGGTAAAAATCTTGCATATATTTTTTCTCAAAAGTAAAAGGTTGTTTAACACTATTTCGCTTGTAATATGCTTCAAACTTTTCATCTTTCTCTTTTGCTAAATTTATAAAATCTTCCTTCAAAGTTTTTGCTTGATAGTCCTTTGACAAAATGTAATTTGTAATACTATCAATCTTAGGTTTTAGTGATTTCATATTCTCACAGTCATAATATGTGTGTCCAGTTTTTGGAAATTCGTTTGCAAGAGTTAAAAGTTTATTTTTTAAAATATACCCAACATTTGTCATTAAACTTTCTTTCATTTTGTCATTTAGTCTTTTTCTTGCAAGTATTTCTCTTGCCTTAAAGTCTGTTGCAGAAAGTTCAATATTTGCTTTTAACTCATTGATTTTATTTAATGATAGCTTGCCATTAGAGTATTGCTTTCCTTTTTTATTTGGGCGTATTCTTTGTGGACTATTTTCAAAAAATGAAATGTGAATATGTCTGTTATCTGTATTCTCGTGAAGTCCTGCAAACCAAGTTATATTGTTGGGATTTAGTCCAACACTTTTAAAAAATTTTGGTAGTTCACTTTTAATTAAATTGTATGCTTGTTCATAACTATCACACCAAGTTTTACCAAACTTTTCTTCAAAACTTATAACCATATCCCAAATAACTGATTTTGTTTTCCTTAAAGCCTGTCTTATCTCTTTTCTTTCATCACTTGTTAAAAGTCCATTTTTACCAAATACTCCAGCACTTTTATCTTTGTTATTCATATATGAAAGATAGTCAAATTTTTTCGTGTCATTTATTCCAGTCAAAATGTAATTCATATAATCTTTATTTGTGTTAGATGAATAAAATTGCCTTTTGTTTTGATATTCTTTACTCCCACCATGAGAGTTGTAATAATGCAAAAATATATTCACATTAGGAACAATTCTATCTGACATTTGTTTCCCTTATGCAATTAAGTTCTTCATCTAACAAATCAAATAATCCGTCATTTATATCGTAATCACATTTTTTATTACATTCCAAGTTATAAACGACATAAGCTATATAATTTAGCATTTTCTTAATTAAAGCAATATCTATTTTATATTCGTTTTTGTTTTGTTTAATTTCGCATTTTATGTTTTTAATTTCTTCATTAAAATAATACAAGTTTTGTCTTATCTCATCTAAATTTGCTCTTTGGTCAACTTCATTATCTCCAAGTAATTTTTCAGCACCAGTAACAGTGCAATAACGAATAAAGTCCGAAAGATTATCAAATCCCGATTTTGTTCTATTGTATGCTTTATCTAAAATATCTTTATCTTCTTGATTGTAAATTCGCAGTGTTAATTGTGATTTTAATGTTTGTTTTATTTTTGGCATTTGTTTTCTCCTTTTGTTGTTGTTTTATATAGGGGCAACAAAAAAGAACTATCAAATTTTTAATAGTTCTTTTGCTTATTATGAAATTTTATGTTTTGCTAATTCCTGAAGTATTTCGTAAGTTGGAATATTCAAATATACTTTTTCTTTTTCATCAAACTTCCCACATTGTTTTAGTTGTTTTAAAAAATCCCACACAGGTTTTGTCATATTTTCTATTTGCTTTAATGTTGTTATTGGAATTTTTATCCCTTTCTTTTCTGCAATTTTCTTTATTTGAGTTACATTTTTCATTAAATAAATAACTTGTCCCAAATCAATTAAGATAAAATCTTTACTTACCGATTTTATAACTTCTTCTATAACATCATCTGCAAAATCTTTATAATGAGATTGATAAAAATTTGTATTGCTAAAT
>CALWEA010000009.1 GCA_944376905.1 uncultured Clostridia bacterium
ACGCGCTTTACGCGTTGCTAGAACAAGGGGTTTTACCCCAATTTGAAAAACCACGGGTTTTACCCGTGGATTTTTGTATTATTATTTATTTTTTTCAAGATACACTAAAATACTTCTTTATCTTTATTTTTTTTAAGATATTCTAAAATACTTTTTTATCTTTATTTTTTTTAAGATATTCTAAAATACTTTTTTATCTTTATTATTATTTAATTAAAAAATTTAATTATAATTTTATATAATATATTTTAGTATTTTTTATTTTTAATTTTTGAACCTTTTTTATATTACTTTTTTATATTCCTTTTTATATTTATTAAACAAAATATTTAAATAGAAATAATTGTTTTGTGATAAGTGTTCTATTCATCTAGGCATCTAAAATTTTAACATCTCCACACAATACATCTAGATATGAAAAAGTTTTATTTTTATTAATATTTTCTTCATTTGCTATAACTGTAAAAACACTTGGATATAAATCAGTTATAACAGCATCAAATTTGTCTATTTTTCTTCGTCCTCTATTAATTTCTAATTTTATTGGTATACCTTTCAGTTCATTTAATTTTATCTTTATATCTTCAATACTTTGTTTTTCTTTTTTCATGTTGCCCCCTGCGACATATTATTGACAAAAAATTAAAGTGTTAGTCATATTTAAAAAAATCAATTAATAAAATATAAAGAAACGCATTGTGGAGGGTTAATATGTCGTTTGAAAAAAGTAAATGTAGTTTTCTTAATAAAACAAAACTAAAAGAAGAACAGGTGTCTCTTGATTGTATTATTAATGGGGCATCAAAAAGTGAAATACAACAAGTTTTATGGATAAATGCCGATGCACAAATTGATTCTGCTGAGCCTTTAACAAAAGAAGTTGTTATTTCGGGTAAGGCGAATGTTGAATTACTTTGTCTAGATAAAGAAAATAAATTACAAACAATAAAAACTAATATTCCTTTTTTAACTAAATCACTAGACGATTGTATTTGCCCAACATCTAAAATTAATATTGTAACAGAAATTGCGGATTGTGATTTTGATTTTGATTCTTCAAAAGCGAATATTGTTGTTGAATTTTCTATTGAAGCAATTAATTTTGATGAAATTGAAATTTTAAATGGTGCAGATGAAAATATTTGTATAAAAGAGGAAGAAATATCCTCACAAAGACTTGTTAAAGATGATTGTGTTGATTTTAATGAAGAAATAGAGTTGTCTTTTAATGAAGAAGTGGAAAAAATTTTGAGCATTAGTAGTGATGTTATTGTTAAAAATATTGATGTTGGTAATAACTTTATTGCTCTTCAAGGTGATATTCAAACTAAAATATTTTATTGTAAAGAAGAAGAAAATCATAAAATTTATTCTTATGTCCTAACAGAATCTTTTAAAAGAGAAATTGAAGCAGAAGGTGTTAACGAACAATGTAAGATAGATTTATTTGCTTGCGTAAAAAATGATAATCTTTCATATGAAAAAGTTGAAAATGAAGAAAATTCTTGTAAATTTGTTATAACTGTTCCTATTAATGTTTGTTATATAGCAATTGAGGAAATTAATATTCCTTGTGCGGTTGATATTTTTGCATTAAAAAACAATTTAGAAATTGTAACAAATTCATATCAAAAATCAATTGTTTATGAACCAATTCATCTCGAAAATAAAATTGAAGGAAGTGTTACGTTATCAGAAGACGAGCCAAGAATAGATAAAATTTGTGGTGTTTCAAAAGGTTATTTGAAAACAACTAACAAATACATAAAAGATGGTGAACTTTATATCGAAGGTGTTCTTGTTACACAAATTGTTTATCTTAACGATGAAATACAAGATTTATGTTCAATTAAAAAAGAAATTCCTTTTGTTATAAACGAAAAAATTAATCAAGATATAAGTAATGATTGTTGTGTATTTTTAAGAACTTTTTTGTTAGATGTTGATGCAACAGCAAGAAGAGGTCGAGAAATTTTTATAGATGCTAAAATAAAAGTTTGTGCTAAATTATTCAAGGTTGAAAATGGAGGTGTTATAACTGACGCAATAATGGGTGAACCTCTTATGCCAAAAGAAGAAGCTATTGAAATTTATTTCGGTAAAAAAGGTGATGATTTATGGCAAATAGCAAAAGATTTAAGAACTCAATTAAATATCATTTTAGAACAAAATCCTGATATTTCTAATCCATTAGAAGAAAATAAAAATATTGTTATTTATCATCAAAAAATCCCTACTTCAACATCTATTTTGTCTAAAAAAGATTATGACTTTTAATTTGAAATATATTATTTTTTAATTTACAATAATTTTAAAAACCTTTAATATTTTTGTGGTATATAAATAAAATATATCATATTAATTAAAGGTTTTTTTATTTTTTTATTTAAAATAAATGTTTATGAAAAATTTTAAATTAGTTAAAAATATTTTAAATTAGTTAAAAATATTTTATCTTAATCAAAAATATTTTAAATTAGTTAAAAATATTTTATCTTAATCAAAAATATTTTATCTTAGTCAAAAAAATTATTTATTATTTCTAAAATTCTACTTTTAAATGTGTTAACATTATTTGAACCATTAACAAAACATAATGGGGGATAAACAACACACCACCAATTATCGCCTGTTCCAGTTCCTAATTCTAAAATCAGTGCATCATAAAAACCGCTTTCTAATGTTAAATCTCCATAAGTTCTAGTTGGAAAATTTTCATATGCTAATTTCGCTTTGCTTTTATAGTTAAAATTATTTTCCATAAGAATATTATCGGCAATATTTTCAATATAATTTAATTGATTTGATAATGTTTCATAAGCACTTTCTTTAGTTTGGCAATTTGATAATATAGGGATTAAAGCATCAACAATAGAATCTTTTATTTTGTATTTAACATTTTGGTCTATTTCTGAATTGGAATTTGCTCTAATGTGTATTCTAAGATACTGATTGTTATCGGTTGTTGATAAATTAGAATTTATTCCACCAAAAACTAATATACCAATTAAAATAATGGTGCATAATATTAAACTTATGTATTTCATAATAACTCCTAAAATTTTTAAATTTTATTGTTAAGCAATTATTGACAATAAGTTTTTTTTTAAACATTTTAAATTTAAAGAAATATGAAAAATATTTTATTTTGTTTGAATAAAGTTTAAATTATTGTCGCATAATAGCAAATAAAGGAGAAATTATGAAAACAAAAAAAATTTTATCTTTTATAATGGTAGGAATTTTACTATTTAGCAGTTTAACATTTTTAGGATTTAAAGTTGTTAAAAATTATAACAATACCGATTTAACACTCAACAATATTATTGAAACAGGTACAACATCTGAAAATAAGGCTGTTCAGCAAAAACTTAAAAATTTAGGTTATTACACTGGCAATATTGATGGAATTTTTGGACCGTTAACTAATCAAGCGGTAAGAAACTTTCAACGTGATTATGGTCTTCAAGTTGACGGAATTGTTGGGCCTCAAACTTTGCAAGCATTAGGTATTACAAGTGGTGGAAATTATCAGTCTAGCAGTGATTTGTATTTGCTTGCTAAGTGTGTGCATGCAGAAGCAAGAGGTGAACCTTATGTTGGTCAAGTTGCTGTCGCTGCTGTTATTTTAAATAGAGTTGCAAGTCCTGATTTTCCTAATACTATTAGTGGTGTTGTTTATCAACCTTGGGCTTTTACTGCTGTTCATGATGGCCAAATTAACTTAGAACCAAATGATACAGCATATCAAGCAGCAAAAGATGCTTTAAATGGTTGGGACCCAACTTATGGTTGTTTATATTATTATAATCCTGAAACTGCAACAAGTAGTTGGATTTTTAGTCGACAAACTGTTACAACAATCGGTAAACATGTTTTTGCAATATAAACTTAAATTTTATATTTTGTTAAAATAATATTTATTTTTAAATTATTTTATAAAAACTATTCTATATGTAACAAAAAATTTTTTATATTTAATTTAATTTAATTTAATTTAATTGATTAATTAATTTATTAATTATTTATTTAATAGAAATTTTTTAAATAGGAGATGTAAATGAAAGAATCTAAAAAAATCAAAAATAAAGATAAAAATCTTAACAAAAATTCTAATATTTCAAATTGTAATTCGCAAGTTGTTACTCAATCCCAAAAAAACAACAATACAAAATTAATAATAACAGTTTTAATATTAGGGATATTGCTTGCATTGATGACAACTTTATTTGTTTTATCTTTGCAAGAAAATAGAAAAACTTCATTAAATTTAGAAGATTTTTATCAAAAAAATTTTTACGAATTAGTTGATAATATTAATAACACTGAAACAAAATTAGCAAAGACAATTTCTGCTAATGATATAAATTATCAATCTAAATTATTGGAGGAAATTAGTAAAAATACAACTTTGGCACAAGTTAATTTGAATAATTTACCATATTCTATTAATGGTTTAGATAATACTGTTTCTTTTATAAATCAAACAAGCGGATATTGTGAAACCTTATCTAAAAGTTTAAAAAATGGTGAATCTTTAACAAATGAGCAACGCAAAACTTTAAATAATATTTATGATAGTATTTTAAATATCAAAGAAGTTTTAAATCAAATGAGCAAAGAAATGTGGAATGGTTACAGTATCATTGAAACCTCGGCTAGTTTTGACGGAGATTACAACTCTTTTACTATTAATTTGAGTCAAATTAAATCTAATGATGTTGAATATCCAACAATGATATATGATGGTCCCTTTTCTGATTCTGAAGTAAATAAAAAAGTAAAAGGATTAAATGGTGAATTAGTAGGGCAAGAGCAAGCGAAACAAAATATATTAAAAATATTTTCTAATTATAATGAAAATATGGTTAAATATATAAATGAAACTAATGGTCGCTTTGCAACTTACAATTTTAATGTTTATGATAAAAATAACAATGAAATTGGTTATGTTCAAATGACTAAAATTGGTGGAAAACTATTAACTTTATCTTCATATAATGATAAAAAATCAAAAAATTTAACCTTAAAAAATGCAGAGGCGATTGCTCTACAATTTGCACAACAGGCTCAAATAAATAACACAAAAGTTGTGTGGAGTGATATTGTTGGCGGTAATGCCTTTGTTAATTTGGCACCTGTTCAAAATAACATTATTTTATATCCTGATTTGATAAAATTAAAAATAGACCTTTCTGACGGAACTGTTTTAGGTTTTGAAGCAAGTGCTTATTATACAAATCATGTTAAAAGAACATTATTAAAAGGCAATTACTCAATAGAAAATGCTAAAAATAAAATAAATAAAAATTTTGTTATTCAAGAAGAAAGATTGGCTTTAATTCCATTAGATTATGGACAAGAAGTTTTATGCTATGAGTTTGTTTGTAAGCATGGGGGAGATGATTATTATTTTTATATTAATACAACAACTGGAGTTGAAGAAAACATATTAAAAATAATACAAACTGATAATGGTAGTTTGTTGATGTAATGGTGTAATATAGATAAATTAACTTTTTAAGATAATCAATAAAATTAAATAAATATAATTAATAAATTTAAAAAGTTGTAAGTTGGTTTACAACTTTTTGTTTTTTTTAGAATTATTTTATAATTTTTAAATCGAAATTTGTTGATTTTTATCGAAAATGATGTTATCATAAACTTTGTAATGATTTTTTAATAATAAAATTATAAAAAATTTATTTTTTTGTTAATTATAATATAATTTATAACACAAAAACTTTTAGTTTTTTCATATATTAAAAATATATTGGTGTATAATAATAATATAAAAATATTTATATGAATATAAAGTTGATTTTTTATTTTTTGATAAAATTAAATTTTGTAAGTATTGGAAGAGGAAGAGTTTTTTATGGATGGTAAAGAAATAGAAAAAAAACGTGCTGAATTGGAAATGATGGGTATACATGAATTAAGGGGCGTTGGTCGAATGTGGGGAATCCCATCACCAACTGTTTTGCGTAAAGAAGATTTAATTAATGAAATTGTTTTGGTTATGACAGGTGAAAAACCTTTTATTTCTCGTCCTAAAATTGGGCGTCCTGCGAAATCTACTTTTTTATCTTCTTTTCAAGAAGATTTAATGCCTAAAGATTTTGAAAATTTTGTAGATATGCGTACTGTTGAAGATGCTATTGAAGAAAGAACAATTAGTTTTTCAAAATCAGAAGACCAGGATTTTGCAACAATTTTAGAAGAAAAAACAGGATATTTGGTTAAATTTAATCAATATTACTATTTTTGTACAGAAGATGAGGAAATTGTTCAAGTTCCTAATTTGCCAATTGTTCAATATGGTTTAGTTAAAGGTGATTTATTGGTTGTTTTAGCATCTCCTTACAAAAAAAATAAATTGTTTATTGCAAGAGAAATTGTTAGTATTAATGGAGAAAAAGCCGAAGAATCAAAAAGAGTTATGTGTAGAATGAAAGATGTAATTATTAAGTCTAATCCTGATGTTATTGATGATATTAAAGAAGGAACAAAAATACATTTTACTCTTCAATATGGCGAGAATTATATTGATACTAATTTTTCAACTTTAAAAAAGTTTCAAGATAGTGGATATGAAATTTTGATTGTTGCAGTTGGATTACCCGCAGACGGACCATTAAAAATTCAAAAAAAATTAAATGCAAAATTATTTATTAGTTTGTTTGAAAATGAACCTTTAAATTCTTTTGAATCTATTATGAATGCCATTAATCATGCAACCGTTTTAACAACATTAGGGAAAAAAGTTTTAATTTTAATTTTAGATGTTGAAAATGTTACAACTGAGTTGAACTTGTATTTTGTTGCAAAAGGAGAAAAGGCGGAGAACGGATTTACTTATAGTACTTTAAAATATTTAAGAAGATTAACAGGATTAAATAGATGTTTGGAAAATGGTGGAAGTGCAACTATAATAACAACTTCAACTGAAAAAAATTTGAGATTTTAAATTAAATTTTAAAATGTGATTTATACTTTTTATTATTTGTGAAAAACAGTAGATTTAGGTTAAATAATTTATAAACCAAAATAATTAATTAAATAGAACTCTACAAATATATTAGAGTTCTTTTTGTTTTTTTGTTTATTAAGGTTTTATTTTTTTATTTTTTATTTTTAATACATTTTTAACATTTTGATTGCTTGTTCATATGATGATATTAGGAGATAACCAAAGATGAAAGAATTGCTTAAGTTTTCAAATGTTAAATTAACTTATCAAACTTTAACCGACGAAATTGATGCCCTAAATAATATTAGTTTTTCAATAAATGATTGTGAATTTGTTGCTATTGTTGGACCAAGCGGTTGCGGAAAAACAACTATATTATCGCTTGTTGCAGGTTTACTTTCTCCAACATCAGGAGAAATAATTTTAGATGGTAAATCTCCAAAAGAACAAAGCAATTTAATAGGATATATGTTTCAAAAAGACCATTTATTTGAATGGAGAAATATATGGCAAAATGTTATTTTGGGCTTAGAATTAAAAAAAGAGCATAAAAACATTGATAAACTTAATAAAATAGACGCATTGTTAGAAAAGTATGGATTAAAAGATTTTAAAAAAAATAAACCCAGTCAACTTTCTGGAGGTATGCGTCAAAGGGTTGCATTAATTCGAACATTGGCAACAAATCCTAAACTTTTGCTTTTAGATGAGCCATTTTCGGCATTAGATTTTCAAACTCGTTTAACTGTTTGTGATGATGTTCACAATATTATAAAAACGGAAAAGAAAACTGCATTGTTAGTAACCCATGATATATCTGAGGCTATTTCCTTGGCGGATAAAATAATTATTTTATCTAAACGCCCATCAACAGTTAAAAAAATAAAAGTTTTGCATCTACAAGATTATGGCTCACCTTTAAAACGTCGTGATGCTAAGGAATTTAGATTACTTTTTGATGAAATTTGGAGGGATATTCAATACGATGAAAGCGAATAAAAATTCGATAAGTGATTCTTTGGATAATGAAAAAGAAGTTTTAAATAAAAAAAAGTTGTGTTGTTTAAGTAAGAAAAAAAATTTAAAACAAAAAGATTTTTCGAAAGCACATACATTATATTTAAAACAAATTTCTAAAGAAAAAAGAATTATAAAAATTTCTCAAATTGTTATTTTAATTATTCTTTTAGGATTGTGGGAATTAACAACTCAAATAGGATTACTTGATGCTTTTTATTTCAGTTCTCCGTCTAGAATTTGTGTTGAATTAGGTGCTTTATTTAGTTCTGGGGAAATTTTCTTACACATGTGGGTAACCTTATATGAAACATTAATTGGCTTTGCAATTGCCACAATTTTAGGAGTTTTTATTGCAATTATATTATGGTGGAGTGAAAGAACTCGAAAAATTTTAGAACCTTATATAGTTGTTTTAAACTCTCTTCCTAAAATTGCTCTTGGACCAATTTTAATTATATGGGTTGGCTCTGGAACATCTTCAATAATAGCTATGTGTGTTCTGATTTGCATAGTTATCACCATAATATCAATGTTAAATTCTTTTCTACAATGTGATAATGATAAGATATTGTTAATGAAATCTATGGGAGCAACAAAAACACAAATCCTTTTAAAACTTATTCTTCCTTATTCAATTCCTGACTTTATATCTGTTTTAAAAATAACAATTGGAATGAGTTGGATAGGTTCAATAATGGGGGAATATTTAACAAGCAGTGAAGGTTTGGGATATTTGATAGTATACGGTGGGCAAATATTTGAATTAGATTTAGTCATGACTAGTATTCTTCTTCTTTGTGTGCTTGCGTGCGGAATGTATTACATTGTTGCTAAGTTGGAAGCACGTTTTAGAAGGTAGGCTAGAATGTATAAATTTATAAATTAAAATTATACCAAAAAGACCTATTAAAGGATAGCAATAATTAACAATTTTTTCAAAACTGAACAAACTTATAAGCAAAACAGTACTAAAACAAATAAGTGCTGTTTTGTTTTTATTTTTAAAACTAAAAGATGAACAAACGGTGTGAATACAACTAAACAAAGAAGTAATAATTCCCAAAAATAAAACTAGCATGAAAATAATTGGAAAGGGCTCCCCTAAACGAAGAGTTAGCAAAACAAATGGCATACTAGCATTCATAACAACGGCACCATTTGTTATAAGACAAATTATGCAAATTAAAATAACAAAACATATAATAAAAGATGCAATAAAACTAGATTTTTGGATTTCTTTTTGAGATAAATTATATCCTGCTTGCGTTAAAATAAAGTAGGAAAGTAAAATATTCGCCATAACATATATTATAATTGATACGGGAAGAATATATGCTTTTTCACTACTTGGAATGTAAGGAATATCAGTTATTGGATAAATAGTTGAATATAAAGAATATATTATCAATAAAACAATAATTGTTGGTATTAAAAAGGCATTAATTTTAAAAAGTCCTTTTAAACCGTGTTTATAAACCCAAAAACTTAGTCCAAATACAAATATGTAAAAAATTAAAACGGGAACTTCAATAAAAGCTGAACTTAAAACTTCAACGGAGCCAGAAAACATCGCTGATGAATATATTAAATATACTATAATAATAGTTAAATTAAAAAATATTGAACTATTGGTTGTCTTATTTACATCTAAAATATTTGTATATTTAATTTTTGAGCCAATTGTTAAAAATAATTTAAAAGAATAATAAAACAATATAAAAACAATAGGTAAGAAATATAAACTAGCATATCCAAATTCTGCAAAAAAAAGAGAAAGTTCTCTTCCACTTGCAAAACCAGCACCAATTATACTTCCAACTATAAGAAAAACAACTTGCCAAATTTTTTTCATATTAATTTATTATATGGTAGCATTTTTTTGTAAATAACCAAATTGTAATATTCGTAAATTTTTTATTTTATTTGTTTGTTTCTTTATTTATTTTATTATTTTATATTTATATAATAAACCAAATTTTGAATAAAAATATATTTAATAAGATATAAATTATAAAAATTTTTTAAAAAAATCTTAAAAAATAATTATAAAATCTTTTTGTAATTAAAAATAATAAATAATATAATAAAAAATTTAAACAAATATCAAGCATAAAATAAAACAAATTATTATGGAAATCAATGTATGTGTTATTTTTTGACACATAAAAAACTTAAACCTCATACCAAATTTTTGCAAAAATGCAAATGCTTGCATCATTGTTGCTAAACCGCCAAATGTTATTAAACCACAACAAATACAACACAATAAAATAGGTGAAAATTGAAGATTGGCAATATCTAAACAACCATGCGTCATCTCGAAAATTCCATTTAAAATACCAACAAAAATTTGAGTATCAATGCCAGTTAATGAATGTAAAAAATTGGCAATTGGGGTTATGATATAGAGATTATTAAGCATTTCTATTATAACAAAAAAAATACATATAAATCCACCAATAATTAAAATAGAGGTAACAGAATTCCACATTGATTCGCCAATGGAAAATGTAGAATTTATTTGAGATGATAAGATTTTGCTAGAAGTTTTATTTGTATAATTAATTAAGGGAAATTTATAAGAATATGTATTGAATTTTTCTTTGTGGTTTCTATATAATAAACCATTTAATAGCGCACCAATTATATGTGAAAAAAGCATAATAAAACCCAATGTTCTAGAACAAAGCATGCCAATTCCAACCGAGCCTAGTATAAACATTGGCCCAGAATTTGAAGTAAATGTACAAATTTTAAATGCTTCTTCTTTATTAATAAAACCACTTTCATAAAGGTCGCAAACAACTTTTGCACCAACAGGATATCCTGATAAAATGCTCATAGTAAAAGCGTAAGCACTAATTGGTGGAGTTTTATAAATTTTTGCAAATAATGTAAATTTATTTGTAATAGTATTAATAACACCTAAATCCGTTAAAATTTTTGTAAAAAATAAAAAAGGAAAAATGGCAGGTAAAATAATTGTTGCCCAAACCAAAATTCCCTCACCGCTTGCTTTAATATAAATATTAGGGGATATGGCGAGGGCAATTATTATTATAAGAATTAATATAGAAAGAAAACCTTTTTTCATTTTACTTGACAATAAATATTATATTAATTATAATAATCGTATTATTACACTTGTTAAAATATTTAATAAACTTAAATGGAATTGTATTTTTATTAATTAAAAAAATTAATAAAATTAATAAAATAATATTTTTTTTAATAAAAACAATTATATTTAACAAAGAATATTAATATTTTGTAGTAATAAATATTTTTAGATATTTTTTATAAACATCAAAATTTGTAATTAAAAAA
Organism: uncultured Clostridia bacterium; assembly: GCA_944376905.1. Taxonomy (GTDB): domain Bacteria; phylum Bacillota; class Clostridia; order Christensenellales; family UBA1242; genus UBA5489. The sequence continues at coordinate 11,324 of CALWEA010000009.1, forward strand.
AATAAAATTGGAAATAAATTTAAATAGGAAATAGTTTAAAGTATAATTTTAATTTTATTTATAATTTTACATTTTTGTATTTAAAAATTTAAAATTAAGAATTACATGAATTTATATTATAGAACTAGCATAAAATTTTATTTATAAAAAACAATTAATAAAAATATTTTTGATATATTTATTTAAATAACTTATATAATAATATTAGTGTAATTTTAATAATTATTGACTTTTGGAGTTTTTATGAATATAAAAAAACAAATATTTAAAATGGCACAACAAGATGCAAAAACTCTTGTTTTTCCAGAAGCTGGTTATAGCAATAGAATAGTTGAAGCTGTTAGAATTGGAACTTCCAAAAATCTGTTTAAAGCGATTTTACTAGGTGATGAAAGTGAAATGTTTTTAAAACATGGCAGTTTGGCTAATGAAAATATAGAAATTATTAATTATGAGAAATCTAATTTAAAAGAAACTTTTGCAAAAGAAATTTTTCAACTTCGTCAACACAAAGGTTTAACAGAACAACAAGCACTTGATTTAATTGAAAATCCATTTTATTTTGCTTGTATGTTGGTTAGAGATGGTTATGCAGACGGAATGGTTTCTGGGGTTGAAAATACAACTGCGCAAACTTTTCGACCAGCTTTAGAACTAATAAAAGGGCAACAACCCAATACTTTAATTTCAACAACAGAATTGTTTTTTGGAAGAAATCGTGCATTAAAAAATAAGCCTATTTTTGTTAGTGATTGTGCTCTTGTTGAAAATCCAACAGCGGAAGGATTGGTTGAAATAGCAAAAAATTCTGTTGACTTATGGAGAATGCTTTTTATAGAGGAGCCCAAAGTTGCTTTTTTATCATATTCAACCAATAAGAGTGCAGATAGTGAAAGTATTAACAAAATGAGAGAGGCAACAGAGTTGTTTAAAAAAAGGTATCCTGATGTTATTGCAGATGGAGAAATGCAATTGGATACTGCTATTAATCCAACAATATCATTAAAAAAATTTCCAGATAACAAAATTAAAGGTGAAGCCAATATTCTAATAGTTCCAGATATAAATTCAGGAAGCATATTGGCAAAATCTTTACAAATTATATCAGGTTTAACTTGTGTTGGACCAATATCACAGGGATTTAGTCGTCCAATCAACGATTGTGCGAGAAGTAGTTCTGTTGAAGAAATATTGCTTTTGTCGGCTATAACATCTATTCAGTCACAATTAGATTAAACTATGAAATAAACTCATAAAACAAATTATAAATAATTTTAATTAAACAAATAAATTAAAATATAATCTTTGATTATCTTATGTATAATAAAAATTTATTATAATAAAAGATATAGAATATTGATTTATAATAAATTAACAAAAAAACTTGACAAATTGAAGAAAGTCTTATATACTGTTTTGGTAATATTTTAAGTAACAATAGGATAACAAAAAGGAGAAATAAATATGGCAGTTCCAAAAATGAAGGTGTCAAAAGCACGCCGTAATACTCGTTGTTCAAATAACTCAAAAATAACACCTCCAACATTGGTTGAATGTCCTTCTTGTCACGAATTAAAACAACCTCATGTGGCATGCCCAAAATGTGGATTTTATAAAGGCAAAAAAGTGATTGAAACCGAAAAGAAAAAAAATGAGGAAAAATAATAATATTTATAAAATAATATAAAAACGCAACATATTTTATTGTTGTGTTTTTTTTAATTTAATACTTATTTTAGAAAATTTTTATAAATCTTAATAATTATTTTTAATAAATATTTTTATATAATTTATAAAATGGTAAATTTTGTTTTTTTTTATTAAATAATTTTTTTAAAAATAAAATGTATTTTTGTTTTTTAAGTTTTGTTAATATAACAAAATAATTTGAAAATATGTTGATTTGATGTTATTAATATGATATAATACATTTATTGTAAAAATTAAAATAAAATAAAAAATAAACAAAAAATTGAGGTTTATATGAAAATAGTTGTTGATGGATTTGGGGGGGATTTTTCACCAAATGAGATTGTTAAAGGCTGTGTTATGGCTGTTAATGAAATAAAAGATTTAGAAATTATTATAACTGGAAAAGAAGAAATAATAAAAAACTTACTTGCAGAATTTAAATATAAGGGAAATAAAATTAGTATTGCAAAGGCAGAAACAGTTATAACTTGTGATGATGAAAATCCCGCTAGATTAATTCGAAGTATGCCAGATTCATCTATTGTTGTAGCTCTTGATATTTTGAAGCAAAATGAAGATGTTGTTGCGATGATTTCTGCTGGAAGCACAGGGGCAGTTTTGGCAGGAGGTTTTTTAAAATTAGGAAGGATTAAAGGTATTTCAAGACCAGCGTTAGCACCAACACTACCAACTAAAATTTCCGGGAAAGGTGTTGTTTTGTTAGATTGCGGAGCAAATGCGGATTGTAAACCAATTAATTTGGCTCATTTTGCTATAATGGGAAGTATTTATAGTCAAACAGTTTATGGAGTTGAAAATCCTAAGGTTGCGCTTTTAAGTGTTGGTGTTGAAGATGCAAAAGGAAGTATGTTATCTAAGTCTGCATTTAAATTGTTGAAAAATTTGCCTATAAATTTTGTTGGTAATATTGAAGCCAGAGATATGTTGACTGGTGATTATGATGTCATTGTAGCCGATGGATTTTCTGGAAATATTGCGTTAAAATCTGTTGAAGGTACAGCATCATTTGTTATGAGTAAATTGAAAAAATCTATAACTAGTTCAATAAAGTCAAAAGTGGGATATTTGTTTATGAAAAAATCATTAAAAAATTTAAAAAATGATTTAGATTATAAACAGTATGGAGGTTCTCAATTTTTAGGATGTAAAAAACCTATTTTAAAAGCACATGGTAATAGTGATGCAAAATCAATTGTAGTTGTTATAAAACAAGCGTTAAAAGTTGCTCAAAATAATTACAATAAAAAAATAGAAGAAATGTTAGAAAAAATAAATTTAATTGAAGAATAATAAGAAGAATATTAATATAATAGAGGTTAAAATATGTATTTTAACAAAATGGAATTGGCAGGGTTTAAATCTTTTGCTGACAAAACGGAAATAAAATTTGATAATGGTGTAACAGCAATAGTTGGTCCTAATGGTTGCGGAAAAAGTAATGTTGGCGATGCAATTCGTTGGGTTTTAGGAGAGCAAAGTTCAAAAAGTTTACGTGGTAATTCCATGCAAGACGTTATTTTTAGTGGAACAGAAAAGCGTAAAAGTTTGTCTTATTGTGAAGTAACTTTATATTTTAATAACCAAGATAGAATTTTTGATTTAGATTATGATGAAATTTCTGTAACAAGGAAATTATATAGAAGTGGTGAGAGTGAATATCAAATCAACAAAAACCAATGTCGATTAAAAGATATTATAAATCTTTTTTTTGACAGTGGTATTGGTCGTGATGGATACTCTATAATAGGGCAAGGAAAAGTTGAAGAAATTATTTCAAGTAAGCCTGAGGCTCGAAGAAAAATTTTTGAAGAAGCTGCTGGAATTGCAAAATTTAAATCAAGAAAGGAAGAAGCAGAAAGAAAATTAGAAAGAACTCGGGAAAATTTAACAAGAATTAGAGATATTATAAGTGAAATTGAAAGACAATTAGGACCTCTTAAAAAACAAGCTGAAACCGCCAAACAATATTTAGCATTTAGAGATGCACTTAAAGATTTGGAAATAAATGCTTATATCTTTCAATACGAACATTCTGGTGAAGTAAAAGAGCAAATTAATGAGCGTATGAATGGATTGTTGGAAGAATTATCTTTAAGACAAGCAGAAATTGTTGGTGCAAATCAAAAATATGATGATTGTATGGCTGACCTTTCTTCAATTGATGTTGAGTTAAAAAGATTAAATGACCAAATTTTAATATTAACTGTTGGGATGGAAAAGCAATCTGGTGAAGCAAAATTAATGCAGGAAAGAGTTAATAGTATAAAATCTCAAAATGAAAAAATTAATTTAGATATTTTAAATTTAAAAAACTCAATAGCAAAAAATAATGCAGAAAAAGAATATAAATTAAAGCGTCAAATAGAGTTAAATTCAACAGCAAAAGAAATAGAAGAAAATTCAGGAGAGTATTCCGAAATAGTTCAAGAATATTCTAAATTGAAAGTTTTAGAAGTTAATGTTAATGGTCAGATTAAGCAAACAGAGCAGAACTTAAACAATCTTAATGCTAAAATTCAAGTTTATGAAAATAGAAAGCGACTTTTGGAAGAGATGCAGGCGGAATTTGAAGGATATGCTCATGCAGTAAAAAAACTTTTAAAAGATAGTGAGAAAAATACTGAAATAAAAAATAAAATAGTTGGAGTTTTGGCTTCGCTTGTTAAAGTTCCAGAAAAATTTGAAACAGCAATTGAAGTTGCTCTTGGTTCAGCAGTGCAAAATATAGTAACATTAAATGAAGAACATGCAAAAAGTTTGATTAATTATCTAAAAACTAATAAAATGGGACGAGCAACTTTTTTACCTATAACTAGTATGAAACCTAGATATTTGTCACAAGAAACTAGAAATTTATTGACAGTTAAAGGTTGTTTGGGTATTGCTTGTGAAGTTATATCATATTCTCCTCAAATAAAAAATGTTGTTGAAAATTTGCTTGGCAGTACTGTTATTGTTGACACATTGGAAACTGCTGTTAATTTAGCTAAAAATTCAAAATTTTCTTTTAAAATAGTTACATTAGATGGTGATGTTGTTAATCCAACTGGTTCAATGACAGGTGGGTCTCGTAAATCTGATGCTGTTAATTTAATAAGTAGAGATAGAGAAATAACGACATTGGCTAATGAAATTGAAAATGCCAAAGTTGATTTTTCAAATCAACAACGTATTTTAAATACTTTAAATCAAAAACTTGATAGCGTACGAGAAAAACTAGAAGAATTAGATAAAAAGAAAAATAGTTCTGAATTAAATGAAGCAGTTAGAATAACAGAAATTAGAATGGAGTTAAACTCTATTGAAACAGATTTTAAACGAATTGATAGTGCAATAAATGAAGCGAAACATTTAATTGCAATTAATCAACAACAATTAGAACAAAATAATTGCTATATCGAGCAAGAAGAACAAAATATAAAAACTTTTATAGAAAATAATAATAATATAGAAACAAAGACAAAACTTGAAAGTATAAAACATGAACAAGGCAAAATAGAGGAAAAGAAAATTTCTCTTCAAGATTCTTTAAAAATAATATCTGCTAACAAAGAAAAAATAATGGCGGATATAAACTCAATAAATGATAAAAAAGTTCGTATTGAAGTTGAGTTGACTAAATTGCTTACTGATATGGAAACAATGCAAGAACGCATTTATGAAGAGTATGAATTGACATACACAACTTGTCAGGAATTTAAAAGAGATGATTTTGATTTTGAAAAAGCTCTTCCCGAAATAAGCAGATTGAAAAAAGAAATTAATAAATTAGGATATGTTAATGTTAACGCGATAGAAGATAGTAAGGCTATCATGGAAAGATATAATGAACTTTCAACTCAAGCGGAAGATTTAGAAAAAGCGGAAGCAGACACAACAAAAGTTATTCAAGAATTAGCAGACGAGATGTCAACAAAATTTACAGAACAATTTGCTAAAATTAATGCTAATTTTAAAATAACATTTAAAGAATTGTTTGGTGGAGGAAATGCGAGTTTAGAGTTGGTTGGTTCTGATGATGTCTTAGAAGCGGGCGTTGATATAAATGCAGAACCTCCGGGTAAAAAACTTCAAAATATAACATTGTTAAGCGGTGGAGAGAAAGCATTAACGGCGATTGCTATTTTGTTTGCTATTTTAAAATTAAGACCAATGCCATTTTGTTTACTTGATGAAATTGAAGCTGCGTTAGATGAAGCAAATGTTGAAAGATTTGCTCAGTATCTTCGTCGTTTTTCTAATGATACTCAATTTATAGTTGTTACTCATAGAAAACCAACAATGGAATTAGCAGATAGTTTATATGGTGTAACAATGGAAGAAAAGGGTGTTTCGAGGTTAGTTTCTGTTAAATTAAGTGAAGCAATAGCAAATGAGCAAAAAGGAGAGGTATTAAATGGGGCTGTTTAAAAAAATTGCTCAAGCTCTCGCCAAAACGCGAGATGCTTTTAGAAAAAAATTAGATTGCCTATTTAGTGGCGGAGAATTAAATGATGAATTTTATGAAGAACTGGAAGATATACTTGTTTCTAGTGATGTAGGTGTTGCAACTAGTATAGAGATAACAGAAGAATTGCAACGAGAAGTTCATAAAAATAAAGTTCGAAAAGCGGAAGATGCAAAAATTTTATTAAAAAAAATACTTGTTGATTTATTAAATTCTGTTCAACCAAAAGAAAATTTTGATTATCCTTTAATAATTACTGTTATTGGCGTAAATGGAGTTGGGAAAACAACGAGCATTGGTAAGTTGGCAAATTATTTTAAAAATCAAAAAAAAGAAGTAACATTGGTTGCTGGTGATACATTTAGAGCTGCTGCTTCCGACCAATTAACTGAGTGGGCGAATAGGAATAAAGTTAAAATAGTTAAACATACAGAGGGCGCAGATGCAGGAGCGGTAGTTTATGATGGTATTTGTAGTGCAAAAGCAAAGAAAACTGATGTTTTAATTATAGATACCGCAGGTCGATTGCATACTAAAACTAATTTAATGGAAGAACTTGCCAAAATAGATAGAATTATAACAAGAGAATATCAAACAGCAAAAAAACTAACATTAATTGTTTTAGATGCGACAACTGGTCAAAATGCTTTATCTCAAATTAATCATTTCAATGACTATATGAAAATTGATGGCATAATATTAACTAAACTTGACGGAACAGCAAAAGGTGGTGTTGTTCTTGCAATTGCAAAAGAATATAAAAAACCTGTTTTGTTTGTTGGAGTTGGAGAAGGATTGAATGATTTAGAAGAATTTAATGCTCAAGAATTTATAGATAATTTATTTTAAAATAAAAAATTTTAAAAATAATAATAAAATTTTCAAAACTTTTTAAATAAGAAAAAAAATAAAAAAACAATTAATATTAAAAATCAAATAAATAGCGTACAAGCAAAATTTAATCTTTATAAGCATATATAAATAACATACACAAAGTATGTTATTTTTATTTTTTTTAAATTTACTTGCTTAAAAATTAGTGTTTTTAATTTGTTAATTAAATATCTGTATATAAAAATTTTTTATTTTTTCTTGGAGGTTAGTTTGATTTTTGAAAATTTTGTTTTATTTATGAATAAAATTTTACTTTTTTCTGCGTATATAAATAATGCATCAGGATTTCCTAAACCATTGACGCAAGAAGAAGAGCGGAAATATTTTAAAAAATTTAAAGAAGGAGATAAAGAGGCAAAAGACATTTTAATTAATCATAATTTAAGGCTGGTTGCACACATTGTTAAAAAGTATTCAGGAGCAGGAGAAGCAGATGATTTATTATCAGTTGGTTCAATCGGTTTGATTAAAGCTATTAATTCATTTGAATATGGAAAAGGAACTCAACTTTCAACATATGCTGCAAGGTGCATAGAAAATGAAATATTAATGTTGTTAAGAGTTAATAAAAAACATAAAAAGGTTATTTCTTTACAAGAAAATTTAGGAGAGGATAAAGATGGAAATGAAGTTGAATTAATTGATATTATTCCTTCTCAAGATGAAGATATAATTGGAGTTGTTGAAAATAATATTATAACCGAAAAAATAAAAAATTTGATAGAAACAAAATTAACTAAAAGAGAAGGTGATATATTAAAAATGAGATATGGGATTGATAATCGACAAGTTTTAACACAACGAGAAGTTGCGGTTAAATTAGGAATTTCTCGTTCTTATATATCGAGATTAGAAACAAAAGCTTTATCAATAATAAAAGAAGAGTTAGAGAAAAATTATACATATTTAGAATAAAAAAACTCAATACATAAAGTATTGGGTTTTTATTTGTTTTTGTTAATTAATCAATTTATAGATTTGATAATTTTAATTATTATCATCTTTTAAAGATTCATCTTTTTTTATTTTATTTTCACTATTAGATTGATTAATTTTTTCGTTTTTTTCTTCTTCTTTTTTTTGATTGTTTTTTACTAATTTTTGTTGAGATTTTTCATTTTTAGGTTGATTAGATTTTTCCAAAGAAACAAGTTTTTCTAGTTTTAATAAATATTCAGGAGATTGTGCTTCTTTAATTTGTTGTTCTAATTTTTCAATGTCTTTAGTAATTCTGTTTCTATTATTAACATAATTTTTAAATTCTTTTTCCGCTTGTCGAGTTATTGTTTTTCCGTGTTCTTTTCTGTTTTCTTCAACACGCTTTTTATTTTCTTCTTCAAGTTCTAATAAATAATTCTCTAATTTTTTAATTTCATTTTTTAAGTTTGAAATATCTTCATCACGGCGTTTTTCTGCTTCTTTTATTAAAGAATCTCGAATAATAGTTTTATTACGGTCATAAGAATTTGGTGTTACTTTTTTGCTTTCTAATTTTTTAAAGTCAATTTTTCTAATAAAGTATAACACAATTGCGAGAATAATTGCGACTGTCATTATAATAGTTGAAATGGCAATCCAAATTTGTGCGTTATTACCTGAATTATCTTCATTTTCGCTATTATTGTCGTCATTATTATCTTCTGTAGATTTATCAACTGTTGAAAAAACTAAAACATTTTTACTTTCAACTGCGGAATCGTAATCTTCTTGTGTTATAGTTTCGTAAGAGAAATTGTCAAAGAATGCTGTTCCAATTGTTTGTAAATCTTCGCTTACAAATGCAAATTTAACATTAACAGTTGAAGCAGTGTCAATATATGCATAAATTTCAAATTTTTCAAAATCATTAGTTATAATTTTGTTTAAAGAAGCACCATCTAAACCGCTTAGTTTAAATTGAGCACCATAATTTGTATCTGTTTTTTCGTCATCTTGTTGAGGTGTTCCATTCAAGACTGTTTTTATATAAACTGAAAATTTATAATAACTACTTGCAGAAAGAGAAATATCATATTGAGATGTTAAAGAGTATGTTGCAACACCTCTATTGGAGATGACTAGCATATTTTTTAAAATATTTGTATTAGTTTCTGGGAAATCTATATCAAATTGATTTTCTTCATTAATGATTCCACCAAATGCGAGTTCATCACTTCCAGATGTTGTTGTTCCTTGTTCTAACTGTCCTTCAAACATCAAAGCGTCATAAACACCAAATTGATTAGGAGTGTCACCTTTAATATTAAAGCCCATATTTGACAAATCTATAACTTTTAGTAAAGGATTTTTAACAATCTCTTTATATTCGTCATCGGAATATGTTTTTGATGTTAAAGACAAATTATCTAAATAAACAACGCCTTGCGCTGGATTGTCAACAGTTCCAACTTCAAGAACTAATTTAATATCAGTAGAGTAGTATTCGGTCTTTAAAATAACTTCATAATTTTCCCATACACTACTTTCAACATTAAAATCTTCAAAAATTACATTATTATTAGCATCTTGAATATAAATATTTAAAATATTGGAAGAGTCTGCATTAAAGTTTATAGATTTAAAGTCAAAAGAAAGAGAAAAATAAGAATCTTTTTCAAGTGTTATTGTTGGACCAACAAGAGATTGATAAGATTTAGATTTGTTGTAAACAATTAATATATTATTGGTGTCTGTTATTGGAGTTTGAATAAAAGAACCGTTGATATTGAAGTTTGGATTACGAGGATTTGCCAAATTTAAACCATTATTATTCCAAACATCTTGATTTGTATTTACTACACCCCAAATATTTGAATCATTTTCTTTAATAGTTTGATTCCACTTATCAGCAGGAATAGGATATGTTAAATTACTATCTTGATTGATAACACTATTAAAATAACCATTATCAACGCTAGGACTTGAAGTTATAGTTGTTAAATTAATTTTTTTATTTAAATCATTGGAAGTTGCGTTTGAAAATTGATTATAATCTATTTTTTCAACTGTAATGTTGTCAAAAACAACAGAACCAGAAGAAAGGTCATCTTCGCCACCTAAAAATAAACCTAATTTAATAGAAGTGTTGTAAAGTGGATGACCAGCGACATAAAAAGATGCGGTAGAGTATAGATTTTTTAATTTATCACTACTATTTGAATTTATTTTTATTGATTCAGTTGTTGGTGTATAAAAATCAACATCTTCACCATAAAACAAGTTAACATCATTATTTTCAATTAATTTAATGTAAGCATTGCCTGTTATATTTTCAACTTTAACATTAACTGAAATTTTATATAATCCAAATTGTTCAATTTCAATGTTTTGGTTGGATACAAAACCAACAATTCCACTTTCCGTTGTTGATAAAACTAATCCATAAACATTGTTATAATAGTTATCAGTTCCTAAATTTGGTAAACCATATTGTTGAAGTAATGCTTCATCTGTCAAATTTGCAACTCGAGCAATTGTTTTTTGAGAATCAAATTCACCTTCAATTGTCCAAGAGCCAGCTGTTGTTCCTGTTTCAAAATCAAAATTATATTCAGAAGATTGATATTGAGATTGATAATTAATTTCATTTTCAATAATTTTTGAATTTTCTAAATTTGCACTATTTAAATCTGTAAAGTAACGATTATTAGACATTTCATAAACAAGTATGTTATCGAAAAAAACAACACCAATAGAACCGCGTTCAGAAGTTGCACCAAGATATAATTGAATTTTAGAAGTAATAGAATTTTCGTTGGTTTGAATATAAAATGTCAATTCTTGCCAATTGGATTTTGTGTTAATATTTTCAAAAGAATTTGATGTAATACTTTCATCAAAACCAGACAAGTATACACTTGCATATGCATTTAAGTCCGTATAAACTAAAACTTTTACTTCATAAAAAGAATAAGAGTCAAATGTTATTTCACTACTTTCATAACCCTGAGAAGTTTCGGTTGTTATTCCTTGTGAGTTTTTAGAATTAATCATCAAAATCTTATCATCGTAAGAATTGTTATATTTACCAGGATTTTGATTATTTTCTAATTGATATGTTGAAGAAACTGATGAAAATTTATCTCCTATATTAATAACTCCACTTGTTGCGGAACTACTAGTTTTAATTTTACCCCAACCAGAAGGATTTTTATCTAATGTTGTACTAGTAGGAGAAGAATTAAAATCTTTGTTAGTTAAAGAAATTTCTTCAAAATTAACGCTATTAATAGAATAAGCGTTTGATATATTATTGTTTGAATTTGCATTAAAGCCAAAACAGCATAAAGCTAGAATTGAAAACGCAACAACATAAAATATTTTATTTATTTTTTTCATTATACACCCTCATACATAAATTAACTTGACTATTATATAACAAATCTCAAATAAAATCAAATAAAATTAAAAAATTTTCAAATAATAATTTTATGAAAAAGAAAAATAAAATTAAAGAGTTTGTTAAAGATGCTATATTTGGCTCTATAATAGGGTTTATAAATGGATTTTTAGGTGGTGGAGGTGGAATGGTAGCGGTTCCATTATTAAAAAAAGCCAAAAATCTTGATAGCAAAAAATCACATGCAACTGCAATAGCGGTTATTTTTCCATTAACTATTGCAAGTTCCATAGTTTACGGTTTAACAGTTGAATTGAATTGGTTAAATGTTTTGATATTATCAATAAGCGTTACAGTTGGTGGAATTGCAGGAAGTTTTTTGTTAAAAAAATTAAGTAATAGAATAATAAGAATCGTTTTTGCTTGTTTAATGCTTTTTGCTGGAATTTTTATGATTGTAAAAATTTGAAAATTTAATATTGACCAATAATAATTTAATAAAATTATGAATGTTGAAAAATTTTTATATAAAATTTAATTGAAACTAAGGAATGTAGATTTGTATAAAGCAAGGAGAAAAAATGGAAATTGTTTTATTAATTAGTTTTGGAATAATTGGTGGTATTTTTGGTGGAATGGGAATGGGTGGTGGAACTGTTCTTATACCATTATTGACAATTTTTTTGTCAATTAATCAAAAACTTGCACAGGGATATAATTTATTGGCTTTTTTGTTAATGGCAATTTTTGCAATAATTATACATTCAAAAAATAAATTAATAGATTTGAAAAGTATTATAGTTTTAGATATTTTTGGAATTATTTTTTGTGTTTTAGGTTCTCTTTTAGTATCAGTTGTTGAAAATAAAGTTTTGCACTACGTGTTTGCAGTATTTTTGATAATTTTAGCCTTGATTGAAATTGTAAAATTAATAAAAGAAAATAAAAAAAATAAAGATATGTAAATAATTTCATATTGATTAATTTGAATAATTTGAATAATTTAATTAATTCCAATAATTAGATGAAATAAATGAAATAAAAAAATAAAAATATAAGTAAGGAATAGGTTGTTAAACACAAATATTAAATTACAACGATATAAGAAGATACAGAAGATACAGGAGGTAATTATATATAAAATTTATAACAAAAAGTAATAAAAATAATGGAATTATTTAAGTAAAAAAAATAATTAATAATATTTTTGTTTACAAATTAAAAAAATTATGATAATATATCTCATATAATTTAATTAGGAGAAAAAAATGATAGACAAAGATAAATGTATTGCTTGTGGACAGTGTGTTAATATTTGTCCAGTTGAGGCAATTAAATTTGAAAAAGATGGTAAACCTCAAATAGATAAAAATATATGTATAAAATGTGGCGCTTGTGAAAATTTGTGTCCAACACAAGCAATAAAAATTGATACAAAAGGGGAAGATAATGGAAAAAGCAGCCTTAATTGAAATTGGGCCTTCTTCATTAAAATTGATAACAATAAGTTTGATAGGTGGTGGTTATCATAAAAAGGTTAATACTATAAAAGAAATAATAAGATATGATGAAGATATATTTGAACAACAAAGTATAGGCCTTCCTAAATTTACAGAAACTATTAAATATTTAAAATTATTTAAAGAAATATGCGAGGCGGACAATATTGTTAAAATATATTGTTATGCTTCTTCTGTTTTTTCTAGTTTAAGAAATTCTAAATCTTTTTTTGAAGATTTAACAAACAATACGGGATTTACTTTTTATGTTTTAAGTGAAGAAGAAGAATTGAAGTTTGCATATAATGCTATTTTAAATTCAGTTGAACCTAATAAAGCATTATTATTTTATGTTAATCCACATAATACTTTACTTATTAATTTTGCTAAAAGAAATATATTGTCATCTAATTGCTTTCCAGTTGGAGCAAATTTTTTGTCATATCAGTTTAAAGATTCATCAAAATCAGCCCAAGAAATTGTTGATAATATAACTCAAATAGCGAAAGACCAATTAAAAACAGTAACTCTTGATTATAATCCTGAAGAAATAGGATTTATAGGTGCTGGTGAATTTTTTGTTGTGTTAAGTAAATTGGTTAGAAAAATAACAAGGTATCCATTAGACCAAGATAATAATATGGTAATAACTAAGCCAATTTTTGATAAGGCATTTAATTTGTTGGTCGAACAAGGATTTGATAGAACAAAAAAAATGTCTGCAATATCTGATGAAAGATTAGACAATTTGATTGCAGGATTTGCAATTATAAAAGCATTTTTTGAAGAATTTAATGTTGAAAAAATTTATATATCTATTAAAGAAATAAGTGATGCAATTATATCTGCAAAAATAATTAAAGAAACTGCAAGTGAAACAAATTCTGCAGATGTTTTGGAAAATAGTCTTGAAACAATTAGATACTATTTTAATATTGAAGATTCTAATGCTGACTGGGTATACAATTTAACTATAAACTTATTTAAACAAATGTCAATTATTCATAAATTAACAAGAAAACATGTTAAGGCATTAAAAATAGCTTCTTTCTTATATGATTGTGGAAAAAGAATAGAACTAGAAAATCACAGTAAATTTAGCAATGATATAATTTTAAATCAAAGAATTTTGGGTGCAAACCATAAAGATATTATTATAGCCGCATTTGCATGTCAATGTCAAAATCAAGAAAATTTTCAATTAAGTGAGTGGATAAAATATAAGGATATAGTAAATGAAGAAGATTTAATTGCGGTTAGAAAAATTGGAATGTTAATCAAATTGGCAGAAAGTTTGGATTGTAATAAACAGCGAAAAGTTTATGAAGTTAATTGCGATTTATTAGGCGATATTGTTATTATAAAAATAAGGACTAATGGCAACGCAATATATGAAATGCAAGAAGCAAACAAATTAGTAGGGCAATTTAAAAAGATATTTAAAAAGAATTTTCAAATTATTTGATAAAAAATATAAGGTTTTGTTATTTTTAACCTTATATTTTTATTTTAAATAAATACAAACAAGAAATTAAATTAAACTAAGAACAAAAGCGGGACGCACGGCGCGGGACTCATAGACATAGGGGCTACCCACACTTCCAGACGAATTGACTAATATCGCAAAGTAATAGGCGTAGACATAACCCGAACGCAACCACCAATCATACGCACTATAACTGTCAGGACTATCTTGCATTCCTCCTGATGAGTATGCCGTTTCTTTTGCAACTCTATTAGATTGATCTGTATCAGTTGTTGGTTTAAAATATGTTCCTAAACTATATGAATCTGTCGCGTTATTTATATGATCACCATTATAATTTCTATTTGAACCCAATAAAAACATGTTATATCCTACATCGTTATATTTTGTTGAGTTGAATCCATTTTGTCCTGCGCTCTGAGTTCCATTATAATAACTTGTTATTGGCATTGTTTTTGGTATTATTTTTGTTCTTTGATTATCTGTAAACATTGTGTTATATAAACTATTTGCATTATCCTCATCATTTAAAACTTTGTTTATATCTGATATAGAAAAATGGTTATATGGTGATGTATAATAATCAAATCTATATGTTGAGCGTAGTAAACTATATTCACTTAAAACTAAAACTTCACTCGCATTTTGCCATTCTCCACTTGTTGTTGTTCTATATTTGAATGTGTTTGTTGCTTCGTTATACAACCATAAGCCTGAACTTGATGATTCATTTCCTGCTTGATTACCTGTCGTGAATAAAACATGTTGTCCTCCGCTATAAACTCCGTTTGTTACTCCTATTACTATCCAACGTACTGGCTCGACATTATAAAAATTTGTTCCTTGTTTGGCAAATTTTTGCCCTGTTGTTTTATCTTCATATAAAGCAGGTTTAATAATTCCACTGGAACCAAAATTGTAATAATAATCAGCAGTTATTTCATATTCGCTTTCTGCCTTTGGCAATGATGTTCCATAATATGTTTGTGGATATTCTCCCATTTCTATATAATGAACATAGCGGTTTGATGTGTCATCATTATCATATACTGGACCTGTTTCTCTATCGTATTTATGCACTGTATAAGGTGCTTCTTCAAATTTAATATTAATCTTTAATGCTCCTAAAAGAGCAGGGTTATCGGCTGTAACGCCAGTTTGTATAGATAATTGAGTCGCAGTTGTTTTAATGTTTGTGTTTTTTCTGTTGTTTCTCCACAATTAACACTTGCAAAAATATTTTTTGTTTCACCATTTAGAATATAAAACTTAAAATAAACTAAACCTGTTGAATCTGGCGTTAAACTATTTGCCTCTAATCTTATTGTATCACTAGAAATACTTTGAATATACATTCCATTTGAAACAGGGTTTAAACTGTTATATATTTCAACATATTCATTTTCTTTAATTGTTTGGTCATCTGTTCCGTCATTCGCTCCGTCTATTCCCATTTCAACTTTAACTAAATATTCCGGTTGGTATGTTATACCAACATTAAACATTGAATTCTTTGTTATAGTTAAAGCGTAAACTCCCATAAAACCCATTAAGCAAATTGTTAAAATAAAACTTGTTGTTAAAAATATTATTTTTTTCTTTGATTTTGTCATAATATAACTCCTTTATTCTCTTTATAATTTTTTAATTAAAACTTGAAAATTTGTTAAAGACTTTTATTTGTATAATATAAATTTAAAAATATTATTTTTATAATTTTTGTAAATAAAATTTATATTTATAACAGTCAGCAAAACTAAAATTTGTATTTATAAAAATTGTAATAATTTTTAAAAAACTCCTTTATTTATAAGACTTTTTTTAAATTTTAATCCCCCTTTCAACTGCGTATTTAATGTATAAATACGCAGTTTTTTTTCAATATGAGTGAATTATTTTAGTAAATAAAAACATAAAAAGCATAAAACAAAATAAAAACATATAAAATTTTTAAAAAATATTTGATATTTATGTTTTATTATGCTAAAATATTATTGTTGAAATAAGAAAAAACTGCGTATTTATACATTAAATACGCAGTTTTTTAAATGTAAACTTAGAGAATCTATTTAATTTAGAAATTAACCATTATTAATATATTTTGTTATAATAAATTAATTTTAACTATTTTACTTTTTATTTTTTTATTTAAAATTAATTGGTAACATTTGTGATAATTACTTAATAAATAAATAAAGTTTTTCATTATTAATTATATATATTGTTCTTAATAAATATATTTAAAATATTTATATCTTTTTATTTAATATTTTTGTTATATTATAATAACCATTAATTATTAAAATAAAATAAACAAAAATATAATTCCACTAAAAAGAGAATAGTCTTATTAGAACTCTACTTTGTATGACTTATTTATTATAGTTGTGTTCTTTAAAGTAGGTTGTTGTTTTTTCATATATTCATATAATAAGTTTGTATAATTTTTATGGAGGATTTATTTTGATGAAAATTGCAATAACAACTGAAAGTGCGTCTGATATGCCAACGGACTTATTGAAAAAATATAATGTTAAAACTGTACCTTTTGGAGTAACAATAGGTGATGAATTTTTTTATGATGGTGAAATTTCAATTGATGAAATATTTGCAAAAGCGAAACATAAAGGTGTTTTGCCAAAAACAAATGCTGTTAATGAATTTCAATATCAAGAATTTTTTAATAATGTTTTAAAAGAAGCAGATTGTATCATTCATTTTTCTTTGTCTAGCACAATTAGTTCGGCTTATAATAATGCAAAATCGGTTGCTGATAAAATGAAGAATGTTTATGTTATAGATACATTAGGTATTTCTGTTTCTATATCACTTTTGATTATTAGAGCGTGTGAAATGCTTAAAGAAGGTAAAACTGTTGAAGAAATTATAAAAGAAGTTAATAATTTAATACCCAAAGCACAAATTTCTCTTATTCCGGAAAAATTAAATTATTTATATAAAGGGGGTAGATGTAGCGCTATTGCTTATTTTGGGTCTAATATTTTAAAAATTCACCCTCAAATAGTTGTTAAAAATGGAAAATTAAGTGTTGGGAAAAAGTTTAGGGGAAATATGAATGAGAGTGTTAAAGGGTATTGTGAAACAGTTCTACACAATCATCCTAATCCAAATCTTGAACACGCTTTTGTTGCATACACAACCGCGACAGATGATATGATAAAAATTGCAAAAAATAGTTTAATCAATCGTGGATTTAAAAATATTTATGTTACACGTGCTGGAACTACCATTGCTTCACATACTGGAGAAAACACAATTGCTATTTTATTTTTAGATGAATAAGATTAATAAATTTAAAATTTAATAAGATAAATAAATAATAAAAACTTTAATGTAATTTATTTTAAAAATTTTATTTTATGGTGGCATTTTTTAATTATTTTTTATAATCTAATAAATTTTTAAATAAAAACAAATTTTGTTTATTTTTAATAAAAGAAAAAACTAATATAATAATATATTTAAATAAAATATTCGCTAAATAAACTTAGTTTGTAAAAATGTTTTATATATTTATAATTAAATGAAAAAGAAACCTTAAATCATATAAGGTTTCTTTTTTATAAAAATATTTTAAATATTTATGCTGGTGTTGCTAATGTTGCTGTTTCATCAACTGTTAATGTGTAGGTAATTTCTTCAAAGTCTTTATTCCATTTAATTTTAATTTGAACATCGTTATCTTTAGAAACGCTTGTAACCCAAATAATAGAACCATCATTTTCTAAAGAATCTTTGTCATAGGAATTCCAACCATTTGTATTTGTGTCTTGATTATTAGTTGTTTTTATACTTGTTGTTTCGTCAGGTGTTATATTGTTAGTTGGTTTGAATTTAATTGCAACAATATTACCTGAATCGATTCCTAAAGTTCCATCAGAATATGGAATTGTTCCTTTTAAAACTAAAGTATTACCTTTTTGTTCTAATGAATAATTTGAGTTTGAAGTATTTGCTGTAAAGGTTGAATTTGCTTCATTATAACTGCCCAAAGTTATTGTTGTTTCTGGGGCTCCACAACCAACAACAAAAAAAGCACAACACAATGCTAATAAACTACCTGTTAAAAGTTTTAAAATTTTCATTTATATCTCCTTTTTTTTAAAATCAATTAATTATAATTTCTATTTTACAATTTTTCAATTTGTTTAAAAGTCGAAAATTAAGAATTTTTATATGATTATGTCAATGATTGAAAAATTTATTTGACAATTTTTACAAAAAGTATTATGATATTTTCAATTGCGTTGAAAAGGTGGAATCTGGGAGCAATTCGTTTATTTAGCGTTCTAAATAAAAAAAGTGAATTAAGTTTTATTGATAAAAATATTACTTGATTAAATAGGGTGGAACCGCGGTTTACTTAATCGTCCCTATGCTTTTTTAAGCATTGGGATTTTTGTTTTGGCAAATTTTTTAATTGATAATAATTAAATGGTTAATTAGTTATTTAAGTTTAATTTATTTAATTTGTTTAATTTATTTATCTTTTATTGTTAAATCTATTTCATCAATAAATATTAATATAATATTTTTGAAATATAAGTTTTATTTAATATTTTTATTAACATAATTTAAAATGGAGGAAAGATATGTCTAAAAATTCTAAAATAAATATGGAAAAACTTGTTAATCATTGTAAAAATATGGGAATTATTTTTCCTGGAAGTGAAATTTATGGGGGATTAGCAAATTCTTGGGATTATGGTCCAATAGGTTGTGAATTAAAGTTAAATGTTAAAAATGCATGGTGGAAGAAGTTCGTTTGGGAAAGTGAAAATTCGCAAGGAATTGATTCTGCTATTCTTATGAATCCAAAAGTTTGGGAGGCTTCGGGACATTTAGCTTCTTTCACTGACCCTCTTATGGATTGTAAGGAATGTAAAACTCGACATCGTGCAGATAAACTTATTGAAGAATTTACAAAAAATCAAGTTAATGCAGATAAAATGTCAAATAAAGAAATGGAAACTTTTATATTAACTAATAATATACCTTGTCCTAAATGCGGAAAATGTAATTTTACACCTATTAGACAATTTAATTTAATGTTTGAAACTAATAGAGGTGTTACAAAGGAAAGTGCGAATACTATTTATTTGCGTCCAGAAACCGCTCAGGGCGAATTCGTTAATTTTATTAATGTTCAAAGAAGTTTAAGACTAAAAGTTCCTTTTGGAATTGGTCAAATTGGCAAAGCATTTAGAAATGAAATAACTCCTGGTAATTTTACTTTTAGAACTATTGAATTTGAACAAATGGAACATCAATGGTTTTGTAAAAAAGGAACAGACGAAAAATATTATGATTTTTATAAACAATATTCTATGGAATTTCTTACGAGTTTAGGTTTGCCAAAAGAAAAATTAAGGTTTAAAGACCACGATAAACTTGCACATTATGCTAAAAATGCTTGTGATGTTCAGTATGAATTTATGATGGGATGGGACGAAATTAATGGTATTCATAATAGAACTGATTTTGATTTATCTAGACACCAACAATTTTCTGGTAAAAATTTAGAATATCTTGATCAAGTAACAGGTGAAAAATATATACCTTATATTATTGAGGCATCTTACGGGCTAGACAGAATAATTTTAGCACTCTTAGACAATGCTTTTGAAATTGAAATATTAGAAGATGGAAGTGAGAGAGAAGTTTTACATTTTAAACCAAGCATTGCTCCTATTAAGGTTGCAGTATTGCCTTTAATAAAGAAACTACACGGAGATGTTGCAAAAAAAATATATAATGAACTTAAATCTAAATTTCGTGCAATATATGATGATACTGGCAGTATTGGGAAAAGATATAGAAGAGAAGATGCAATTGGAACACCATTTTGTATAACAATAGATGATGAAACAATCAATCAAAATACTGTAACAATAAGAGACCGCGATTCTATGAAGCAAGAAAAAGTAAAAGTTGATGATATTTTTAACTATTTAAATAATAAATTTCAAGGATAAGCAAGTACAATTTTAATAAAAATTTGTTTTAATTTAATTTAATTAAGTAATTTAATAAAAAATATTAATAATATTATGTATTATGTGGAAATATAAAAATTCTACTATTTTATAATATATTTGAAATTTTTATTTATATTTTATTTGTTAAATATTTTAAATTTTAAGTTTTGATATATTTTCAATATTTTTTATTATAAATTTTTAAATATTTTTAATATTAGGAATTTATATTTAATATTTTAATAAATCTAAAATCTTTTGCATTATAAAGCGAAAGATTTTTATTTTTAACATTATTTGAATGAGCGGTAACAAAAATATCATGTAAATAATTTGGAGGAGTATTTTTATTGATTTTTGTTACAATAACCGAATGGTTAAAAAATATGTTTTGGTTTAGTTGAATGATATCTCCTATTTCCAATTCATTTATATTACAAAGTTTGCCGGTTGGACCAATGCTTTGATTGTTAATTATAAATTTATAAAAATATTCAACACCAGTCCAACTAGGAGATTTATTATTCGCATTTATATAATACCAGCCAAAAGTTTTAGTTAAATTCATAATTTTTGAACCGGCAAACAAACATTGTGAAATAAAATTGGTGCAATCACCACCTAAATTATCATAATTAAAATAATTGGGGTTTGTTTTATTCCACCATTTTAGTGCATAGTCAGTTGCATTTTTACGATTATAAAATAACATATAAAATTATATTCATAATAATTAAAAATTGTAATTAAAAGGTTTTTAAATTAATAAATGTATGATATTTACAAAAACTAAAAAAAACTGACAAAATAAATGATAAAAAAATAATTTAAAATGAATAATATTTGAGATTTTACACAAGTTATAACAGGAGGTAAATATGAATTCAAATAAATGGCGCCCAGGTGAAGAAGCCCCTTGCACAGGCAATTATGTTGCATATGATGCTGAAGGTCACAACGGCGGAACAGTTCACCTAGAAAAGGGTCAAAGATTTCCTGCTACTCAACATAGCGGAAGTTATTATGTTGCCGAAGAATAATAAAACATAAAACTTAAATAAAAAAACAAACATAGAACAATTGTAAATCTATGTTTGTTTTTTACTGCGTATTTAATGTATATATACGCAGTATTTTTTTATTTTATCAAAGATATTTTAGCATAATAAAACATAAATAGCAAATAAATTTTTAAATTTTTTATATTTTTTACATTGATTTATGCTTTTTATGTTTTTATTTACTAAAATAATTCACTCATATTGAAAAAAACTGCGTATATATACATTAAATACGCAGTTGGAGGGGGAGTTAAAATTTAAAAAAAGTCTTATAAATAAAGGAGTTTTTAAAAAATTATTACAATTTTTATAAAATACAAATTTTAGTTTTATCTTACTGTTAAAAATACAAATTTTTAGTTTACTTACTGTTATAAATATAAATTTTATTTACAAAAAATTTTAAAATTATATTTTTAAATTTATATTATTTAACAAATAAAAGTATTGAATAAATTTACAAATTTTAATTAAAAAAATTATAAAGAGAGAAAAGGAGTTATATTATGACACAATCAAAGAAAATAATATTATTAACAATAAGTTTAATTTCAACAATTTGTTTAATGGCATTTTTTGGAGTGTATGCACTAACAATATTAAAGAATTCAACATTTAATGTTGGGGTTAAATATGAACCAGAATATTTGGTTAAAGTTGAAATGGGTATAGACGGGGCAAATGGCGGAACAGTTAACCAAAACATTGAAGAAATTGAATATGTTGAAATATTTAATAGTTCAAACCCTGTTTCAAATGGAATGTATATTCAAAGTATGTCTAATGACACAATACACATAAACTCGCAAACATTAACACCAATAGGGGAGAATGGTGATGTTTATTTTAAAATAACATCTCTTGAAAATGAAACAAGCGGTAATAAAGACTTAAAATGCGTTATAGATTGTGGAAGTTCAACGGTAGATAGCGGAAAGTTGGTAATTGATACGCCAAAAATTTTAAAAATTGCAACTGGAATAAATTCAACAAGCGGAACAGTAACAAGTAGTTTATTGGATATGATAGAAATAAATTTAAAATTTAGCGAATTTTTATTAGACCTAAAATATTTAGTTGGGAATGATGAAACAGGAATAGATTTTGGAGAAGCAGGTAAAATTGAAACAAATGTTATATCTGGAACAACATTTTATGTTTCAAATATAGACGGCTTATTAAATTTATCTGCGCTAGTTGGACAAATTAACACAACAACAACTGAATATGGCTTAGATTATGGCTACGATAATTCTGCGGGACCAGCAAGAACATTTTCAGGAGCAACAATACAGATGTTAAATGATATAGACTGCGAAAATGGAGATAATAAAGATAATTTTTCTAAAACTTTTATTTCTATTGGAAATAAAACAAATAGTTTTCAAGGAACATTTGACGGCAATGATAAAACAATAACAGGCTTGTATATTAATCAAACAACATATTACGCAGGGTTATTTGGATATGTTTCAAATGCAGAGATAAAAGATTTAACAATGCAAAACTGTAAGGTCATCTCAACTACATGGTATGCAGGGAATTTTGTTGGTGGTGCAGATGGTGTCATTATATCTAATTGTGGTGCTGAAGAAACAGAGGTTGTTGGTAATTGTAATATTGCTGGATTAATTGGGGTTATTGAAAATAAGACGATTATCAATAATTGCTATAACTCAGGATATGTTAATAATATTTTATCTACAAGCGGTGGGATTGTGGCCTTTGTTAATACTGATAAAACAATTTTAATTAATAATTGCTATAATACAGGAGTTATCAATGGCGCTCATCATGTAGGAGGAGTTATAGGTTGTATTAATTCTTCTGGAATAACAATAGTTACAAATTGTTATAATACAGGAACAATTTTAGGTAACAATGGGGAGAGTAGTGGAGGAATTGTGGCTTATGTGATGACCAATTCAACTGGTAAATTGTCAAATTGTTATAATATAGGAAGCGTAAGTACAGGAAAGATTGTTGGCGGAATTATTGGTCTAGTCAATGGAAAATCTACAATAACAAATTGCCATTATTTAAAAACAAGTAGTGTTAATTCTGGTTTAAATGCAATTGGAGAAAATAACGGAACAATAGTTAGTGGGTCTTATTATGGAACTTTTAGTTCTGGGACAAGTAATGTTGTAAAAACGAGTAGTGCAAATTTAGTTTATTCTGGAAATATATTAAGCGTTTTAAATGATTATAGAGATGCTAATCCAACTTATGAAGGAATAACTTTGAATGGATGGACTACTGGTGAAAATGGTTATCCTGTTTTTGTGTGAAAATAATTTTTAAATAAGTTTAATTATGAATTAAATATTTTTAATAAAAAATGATATTATTTAATATTTTATCTTGTTTAGTATTATAATAATAGTTTTTAAAAATTGAATTGCTATTTACCTAATTTTGTTCATTATGTCTACATTGATTTATAATTAAAAATTTTATCTAATGTTGTTAATTAATTTAAAATAAATGTAACTTACAAAATCTTATTTTATTTTTAATTTAATAAAATTTTTTTAATTTAAGTAATATATCTTGCTTAAACATCTATTTTTTGGTTTATGATATCTATATTAAATAAACTAATTTGTCAAATAAAAAATGTAAAAAGTTTTTTTATATGTTTAGTGTGATTATGCTGGTATTATGTTGACGAAGTCAACATGGCATTTTCATTGATGAAAATGCTTGGCTTGTTAAAGCCAAATACCAGCATTGTTATAGTCAAGAAACAATTTGGTTAAAAAAAATTAATTTAAATAACAAATTATAAATAAAAATTATTATAAATAAAATAAATAAAAATGAACTTTTATTTAGAATGATATCTCATAAAAGTTCGTTTTGTTTTGTTTTGTTTTGTTTTGTTTTGTTGGTTGGTGCGTCGCAAGGGATTCGAACCCCTGACCTTTGGTTCCGTAGACCAACGCTCTATCCAGCTGAGCTAGCGACGCATAAGATAACAAGAAAAAAAAGTTTTGTAATGCAAAATTCAAATTATATAAATAGATTATTATAAATAAATGTAATCAATACAACTTATATATGATATCATAAATAAAAAAAAAGTCAAGAGAAAAATAACATTTTAATACAATTTATTTAAAAATATTTTTATAAAATAATTAATATTACAAATATTTTGATATGAAAATTATTTTTAAAATACTTAAAAAACTATTTATAGTGGTGATGTATTTATAATATACACAAAATGTTGTAAAAAAACAACCGCATTATTGGGTTGTTTGTTTAAAAAATTGTAAATTAATTGTATCTTATTTTTCACTACTTATATTATTTTTTATAATATTGTTATTTTGAATATTTTCTTTATTATTATTTGTAAAATTTTCAACTTTATTTAAATTATTATTGGTGTCGCTGTTTACAGTTGGATAGTTTTTTATTAACATATCTTTATCAATATCCACATTATTTTCGTTTGAATTTGTTAAATTATTTGTGTTATCATTGGCTATGTTATTAGAATTAACAATAAATTTTGCTTTTAATCTTGCTTCAACACTTATTATTCCTTCTGCATTTGGTGCTGTATAAGTGTAGATACTAACTTCTTGTAATTCTTTTAAAACTGCATTAGTGTATAGTGCGGAAACTTTATTTAACGCATTTTCTTTTGCAATTTTTAGTGCTTCATTATAAGCGTTGGTTTTATTATCAATTGTATAACAAACATTATTATAACTATTTATACCTGCTTCACTTGCTTTTTTTATTATATTATCTATTTGACTTAATTCTTTTGTTTTTATACTAAAATTACAATTAAACTGATATTCACAAACTGGTGAGTTTTGAACAGGATAAGCAGAGGAGTAGTTAATAACAAAACTTTGAGTTGATATATTATCAATCGAATTCAAAGTTTCAATAAATTTGTTGTATATTGATTTAATTTCTTCATAACCCTCAGCAATTGTTTTTGCTCTTGTTTGAATACCAAAAGAAATTTCTGCTGTATCTGGATTTGTTATATAAATTCCTTCGCCTAAAACAGTTATTAATTGAATGTTTTCTAATATTTCAGCAAAACCTTTTGTATTTGTTGAGTTGAGTTCTAAATTTTTAACATTTGTTTCACTATTTTGTTCATTTTGTTGTTTATTTGATTGTGTATTTTCTAAATTTCCATCTTTGAGTAAATTTGTTGATTCAGAGTTTGTTAAATTACTCTTATTTTTTATTACTTCCTTATTTTCATTAAGTTTTGTTTGTTCCATATCTTTATTAGAATTTGTCTTTTCGTTTTGCAACGAATTTATCTTGTCTAATGTTTGTATCTCTTTATCTTGAATTGCATTTTGTTGCAAGGTAAATGGTTGAATGTTAATTGGTTTATTATATGAATTATTGTTTACAAATAAAGTGCAAAAGCAACAAGCAACGACTAATACAAAAATTAAAATTTTATTTTTCATTTTATTTCTCCTTTTTTACTTTTTTAGTTTTTGTAAAAATACATTTTTTATGTTAAAATATTTTAGTTTAATTTTAATTATAATTTATTTTTTTGTCACTTTTTAGTTTTATTATTTAATTTAATATTGACATTTAGTTTCATTTATCATATTATTATTAGTAGCATTTTGTATTTTATTATTAATACTTGTATTTTATTATTAGTAGTAATAATTTTATATTAATAATATTTCATAATTTACATAATATAAAATAAATTACACAATAAAAGTGGTAAAATTTTATTTTTTATTTTTTTAAAGGGGGAGTATTTTGTCTAAAATAAAATTAATTAAACATAAATCTGGTTTGAAAATTTTTTATAAAAAATTAAGTATTAACAATGGTGTTTTTGTTAAATTTTCTTTTAATGCAGGGTCTTATAATAATAAAAATAAGCCAGGACTTGCACATTTATTAGAACATTGCTTTAGTTTTGGAAATGATAAATATTCAAGAGAAGAGTTTAGAAATTTTAGATTTTCTTTAACTAATTCAAATTTTTATACATCTAGAAAAGATATGGTATTTTGGGGATATTTTTATAAACATGAAATTGATAAATTTTTTGATATATACATGAGTGTTATAGGTAATTTAAAATTAAAAAATGAATATTTTTTAAATGAAAAAAAAGTTGTTAAACAAGAAATAACATATAATAACAATGCTTTGATTCGAAGATTAACTTTGGCAATGGAAAGTGAACTTATTGAAGATAAACTTGTCAAAAGAGGTATTGCTGATGGTGGTTTGGGAAATGTTGAAGATATAAATAGGTTAGTTTTAAAAGATTTAAAGGAATTTTATAAAAAATATTTTAAACTTTCAAATATGAATTTGGTTTGTGTTGGAAACATTTCTAAACATAAATTACTAAAACTAGTTAAAAAATATGTTGTTAAAAATATTTCCAATGAAAAAATGAATGTGAAACCTGTCATAAATCCAAAACTTGTTTGGGATAAATCTAATCTTATTTTGATGTCGTCAGATGTTAAAGACCAATCACGAGTTAGATTGTTGTTTAAAATAAATTCACTTGATACATCAAATTTTGTGCATCACAAAATTGCCAATCTTATAGAAGAAGATACACAGAAGATTGCATTTAATATTTTTAGAATCCAACATGGCTTATGTTATAGTTGTGATTGTGGTATATTTTATTACACAAATCAGTTTTTCTTTTTTGTAGATGTAACTTGTCATGAAAATCAAGTTGTAGAAGTTTTAAATTGTATGCCTGAGTTAATGGATACTTTGCGTGATTTTAATATGACTGAAGAAAGAAAAAAAGAAATTATAGATTATTTTTATAAAATAAGAGAAACTTCTGTTCCTCATCCAAGAAATTTTGAAGAAATTGATGTCTTTTATGACAAGTATGGTTTTTTTATTACTAAAAAAATGGAAAAAACTAATAGAAAACTGTTGTTAAAAATGCCGGTAGAAGAAATCAATAAAATTTTGCATGATATTTTAAAAACACAACCTAAATTATTTATTATAAGTAATATTGATAAATCAAAATTACCAAACTTTCAAGATTTTTTACAATCTTTGTATAATACAGATAATAAAACCAACTAGTGAATAAAAAATAATTTATACTTTCAAAGTGTTAAATTTTAGCATATAGGGTAAACAAATTTGTCGACTTAATTTTATGACTTATTTCTTAATATACAAAAAAATATACAAAAGAGGTGTGTATTTTGTTTAATATTTTAGTTGTTGAAGATAATCAAAACATAAGGAAACTTATGGAAGTTCGCTTGCAAACTGAGGGTTATAACACTTTTTTGGCTGAAAATGGAATTGAGGCTTTAAAATGTTATGAGAAAAATTCTATTGATTTAATGATAGTTGACATAATGATGCCTAAAATGAATGGAATAGAATTAGTTCAAATTTTAAGAGAAACAAAAAGTCAAGTTCCTATTATTATGGTTACTGCAAAAGATAGTATGGAAGACAAGGCAAAAGGTTTCTTAGTTGGAATTGATGATTATATGGTTAAGCCCGTTAATTTTGATGAATTGGTTTTTAGAATAAAAGCATTATTAAGAAGAGCGCGTATAGTCAGCGAAAGAAAAATAGTGGTTAATGATATTGTTATAAATTATGATAATTTTTCTATATTACGAACTTCAACAGGACAAACTGTTAATTTGCCTAAAAAAGAGTTTAACATTCTTTTTAAATTGCTATCATATCCGGAAAGAGTTTTTACAAAAGCACAATTATTTGATGAGTTTTGGGGAATTGATAGTGAAAGTGATGAAGACACAATAAAAGTTCACATAAACAAAATAAGAAATAAAATTTCATGTTTTAAAGAAATAGGAATTGAAACAATTAGAGGGCTTGGTTATAAAGGTGTCAAACATGAAAAATAAGATAAAAAACGATAAAATAAATAAAAATAGCAAAGATAAAAATAAAATTAATGCAAAAAAATCTTATAAAGCAAAATATGCATTAAAAATAAAACAAGTTAAAAGAAGTTTGGCTTTATGGGTAACCGGATTCGTTTTTTTATGTTTGCTTTCTTCTTCAATTTTAACTGTTTTAGTTGCTGGTATTATAGAGTGGTCTGGAAATCAATTAGATGATTTAAGTACTTTAATTTATCTATTAATAGCATTGGCAGTCAGTTGTTTAATAGGAACTATAATTGCTTCTATTTTGTCTAATCTTGTAACAAAACAAGCGAGTATATTAAATGAATCTATTAATAAAGTTGCAAATGGTGATTTTAATATTGAATTAGAAACTCCTAAAAATAAAGTTTTAAAAGAAACTATTGAGAATTTTAACAAAATGGTTAAAGACTTAAAATCGGTTGCAATGTTAAGAAATGATTTTATTTCTAATTTTTCACATGAATTTAAAACGCCTATTGTTTCTATTAATGGATTTGCTGAAGTTTTAAGAGATAATAAAAATTTATCCCAAGAACAAAGAGAAGAGTATTTGCAAATTATAATTGATGAAAGTGCACGTCTCTCAAAATTATCGCAAAACACTTTATTATTAAGTAAATTAGAAACTCAAAGTTCTGTTTTAGATAAGAATAAATATTTTTTAGATGAGCAAATTAGACAAATTGTTTTGTTATTACATAATGAATTAGCGAATAAAAACATAAATATAAAATTAAAACTAAATAAATTACCTTATTTTGCAAATGAAAATTTATTTCATCATGTTTGGTTAAATATAATAAATAATGCTTTAAAATATGCTAAATCAAAAATAACTATAACATCTGTTAAACAAGAAAATCAATATATTATAAAAATAGAAGATGATGGTTTGGGTGTTAATCAAGAAACATTGAAACACATATTTGAAAAATATTATCAAGGAGAGAATTCTTCTGTTTCATCTATGGGAAATGGTTTAGGTTTGTCAATTGCTCAAAAAATCATCCATTTACATAATGGAAAAATTGAAGCACAAAGTATATATGGAAAAAATATGATTTTTCTTATTTATTTGCCTTTAAATAATGTCGTTGAAAATAAAAAATAATAATATGAAAACTACTTTACATTTTTTTCATATAATAGTATAATAATTAACATATTATTTAATTAAGAAATTTGATTTAAAAATTAAAAATTAATATAAAAGTAATTGCAAATTAAATTTTGATAATATAAAAAAATAATAATTATTTTTAAAAGGATAAAAAAATGTTATCAAGAAATATTGAAGACTTAAAAAATATGATTGGTCATACACCTTTGGTTAAAATTTTTTACAAATATCAAGGAAAAGAAAGAAGTTCATATTTTAAAGCAGAGTGGTTTAATTTATCAGGTAGTATTAAAGATAGGGTTGCTTTTGGAATAATAGAAAATGCTTATAAAACTGGCAAATTAAAGCCAGGGCAAACCATTGTTGAAACAACAAGTGGAAATATGGGGCTTTCTTTTTGTGCAGTTGGCGCATTTTTAGGACATAAAGTCGTTATTTTTATGCCAGAATTTATGAGTAAAGAAAGAAAAGATTTGATTAGATTATATGGCGCAGAACTTGTTTTGGGCAAAAGTTTTACATCATGTTTTGAAATGGCAGAGGAGTATGCAAAAAACAATAATGCCTTTATGCCTAAGCAATTTGAAAATGAGTTTAATGTTTTAGCACAAATGCACACAACTGCTGTTGAAATTGCTGAGCAGGCAGATGATTTTATTACAGGTTGCGTTGCTGGTGTTGGAACTGGTGGAACTATAATAGGTCTTTCTAAATATTTTAAATCTATAAATAATAATATAAAAGCTTTTGCAGTTGAGCCTAAACAATCTTCACTTTTAACTTTAGGACGTTCAAAAGGTAAACATAAAATTCAAGGTTTATCAGATGAAATAATACCTGCTATTTATGACAAAAACTTTGTTGATGAAATTATTGGAGTTAATGATTATGATGCTATAGCGATGGCGCAGAAATTATCCATGCAACTTGGTTTGCCGGTTGGTATTTCTGGAGGGGCAAACTTTTTAGGCAGTGTGTTGACTGGACTAAACAACACTGTATCTGTTTTTGCAGATGATAATAAAAAATATTTGTCTTCTGATTTAGCAATTCCAACAAAGTCAGATTTTGTTGATGAAATTGAATTGATTGGTTATAAATCTTTTAGATAATAAAAATATTAATATTAATAAAAATAAAACTATATATTTAATAAATAATAAATAAATTTTGTAAACAAAAAACATCATATTATTGAATTGGTATTCAATTATAAAATATGATGTTTTTTTATTTAATATTTTTTATTTATTTCTATTTATTTTTTATTAACTTTTTATTAAATAATTATTAAGTTTTAACATTACATTTCAAGTGTTGGCTCTTGTTGCTTATGTTTTAAAGATTCTGCTTGTTTATTTTCTTGTGTTGTTTTATTATTTTGAGTTTCTGTTTGAGTTTTATTTTGCATTTGTTCTTCTTTTGATTTTGATTGATTTTGCTCCTGAGGTTTTATACTTTCGTTTGTAGTGGAAGGAGTTTTGGTTGTAGATGTTTTAGAAGTATGTGAGGAGTGTTGTTTATTGTTGTATACATGAGGGTCGTACCAATTAACTCCTAAATCAGAATCTTCTTTGTTTTTTATATTTAATCCTGAGTTATTGAGAACTGGATTATTTGTTCTTTTTTCAAGGGCAGGAGTGTGTTCCATTTTTCTTTGTAGATTTGTTTTTGTTGAAGATTCATTGTTTTTAAATTGTTTAAAGTAATCCTCACTTAAATTTGCAATTTTTTCATCTTCTGTCATATTTTTCCTTAAATCTCGCATAGCCAAGTCGGTTCGTGTAACTCTAAGATGTTCAGGAATTTTTTTGCCAGTTATAGATTCTAAAATTCCCGGTTTATATCTTTCTGGGTGATTTGTGTATTTATCCAAAAAAATCTTTTTTTCTTCTTTAGATAACTTTTCAAAGTCTTGAGGGGTCCTTACATTAAATTGATTTTGGTTATTATTGACATGTTCATTTTGATTTTCAATTGTGGAATTTATAGAAGCGACACTAGCAGTTTTTGTAGCATTATGAGTTGAATAAGGTTTGGTATTCTTATTTTCTTGTTTAAAAGGATTTGTTTTACTATTTAAAACTGTATAATAATCCACCATATTTTTTTCTTTGGCAAATTTTTTCAACATTTTCGCTTTTGCAGGATTAAAAACTAAGGCATTTAAATATTTTGTTTTGTTAGCAATCCAACTTCCTGCTTTTTTTGCACGATTTAAACTTGATAATAATATTGGTGAAAAAAGCTCTTCCGCAAAGATAAAAGCACCTAAACCAAGACCACCAACTATTGCAATGGGAATTGCTGATGCTAACGGTATTGCACCCAATCCACCTGTTAAAAGAAGAATGACAAAAGTTGTAAAAAATGTTTTTGCACCTAATCCTACCAGAGAAGATGTGTTTTTCTTTATGCTTTTTACATTTTCTGAATAATTAGCATTTATTTCTTCTAAATACTTACTTTTATAAAGTGGAGGTATGTTATTATTTTGAACTGTTTCAGGGGCAGAATTAACTGTTGAATTATTTTCATTAACAGATTCACCTGGTGTTGGTAATTCAGTAGAGTTGTTTTGAGAGATATCATTTTGTTTTTCTTCTGTTTCTGTTTGTGATGAATTATTTTCTTGTTGAGAAGAAGATTTATCCTCATTTTTATCTGTTGATGGGTTGTTATTAGTTTCGTTAACTTGTGAATTATTGCTTTGAGATGATTCTTCATTGTTTTGTTGGTTGTCAGTTGCATTAGAATATAATTGATTATTTTCTAATTTTGATGTTGATTGTTCTTTTTGATTTTTATTATTATCAAAATTTTCTGTTAAATGTATTTTTGATATTGTTCTATCACCATTTTTTATTTGTATTTCTTTTATTTCATCATTACCCAAACCAATTGTAAATTTAATAGCACCAATTTCAATTAAGTTTGATGCTGGATTTAATTTTATATCAGTAAATCGTTTGTTTATAACATAAATTTTATTATTTCCTGCAACAAAAATTATTTTTTCTTTATCAGCATTTTCATACTTGGTTAAAGGTGTTTCATCTTCAATATTAAAATTTTCTTTATCTGTGTTTGTGTGATTATGAATAAACTCAGATGCTTTAATTCTTGCTTCTTGTATGTCGTTAAAAATTGTTCCTCCGCCAACAAGTTTTGAGTTAATATTATCTTCTTGCTTTTGTTTTGAACTATTTAAAATCTTTTCATTGTCATTATCAGAAACTGGTTTATTATTGTTATTTGCATCATTTTCATTTTGTTGATGATTATCTTTATTTGTTTTTAAATTTCGATATTCATAGTTATAATTTTTAATTTTTGTTAAATTATCAATTATGCTTTCAATTTCTTTTATGCTGTTTATTTTATTATAAAAATCTATGTTATCTTTGCTAATATTTTCAATAAATTCATTTATAGATTTTAAGCGTTCCCAATGTTCATTATTAAAATTAATATCAATTAATTCTTGAGCTATTTTTTTGTCCAAAAGACAATTTTTCAAAATATAAATTTTAAAATTTTCTATATCATTGATTAATTGATTATATAAATTAATAAGGTTTGTGATATCCGTTTTTTTGTTATTTAATTCAACACTTTTTTCATAAGAATTCATTAAATTATTTATTTGAGTATTTAAAATTGCGTCTAATGTTGCTGTTTTTTCTTCTACTTCCTCAAGATTTACATTTTTTATATCTGCATTATCATAGTTATTTTTAATTGCTTGAATATTTTGTAATGTTTTTTCATTAAAATTTTTAATTTTTCTACTAATATCTTGAATATAATCTTTATTATCTATTTCATTAACAACTTTTTTTAAGTTTAATAATTCTTGTGTAATACCAGAAATTACGTTATTTATTTCTTGTGACATAAAAATAATATATTCTTGGTCATCAGCAAATTTTTCTCTTTTGTAATTAATCAATGGTTTTAATGAAGAATAAGCGCCAACAATGGCTTCATGAGAAATATTAACATTATTTTGAAGAATAGATTTTTTTGAATTTTGCATGTCTATAAGGTTAATTAAACGTTGCAAATTTTCTGTTCCAAAATTATTTTCAACTTTTTCTAAAAATTGTAAAAATTGCATTATTTTCTCCTTGATTTTTTAACTTGAAGAAACTTGTCTCTATATAATATAATGTATCATATTTTGTAAAAAATGTCAAGATTTTTTATCTATGCTTGACTAAAAGAACATTTATTAGTAATATAATAAAGTTGGATGTAAAAATTAGTATGGAAAGGGATTGGTGAATAGTGAAAAAAGAAACAAAAATAAAAAATATAAAAAAAGAAGAAAAATTTGATACATTAAAAAAAGAAGAAAATTTAAAAATTGATAAAGAACAAGAATATATTAATTTTAATTATATAGATGTTGCAAAGGAAGTAGGTTATTTTTTAAAAGAAAAAAATGCAAAAAAAATAGAAATTTATGATGTTTCAAAAAAAACTAATCTTATGAAAATCATGATTTTTGCAACAGTTTCTAACAAAGAAAATTGCAAAGATTTGGCTATGGAATTAATATCTTTTATGCATGATAAAAATTATCCTTTGTTGCATGTTGATGGATTGTTAAAAGGTGAATGGATTGTTTTAGATTTTAATATTATTGTTGTTCACTTTTTTAATAATGCTCAAAGAATCAAATATAACTTAGAAAAATTATGGAAAGATGCTAAAAATTTAATTTTATTTAAAAAGTAAAAATTTTCAATTAAAAACTTTATTTTAAATTTTTTTATTCATTAATTTTTTATATTATTAATTTTTTATATTTTTAATTTTTATTAATTTTCTTAAATATTTTTTATTTATGATTTTACTAATAACAACTTTATTAATAATTTTTGATTTTGTTGGTTTATTTGGAGAAGTTTAGCAATTAAATATGGTAATTTTATATAGATAAAAAATTACACTATTGACAAAATTAAAGTTTGTGATAAAATAGTAGAAAAGGAGAGAAAATATGGTAACCTCAGTTTTTCTTGTCGGTATACTATTTGGTGCTTTGCTTTATGCAGGTATTGGTTTAACAATATTTGCGTCAAAAGTTTTGGGATATGATACGACATCTAAATATTATTATAAGAGAATGGCCAAAAAAGGAGCTCGAGAGGCTTCAAAAATAATGGATAAGAGTAGAACAAGTGAACCAACTTTTAGAGAAATAAAAGCATGTGTTAAACATGTTCTTAAACCAAGGTACAAGTTGGGTAATTCTCATTTGAGAACTGTCAATACTTATTTCCCGAAATATTCACGTAAAGAAAAGAGATACCATCAATTAATTGAAAAAATAGAAAGCAACAGAGTAAATTATCAAATTGCACAAAAATTAGGTAATGATAGAGTTGCAAATAAGTATTATAAAAAGATTCAAAATTTGCAGGGTTTGAAGCGTAATATGGAGTTAGATGGAAATTATTTGAGTCATTTAGAAAGTCATGAGGTTGATTGGGTTGGTAAAATAAAATTTAGTAAATTGGGCGTTGAATTTGCAGATCCAACAACTTACATTAAATGTTTTGATAAGGATATAGCAAATGAATATTTGCATTATCACTATGATGGAAATGAAGCAAATGGTTTTCAAAGTAGGATAGTTAATCCAAAACATGATAAAGGTTCAGGATATCCTCATGTTGCAGAAATAAGATTTAACAATGCAAGCGAAAAGAAATCTCTTGGAGTTAGTGCTTTGAACAAATTTACATACGATAAAGGTCTTTCTCTTCTTGCAGATAAAACTATTGATATTTATAACGACATGCCAGAAGAAAGAAAATCATCTTTATTCCCAATAAAAGTAACACAAATGGTTAGGGCTTCACAAGTTCCTAATGTATCCTTGGCAGATAGAATAAGATGTAATTTATTTTCAAGAGGTTTAATGCCTGTAACAAAATTTATTAAAAATATTAACGAATTACATGAATTTGCTAAGCAAACTAAACAACTTGTAGTCTCAAATGAAAATGAAGAAAGATTGGAAAATGAAAAAAAATAATTTTTGTTTTAATTAATAAAGATAATTATTATAGTCAAAATTTTGTTTAAAATACTTTGATTTAATATTAAATTATTAAATGGTATTGTGTTTGTTTATAAATTGTTTGTTTGATTAATGTTAAATTCTTACTAAGTAATAGTTGTCTAATTAAATAATGAATTTTTAAAATCAATAAAAATGAATTCTTAATAGAAATCTTATGTTTACTTTAATTTTGTTTAAATTTATTATACAAAAACATACTGAAAACAATTTATAAGTTTTTGGTATGTTTTTTTTAAAAAATAAATTTAAAAATTTCTTGCATTTTTTTAACGAATATGTTATACTCATCAAGTCGTCATTGACAATAAACACTTAAAATATATTGCGCACCTTGCCTATATGGTTCAAACGCAAGTTTTAAAATTTTAAGGAAGACAAAAAAGGAGGAAAAAATGTCTGTTATATCAATGAAACAATTATTAGAAGCGGGAGTTCATTTTGGACATCAAACAAAAAAATGGAATCCTAAAATGAAACCATATATCTTTTCTGCCCGCAATAATATTCATATTATTAACTTGGAATTAACTTCAAATCAAATTGATAAAGCCTATTCTTTTATAAGGGATGTTGTCGCAAGTGGAAAAAACATACTATTTGTTGGAACAAAAAAACAAGCACAAGATGCTGTTAAAGATGAAGCTTTAAGAGCAGGAATGTTTTATGTTAACACTAGATGGTTGGGTGGAACGTTAACTAATTTTAAAACTATTAAAACTCGTATTGAAAGATTAAATAAACTCAATCAAATGGAAAAGGTTGGCGAATTTGACCTTTTGCCGAAAAAAGAAGTTTTGCTTCTTAAACAAGAAAGAGATAAACTTGAAAAAAATTTAGGCGGAATTAAGGATATGCGAGATTATCCAGCAGCAATTTTTGTTGTTGACCCAACTCGCGAACATATTTGTATTAGAGAGGCGCAAGCGTTAAATATTCCTATTGTTGCAATAGTTGACACTAATAGTGACCCATCAGGTATTGAATATGTCATTCCTGCAAACGATGATGCAATTCGTTCTGTTAAATTGATAACAAGTGCAATTGCTGATGCTGTTATAGAAGCAAAAGAAGGAACAATAACAAAGCCTGCAACTGATGAAGAAGAAGTTGATATTAAAACTGCATTAGTTGAAGCAGTTCCAATTGTTGAACTTGCAGAAAGTAGTGAAGAGGAAGTTTCTCATAAGCAGAAAAAAACAAAATCAATTGATGCTAAAAAAATTGATAAAAAAGTTAAAAGTGACGCCCAAGAAGAAATTAAAAATGACCAAAATCAAAAAAATGAAGATGTAAAAAAGAAAGAAACAAAAACAAAAAAGGAACCAGCAAAGGAAACAAAAACAAAAAAAACAACAACTAAAAAATCTGTTAAAAAAGAAGTAGAAGTTAAGGAGGAAAAATAATTATGTTTACAGCACAAGATGTAGCAAAATTACGCTCAATGACTGGTGCGGGAATGATGGATTGTAAAAAAGCATTAACTGAAAGTAACGGAGATATTGAAAAAGCAACTTCTTGGCTTCGTGAAAAGGGAATTGCAGCAGCGGCAAAAAAAGCAGATAGAATAGCAGCAGAGGGTGTTGTTAATTCTTATATTCATATGGGCGGAAAGATTGGCGTTTTAGTTGAGGTTAACTGTGAAACAGATTTTGTTGCTAAAAGTGAACCTTTCCTTGCTTTAACTAAAGATATTGCAATGCAAATAGCAGCAGCTAAACCTTTATTTGTTAGTATTGAAGAAGTTGATCCTTCTGCTCTTGAACAAGAAAAAGAAATTTTGCGTAAACAGGCAGAAAATGAGGGTAAGCCTGCTAATGTTGTTGACAAAATGGTTGAAGGTCGTGTTAAAAAATATTATGCTGAAGTTTGTTTGTTGGAACAACCATTTGTTAAAGATGGAAGTAAAACTGTTAAAGATATAATAAATGAAGCAATTTTGTCTATTGGTGAAAAAATAGCAGTTCGTAGATTTGTTAGATACGAAATGGGTGAGGGACTTGAAAAACGCAAAGATAATCTTGCTGAAGAAGTTGCAAAACAAATGCAAGGTTAAAATATAAAATAAAAAACCATAATTTATTTGAACAGCACCCAATAAAGTAGATAGTTTAAAAAAAAGACCTTCTGTGGTATAATGAAATTATCACAGGAGGTTTTTTGATATGGCTGGTAAAAAAGGTAT
>CALWEA010000010.1 GCA_944376905.1 uncultured Clostridia bacterium
GTTTTATTATGGTTATTAAAAATAATATATGAATTTGTATTATTTATAAATGATATAATTTAAAATTTTGTTTAAAATTTTTGATTTATATAAAATGATAAATATTAAAAGGAGTTTTTTTATGGAAAAATCAAAGAAAAAAATAATATTTTTAACAACAAGTTTTATTTTAACAATTTGCTTAATGGGTTTTATGGGAGTTTACGCTTTAACCACATTAAAGAATTCAATGTTTAATGTTGGTATAACATACCAACCGGAATATTTAGTTAAAGTTGAAATGGGTATAGACGGAGCAAATGGCGGAACAGATAATCAAACAATTGAAGAGAATGAATATGTTGAAATTTATAACAGTTTAAACCCTGTTTCAAATGGAATGTATATTCAAAGTATTTCTAGTAATACAATAAGATTAGAGGCAAATAGTTTAACGCCAGATTCAAAAGGTTTAGTTTATTTTAAATTTTATATTTTAAGTGGTGAAACAAAAGATATTTTTGCAAGCGTTAATTGTGGGGAAACAACAGAAACAACGCCAACATTAACAACAGATGCGACTCAATTATCTATACAAACTGGCGTTACAGCCGATAACCCTGCTCTTTTAGGAGCATTAAAGATTAATATTAAATTTGAAGAAGAAATTCTATATACTGTTCACCAATATGACAGCGAAACAAGTCCAGTTTATGATAATGATGACCCAACAGACCGCTATGTTCATTATATAGAAATGGGAGAATATCCACAAACATATTATGGAACATCATTGCCAGCAGAAAGTGAATATAAAATAACTGCTGATTATTATTATAATTCTAATTCAAGTGGTTCAATTATTAAATCTACTTTATATGAAGATAAAACAACAGGACAAAAATTTGCTAAACAAGGAACATATTTTTATAATGTTGAGCCAGTACGTTGGATAGTTCTTGGGGTTAGCGACGGCAATCCTAAAAGCGATGGTAAGCATATTCTTTTTACTAGCGGAAATACAGACAACTGGCGATATAATGAAGCAACAAAAAAATTTCAAATAAAAAATGACAATGAATGGAAAGATGCAACTGAAGTTTTATTACTAAGCGAATTTTGTTTTGCTCAATTTGCTTTTGATGAAAACGATACCACATCACGTTTTAGTCAATCTTCGTTAAATACTTATCTTAACACAACAATATTTAATTCAATGTTTAATGCTAACGAACGAAATAAAATAGTTCCCAAAACAATGTATCAAACAACTTACAATCGTGATGCAGAAATAAATAGCAATAGTGAATATAATTTATTTTTATTGGGTTCTAACTTTTATCCAGATGAGGTTAATTCTTCAATTTGTTTTAGTAAAATTTTAAATAAAAGCAACGATTTATTAGAAAGTCAAATTTATGCTCCAGAGCAAGGAATAAACATTTACAACTTGGCAGATTCCTATAATATTAAATCTTATTTTACCCCTATTTATACAAAAAGTTCGAGTCAAACTAATTTAATAGCAAAACAAACTGCATTTTGCGCAAGTCAAACTCAAACTTCAGTTAATGATTATATAAATGCAGATTGGTGGTTGCGTACTGGTGTAAGTATGATTGTTGGTTTTTTAAATGGTATATATATAACGAATTCTGGTGGCATGTCTAGAGATGCGGTGACAAGTTTGCAATGTCTTCGTCCTGCAATGGTTTTGAACGTTGCATAATTTTTTGTTTTCTTCTTTTATTTTTGTTTTATGATTTATTTTTGTTTTTTTATTTAAGATGTTATTCTATTTTTAATTTATTATATTAAAAAACAACTTTTTTAAATTAATCATTAATTTTATAAGCCAAATAAATTATTTTTATTATTTATAAATTGATTATATGTCAAGCAAATCGCTTGACATATTTTTTTTGCAAAAGTATAATATTATATATAGTAATTAAGATTATAATTTACTTTACTGATAATTTTTATTGTTGGAATACTTAAAATTTGCGTGGTTACTATTATTAAATATTGACTATAATTAAAAATTTATTTCAAACATAATTTTTTTATTTTTCTTTATATTTTAATTTAACATTAAATTAACTTTTTTATATTAAATTTTTAAAGTCAAATAATCTTATTTTTATTTAAGGGGTTCTTATAAAATGAAAAAACTAGTTAAAATTTTAATTTGTTTTTCTTTATGTTTTTGCTTTTTCCTTACATCAGGTTGTTTAGACAATCCTTCTTCAACAATTTCAAATCCAACAGATAATTCAGGCTCCAATCAATTTAACAATGAAGTTACTCACACTACTCCAATAAAAGTTTCAAGTTCAACTCCAAGATCTGAAATAGTTGAAGATTATTTATCTGCTGTTGCAACTATCTACTACACTTACACTAATAACAACACAACAAGTTCTATTTACAGTGGCAGTGGCGTTGCCGTTTATGCTGGTGGATACATTGCAACCAATTGGCATGTTATATCCGAAGTTGTTGTTGGTTCTTCTGGTTATGGGCTACAAGTTGAAATACTCTTAGACGGAGAATATCAAAAATTTAATGCTAAACTTTTATGGGAAAATGTTAACTTTGACCTTGCTATTTTAAGATGTGATTATCACAATATACCATATGTTAAAATGCAAGACCGTTGGATTAACAGTGATAATCGTCTTAAAATTACCGAAGAGGTTTGGACTTTAGGAACACCTTATGATGAATCTCTTTTTGGTTCTTACAGTTCTGGATATATTTCAAGCAATCAAGAACGAGTTTCAATTGCTTCTCAGCGTGTTTATGAAAGTTTAATTCAACATTCTGCGCCTATCTCTAATGGAAGTAGCGGAAGCGGTCTTTTCGACTCTGCTGGTAATCTTGTTGCTTTAAATACTCTTGGTATTAACAGTTCAAGTTCTAATTCTGCAAATAGTTTATTTTTTGCAACACCTATCTATCCAATACAAAATATAATCAGTCAAATAGTTCAACTCGAAGAAGATAATAATCCTAACACTAATTATTCTTTCCCTTTAATTGGTGTTACTGGTTATGATTCTTATATGGCTGAATATTACAGTGATTTAGGAGATTTTTCTGATAAAGGGGTTTATGTTGGGGAAATTTCCAATCCTGGAACTGCTATTGGAAAATTAGAAGTTGGAGATGTTATAATTGGAATTTGTGGCAAAGATTCAAATTTAGATAGTGAAGATTACTTTCAAATTGATAAAAGAAATGACCTCCTTTATGCTCTTTCTCAATACAAATCAGGCGATGAAATAAAAGTTTTTTATAAACGAGGTAATGTTAGTAATTTTGTTAATATTGTTCTTGGCTAATTAATTTTATTATCACATTTGTTAAGGATAAAAATTATGAATAAAATTCGTATTTCTATGGATATTGGTGGTAGCAACACTTCAATTTTTTTAAAAGGACAAGGTGTTGTTTTTAAAGAACCAACTCTTATTTCTGTTAAAAAATATAATAAAAAATATAAACTTTTAAGTTTTGGTATTAATTGTCAACAAAATTTTGGAAAAGAAAATGAAAATATTTTGACTTTTAGTCCAGTGAGTGAAGGAATTGTTAAGAGTGCTGATTATTTAACATTGTATTTAAAATATGCTTTAACTAAAATTATTAAAAATATTGCTTTTTCAAAAATTGATTGTTTATTGTCAATTCCATGTGCAATTTCCAACTCAGAAGCATCTCAATACAAACTTGCACTTCAAAATTGTGGGGTTAAAAATATAGAGTTAATTCGTTCCCCTATTTGTTCTTTCTTATCTGAAGAAAAAACATCAAACACTCCAAGTCATCTTATGATTATTGATATAGGTGGTTCAAAAACTGATGTTGCTATTGTCAACACTAACAATATAGTTAAAGGTGCAACTTTGGGGTTTGGAGGTAAAGCAATAGACAACTCTATAAAAACAATGATTGAAAATGAATTTAATCTCATTATAACAAATTTTGAAGCAGAAAAATTGAAAAATCAAATAGGAAGTTTGCTCCCAAATGATATGATGAGTTTTGATGTTACTGGTTTAGATAAAATTGACTTAATAAATAGAAGTATTCCCATTTATTCCAAACAATTATATCCAATATTAAACACTTATTTTCTAGAAATTTTAAAAGTTGTTAAAGCAACATTAATCCATGTTAATGAAGAAATACAACAACAAATTCTTTATAATGGTATTGTTTTAACAGGTGGTGTTTGTGCTTTAACTGGAATTTGTGATTACATTAAAAATCAAATTGGAATCAAAGCCAAACTTCACTCACATTTTGAAAATAGTGTTATTTTAGGCTTAGGTAAATTATGATATTTTAAACAATTAAATAAAATTAAAATTCTTTATCTAACTAATATTTAAATTAACCAAATCAAATTTAGTTGAAAGTATTGAAAAGAATTTATTT
Organism: uncultured Clostridia bacterium; assembly: GCA_944376905.1. Lineage (GTDB taxonomy): Bacteria > Bacillota > Clostridia > Christensenellales > UBA1242 > UBA5489. The sequence continues at coordinate 4,426 of CALWEA010000010.1, forward strand.
AAATCATCAAAACAAAACAAACAAAAACAAAAAGAAACATTTTTTTCTTTTTGTTTTTTCTTTTATATCATTTAAAATATACTTATAAATTAAAAAAATTATATTATAAAATAATAAGTTTAGGAGCAATTATGGCAAGAAAAATTGTTGTAACAAGTGGTAAAGGTGGAGTTGGAAAAACAACTATTTGTGCCAATTTAGGAGCAAAACTTGCAGGTTTAGGATTTAGAGTTGCTCTTTTAGACGCCGATATTGGATTAAATAATCTTGATGTTGTTATGGGAATTGAAAATAAAATTGTTTACGACATTGCTGATGTTATTAATGGAAAATGTAGAATTAAGCAAGCGTTAATACAAGATGAAAGATTTCCAACTCTTTATGTTATGCCTTCTGCACAACTAGAAATAAAATCTTCTTTATCTGGTGAACAAGTTAAATTAGTTGTTGATATGCTCTCCCCCAATTTCGATTACATTCTTATTGATTGTCCTGCTGGCGTTGATAACGGCTTTCACAGAGCAGTTTTTAGTGCTAATGAAGCCTTGGTAGTTGTAACCCCACATATATCCAGTATTAGAGATGCAGATAAAGTTTTATCCATTTTATCCAACTACAATCTGCATAGCAAAAGTTTAATAATTAATAGAGTTCGAGGAGATATGCTTTTAAGTGGCGAAATTATATCAATAGAAAAAATTATTGAATTGCTTAATATCCCTATAATGGGCGTTATTCCCGATGATGATGCTATTTCAACATTATCTTCTTTGGGGGCGTTTGCTTATGGAACAACTGGTGCAAAAGCATTTAGTATTTTGGCGGAAAATGTACATAATGGTTCAAAAAAAATTTATGATTGCACTTATAGATACAGAGGTTTTATGGGTGTTATTAGAAGAAATATAAAAAGAAAAGTTTAAAAGGAGTTAAAGAAATGAATTTTAATGTTGCAGAAATTGGTGCAAATCGCTTAGAAAAAGTTTTATTAAAAGATAAAAAAGAATATCCACAAAGAATTTGTGGTATTTTAAAAAGTGAAATGAAATTTATACTAGAAAATTATTTGGAATTAACAAATTTAAATTTAAATTTGGAAATTGTTGACGGCGAATATGAAATAAAAATCAAAGCAAAAGCAAAACACATTAAATCAATTGGAACACTTCCATAATTTTTATTTAAACAATTTTTATTAAAACAAGTTTTAAAATCCTTAATAATAATCATATAATAAATTGTGTTGAAAATTGGTTTACATCCTTTATTTTTTTTACTCGGACTTATTTTAATTCTTTTAGGATTTTGTAAGATTTTTTTCATTTATCTTTCAGTTGTCATTCTTCATGAAATGGCACATGCTTTTGTTGCTAAAAAATTAGGATACAAGTTAGGAAAAATATTTTTACAACCCTTTGGGGCTGGTTTAACTTTAAAACAAAATTTTATAGAAGAAAAAGATGAAATATATGTTGCTCTTGCTGGTCCTCTTTTAAATTTTTGTTTAGCATTTTTATGTATTGCTTTGTGGTGGATTGAACCTGTTTTATACAATTATACTCAAGAATTTGTATTTGCTAATATGGTTAATGGTCTTATTAATCTTCTCCCCTGCTACCCTCTTGATGGTGGCAGAATTTTTGTTGCTTTTTTTTCAAAAAAAATAACCAGAAAAAAAGCATTAAAAATTTGTTTTATTTTTAATTATATTATCTCTATTTTGTTTTGTTTATTGTTTTTTTTAAGTTTAACAAATGAAATCAATATTACTTTTGCATTAATGGCTATATTTATCTTCTTGGGAACAATTGAGGACAAATTAAGCGGAAATTACAATTTGATTAATATTCCTATAAAGACAAAAAAAGAAATTAATAGGTTTATAACTCCATTAAAAACTTTTGCAGTTAATCTCGACACTCCTATTTATAAAATTGCTAAAAATTTAGATAAAAATAAATATAATTTAATATATGTTATTCTTCCTAATGGAAATATAAAAATTCTAACTGAGAAAAATTTAGAAAACCTCTTTTTAAAATACAATCCAACAACACCTTTAAATAAAATTTTTTTTCGTTAATATTAAAAATAAATCTTTAATATTTTTACATTAAACAACCTTCTATTTTTTATCTTTTATAATTCATTAAAATTTGATTTGAATTATAATTATTAATTATTTTAAAACATATTTTGACTTTAATTCTATAATAAACAATTAATATATAAATATTTGATTATTTAAATATTTAATTATTTAATCAATAATATTTATATTAAAAATTATTTAAATTTTAAGTTTAATAAATTGTTTAAAACTATTTAGATTAATATCTAAATAGTTTTTTGCTTAAAAATTTATAAAATGTTTATAATAAAACTATGAAACAAACTTTAAAATATATTTATGAAAGATTATTGGATAACACAAAAATTGCTGAAAGTAAATATGCTATAACAATTGCACTAGCAAGTGGAGTTATAGTATTTGCTAGCACATTTTTATCAAATGAAAAAGTAATAGCCCAAACACTTTCCGCTGTTTGTGTTGTTTTTGCATTAATTTCTGTTTTATATGGATTTATTGCTTTATCTGCTAAAAGAATTAGAATTCCTAAAAATAAAAAAAACAAAAATGCAAAAAATCTTATGGACTACAAAGATATAATTCATTTTGATGAAATCAATTATGTTGAAGAAATAAAAAAAAGATATAATTTTCCTCATGCATACAAACCAGATGAACTTGACTATGATTTGGCAAGACAAGTTATATCTTTGGCAAGGGTTGTTAATCTAAAATATTTATATTTTAATTTATCTATTGTATTTTTAATTTTATCTGTTTTAAGTGGCGTTGTTTTAATGATTTACTTAGCAACATAAATAATTTGTTTTTTAATTAAATATAAAAAGCAAAAATAACAATAAATTAATAATAATAATAATTTATTAGGAGTATTATGATTGAAGATTTTATATTTTGGTTAAAAGGTATTGAAGAAGACACTCCTCTGCCACATGAAATACAACATCTTTATTTTTGTTTGCACACTTCTAACAATTATCTTTATATTAGTTTTGGCGGAAATCAATTTGAAGAAAAAATAGTTTTTAATTTTGAATATTATCCTTTAGAAGCTCAATTTTTCAATATTTATTCATACGACAAAAAATTTAATTTAAAAAAATTAAGGATTCTAATTGAAAAAATAATAGAACTACCTTATTTTCAAACACTATATAAAAACTGTTATATTTATATTTCTTATTTTGGCGAAAAGTATAATTTTATCATTGATAAATCATAATATTTTCTACATTTTTTATAAAATTTTTACATTTTTCTTTTAATAATTTAAAATTGCTTGTATTTTTTTAAAAAATTTTATAAAATACCAATATGGAAATTTTAAAAAATATAAATCAATTAAATAATTTATTAGTGGAATACTTTGACAATTCCAATGTATATTCAAGCCCCAAAACTTTAAATGGGGATAATAAAGAAAATTATATTAACGAAAATAAAAATTTGAACGCTTTAAATATTGAAGATAAAAATATTTTTGTTAATAATAAAATCAGTAATATTGATGATTTTAACAACAAAGAGAATAGAAATATTAATGATAATAAATTATCAACAGAAATTAAACAACAAATATTAAACGGTTTATTAATATCAACTTTTCTTAGTGATGAATACACTTCTATTTTTGCAAATATTATAAAAAACACGTCTATAAGCAAAGAAAAAACATCTTCATTGTGCGAACTTTTCTTCCAACTAAATAACTATCTTCCTTTATTGTGCAACTTAACAATAATTTTCTTAAAAGCAAAAAAATATCAAGAAATTCATTTAATGGTTAGTAAAATTTTTGTTGCACATATTGGAACTAAAAATTACTGCTCTTCATTAAAATGTACTTTTACTGAACGCAATTTTGACAGATTTATTGAAATAGTTAAAAATTGTGATATCAAAGAAGAACTTTATATTCCATTTTTAATTGAAATTTTTAAATCAGATATTAGCGGTAGTTATGGCGAATGGAAACGCCCTGCCCTTGAATATCTTCAAACTTTTTGGAACAGTAATGAACAATGGATGCTCGATTTTATAGATAAAAATCCAGTTTATAGATATGGTGTTCTTGATACAATTTTGCAGTTTAACACAAATAAAGGTGTTGAACTTCTAATTAAAGATTATTTTTTAAATGGTGAAACTGATTTAGAACAAATTTTAAATTTAGTTAAATTATATAAACGAGAAGTTCTTTTTTATATTGATAACGAATTATTAAAAGCAGATACAGTTCGTCAAGCAAAACTGGTTGAATTGCTTTTAAATTTTGATAATGATAATGAAATTATGTCTCGAATAAAAGAACTTTTAGCAACAACAAATGATAAAACAATAAAACAAATAATTTCTAATAAAATGGGAATAAGCGAAACACTAAACATTAAAACTGAAAAACAATTTTTAAATGCAGTTAGAAATAGTAAACTACCAATCCAAGAACGAATTTTAGGAATACCTTTTGATAAATTTAGTTTAAAATTGAAAAGTGGATATTTAGCAGACAATGCCGTCTACACTTTTTTAATTTATCTTTTTAAAGAAGAAAAAAATTTAGTTAATTTAAAAAAATTAAAAGTTATCTTAAATATATTTGAAACAGAAAGTTTTTATAATATGCTTCATATGTTATATGATGTCATTTTTGCCAAACCAGATATTAAAGAAAGTAAGTGGGGATTAAGACTTTTATCTCTTTTAGGTGATGAAAAAATTCAAAAAAATATTTTAGATTTTATTGTTTTTCTATGCAAAAATCAAAGAGTTAAAGAGGCGAAATATCTTATTTTATGTATGGTATATAGCGAAAAAACTGAAATAATTTCCGTTATAAAGCGTCTATTAGAAATTAAAAATCCTTTTATACTTGAAAATTTTAACTACTTTATTGAAACAATATCTAATGTTTGTAAAATAGATATAGAAGACTTAAAAGATATGCTTGTTTTAAACAATTACACAGAAGAAGACTATCAAAAACAAAAATCTCGCTTGTTTGAAGCATTTTTAGCCGAAAAACATTATAATTTAGAAACTTTTAAACATTTATTTATTGAAAATTCATTATTCAATAAACTTGCACAACAATTAATTTTTGGTGAATACCGTTTTGGACGGTTATATAATGCCTTCATAATTAAAGATAAAAATATAGAATTTTTAATAGGAAAAACTATTATAGAAAATCCTATTACAAATGTTGATAAAGAATTTGATAATCAACAACGTAATAAAGATATTTATATAAGTATTATACACCCATTGGATTGTGATTTCAAATTTGAAAAACTTTTTACATACTACGCAAATCCGCCGTTTCCTCAGTTTGAAATTCCAAAATTTAATAATAAACTTTACAATAATTCAACTAACATTGTTAATAAATTTGTTGGAGTTTTTATAAATCCAAAAGCCTTTATAATGCAAATAACAAAATATGGTTTTATAAAAAATAAAAATGAAAATGAAACTAAATTTAAAAGTTTTGTTCATTTATTTCCTAGTTTAAATCTCATATGTGAAGTTGAATTAGAACAACTTATTAATGAAGATTCTTTATATGCAAGTTTAGGTAATATTTATTTTTATAAATTAAATCAAATATTTAAAGTTGGAACAAAATATATAACACAAAAAAGTAATGCCATAAATTTAAAAACACTCCCTTCTAGATATTTTAATTATATATTAACAATAATTTTAGATGCAAGCAAGGCAAAATAATTATATATTATTATCTTAACTTGTAATAAAAAATAAAATATTTATTTAAAATCAATATAAAAAAATAAAGAATAAAAAAAATTAAACAACAAAATTAAAAATTTATAAATAAAATAATTTATTTAAAATTATAATCAAGAGACAATAATTTATAAAAAATAAAAACATTGTTAAATATATTAATTTTAAAGATTAATAATTTATTCAATGTTTTTTTATTATCATTAAGATTTAAAAATATAATATCAAAATAACATAAATATAAAATAAAAATAGAATTATTTCATTACAATTCAACTCTATTATCAATTGCTTTTGTTAAAGTTATTTCATCAGCAAATTCCAAATCACTTCCCAAAGAAACACCCTGAGCAATTCGAGTTACTTTAATTCCAAGAGGTTTTAATAAACTAGCAATATACATCGCCGTTGCCTCGCCCTCAACATCTGTATTAGTTGCCATAATAACTTCTTTGGTTCCATCTTGTTGAATTCGTTGCAATAGTTCTTTAATCCTTATATCATCTGGTCCTCGACCATCTAAGGGACTTAAAGTTCCATGTAAAACATGATAAACACCATTAAAGTTTTTAACTTTTTCCATAACCCTAACATCTTTGGGTTCTGTTACAACACATATAATTTCTGGATTTCTTGACTGACATAAATAACAAATATCTTGATCTGTATAATCTCCACATTTTTTACAATATTTAATTTTTTTCTTTGCATCAATTATACTTTCAGCAAAATCATGCGCAATTTCATCAGTGGATTGTATAATAAAATAAGCATAACGTTGTGCAGTTTTCAATCCAACTCCAGGCAAACTTCTAAAACTATTAACAAGCCTTTCTAGTGGTTCGTTCATAAAAACACCTCTTAAATTGGCATTTGTGGAAGTTTTTCTTCTTCCATTTCTCTTATTTGTGAAAGAACATCATTGATAGATGCACAAACCAAATCTTCAATCATTTCAACATCATCAGGGTCAACTATTTCAGGCTTTATTTTTATAGATTTTAAAGTTCTATCACCCATCATAACCGCTTCAACTAATCCTCCACTAACATTTGATTTAAACTCTGTTTCAACAATTTCTTTTTTAGCATTTTCTATGTCTTGTTGCATTTTTTGAGCTTGTTTCATCAATTGCCCTAAATTTGCACCTCCAAAACCACCGCCAAATCCACCTCTAAATCCGTTCATTATAAATTCTCCTTTTTAATACATTTTTTTATTTTTAATAAATTAAGAAATATTTTTAACTTTAAATTTTTATTAGATATTATTCATCTATTATATCTATTTTACAATCAAATTCTTTTAAAATATGCAAATCACTTTCAATTTTTTCTTCTAAACTAACAATTTTGTTTATTTTTAAATCATAGTCAACGCCTTGCCATTTCAATGCTTCTTTTAAATAGTTTAAATTGTTTGGTTCTGTTAAAATTGAATAAATTAATTGTTGTTGAGTGTTAACATTAAACAATTCATTATCCAAACTAACATCAACTATATCACCGCAAGCAATATATAAATTAATATATTTTTTTTCTTTTAAATAAAGAACAACTTTTCCCCATATTGATTTTGCATTTTTTTTATTATTGAATGTATGAGGATATTGCCAATCTTCAATCTTTAGTTTTTTTTTAAATCTAAATTACTAATTAAATTAATTATTGCTGTTTCAATTAAAATTTTAGGATTTAAAGCATATTTTAAATCGCTTTCAATTCCCCCTAAAATTTGCATACCTTTCATCAAAAAATCTTGGTTAATATTATTTGCTTGTTGCGAACAATTATCAAAAACATTTTGCGGTAAGTTTAAAATTTCATTAGGATTCTCACATGTTTTAATAACAAGCAAATTGCGAAAATGTACACTTAAATCTTTCGCAAAAACACTCATATTTTTTCCACTTCTATAAACATCGTTGACAATTTTTAAACACTCACCCAATTGTTTTTGATAAATAGCATTTGTTGTGTTTATTAAGTTTTGATTATCATTTAAACCCAATATATCCAAAACCTTATCTAAGGTTACATTATTATTACAAAATGCAACAACAGAATCAGCAATAGATAAAGTATCACGAACAGAACCTTCTCCAGCAGAAGCAATTGCTTTAACTGCCTCTTCTTCGAATTTAATCCCCTCTTTATTAAAGATATCTTTTAAATGATTTGTTAAAACATTTAAATTAACCAACCCAAAATCAAATCTAACACATCTTGACAAAACAGTTGCAGGAAGTTTTTGAGGCTCCGTTGTTGCAAGAATAAAAACAATATGTTTTGGAGGCTCTTCCAAAGTTTTAAGAAGAGCATTATAGGCACTATCAGTTAACATATGCACTTCATCAATAATATAAATTTTATAATTCCCATTAACTGGCGTGAATTTAACTTTTTCACGTATATCACGAATTTCGTCAACCCTATTATTAGAAGCAGCATCTATTTCAATTATATCCATATTGACAGGATCATTCATTGCCAAACATGCCCGACATTTACCACAAGGTGAACCGTTAACATTATCCAAACAATTAATCGCTCTTGCAAAAATTTTAGCAGTTGAAGTTTTTCCTGTTCCCCGACTTCCTGTAAATAAATAAGCATGAACAATTTTACCCGCTTTAACCTGATTAGAAAGCGTACTGACAATATGGTCTTGCCCAATTACTTCATCAAATGTTTTTGGACGATATTTTCTATATAATGCTTGATAAACCATGTTAATAAGTATACATCAAAAAAGCAAAATAATCAATTAAATTAAAAAAATTTATAAATACAAATTAAAATTTTAAATATTATTAATTATAAATATTTTTTTTATTTACATATTGATAATTAAAATTTTTTAAAATGACAATATAATAAAAAATTTATAAATAATTTTGCATATTGTCAGTAATTTTGAATATAGTTAAAAACAAATGTAAAAAATAAAAAATCCATTCTTGACATGGACTTTATTTTTTATCAATTTCAGTCAACAAAACATTGTTAAATTAAAATTCAAAAACTTTTATTTTCTACTTTCTAAACTCTAATAGACAAAACTTTAAGTTTTGAAGGACCTTGAGGAGTATTAACAACAACAACATCTCCAACACTTGCATTAATAAGAGCAATACCAACAGGACTTTCATTACTAATGAAACCTTTTAAAGGATTACTTTCAGTTGAACCAACTATTTTATATTCAACTTCCTCATCATAATCTTGGTCGTAAACTTTAACAAAACAACCAACACTAACTTTACTTGTATCAATTTCATTTTTATCAATTACGATAGAATTTCTAAGTTTATTTTCAATATCTATTATTTCAGCTTCAAGTTTCGCTTGCGCTTCTTTCGCTGCATCATATTCACTATTTTCTTTTAAATCACCATATTCTCTTGCAACACCAATTGCCTTGCTTATTTCAGCACGCTTAACTGTTTTATAATATTCTAATTTATCCTCTAATTCTTTTTTTCCCTCAGGTGTTAAATAAGTTTTCATTAATTCCTCCCAATTAAGATAAAAAGTTTTTGCGCCGAAGCAACAAAAACCTTTGCAATATTGCATTGGCTATTATAATAGCAAAAACAATCTTTGTCAAGCAAATTTCAATAATAGTTAAAAGTAAAAAGTTAATAAAGTTTGAATAATTTTTTTGCTTTAAGGTAATATATTCAAAAAGGAGAAAATTATGCTAACATTTTTTAGTTTTATAATGGTTATAATTGGTTCATTTAACTGGTTTTTTATTGCATCTTTTCAATATGATTTTGTTGCCGGACTATTTGGTTCCCAAGCGAGTTTGTTAAGTAGGCTAATATATTTTATTATTGGAATATCAGCGTTTGTTTTAATTGCAATGACATTTAAAAATAAAGGAAAAATAAAAATAACAGAAAATAGTTTTAAACAAAAATTTAATAAAAAGGAAAATAATGAAATGAATAATAATTATGAACAAAATTCAACAACACCTATTACAAGTATACATCAAACAAAAACAAATCCTCATAACGATTATGGAAATTATGAATTTGATGGTCAAAATGAAATAAACGATATAGATTTCACAAAAAAAACAAAAAATTTAAATCAATATGAAAATAATGAATATACTTCAAAAAAAGGATATAAAGATTTTAATATTAATCAATATGATTAATATTAAAGAATATATTTGTAAAGTTTATTAGTTTATTAATTTTACATTTTTTTATTTGTTAAATTTTTAATCTATTATTAAATTTAACATTTTAAGCAGTTTTTATTTATTTCTTTTTTTTTGAAAAAAACCTGTCAACATTTCACTACATGTTTCGTCCAAAACCCCACCCAAAATTTCAACTTTATGATTTAAGCGAGTATCATTTAAAATAGTGTTTAAAATTGTTTTATTTTGAGCACTCGTGTCATACGCTCCAAAAACCAACTTTTTAATACGCGAATTTGCAATTGCTCCCGCACACATAGGACAAGGTTCAAGCGTAACATAAATAATCGCTCCTTCTAAACGCCAATCACCTATTTTTTTGCAAGCTTTTTCAATTGCCAAAATTTCAGCATGATGTGTTGCAATTTTAGATGAATTTCTTTTATTATGGGCTTTTGCAATAATAACATTATCTTTAACAATAATAGCACCAATTGGAACTTCATCTTCTCTACACGCTTTTAAACCTTCTTTAATTGCTAAACGCATACACAAATTGTCGTCCACAATCACTCCTTTATTAAAATATTTTTGTAAAATAGATTAAAATTAATTTTTAAGCATTCTTTATAATTATATAATTCCCCAAATAAATGAAAAAAGTGTAATAACTCCACCTAAAAAGAAAGTCGAATACAAAAATATTTTTTCTTTTAATTTAGGAAAATAAATTTGTTTTGCACTAAATCCCAATATATTAGAAGGAATATTAACATCAATATAATTAATAGTCTGCATTTCAGGTTTTGATGGAGTTTCACTTATCATTGATTTAGCCAAATCGGTTGTAATTTTTTTAAGTCTATTTCCAGCAGTTTCATGAATTAAAAGATAAACAAACCACAACAACAAGAAACTTGCAGAAATAAGCGCAACAAAAATTATTAATAAAGCGGATAAATAATCCATACTACTTGTTTGAGATGTTAAATTGGTTATAACATCAGACAATGGCCAACCATTAACGCTACCATATGAAACATAAGTACTTAAACCATTATTCATAAAGTGAATTATCATACCAGGAATTATATTTCCAGTCATAACACACAAAAATGCTAAAAACCAACCTATTATGGTTGCATAAAAAAATTGTTCAATATTTAAATGCATTAATCCAAATAAAAGGCCTGAAAAAAATATCATCTTTTTAATTCCTAAATTTTCAAAGCCTTTAAGAAGCATTCCTCTTGTTGCAATTTCTTCACAAAACCCAGGGAGCAAGGCAGTAGTTACCAATGCAATTATAAAAGCCCCAACAGAATAATCTCCTAGAGTCCCTCCAAAAGAAATACTTTCATAGCCAAGTAAAGAAATAATAAGAGCAAAAAAGGAAGAAATTGCAATATTTAAAATATAAACCAGAACGCCAATACCAATTGCCAATAAAACAGCTTTAAAACCAATTTTTTTAAACCTAAAATCTTTAAACACTTCTTTAAAAGATTTTTTTCTTAAAAATTTATATAAAAATAAAGGAAGTAAAAACATTATAACTATTTGAATGAGAAGAGTAAAAACAATATTAGATTGTTGAGAAGATAAAAAATCAAATAAATTCGTTGAACTTAAAATACGAATACCAACAAATGCAATCATTAAAATAAAATATATTAATGTAACATCAAAAAACACACTTCTTTGTGGTTTAAAAGGAGCATTATTTTTAAATTTATCAACAACTATATTAGTTACACTATTTAAATCATTTTTGTTATTAATATTTTCTTTATAATTTTTATCAATTTTTATTGATTTTTTATTAGTTGATTTTTGTATTTTGTCATCACTATTACTTTCATTCATTAAAGATATAACTTCCTTTTTTTATTTTATAATTTACTACTTAAAAGATTATTTTTATTTTAAAAAAATGTAAACAATTTTTCAGTATGTTTAATCAATGTTGATTATTTATGAACAATAAATTTGTAAAATAAATTAACAATATTATTAAACAACAATAAATTATTGCTTGATATTCATATTAATATATTATAATATAACTTGTTTATATTCGTTAAACCTTTTTTGTATTTTTATAATTGAAAATTTTAAAATGTGAAATTTATTGTTAAATTCCTTCATTTATTTACTTTTTTATAATTAATTTTCATCTTAAAATAATTAAAATGACATTAAAATAGTTTGTAAAATTAAAATTATAATTCCAAGAATAATACCGGATTTTAAGAAATAAGTATTGTTGTTTGGCTTAAATTCACTAGAACTTAATTCTTTTAATTTTTCAATCATTTCAGTTGTTTTTTTATTTTTTGCTAAAATTGTAATATTTTCTTGGTTTGATATATAAGATTTTTTATTAGACAAATTATCCTCTTTATCTAAAACATTATCTTTATCTATTAAATTATTTTTATTATCACTTTGTCTAATATTAACAGAAGTTGAAATTTCGTTTTGCATTTTTGATTTTTCTAATTCTTGTATTTCTTCAAAAAGTTTAAGTAATTCTTCTTCTTTTGATACCTTTTCATCATTTTTAAATGAATTTATTTTATTAATTTCATCAAGTAATTGATTTGCGTTTAAAGACTTATCTTTATTTTGTAAAACTTTTCCCAAATAAAAAACCAAAAGACCAAACACAACCAAAATAACAATTGCAATTAGCCAATAAACAAAATTTATTGTAATTTCACCATTAAAAATATTAAAATTATAAAAAACAACAGTTAATGCATTTGCACAAAAATGAATTATCATAGACGACAATATTGAACCTGTTTTTAAAACAACAAACGCCAACAATAAACCAAATAAAAAAGTATAAGGAATTTGTAAGAAATTGCCATGAATAAGAGCAAATAAGGCAGACGAAATCAAAATTGCCTTTAAATCACCAAACTTTCTCAACCCTTGAAGCACTGCCCCACGAAAAACCAATTCTTCAATTATAGCAGGAACTAGGGCAAATAAAATTACCGCTAAAATCAAAGTAAATGCACCGCTCGGCTCAAAAGGCATTGCAGAAGAAAAATTTAAACCAATAATTTCAAACAGCCAAACAAAACAATTAGAAATTGGATTCAAGGCAAAAACCCCAATAACCCCAATAACAATACAAATTATTAAATTTCTCCAACCCAGTTTATTTATCTTACATGATTTAACAACATCAATTTTCTTATTACAAAATATTAAAACTAAACCAAGAGCAAACTGAGTTATCATAGAAAGAATGTATAAATCTTCAAATAACCCATAAACCTCATCAATAAACATTCCAGCAAGATTAGCAATAATAATAATTAAAAGATAAATTAAAGTTGCAACTAATTGAGGAGCAACAACAGCCCAAAGGAACATCTTTCCTGCATCATTAACATCATAAAAACTTTTTTTCATATTTTCCTTTATTTTAATATAAAAAATTTAATACAACACACAATTTTAAATTCTTTTATTTATTTCATTTATTTATTTGTTATATTTAATCATAAAGTATAAATTGAAAAACAACACAAAAATTAAGATAAATTAATAAAAAAACAACATAAAAAATTTAGACAAATAAATTTAAAAATATAATTAGATAAATATCTAAATAGTTTAATTATTATTAAATAAATCTTGATAATCAAATAATTTAACAAATAAATTAAAAATAATTATTAAATAAGTTAAATATAATTATTAAATAAGTTAAAAATAATCAAAGTAAAATTAAATAGAAATGTATTAAATAATATTATAAAATATTGTTAATTTATAAAAATAATTAAATTATTCTCTAATAAAAATATATTAATAAAATATTACATTTTATAATAAAAAATTTATAATAATTTATTAGCCTTGTAAGCCTTTTGATTGTCTTTCCATATCTTCTATAACAATATCAAAAATTTCACCCAAGGTTGAGCAATAATGTAGAACTTCCCAAGGTTCATTTGTGTGAAAATGAATTTTAATTAATTCACTATCTCCAACAACCAGAAGACAATCTCCTTTTAAATTATTTATAAAATATTCTTTTATTTTATCCTCATCTAAATTTTTTCCCTCAATCAAAATTTGAAAATCATATTTAAAATCCATATAAAACCTCCTTTAAGAAATTAATCATTTTTTAAAATTGCTTTTATTCGCCTAACTCCTGCCGAACTACTTTCTTCCTTAACAATTTTAAAAACACCCAATTCGCCAGTATTTGCAACATGAGGTCCCGCACAAAGTTCTTTACTAAAATCTCCAATAGAATAAACATTAACAGAATCACCATATTTATTCTCAAACAATCCTATTGCCCCACTTTTTTTGGCATCTTCATAAGTCATAATTTCCTTAACAACTGGCAAATTTTTTGATATTACATCATTAACTAACAATTCAACCTTTTTAATTTCATCTGGCGTTAACTTTCTTTCAAAGTTGAAATCAAATCTTAATCTTTCAGGAGTTATGTTGCTCCCTTTTTGATTAACATTTTCATTTAAAACTTTTTTAAGAGCGGAATGAAGTAAATGAGTGGCAGTGTGTAATTTAACACTTTCATAACTATTATCCGCTAATCCACTTTTAAAAACTTTTCCAATATCACCCTTGCTTTCTTCTTTATGTTTAGAAAATAATTGATTAAATTCATTTTCATTAACAGATAGTCCTTTTTCAAAAGCCAATTCCTTTGTTATTTCAAAAGGAAAACCATAAGTATCATACAATTTAAAAACGAGTGTTGAATCTAGTTTTCCATCAGAAATATTTTTAGGATTAGAAATAAACTCTTCAAAAGTTTTTAATCCATTGGCAAGAAGTTTCAAAAATTTTTCTTGTTCAATTTTTATAACATCAATTATATCAGATTTAGAAGTTATCCAATCTGGTGCAATATCACAACTATTAAGATTATCGTAAGTTCTGGAAGCAATTTCTTCCAAATATTTTTCATCACAACCAATAACTCGCATATGACGCATAGCCCGTCTTAAAAGTCGGCGAAGAACATAACCACGCTTAACATTAGAAGGTTGAATGCCAACATTAATAATGTGTATAGCAGTTTTTATATGGTCAGCAATTATTCGCAAACTTGATTGATTAGGATTTGATGAAACATTTTCAATAAATTCTATAATAGGTTTGTAAATTTCAGTATCATAAACACTATCTAATCCATTTAAAGCCATAACCATTCGCTCTATACCAGAGCCAGTATCAACACTATTCATAGACAATTTTGAATAGGTTTTACCATCTTCATGCTGAAGATATTGCATAAAAACACCCGCATTCCAAATTTCAATATAGCGTTTTTTATCATCAAAATAACCGCTTTGTTCATAAGACAATCCATGCTTGTCGCCTGTATCGAAAAAAACTTCGGTACAAGGTCCACATGGGCCTTCACCATCACCCATTCGCCAAAAATTATCTTCAAAAGAACAATGAATAATATGATTGTCATCAAAGCCAAGTCCACGCCAAATTTCCTCACTTTCCGTATCTGCTGGTAGATTCTTTTCTTTATCTCCAGAAAAAACAGAAACATATAATTTTGAAGCAGGAATTTTAAGTTCTTCAACTAATAATTGATAAGCATATTTTATTGCACCTTCTTTAAAATAATCTCCAATACTCCAACTACCAAGCATACAAAAACTAGATAAATGATGTCTATCTCCAATACTATCAATATCATTGGTTCTTATACAAGTTTGCATGTTACACATACGCTTAGATTCTGGAATAGCCTCACCAGTAAAAACTTTTTTTATAGGGGCCATACCAGCATTAATAAACAACAAACTATCATCATTTTCAGGAACTATGGGACTGTTTTTTATTACTTTATGGTTGTTTTTTTCAAAAAAATTTAAAAATATTTGTTTGATTTGCTTAACTGTATATTTCATTTTAATCCTTCTTGTTTTATATATTTACTAACTTGTAAATTATACGCTTATGTTATATATTTGTCAAACGTTTTTCTTTTTAGATAAAACTTTCGCTATTTTTTAAAAAAAGTTTAAAATAAAAAGTTCCTTAATATGGAACTTATTTGATAAAAAATTAATTTTTTTTATTAATTTAATAATAATTTTTTATTTTTAATAAATTTTTTGTTAATTTTTATTTTTATTAAAAAAGCAAATAAATAATTAATAAAAATAAATAAACAAATATTTAATTTATATGAATATGAAAATATATTTTAATTTATTTATTATTTAGAAAATTAAGAACGCAAAAATTTTAAAACTTTGGGAATAGAAGCATTTCTTGCTTTATCAAATTTTCTCATTAAAGGCGAACTAAATTCAATATGCTCTATTGGGTCTTTAACAAGTTTTTCAGGATTTAACTGCATTTCATCAATAATACCTTCACATAAAAGGCGTCCAACTATATACAAATAATTTTGAGAAGTTAATTCATTTTTATTAGCAATGTATTCAAAATCTTCAACATAAGCAATTTCATTTAATGCAAAATTTAAAAATAGTGCTAGTTTATCTAATGCAAAATTATTTCCGTTGGCTCCAGCAAGAATTTGAAACTGCATATACTTTTCATAATTAACAGGAATAATATTCCCCAAACCTTTTTTGAAAATATAAGAAAGATAATCTTGTGCAATAGGGTCGTTTTTAGAAGCCATTAAACATATATCATTAAAACTATCAATGGTAACTTCTTCTTTATGCATAAAATCAGATTTTTCAATTTTGCGTTTTGTGTTTCTTCTTAAAACCAAAAATTGTTTTCTACAATCCTCACTTAAAATATTCATTTCAAACTCCTTTCATACAAAGATTTAAACATTTATAGTAACAATAAAAATAAATCAAACTAAATATATATAAAAAATTATTAAAAAAATCAAAAAATATTTTTAATAAAATATTTACAACAACGGTGCAAATAATCTAAAAACAACTTGCCCAAATTTACTAAACAAAGGTCTGTTTTTATAATAAACCAAATCAACAGGTCGACATTTTTCCAAGTCTAATTCAATAACTTTAAAATGTTGTTTTATTAATTCTTTATTGTATAAAATTGCAGAAATCTCAAAATTTAGGTAGAAAGAACGATAATCAGCATTACAAGTTCCAATACACATAGCAATATCATCAATTATCAAAACTTTGCTATGAAGAAATCCATCTCGCAAATAAACTTCCCCACCCGCTTCAACGATTTCTTTGGCAAATGACAACGACGCTAAATAAACAAATTTTTTGTCGGGTTTTTTGGGGAGCATGACAACAACTCTAACCCCACTATTTATTGCCTGTTTGAGTGCACTCATGAACATGTCATCTGGAACAAAATAAGGTGTTTGTAAAATAATTTTACTTTTTGCCGTATTTATCATTTTAACCATTGAATCTTTTATGTTGCCACGAGTATCATCAGGTCCACTGGTTAAAATTTGTGTTATAACATTACCTTTATTTTTAAATTTAGGAAAATAACCTTGCTTTATATATTCTTTTGTTTCAATATTTTTTTTATTACAAAATTGCCAAAAATTTAAAAAAGTGTTTTGTAAAGCATAAACTGCTTGTCCCTCTAAGCGAATATGTGTATCACGCCAAGGACTCAATTTTTTCTTGTAACCCAAATGGTCTTTTCTAATATTAACTCCGCCAACATAGCCAATTTTTCCATCAATAACAGCAATTTTTCTATGATTTCTATAATTCATTTTTAAATTTATTAAACGAATGTAAAATAATGGAGGAAAAAACTCTTTAACCTCTCCACCAGCTTTACGAAGTTTTCTAAAAAAGCGACGAGGTGCTCCCAAACAACCAACACTATCATAAATCAATTTAACTTTAACACCAGAACGAGCTTTTTCACAAAGAATATTCATAACTTCTTTACCAACAAAGTCATCAGCAAAAATATAATATTCCATATTAATTGAATGTTTTGCATGCTTCAAGTCTTTAATAAGCGAAGCCATTTTATCTTGTCCATTATTAAAAATTTTAACACTATTACAAAAAGTTGGAACACTTTTACCACCAACTAAATTATATCGTATTAAACTTGCAATTCTTTTATTTTTAATAACATCTTCACCATTTTCCATTTCTCTGTAATAATATTGATAATGGTCATCATAAAAAGCCTTTCTTCTTAACATTCTTTTTGTTTTTAAACTTAGTCCGCCACCAAATAAAACGTAGAGAACGAAACCAACAACGGGAATAAAAGCAAATAAAATTGTCCACGAAACAATAACTTCTGGTTTTTTTCTTTCCAGAAATATCATTGATATAACAAAAATTGCATTTAAAATTGTAACGATATTTACAAAATAATCCATTCTTATTTAATCCCCTATCAAATTAAATATAATTTGATTTAAAGTTAAGAAATACATTCAACAAAATTATTTAAATTAAGATTAAATATATTTAAATATATTATAGTTATAAATGTAAAAATTAAAATACTAAAATTTAAACAAAATTTAATAAAATTAAATCAATCAGATATTTTTTATTTAATATTAAATATTGCTTAGAATAAAAATTTTACTTATATATTGCTTAATATTAATATTGCCTAGTATTAAATTTTATTTAGATTGCTTAGTATGGAAATTTTATAACACCTGTTTGAATAATAATTGATAAATTATAAGAAAACTACAAATTAACCAAATTAAAATAATATTATAGTTAAAAATAAAGTTAAAAAACAATTTACATTGATTTATTAAATTAATTTTATAAATTATTAATTGAAAAGAAAATCATTTTTTATTTTTTCTTTCATTAATTTTTCTTTCCAATTCTTCTCTTTCTTTTTTTAACATTGCCTGTTTTTCTCTAATTTCTTGTATTTTATCATTAGTTTTTTTGCTATTATTCATAGATGATTTTTTAACAACGGCAGTAGTAACAACAACACTTAACAAAACTAAAACCATACCAATACCACATATAATCAATATTGTTGTTACAGTTTCATCATTTAATGCAATATAAGGAACCTCTTTAAATATAGCAAAAACAGTTGTGTTTTGCTGAATTTGCAAATTAGACAAAATTTCTTGAGTATTCTCAGGATTTGCAGTTTGATTCAAACTCCAACCAACAAAAATATATCTTGTGTTATTAGTTGCATCTTTTTTAATTTTAAACATAGACTCATTAAAATTAATTTGATCATTATAAGTATAAGTAATTTTTTTATAAGTTTGATTATCAATTTTCAAGGTTAAAATATAAGGTATTGCAATAGGTTTAAAAAAAGGTCTATAAGTATTTTCCGCTTCGTTTTGCAAAGAAGAAACTGCTCTAACAGGGATTTGTTTCCCTTTTTCTATTAATTCAGAATCATCAGCGTCAGATATCCAGCCTATAAAATTATATGTAAAGTAGTTATCAGCTGTTTTTGTTGGCTCATTTCCCATATATGCTACAAAACTTCCATAATATCCATAAGTTTCATATAACAATTCATTACTATTAGGCTGATAAAATCTAATCGTATAAATCCTCAATTCTTCTGTAAATTTTGGATAAAGATTTATTTTACCATTTTCCAAACTATCTTCATTAATAACAATTTTATTATCTTGGATTTCCTTTTTTAAATCTTTATCATAGCACCAACAAGAAAAAGTGTATGTATATTGGTAAGTTTGTTCTTTTGTTGGAGTTGTTAAATCAAAATAAGACAAATCAATAGTTGAATTATAATCAAATGATGTTGATTGACCTGGCAATTTTATAATATTATTGTTTACATCATAAAATTGAATTTCATATTGTCTCACTTGTTCATCAAACCATGCATATAATTTAATTTCTTCTTGAATGTTTGTAAAAGTCAATTCAGTTATAGGAATTTCAGTTCCATCTTTTTCTGTTATGGGTTTATCAAACCACCCTACAAAAATATAATTATTGGCAAGCGTTTGATAGTTTGAAAGATTATAAGTATCTATGTAAATTGGTTTTTGTTGCGTTCCTGATTGGATAATAGATATACTCTCTTTTCCGAAATAACCATCATTATAGTTTGGGACTTGTTGAGAATTCAAGTTTGAAAAATCATAACGAGCAACTTCACTTCCATCGTCATTCCAAAATGTATATATGATTTTTATTGGGCTTTTCGTAAAAACAGCATAAATATTACAATCTTTTTCAACAATGAATGATTGCAGTGGGATATCACTTTCCAAAGGTGAAGAAGAATTAAACCAACCAACAAAATCATAATTATAGCCAATTTCTTTATTTGGATAAACTGTTTCCCCTATTATACTTTTTATATCAAAACTTGAACCATATTCTTTATTGATTATAGATGTTGTTGTCATATCATAAGAAATTTGATACTCAACAAGTGAATTAGTTTCAAAATTATTATAATATAAATTTATTTTATAATTATTAATTTTTCTTTCATATTGAGCATAAAGTTTTGTGTCTCCTTTTATGGTCAAAGAAGTAACTTTTTTGCTTTTATCCAAGGTTAAACCATAATCATTAGTTAAATCTTCTTCATAAAACCAACCAATGAAAGAATATGTAAATTGAACATCATTTTTAAAACTTATATCTGGAATATAATCTGCCCCAGTTAAATCAATAGTGGAGTTAAAACTAAATGATGAAGGTTTTGATATCAAAATATCACTTTTATTATCATCATAAAGCCATAAAGAGTATTTCAATTCAACTGCTAAAAATATTGGATATAATTGAATTTCACCATTAACTAAACATTCTTGAAGTGGTTCATTTGCCAACTTATCTGTGTTCCACCCTAAAAAAGTAAAAGAATTAGTTGGTGTATTTGGACGTGTTGGAATTTCAGTTGGTTTATAATTTAGAGCATTCTGCCCATACTCAATTTGCAAAAAGTTAATAATTTCCCCCAAATCATTATAAAAAGTAACAGTATATTGTCTAATTACTTCATTAAAATGTGCAAAATAATTAACATCTTCGTAAATAACAAAATCAGTTATTTTTTGTGCCTCTGCCCCAACACCATCAAACCATGCATCAAATTCGAATATTTTATCAACTGTTGCTTCTTTTTGAGGAATAAAGTCTTCAACATTATAAGTTTTCCCGTATTCAATTTCTGTATGCTTTAAATATTCTCCATTATCATCATAAAAAGTTATAGTTAAAATTTTTGTTTTAAATTCACCATATAAAGTAATATCGGTTGTAAATTGTTTAGCATCTAAAAATTCTAAAATCTCCAATTTTTCTTCTAAATGCCAGCCTGAAAATTCCTTACTTTCGTCATCTGTAGAAATTAAAGGTAAATCAGTTTTTTTGTCATAAGTATGAGTTATTGGCAAAGTATAGAGTAATGGCTCAATTTTTTCATATCCCTCACCTTTACCAAAATCTACATAATAATTAATGTTAAATGAAACACTTGTCCACAAAACATTAATTTCAATAATTTGATTATTTTGTTGAGTTAATTCTGCAATTGTAACCAAATCTGCAATAAGAAAATTTTCCCCCATCTCAAACATAACACCATTAACTTCAAGCCCACTAATATAATAAAAATCTTTTTCAAAAATTTGTGAAAGAGTTTCAAAAGACGCAAAAGTAAAATTTTCGTCATTAGAGTAATTGATTTTTATATTAATCAAATTTAATTTATCTTGATTAATAATTCTAGCATCTTCATCTGTAATATAATAAATTTGATATTGATTAGGAATTATTTCACCACTTAATTCAACATTTTCAAAAACAGAATTTTCTTGAAAATATAATTCTCCCGTTTCAAATGTTTTATTATTCCAAAAATCACATAAAGAACTTGAAGACTTCCAAACTAAATGATATCCTTCTGGAATATTGTTTGCATTTGGTAAGACAATAGAGGTATCTTCTATATTATAAGATATACTCTCAAATATTTGATTTGGGTCATAAAGATTTTCAAAATTAAATGTTATAGTAAAATCAACACAACTCCAAACTGCTATAAAAGATAAAGTTTGATTATTGTTATTTAAGCCCAATTCTATAGCAAAAGTTGAGGCGGTTTTAGATGTTCCCGCTTCATAAAAATCCTCTCGCCCCGAGTTGTTAATAATTTTCCAAGATATAATTTTATAACCATTTTTTAATATTTGATTATCATATAATACAACTTCATCACTCGCACTAACATTTTTCTTCAAATCACTTTCAATAATACCATTTAATTTATAATTGTCTCCAACATCAAAAATTATATTATAATGAAATTCCTCCCAAACAGCAGACAAAATAATTTCATCGCCAGCAACAAAAGAAACTCCAACTTCTTGCGTTATTCTATTTATTAAATCTTGAACAAAGTATTCAGTATCAAGTTGTAGAAAAATATTAGTACTAATAGTACCACCTAAATTTGCAGATTTAACCTGCACGTTCCAACGACTTAAAACATAAGAATCACGATAAATACCTTGAATTGTTTGAGAAGATTCATCTATTATTGCTAAACCTTTTGTTACAATTTTTTCATCTGTTGAAATAATTTCATCGTCCCAACTTCCGCTTCCATTATTTGCAGAGTAGGATAACACATAACCATTACTATCCCAATTTGCAGTTAATACTAAATCTCCACTAACTTGTCCTTCTAACTCACCAATATTTATAGATAGATTTCTTGTTGGTGTATTCAAAATATCTCCATTAGAACTAATATAAGTCCAACCAGTAAACAATGCTCCACTTTTAGAAATATTTGGCAAAGTTATTTGATGGTTTTGAAAATTATAAGAAGTAGGTAACGCATCAATAATGTCTTGTTCAACATCTTCTAATCCTTGATAAGTTATATTAAAATTTTGTTCTTGAAAAACAGGAGTTATAACAATCGTTGAACTATCAAGAACATCATAATTACTTCCAAGCATTGTACTAACACTAGTTTGAATATCATAAATATTGCTAATTTTAATTAAATCGCTTCCAGAAGTTACTTTCCAATTTTTAAAAGTGTAATTTGAAGAAGGCGTTGCTTTAATATATGCAATATTATTAGCATTGCTTTTGACAATTAATAAAGAGGAATTTTCATTATTAATTGAATTTCCTATCTTTGCACTACCACCAATAATATTATCATTTATATTAATTTGAAATTGAGTTTTTTCAGTTATAACACTTATAACTTCTATTAGGGAAGAAGAATTGACATAAAAAGACTTTATTGAATTATTATCTTGTTTTGACAAATTTTTTAATTCAAAAACATCTTTTCCAATTTCTTTAACAATGCCATTAATAGTTATATTTTTTAATTTGTATCCATTTTGAATAGCGACATCAAAAACTTGAACTTTATTCATAGAAGAAGTTTCAACATTTTCGATTTCATCTATATACACATTTTCAATAGAAGCATTTTGGTCATTAATAATTTTACAATCAATATTTTGATTTATGTTCATATCTTCAATATTATTGAATAAAGGAGTAAATTTAGCAAAGATATTAACGCTTTTAAAATTACATTCACCATTACTAACATCATAATTTTTTCCACTATAAGAAAAATCATTAAAATCTAAATAATACAAATCATTTTGTTTAGACAACTCATTTGTTAAATCACTATCAAAGTACCAACCAGAAAAAATATGATTAGATTTAATAGGATTTTCCAAAAAAATTTCATCAAATTGAGTTGAGTTTGAAGAAGATAAAAAATTTGTTGCACTATAAATAATCTTGTTATTAAAACCGCCACCATCAGTATGATAATTTATAAGAACAGGAATTGTTTCTTGAATGTTAAAAGGAATTATATTCCAAACATAATCAAAATAATAACCATCTAATGTTTCGAATTGCAATGTTAAAGTTAAAGGTTGATAAGCAAAATTACCATCTTTTTTACATAAAACTATATATAATAAACCACTAGAATACTGCCCAGATTGAGCAAAACTCAAATCATTATTTTGACAGATGTCATAAAGATTTTTTTCTTCTTGACTATTGAATAAAATTGAATAATCAATAATTTTACTATAATTTTCAAATTCAATACATAAATTAGCACATTTTTTACTAATTCCCTCTACATTTGATAAATAAGAGGTAAACACATTATTAGATGAATTACTCGTTGACACACTTTGATAATAATAATTATTATTTAAATCTTGCGTGTAAGCATATTCTATTTGAGCACCAGAGAAAACAACAAAAGATTTTATGTAAGTTTTATCAACAACTCCATCTCTATTTTTATCAACAAATAATTCAACATTATAAGTTCCTGGTTTAAGTGAATCATTTTTTGATTCTATGATAAATTGATTTTCATCATAATTTTGAGTCATCAAAAATTGAGTTGTTATATCTTGATTGCTCCAAATAATATTTGAACTTATCAAACAATTATCCAAATTGCTAGGATAAGAATATGTTAAAGTGTTTTTATAATCAACATCTTTTGTATAATTAAAGATATCTTTTGTGAAATTTTGTTCTATAATGCTTTGATTATAATTAAAATTTGAATAATTTGTATTGCTTTCTTCAAGAACTAAATTTTGCAACTTATAAGCCTCAAAATTTTGTTGAGAAGTTTTTGTGAAATCATAAACATAACCATTATAAGTTATTGAAGTTATAATTGCCGATTGTTGATTGACATGACAATCTTCGTAAGGAACATAAAAATAGGAATAATTTTCACCCCAACTATTTTGACAAATCCAAGCACCATTATGACTGCCATTACTATCATTAACAACATAGTTATCGTCATATCCAACGATAGTAACTGCATGGTCCAAATCTAAAGAAGAATCTTGTCCAAAGATATAAGTTGTGTTATAGTAAGGACTACTAGAATCAACTGATGTATTGGTTAAAAATCCACCACCAACACGAACACTAGTAAAAATAGGACCATACTCATAAAGATATGTTTTCATTTTTTGCCAATATTCTTGTTTATTTATAACAGTTGTTAAATTAATCCATTCATAGTTAATATCACTAACTAAATCCTTAACTGCATAATTTTGATAAGAATTAAAATAATTAGAATAGTTATCTTCACCAATACTATAAACAACATCATAAGGCATGTCTGAATCTAAAACTAGCCCATTTGTATTAATAACATCCATATAATATTGATGATGACCGCCATCACCAATAACATACTTATTATTAAGAGAACGCAAAGCCAATGATATCCACGCCTCGCTAAAATTTAAGTAATCGCCAAAATTTTTAGCAATAAAAACTTCAAGCGTTTTATTTCCTGTAAAAGCCCAACAAAGCCCCATTCTGCCCTGGTCTTCAACTTTAATAAAATAATCATCAACTAAATTGTAAGATGAAGGAATTTCAATATTTGGATAATTTTGAAAACCATTACTCTTAGAAGAAATTAATTTATTAGCATAATCAGTTTCTATTTGTTTTCCACCCAAAAAATATTGTCTATCATCAAGAACAACAAATTGATTTTCACTAGAATTATAATTGTTGTTTTCAGAATTAACAATAACAGAATTTTTAACAACAGAATTAAAAGATAAATTAGAAGAAAAAATCGTGTTTACACAAAAAACCATAGAAACAGATATTAATAGTATTAAACTAAGCCATGATAAAATAAAATGTTTTTTCATAAAAAAATCCTTTTAAAAATAAATTAAAAAAGTTAAACAATAAACTTATTAGTTAAAGACAACAAAGGTATAATAAGTAAAGGAATAATTTACAAGTATCGTTAACAAAATGATTATGTAGAAAATATACTTTTTTAGTTTAATGTAATTAAGTTATAATATTTTTAATTAATAAAACACTTACTAACATAAAAAGTTATTATAATAATTTTATAACTTGCAATAAACAAAAACTTACAAAATTTTTTGTTTATATTATTAAGTGTAATACACAATATAATATACAATTTTAAAAGAAGTTTTGCAACAAAAATTGCCAAAATACACATTATTTATAAATTTTATTCAATATACCAACATATTAGTTTAAATAATATAAAATACAAACTTTCTAATTACAATTTATATTGTGTTATTCGATATAATGAAATCTTTAAAATAAAATATATGCAAAAAAATATAAAAATAAAAAAAGCATTTCATTATTTGTATTAATAAATGCTTTTTATTAATAAGTGAATTAAAATAATATGAATAATAAATTTTTATTCTGCTAAATCCGCATCAAATTTTGTTTTATGAACAGTTCCTATTGGATGTTGAGGCGGTGCGTAAATTGAATATAATTTTAATGGTATTTTTTGTTGATTGATAATATTATGATAAGTTCCAGCCGGAATTAATATAGCGTAATCAGGATTGGCATCACCAATAAATTTAACATCTTGCTTGGTTTTACCCATATAAACAGAAGCAACTCCATATTCTATTCTTAAAAACTGGTCTAAATTTTCATGAATTTCTAATCCAATTTCTCCACCAGGTGGAATAGACATAACTGTTACTTGTAAATATTCACCTGTCCAAATCGCGCGACGAAAAAAATTGTTGCCACATGTTTCTTTGTGTATATTAATTAATGCTGGAACACCGCCTAAATCATAACCTTGTTCTCTTTGTATGTACATAAACACCTCTTAATGAAATTAAACACATATATATGCTATGACATTAAAATGTATTATGTTAATAAAACTTTAAAATAATAATTTTTAAACTTAAAAAACAAAATAAAATTATTTTTAAAATTATCTTATTTATTACTTTTATAAATAACTTTCAAATATTTATAAAAAGTTATCAGTCTTTTTAATTGAAAAAGAAAAGTTTTTCCAACAATTTTAATCAATTTAATTTATTTTTAACTAATTTGATTATTGATTTGTTTTTTATCATTGTAAAGTATAGAATGAGCAAGCAAAAATTCTGCTGTATAATAAGTTGTTAAACAAAGTATTCCAAATAAAGAATAATCAAATATCATGATGTTTAAAATGGAAAAAATATTAAAAAGTAGCATTAAATCAGAAAAGGCAAATAAAACACTTCCCAATAAAATTAAAAGATTTTGTTTGTTTTTTAATTGAATATAATTGGCAACTGCCTTACTTAACATCATAGAAATAATAAAGGCATAAATAATGCATAACACCTCCATAACAATACTTTCAAAATTAAAAATAGGAACAAATAAAATTAAAATTAGAATGAATATAAATATAATCATTCCTGTCAACAAATCATTTAACTTAAACTTTATTAAACATGAATATGAACAAAAGAAAAAAATATGTCCAACAGCAAACAACAACGCACCAATAATAAAATTTATTTCTAAAACTATATCTCCTAAACAAGCAAAAATTAAAGCAATTAAAATAATAACTTTGAATTTTAATTGATTTTTTTCAAAGTTTGTCAACAAAACATTTATAAGACCAATAGAAACAAATATTAAACTTGCAACAGCTTTAATCCAAGTATAGTCAAAAAGCATATACAAAACGGTTGCTATTGCCAAAGGAAAAATTAAAATAAAATTTACTCCATAAATTTTATTTTTCATATTGAATATCCCCTACTATAAATATTTTTACCACATTTATTTTAAAAAATTATTTTAAAAATTTTCTTATAAGCCATTTTTTAAATTTACCAATAGGCTGATATCTAAAAGGCAAGTCTATTCGAGTTGACCTTTTAACAATACTTTTAAAATGCGTGAAAGTTTCAAAACCAAATTTACCATGATAAGCACCCATACCACTATGTTTTATACCCCCAAAAGGCAAATTTGAATTAGCAATATGAATAACTGTATCGTTAATACATCCACCACCAAAATCGCAATAATTTTCAACTTTTTGTTGATTTATTTTTGAGTTTGAAAAAATGTATAATGCCAGAGGTTTTGTTAATTTATTGTTTATATTAAAAATTGCTTCATCTAAATTTTCAAAAGTAACTATTGGAAGAATAGGTCCAAAAATTTCTTCTTTCATAACCTTATCATCAAAAGTAGCATTTAGAATAGTTGGTTCTATTTTTAAAGAAGAATTGTCCGTTTTTCCACCAAAAGCAATATTGTCTTTAGTTATAAAACTTTTCATAGCGTCAAATTGTTTTTGATTAATCATTTTGGGAAAATTAGGATTTTTTAAAGGGTGAGTTGAATATTGTTTAACAATTTCTTTTTCAATTTCAAGAATTAATTGGTCTTTTATTTTTTTATCACAATAAACAAAATCAGGAGCAACACAAGTTTGACCCGCATTTAAAAATTTACCAAAAACAATTCTCTTCGCAGATAATGGAACATTAGCAGTTTCATCAACAATACAAGGACTTTTACCACCCATTTCAAGAGTAACAGGAGTAAAATGTTCTGCGGCCTTTTTTAAAACAATTTCTCCAACGCGAGTACTACCTGTATAAAAAATATAATCAAAATCCAATTCCAATAATTGAGTTGCAACATCTCGACCACCCAAGACAACATCAACACAACCTCGTTCAAATGTTTCATCAACCAATTTTTTAATAAACTGGCTAACATTTGGAGAAAATTCACTAGACCTCAGAATAACAGAATTACCTGCACTTATAGCATCAATAATAGGAATAAGGGAAAGCATAAAAGGATAATTCCAAGGACTTAAAACAAAAACGACACCATAAGGACATTTTTTTATATAACTTTTTGAAGGAAAATTACTAATAGCGGAAGAAATTTTTTGAGGTTTAGCATATTTTTTTATGTGTTTCAACATATGAGAAATTTCTTCTAAAACGAGTCCAATCTCACACATATAACTTTCTTCAGGACTTTTATTTAAGTCTTTTTGAAGAGCGTCGCATAATTCTTTTTCATATTTAAGAATATTTGCTTTTAATTTTTTTAATATATCAATTCTATAATTAATATTGAGAGATTTTCTAGACGCAACAAATTTTTTTTGAAGTTCAAAAACACTAATTATGTTATTATCAATTTTATTTTCCATTTCATCCATTTTTCACCTCATAATAAATATCTTCAAGTTGCTTAGCAGAATATATAACTGGAACAGGATATAAAGGATTGGCTTCTTTTTCTGCAATTAATGCTAATTCTGGAATATCTTCTTCTTTTATATCATGAATAGTTGTTCCAATGTTCATTAAATCATTCATATCTTCAATCTTTTCAATAAAAATTTTTGCACCAACTTCTTTAGGAGTTTTTTCATCAAATAGATTTGCATACCTTCCCAATTCCCATAATTTTTTATATATTTTTTTGCCGTATTTACGCAAAACACAAGGTAAAATAATTGCATTAGCAAAACCATGTGCTGTGTTATACTTGCCACCTAAAGAATGTGCAATTGCGTGAACATATCCAACATAAGATTTTGTAAAAGCAAGTCCTGCCTTGTAAGAAGCATTTAACATGTTTTCTCTTGCTTGAAAATTATGTGGGTTATTATAACACTCTAAAAGATTTTCAAAAATTAATTTAACTGCTTGCAAAGCATATAATTTTGTTTGTTTTGTACAACTATTACCAATGTATGCCTCAATGGCATGCGTTAAAGCGTCCATACCTGTTGTTGCTGTTATTTGTTTAGGCAAGTTTAGAATCAAATTAGCGTCTAAAATGGCATACTTTGGAATCAAACAAAAATCATTAATTGCATATTTATGTCGAGTTTGACTATCTACAATAACACTTGCAAGTGTTGTTTCACTTCCCGTTCCCGCTGTTGTTGGAATAGCAACAAGTGTTGGTAGTTTTTTTCTAACTTTTAAAACCCCTTTTAGTTTAGATAAAGATTTTTTTGGCTTGACAACTCTTACACCTAACGCTTTTGCCAAATCTATTGATGAACCGCCTCCAAAACCAATTATCATATCACAATTATTTTCGCAATACACTTTATAAGCATCTTCGACATTATCAGTTGTCGGATTTGCAACAACTTCATCAAAAACAATCAAATTTAAATTATTAACTTGAAAAATATTTTTCAAATTATCAATTAACCCTAACCCACTAACACCTTTATCAGTAACAAGAATTGTATTGGAGTTATCTTTAACCAATTTAATCAAATCTTGATAATTTTTTAAAAGTTTTGGTTCTCTATAAGGTAAAATAGGAATCATTAGTTTAAAAGATTTTTGAAATAACCTATAATACATTTTTTTAAGTATATTCATAATATCTACATTTCCCTCCTATTAAAATTTAGACAATAATAAATGACAATATCGATAACAAATAATCCAATCTATTATAAATCAATATTGTTCATACATCAATCAATATTAAATCTTTTTTCCATAAAAAGCAACTGCTATTGCGCCAGGACCTGCATGAGTTCCAATAGTTGAACCAATATTATAAGTTGGAACTTTGTCGGTATGATTTTCCCAAATAAATTTACTATCAATTAAATATTTTTGTAACAAATCATCATTTAAACCAGAATAAGCAGTTGCATACGGCAATTCAAAATCAATACCACCAGTTTTTTCAATCAACTGATTTAACAAATTGTTTCCTTTTTTTGACCCCATTGCTTTTCCAATAAGTTTAACTTCACCATCAACAATAGCAATAACAGGTTTTATATTCATTATTTCACCAGCAAAAGCTTTAACAGCAGAAATTCTGCCACCTTTTTGTAAATATTTTAAAGTGTTAAGTAATGCTAAAAGGTGAATATTGTGCTTTTTATTATTTAATTCATTAACAATTTCTTGTAAAGATAAATTTTTTTCAATTAATCTTAGCGCCAAAAGAACTAAAAGCCTTTCTGCGACACAAACATTTAAACTATCAACAACTTGAACTTTTCCGTTATATTTTTCTGATGCTTTTTGAGCGGCATTAAATGTTCCACTTAATTTAGATGACATAGTAATACACAAAACTTCGAACCCTTCTTCAATTAAACGATTAAAAACTTCATCAAATCTAAATTCATTAATCAAACTTGTTTTAGGAATTTCAGAACTTTCAATTAACTTTTCATAAAATTGCCTATAAGACAAATTTACACCATCTAAAAAAATATCTTCACCAAACCCAATTTCCATTGATATCATTTCTATATTTAATTTTTTTGCTTCTTCTAAATCTATATCACTTGCTGAATCAACTAATATTTTAATTTTCATTATTATTTCCTTTTTTTATTAATTTTATTATTATTTTTTTATTTTTATTATTATTTCATTATTTTTAACATTGTTGTATTATTTTATGAATTACTATGTAAAAAACAAAGCGTTTAAAAAAATTTAAAACTAAATAAAAATAAACAAATTAATATTATCAAATTACCAAAACAATGTCAAAGGTTTTTAAAAAACTTATTATATAATTTTGAAAAACTTATTTGACATAATATAATATATTTGTTATAATGAACACATTATGAATAAAAATAAAGAACAAGAAATAAAAAGTTTAATTAAAAATTTTAAACTTCCAAAATTTAATGAACTTCCAAATTTTGGTTTATTTTTAGAACAAACAGTAAACTATATTAATACTTGCTTAAAACCTTTAGAGGAATTTAAAATAACTTCATCAATGATAAGTAATTATGTCAAACACAACGTGATAAGTAGCCCTATTTCAAAACTCTATTCTAAAGAACAAATAGCATATTTAATTTATATAACTATTTGTAAAAATGTAATGTCTTTAAAAGATATATTAGCATTATTTAAAAAAAGAAAAAATCACTACACCATAGAAACTGCATATAATTATTTTTGTGATGAATTTGATAACATATTGCAATATGTATTTGAAAACAAAAAAACAATAGATTTTATTGGAGGAAAATTAACTAAATTAAAAAAAATATTACAAAGTGCAATAACCGCCATTGCACACAAAATATATATAAATAAAATTTTAAAAATAATATAATTGTAAATAAGTAAAAATTTAACTTTTATATTATATTTTTTATTAGAAAAACGTATTATAAAAATGAAAATGTTAAATAGATGGATTTGAAGTTAATTTAGAAAAATTAGTTGTAATTTTATATAGTTTTATAATTATTCTAAACATTTAATTAAATTGTAAATGTTGCTATACGTTTTTGTATAATGACATTATAACAAAAAAACATGCTAACGTAATTTTGTCAACTATATAGAAGCAATTTTCAACATAATAAATAAAAATTAACTACAAATAAGTAATTTTATATTACTTGATATCTTTTTACATAAAATTACATAAAAAAAACTTTATAATTTTAAAAGTTTTTTTTATTGTTGCCAATTTTTAAGTTGCTAATTCAATACTATTCAATATTATTCAATATTATTCAATACATTCAATTTTATTCAATATTATTCAAATTCCATGAAACATTATGTTCAAAAAATCTTGAAGGTCTATGCCCTTTTTCGTTCATATATAAATCAACAGGTTTTACTTTGTCTGCTATTTTTCTTCTAAAATTTGCATCTAAAAGATTTTCATGCAATATTTGTTCAAAACAAAGTTTTAGTTCTGTTAAAGTAAAATATTTAGGCATTAAATTAAAAATAACATCTGTGTATTCTAGTTTATTTTTCAAACGCTCAAAAGCGAAATACAAAATCTTAATATGGTCAAAAGCCAATTCAGATTTTATAATTTTAATAGTCTTAATTTCTTCAAAATTTTTCTTTTCAAATTTAACTAATATTTCATTTGTTAAAGTTGTATTTTTATTTGTTAATGTTATTTTAATTTTTTGTGATTTTTTATAACCATTGTTTGTTAAAACAAATTCATTTTTACTTGCTTGAAAATCAATATCAAACCACTCACAATTTTTAAGTTGTTCTTGTTTATTTGTTAAAATTAAGTAAGCAATACTTATAACTCTTGTTCGAGGATCTCTTTGTTCATCACCAAAAGTGTAAAGTTGTTCAAAATAAAAATCTTTTAATCCAATCTTGTTTTCCAAACATTTTTTTAAAGTATTAGACAATGAGTCTTTTAAATCAATAAATGTTCCAGGAACTGCATAACAATCTTTATAAGGAGAATATGCTCTTTTTATTAAGCATATCTGAAGTTTTTTGTCAGGATGTTTTCTATAATTGTTATTTTCTATATCCCGAAATCGCAAAATAACATTATCTATCGTAACACTTGGTTTATCATATATACTATCACTATATAATTCTAAAAACTTTTCATCATCTTTTGATAAATTCATTATCTTTCTCCATAAAAATAGTTTCTTAAATTGTTTTCATATTTTACAACACCATGGATTTTGTGAAGCGCCAAATTATGATTTTTCATTATTAAATTGATGTTTTTATTAGTTTTACCATATCTAATATAATTATCTAATTGTTCGTAAGTAAAGCCAAGTTTCTCTTCATCACTTACACCACTTAATCCATCATTTGGAGTTTTATATATCAAATATTTTGGCAAATCAAGAAGCATTCCAATCTCACAAACTTCACTTTTCGTATAATTTGCAAGTGGTGAAAAATCACCAACATTATCTCCCCATTTTGTAGAATACCCTACCATTGTTTCACTCAAATTTGAAGTGTTAGCAACCAAACAATTTAGTTCTCCCGCGAAAGCATAGAGGAACGTCATTCTTAGTCTTGGAGCAATATTGATTTTTGTATTGGAACTTATTTCCTGTTTTTTTTCTTTTATAAAAGGTTGAATATTATGTAAGATACTATCATATAAAGGCTTAATATTAATTGTTGTATGCTGAATATCTAAAATCTTACATATTTTTATTGCATCTTCCAAATCATTCATATTTCCGTTTGGCAAAATTACCCCATAAACATTTTTTGCACCAACTGCTTCGACGCATAATTTTGCAACAATCAAACTATCTTTCCCACCACTTATACCAACAACAACACCATTTGCTTTTGCGTCATTGACATAGTTTTTAATCCAATTTATTATTTTGTCAACATCACTTTTTTTCACATTTATCTCCTTTAAGTTTTCCAAATACTTAAAAAAATCAATCAATCTTTTTAAATATTTGTACAATATAATAATGATATTACCAAAAAGAATTATGCTTTCGAATTTAAATTAATTTAATAAAATATTATTATAAATCATTTAACTTTACTTTGTTATTTAATATTAACAAAAAAAATTGATTAAACTTTAATATACCAAATCATTAATCTTTAATATTTAATATTTTTTGTGTTTTTGTTTTGTTTAAACGTTCTATTACTGAATATTCTTGCCCTATCTTTTACCATCTTTTACTTTGTTATCAAATTTAATAAATATAAGATTGTCATAGAAAAAATTATTCCTAGAATAATTCTTCTTAGATTGATAATATCAAAATATAAAAAAATTGTCAAGAAATTAAAAAAAAATATTGACAAATTATTTTTATTGTGATATTATCATTTTGATATTATCAAAAAGGAAATAAAAAATGAAAAATTTATTAGTTATTGTAGATATGGTTAACGGCTTTGTAAACGAAGGAAACCTCGCAGATAAAAACATTAATAGAATTGTTCCAACAATAATCAACTTAATTGAAAAGGCTATTAAAGGAAATTATGATATAGTTGCCTTTAAAGATTGTCATACAATTGATGATGAAGAATTTAAAATTTTTCCAAAACACTGCGTTGAAGGCACAATTGAATGTGAATTGATACCTGAATTATTAAAATTTGAAAAATATATGACGGTCATTCAAAAACCAACAACAAATGGTTTTCAAACTCAACAATTTAAAGATATTATTGAGCATAATGATTATAAAAATGTTATTGTCTGCGGATGTTGCACAGATATTTGTATCTATAATTTTGTTAAAAGTTTGTCTTCATATTTTAATGATAATGAAATACAAACAACAATATTAATAGAGCAACATTCTGTTGATACATTTAATGCCCCATGTCATGATGCCGATTTCATAAACAGAACATATTTGAAACAAATGACCAATATGGGTGCAAAAGTTTTTAATATGCACCCTTCACAAGAAAAATCTAATGATTGTCAATGTTTGTAATTATGTTTACAATACAAAATGTTTGTAATTATATTTACAAGATAAGCATATTTCAAATAAAATAATTTACTACTTTTATTTTAAGTTTTATCTTCAAAACATTAAGTATTGGTATTTTTAAAATAAACGTAAAGATAACTTAATTTAATATGTTTTATAATATTTAAAAATAAAAAAATAAAAATAAAAATAAAAATAAATAATATAAAATAAAAATATTTTTAGCATATATATAAAAATATTAAGTATAAAAAACAATAAAAAAGTATTTAAAAAGAGGAAAAATAAAATGGAATATAAATTTAATAATTTAATAATGGATTTTTATGAATTAACGATGGGACAAGGTTTTTTTAATAAAAATATTCATAATAATATTGCATACTTTGATTTGTTTTTTAGAAAAGTTCCAGATAACGGAAGTTTTGTTATTGCAAATGGCATAAAGAAATGTGCAAAATATTTGGAACAGTTTCATTTATCTCAAGACGATATTAAATATTTAAAAAGTTTAAATTTATTTTCAAGTGAATACTTAAATTATTTAAGTAAAATAAAATTTACCGGTGATGTTTGGGCAGTTGAAGATGGAACAATTGTTTTTCCAAATGAACCTGTTATGACAATTAAGGCCCCACTTATTGAAGCACAACTTGTTGAAACTTCTCTTCTACTATTTTTTAATAGAGCAAGTTTGATAACAACAAAAGCAAATAGGATAGTTCAAAGTGCAAAAGGAAAAACAATAATGGAGTTTGGAACTAGGCGTGCACATGGAGAAACTTCTGCGGTTGATGGTGCACTTGATGCATATATTGCTGGTGCTGTGGGAACAGCATGCACAGAAACAGGAAAACAATATGGCATCAAAATTTTGGGAACAATGGCGCATAGTTTTGTTCAAAGTTTTGACAGTGAATATGAAGCTTTTAAAGCATACGCAGAAAGTTTTCCTGATAATTGTACCCTTTTAGTTGACACATATAACACGCTAAAAAGTGGTATGGTTAATGCTATTAAAGTCTATAATGACATTCTAAAACCAATGGGTAAAAAACTTGCAGGAATAAGAATTGATAGTGGCGACCTTGCATATCTTTCAAAGCAAGCAAGACAAATGCTTGATAATGCTGGACTTGTGGACACAAAAATCATTGTTTCTAATTCTCTTGATGAATATTTAATATCTTCTCTTTTAAAACAAAATGCCCCAATAGATAGTTTTGGTGTTGGAGAAAATATGATTACAGCAAAATCTAATCCTGTTTTTGGTGGTGTTTATAAATTGGTTGCAATTGAGAAAGGAGGAGAAATCATTCCTAAAATAAAATTAAGTAATAACGTAGAGAAAATGACAAACCCACATTTTAAAAATATTTACAGACTTTTAGATAAAAATGGCAAAATTATAGCCGACTTATTGACAATTTATAATGAAAATAAACCATCTGGAAAAATAACACTCTTTCATCCACAAAATAATTGGACTCAAAAAACTATTGAAAATTATAAGGTGAGAAATCTTAGACTAAAAATCATTGAAAATGGAAAAATAATTCACAAATTTAAAACGGTTGAAGAAACGAGAAAATATGTACAAGAAGAATTAGCAACTCTTTGGGAAGAGGTATTAAGATTAGAAAATCCTCACACTTATGTAGTAAACTTGTCTGATAAATTATTTGAAATAAAGAATAAATTGATAAATAGTTATAAGAATATTTAATACATGATAATTAAAACGCAAATTTATTTTTATTAATTTAAAATAATTTAAACTTTGTATATTATATTTACAAAAATAAAAAAAACTTACTACTTTAACCCGTAGGATTAAAACAGACCAGTATTAAAAAGAGAACGCATTGACTATTTTTTACTGCGTTCTTTTTTTAAATCCATTTTAAGCAAACATGTTCCTTTTAAGAAGTTCCCTTTTTTATATAATTTTTAAATAAAACAACAAAAAAACATTTAATAAATATTATTTATAAATTTTCAAATCCATATCCCCCACTTATATGGTCTTTAAATAAAAAATATTTAGGCGGATATAAGGTAAAAGTCAAATAAGAAATAACAATAATAACAATTCCAATAATAGAAATTAAATTAAAAATATTATAAACCTTAGATGCTGTTAAAATATCAAAACATAACAAAAACGCAACAAATAAAGCAAAGTAAAAAGATAGTATATCAATAATTAATATTGAAGATTTAGTTATAGCCGTATAAGAATAAAAAATTATAGGAATTAAAATTATAGGCGTTAATAGAACAATAAAAAAAGCAAATAAATAATTAGGATTTTGAATAAAAAATAAACCAAAGAAAAAATATAAAATGGTTGGTAAAATAGCCAATTTTAAATGTTCCCATGTACTTTCATTAACAGGAAACAAAATTCCAATTATTTTATTTTTTTCACTCCAAGAATAAAAGAAATGAGATATTGTTCCAATAAAACCAACAACAAAAAAACCAATAACACAAAACAAAATAATTGTTTTAATATTTTCATCAAACATATTATAAATATATGTGTTATTTTTTAAGTTATTAGTAAAAATAAAAAAATAACCAAGATATTTAAAACTATTTTTTATTCATATATAAATTAATAAAAATATATTTATATAAAATACCATACCCAAATTTATTGATAAGATAAGAATGTTTGTTCTCAACCTATCTTCGCTCGGCAACAGGACACCCTGATTGCAAAGTTTTAACTTTGCGTGTTGCCTTTAGCAACACAAGGTGGGGAAA
>CALWEA010000011.1 GCA_944376905.1 uncultured Clostridia bacterium
AAACAAAATAAAAACATATAAAATTTTTAAAAAATATTTGATATTTATGTTTTATTATGCTAAAATATTATTGTTGAGATAAGAAAAAACTGCGTATATATACATTAAATACGCAGTTTTTTTAGTTTATAAAAAATGATAGATATAATACTCTTAATACTCTTAAACTTTTTAAATCATTAATTTTATATAATTGATTTTTATTTGGTTTTTTTATTTATTATTTGATTTAGATTATTGATTTCATTTTTAAAAAATGTTGCCTTTTTTTTAATTATATGTTATTCTCTTAAAAGAATTTTTATAAATAAACATCGTAATGTTGGTTTATTAATTAATTAGTTATTTTTATTTTAAAAGGATTTATTTTGTATGAGAAAACCTATGGTTGCAATTGTTGGGAGACCAAATGTTGGAAAAAGTTCGTTCTTTAATTATATTGTTGGTCATAGAATTAGTATTGTTGACCCAACTCCTGGCGTTACTCGTGATAGAGTTTATGCTAATGCAAATTGGTGTGGCCATGACTTTACCTTAGTTGATACTGGTGGACTTGACCCGAAAAGTAGTGACATTTTTCAGGAAAATATTTTTCGTCAAGCACAAATTGCTATTGAACTTGCAGATGTAATTGTTTTTATGGTTGATGGGCGTGATGGTATTACCAATAACGACAAAGATATTGCTGATTTCTTACAAAAAAGTAACAAAAATATTGTTTTGGTTGTTAATAAATTAGATAATTTTGAAGTTGATAAAACTTATGAATTTTATGAATTAAATTTAGGAGAGCCTTTTCCTATTTCAGTTAAACAAGCAAAAGGGTTAGGAGAAGTTTTGGATAAAATTGTCGAATTTTTACCTAATCAATATGATGAAAAAAAAGATGATTCAATCAAAATTGCTGTTGTTGGGCGTCCTAATGCTGGGAAAAGTAGTATTGTTAACAAAATTTTGGGTGAAGATAGGGTAATGGTTTCTAATATTGCTGGAACAACACGTGATGCTATTGATAGTAGTTTTAAATTTAATAATAAAAATTATACTATTATTGATACTGCTGGTTTAAGAAGAAAGCGTTCTTATGAAAATCAAAGTATTGAAGGTTATTCCGTTCTTCGCTCGATGGACGCTATTTCAAGGGCAGATATTGTTTTAATTGTTTTTGATGCTAGTCAGGAGATTAGTGAACAAGATGTCCGTATTGCTGGTTATGTACATGAAGCGGGCAAACCATCAATTATAGTTATGAATAAGTGGGACTTGGTTGATAAAACAGACAAAACCATAAACAAGTTTAACAAAATTTTAGACGAAAAGTTAAAGTTTATGTCTTATTTTAAACCTGTTTATATTTCTGCTTTGTCTGGAAAGCGTTTTGGAGATATAATGATTGAAGTTGAAAAAGTTCTTGAAAATTCTGCCAGAAGAATTAAAACAGGAACATTGAATGAACTTTTGGCAACTGCTGTTATGATGAATGAACCTCCTTATAGAAAAGGGCGTAGATTAAAAATTAAATATATAACACAAGCAGAAATTAATCCTCCAACTTTTGTTCTTTTTGTTAATGATGCTAATTTAATGCATTTTTCTTATTTAAGATATTTAGAAAATCATTTTCGTAATGCAGTTGATTTTTCTGGGACTCCAATTAAATTTGTTATAAGAGGACGAGAAAATAGTAATTAAATAATTAATTTTATAATTTTATAAATATTTGTTTATTTTTTTTGAATTTATGATAAACTTTTGTAGTATTTTATTATGTATGATAAAGTATGAAAATTATATAAAAATAAAAAAGTCAATAAAAACAAATATCTTTAATCTTAAAATATAAAATTTTGTTATTATATTATGGGGTATTGAGCAAAAATTAAGCACAATAATCAAATACTTTTATTAAAAATCTATATCTTGCAAACTTAAAAAAAGTATTTGACATTTAATTATTAAAAAATTACAATACTTTTGACAAAAATAATTAACAAAAAAAGGAATTGTTAAAATGGAAATAGCAATTAAATTTACTTTATTGATTATTTGTTCTTATCTTTTAGGAAATATTCATTTCGCAAAAATTATTTCCAAAAATAAAGATAAAGACATAACAAAACAGGGTAGCGGTAATCCTGGAACAATGAATATGTTGAGGACTTTTGGTTTTTTGCCTGGACTATTAACTTTGATTTTAGATACATTAAAGGGTGTTATTCCTGCATTAACAGGTTATTTGTTGTTTGGTGGGGCAAGCGGAGGGGCGATGGCCTACATTGGATTATATGCTGGTGGACTAGCCGTTGTTTTAGGGCATAATTTTCCTGTTTTTGCCCATTTTAAAGGTGGTAAAGGTGTTGCGTGTTTGCTAGGAATTTTCCTTGTTGCACGTCCAATAGAAACTTTAATTGCTATTGTGGTTGTGTTTGTCTATTTGTGTATATTTGATTACGCTGCTGTTGGTTCATTTATTTTGATAACTGCTATAACTTTATGTGAGGCTTATAGAATTGATGTTGCTGGTTATGATTCAACTTTATCATTGGTTTTAAAATTGTTCTTATTTGTTTTGTTCTTCTTAACTTGGTTTATGCATCGTCAAAATATTTTTAGAATGTTAATAGGTAAGGAAAATAAAATAAATTTGGTTGGAGCGATGAAAAAACTAGGCAAAAAAAATAGATTAGCGAAAAAAGAAGTTAAAAGAGAAGAAAAAAATAAAGAAATAGGCTAAATGGTGGAAATATGACAACATTTGAAATAATATCTATCATTTTGGCTGTTGTTATTTTAATTTCTGTTATTTTGTATTTGATAATTGGTGAAATTTGTTGTAGATTAATTTTGCGACGGAAATCCGTAGCAGAATCTGTTATAAACTATCAAATGGATAACACCTTGAATCTATATAAAATTGACTATGATTGGTGGAAAAATTTTAATTTTGAAAAGAGAGAAATAATCTCTTTTGATGGTTTAAAATTATATCCTGTTTTTTATAAAAACAACAATTCTAGAAAAGTTGCAATAATTATTCACGGTTATTTTGCACACTACACAGAAATGAATCAATATGCTAAAATGTTTATTAATTTAGGATACAACATTGTTTTAACTCAAAATAGAGCACATGGTGATAGTGAGGGAAAATATGTTGGAATGGGATGGTTGGATAGGTTAGACATTTTAACATTATTAGATGAAGTAAATAATTACTTTGGAAGTGATTGTGAAATAGTTGTTTTTGGTTTGTCTATGGGTGCATCAACAGTTTGTATGTTGTCAGGTGAAAAACTTCCAACTAATGTAACTCATTTAATTGCTGATTGTGGATATAGTAGTGTTTATGAAGAATTTACAACATTATCAAAAAGATTTACAAAAATTTCAATAAAACCATTAATGTTTATTTTTAATAGTTATTGTTTAATGCGGTGTGGGTATGAATTAAAGGAGGCAGATTGTTTAAAGCAACTTGCGAGATGTAAACTTCCTATTTTATTCATACATGGCGATGCAGATACATTTGTCGATTATTCTATGCAAGATAAGTTATATAACGCAACCCCTAAACATTTGCGTCAAAAACTAACATTTTCAAGATGTGGACATGCAGAATCATTGCCAAGCAATATAGAAGAGTATTATAAAGAAGTAGAAAAATTTTTGAATAAAAAATAAAAAAGCAAACTAACGAGTTTAACTAATCTTTAAACTTATTTTGCTTTTTTATTTAATTAATAATTTTACAATTTGTTTATTGTTTATTATTTATTGTTTTGTGTTTAGTAATCATTATTTTGTTGAAAAACGTAACTTAAAACACAAGTAGGGCGTATAACATATTTACTTGTAGGATTTTTATCTTTATAATAACTATTTAAAATCTCAATTCCTCCATTTTGATCAAAGCAAAATGAACCGCTATATCTTGTAAAATGTGTTCCTGCGTACTTTGGGTACTCCCAACCTTCTTCAAATTCAGTAAAGTATCCTTCTTCATTAACATAATAAGGTAAAACTTCGCTGTCTAGTCTTATAAAATAACATCCTTCCATAATCCAAGTTGCACTATCATCAGTTTCTGGATTATCTCCATCAGCCCAAACTTTTCTGTAGATATCACTTGTTGGTTTTGCTTCTCTTTTAGGTAACCATAATTCTTGTTCACCAAAATAATAAGTTACTTCTCTTTCTATGTTGAGTGAAAGATCAGGTTGCCATGTCATTATTTCATAATATCCTGGTATTAAGTTGGTGGGTTGTTCCTCCTCCTCAATAATTATTCCATAAGTTGAATATTCATAAAACTCATATACATCTACATTAATAAAGCCCGGATTCATCCAACTAAAAAATCTATTATAAGGAGCAGGACCGTACACTGGCTCATCTCTATCACTCATCAAGGTGTCAACCAAGTTGCCAAAAGATATATTACGTGTAGCAAATAAATAATTTGATGTTTCTAAATTTATTTCAGGAGAGTTTTCTAAAATATAATTATGCATTTTTTCTTCAAAAGAAAAGAAATTAGAGTATATTGTGTCTTGGTCGCTTTGAAAAGATGTATCAAATTCATCTTCATAAGAGAGTTTAAAATTATCTCCTAAAGTCATTGTTGCATAATCATTAACAAGTTCATCACTTAATTCTAGACCAAATTCTCTAACAAGAAGTAAGTTTTTGGCAGGTTCTCCATTTATAAAAATTTGTTTGCTAAAATTATCATAAGTAAATAATCCATTATTTTCGTTTACATTAGTACATAATATTCCATTTGTTAAGCGTTGATAATCTTCAACATCACCGGTTGTTGCCTCTAAAACAATATAAGTTGTTTCGCCACCCATGGTAACATAGTAGGGATATTTTTCTGTGCTACTTTTGTCAACTTCTTGTCCAGATTCATATTTGAAAACTTGTAAAAAATCAGGGGGAACCTCTATAAATTGTAAATTTATTATTATGCTACCTAATTGAGAAGATGTTGGTCGTTCATCTAACGAATCTAAACCTGTTGCAATTTGCATAATAGTTGAAATATTTTTTACTAATGTTTCGCTTCTTGTATTGTTATCTCCACAAGTAATAGAACATTGTAAATTATGTCCGATTTGATTATCACTTCCATATCCACTTTCATATTCATCGTATGATGTAACACGAAAATAAATGTCACCATATGCTCCTATTGGTGTTAAAGTTTGTGAGTTTATATGAATTGTATCATTAGACATACTTTGAATATACATTCCATTTGAAACAGGGTTTAAACTATTATATATTTCAACATATTCAGTTTCTTCAATTCTTTGGTCATCTGTTCCGCCATTCGCTCCGTTTATTCCCATTTCAACTTTAACTAAATATTCTGGTTGGTATTTTACACCAACATTAAACATAGAATTTTTTGTTATAGATAAAGCATAAACTGCAACATACGCCATTAAACAAATAGTTAAAATCAAACTTATTGATAAGAATATTGTCTTTTTCTTTGAATGGATCATAATAAAATTCT
Source organism: uncultured Clostridia bacterium (assembly GCA_944376905.1). GTDB lineage: Bacteria > Bacillota > Clostridia > Christensenellales > UBA1242 > UBA5489. Next base: position 5,525 of record CALWEA010000011.1, read on the forward strand.
CCTTTTAATTTACATTTTTTTATATAAATTAAATTTACATAGAACATTTTACTATTTGATAAAAATATGTAAATTATAATTTTTTAAAAATTTTTTTAAATTTACTCTAAAATTTTTACAATCAAATAAAGAAAAAATTATAAAATTGTATTTTTTAAAAATATATTAGATTTTAGTAAAAACCCTTTAATTATAAGAACTTTTTTATAAATAAACTTCTCTGTCAACTGCGTATTTAATATATAAATACGCAGTATTTTCAATATTAAACATTTAAATTTTGTGCCAATAAAACATAAATTATAAAAATAAAAAAAATAAAATAAAAAAATTCTAAAAAGTATTTGCTTTTTATGTTTATTTATGCTAAAATATTTGCACAATAAACATAAAATACTGCGTATTTATATATTAAATACGCAGTATTAATTTCTTTAATAATAATCAACCATATAGCAAAGCATAAAATTGAAATGAGAAATAAAATTTTTTTATAAATAAAATATTTCAAGTTTTAATTTTGTTTGTCTGGGGCATCGAAAAATGCGTACATATTTACAAGTTGACCAATACACATCAGCATATCAAATATACGCTTTTCTAATGCTTGTTCATTTTGAATTTCAATGTAAATCATTCCATTACTCAATTTGAAACCATAAATTCGCAAAACAGCATTAATACAATTTTTAACATCAGGTGCTCTGAGTTCATAAATATTGTTCATAATACGAAGTGTTTGTTTCTTATCAGATAATACCCAACCTTCTTTTACTTTATCAAGAAAAAGAGAAATAGGTGTTCTTGTTGGGTATGACGCTCCTGTTATTATTTGAATTTCTTTATCTCCATTTGTCTTTAATTTGAAAACGGATGTAATTGTTTTTGATATTGTGTTAAAATCCATTATAAAACTCCTTTAAAGAACTCTATACATATTAATATGTTACATATTGTTGGCATAATACTTTTTTTATATTATATGAGTGTATTCTATCACAAAATTTTCATTTATGCAAATCTTTTATAAAAATTGTTATAATTTTGTTTTAAACAATGGTTTCATCTAAAAAGATTTGCCATAAAAATACTTGTTATTGTTATTTTTGTATGTTATATTTTACTTATGTTTAAAATAACAAAGAATTGGTATAATTTATTAAAAGATGAATTCAATAAACCTTATTTTAAAAATCTTCAATCTTTTTTGAAAGACGAATACTCTCATTATATTATTTATCCCAAACCTGAAAATATTTTTAATAGTATGAATTATTGTAAATATGATGATATTAAAGTTGTAATCATAGGACAAGACCCATATCATCAACCAAACCAAGCACATGGTTTATGTTTTTCTGTTCAAGATGGACAACCTTTACCTCCTTCATTAAAAAACATTTTTAAAGAAATTGAAAGCGATTTAGGAATAAAATGCAAGAGTAGTGGGGATTTGCGTCGTTGGGCGGTTCAAGGTGTTTTATTGTTAAACACTGTTTTAACTGTTAGACAAGGACAACCAAATTCGCACAAAGATAAAGGTTGGGAAATCTTTACTAAATTTATAATATCCCTTATTAATAAAAAAAGTGAACAAGTTATTTTTGTTTTATGGGGTGCGAATGCAAGAATTTTTTTACCTTTGATAGATTCTTCTAAACATCTCATTTTACAATCAGCACACCCAAGTCCACTTTCTGCATATAATGGATTTTTTGGTTGTAAACATTTTTCTCAAATAAATAATAATTTAGTTTCACGTGGCTTAAAACCTATAAACTGGGAATAGTATCTTCAAATAAAAGTTAGCATAAAAAATCTTGTTTATATAGTAATTATTAATTGTTATGAATTTTAAATGTTTCTTATACTTATATAATAATTGTTAATAGATGTAAATTTTGCAGATGTAGTTTAGATAAATTGTCTTTATTAAAAATAGAATTTCTTTTTATTAATATAATCAAAATAATAAAAATTAAAAATGATTATTTTTATTGTAATAAAAAAATATTAAATGGTTTTGCTTAAAACAAAAAAAATATATATTAAAAAATTAAATGGTTTTGCTTAAAAATAAAAAAATATGTATTGAAAAAAATACAACTTTACATATCGTGGCAATATGGGAATGTGAAACAATAGTTAAAAATAAAAAAATAGGGGGGGTTTACAAACTCTTTTTTTATTGCTATAATAAGTATGGTTTAAATTTTTTATTTATTATTTTAACTAAATTTACTTTTCAACTAATTATTATAAACAAAAGAAGGTTAGTTTTTATGAAAGATGAATATTCTAAAAAAATTTATAATGGCTCTGCAAAATTTAAAAATTTGAAAAAGTGGACTTCTTGTCAAAATGATTGTGATGAGCAAATGAATCAAGATAGAGATTTTCAAGTTAATATTGCAAGAGAGTTACAATCAACTTATTTAAAATTACAAAAGTTTGATGAACAAGAAAAGAAGTTAAAAAAAGAAATTAAATATTTAAGTTTCTTAAAAAATTCTAGTATTCTTGTTAGTTTTTTAACACTTGTTTTAACTGGAACTTTTATTCTAAATTTTTTTTCTTTTATTCCAGCATTAATTTCTTTGCTGTCTTTTGGGGGCTCAACTATATCTTTAATAATGGCTTCTGATAAGATTCAAAAATCAATAAAAAAACTTCAAGATAATCGTTTGGAAATTTTGCAAGACGCTTTAAATGTAGATTCTTTAAAAGATTATTGGTATGTTAAAGAATTACAGAACAATCCTGAGTGTAGTTATGAAAAACTTAAACATGCAGTTAGTTGTGAAATGAAATGGTTTAATGAAGATGAGAAAGACCAATATAACCAATTAAAAGTTTATGTTCCTATTTATGAGAATTTAAACCCTTATACAAAATTTTATAAAAATTATGTTTCTTTGTGTTCTGATTCGCCTTATAAAGACAAATGTGATAAAATAAAATCGATAAAGAATTTAAGAAAGAAATTGTTAAGTCAAATTGATTATTATAAATTAAATAAAAGGGAAATTATTGACGAAAGTCAAAAACGAGAAGAAAGAAAATTACAATTAAAGAACAGAGAAAATAGCCAAATTGATGAAGAAGGTTATGAATTATTAAATTAATATTTATATTGGCAATAATCTGTTACATACATCTTTTTTATCTATTTCATTTTGATTTCATTATAGATTTTTGCTTTACAATCTTTTAATTATTTTTAAATTATGCATTTAAAAAAATAAATTAATTTTAGTTATAGATAGATTGTTGAGTAGTTGGTTTTTTGTTACAATATTTAAAATTAAAAAAAATTTGTAAATATTATCTTTAAAATAAAAAATAACTTGCATAAATAAAATATTTGTGTTAGTATTAGTATACCGTGCCAAGTGGGGAGCTAGCGGTGCCCTGTATCTGCAATCCGCTATAGCAGAACTGATGGTTTGCCTCGGCAAAGGTAATTTATTATTCATTTATTTTAGAATAGTGTTGAAATTAAGGTCTTATGCAATAAATCATTGTGAACCATGTGAGGGTCGGAAGACAGCAACATTAAGCAATTGCTTTTATGTGCCATAAGGTAGCTTTGGTGGAGCTATTGTAATTTAAGTGGTAGTAGATTTCTTTGACAAAGCAAATCGCACGGTTTTTTTATTTCTTAATTTAGATTAAAAAAGCAAGTAAATACATTTATTAACTTAGTTATTCATTTTTTTATTTTTTATTTTTTTTATTTTTATATTTTTATTTATTTGTGTTTAAATTTAATTTATTTTTTATTTATATTTTTTTAATTTTATTGTTAAATTTTTATTAATTACTATCTTTTTTATTAATGAATATCTTTAATATACATCAACACATATATCACAACATATTAAAAATATGCTAAAATTTAAATTTAAAAAAGGTAGTATTTTCATTACAATTAATTATAATTTTTATTTTTAGTAAAAAAATAAACTATGATTAGAAATATAATTTTTATATATTTTTGTAAAATTATTAATTTATTGTATTTAGTTAATAATCGCTTGCTTTTTCTAAGTATGTTTGATATAATGTTTATTAAATTTTGGAGAAAACTTATGGAAAAAATATCGAGTCAAAAAACAAAATCTCTTGCAACTAGATTTATTAACGCCTACAATATTATAGACCAAGAATTGCGTATTCAACATAATTTTAGAAGAAGTATGAGTTTTTCGGATATGATAAGAAAAGCGGTTGTCGTTAATTTTATTGTTCGCAAGTATGAAGATAAACTTATTGATTATGGGCGTTTAAGAAATGCTATTATCCACAAAAGCAATGATGAATACATTATCGCTGAACCTCATGAAGATGTTGTTATTGAAATGGAAAAAATAGCACAATTAATTTCGGCGCCTCCTCGTGTTTGGGATACAGTTTGTACCAAAGATGTTGTTACTGTTAATTATAATGTCAATCTTTCGCAAATTGTAGAAATAATTTATAGTTCGTCTTTTAGTAATTTGCCAGTTTATAAAAATGGGGGATTAATTGGTGTTGCTAATGGACAAAAAATTTTAAATCTAATAGGACGTGCGATAAAAGAAAAACAAGATATAAATTTATTTTTAAATTCAACAACTATTGAAAGTGTTATTGAAGAATTTAATAAAAGTAAATATTTTGAAGTTGTTCCTATGGATATTACTATTGAAGAGGCATTGGATTTATTTTATAAGAATCGTAAACTTTTGATTATAATTTTAACTAAAAATGGAAGTATGCAAGAAGTTCCTCTTGGAATTTTAACTCCTTCAGATGTTATGCAAATGAATGCAGTGTTGGAAAATTATGCTTAACAAAAAGTCAATAAAAATTATTTTTAATATTAATAACAGGTGAAAAATGAAAAAAGAAAATTCAGTTCCTAATTTTATAGAAAATGAACATAGTGTTCTTAAATTTTGGCAAGATAACAATATACAAAATAAATATTTAAATAAAAATAATAATTCTAATAAGTATTATAAGTTTTTAGATGGTCCTATGACTGCTAATGCGCAGGCAGGAGTTCATCATGCTTGGAATCGAACTTTAAAAGATGCTTTTTTAAAATATAAAACCATGAAAGGTTATACCGCTCATTATCAAAATGGTTTTGATGCACAAGGACTTTGGGTTGAAGTTGAAACAGAAAAAGATTTACATCTTGCAGACAAAAGAGATATTGTTAATCTTGGATTAGATAAATTTACAGAAGCTTGTATGGCGAGAGTTGATAAATTTTCTAAAATTATTTCAAATCAATCTCAAAGACTTGGTCAATTTATGGATTGGAATAACTCATATTATACTAATTCGGACGAAAACATAACTTCAATTTGGTATTTTTTAAAAATTTGTTATGAAAGAGGTTGGCTTGTTCAAAAATATCGTCCAATGCCTTGGTGTAGTCATTGCGGAACCTCTCTTTCAGAACACGAATTGGCAGATAGTTATAAGGACATGGAGCATGAGGCAGTTTTCCTTAAATTGCCAATAAAAAATACTGATTGGAGTATTGTTGTTTGGACAACAACTCCTTGGACTCTCCCCGCAAATGTTGCAATTGCTGTTAATCCTGATTTTGAATATTTAATTTGTAAGGTTAAATCAACAAATAGAAAATTAATAATTTGTAAAACAACAAAAAAAGTTTTAAAAGATGATATAATTGAAGTAGAACAAATTATTAAGGGTAGTGAATTAGTTGGTTTGGAATATGAAACATTTTTTGCAGATTTATCTGTTCAACAATTTGAGCATAAAATTGTTGCATGGGAAGATGTTCAAGCAGATGAGGGTGCAGGTGATGTTCATATTGCAACAGGTTGCGGAGTTGAAGATTTTGAACTGGGTCAAAAACTTGGGTTGCCAAATATTATACCAGTCGATGAAAATGGTCTTTATTATAATGATTTTGGTTTCTTGTCTGGACTGAGTTGCGATGAAGATTCGACGCGTGAACTTATATTTGATTATCTCAAAAAGAACGATAAGTTTTACTACACTCATAAAATACAACATAGATATCCAGTGTGTTGGAGATGTAAAAAACCTTTAATTTATAGATTAACTGAAGAATGGTATATTAAAGTTGATGAAATTCGCCCTCAACTTCTCAAAGCAATAGAAGAGGTTGAGTGGCAACCTGCATTCCTTAAGAAAAATATGACTGCTTGGCTTGAAAATATGGGAGATTGGTGTATTTCTCGTAAAAGATTTTATGGTCTTCCTCTTCCAATATATAAATGTGATAAATGTGGAAAAGTTCATGTTGTTGGGAGTTTACAAGAATTGAAAGATTTGGCTTGTTCTCCAAATTCATTGGATTTAGAATCTTATATTTCTAAAAATTTCGGCAACAAAAATCAATTATCAAATTTTGATAATGTTTCGGTTGAATCTAAAATAAACAAATTTTTGTCTACGCTAAAAAATAAAAACTCAACAACTGGTCAGGAATTAGTTGAAAATTTACCTCATTTACATCGTCCTTACATTGATGCTGTTAAAATTAAATGTCCTAATTGTCAAGATGGTTGTTCGACTAGAATACTTGAAGTTGGTGATTGTTGGCTTGATGCGGGTATAACTGCTTTTAGCACAAAAAAATATTTCACAAACAAAGAATTTTGGGCTAAAAATTTTCCAGCAGATGTTGTTATTGAGATGCGAGAACAAATTAGATTGTGGTTTTATGCATTATTATTTATGAGTGTAACACTAACAGGCAAAGCACCTTATAAGAAAGTTATTGGATTTGGAATGTTGGTTAGCGAAGATGGTAGTAAATTTTCTAAGACAGGAAAAAACAATATTTTAATGGACAAGGCTTGTGATGATTTCGGGGCAGATGTTATTAGATATATGTTTTCTTCAAATAATATGCTCGCTGATACTCGTTTTGGAGAAAATGTTTGTGAAGAAATAACAAGAAAACTTTTAGGGTTATGGAATGCTTATGTGTTCTTTGGAACATATGCAAGTTTGGATAATCCTGATTTGGAAAATTATAAACCTCGTATTGATTTATTGTCAACAACAGATAAATGGCTTATAGAAATAACTAATCAACTTATAAAAAATGCTGATAAATATTACAATGAAAACACACTTTATCTTTTAATTAGAGATGTTGAAAAATATATTGATGATTTAACTAATTTTTATATTAGGGTAAATCGAAAACGCTTCTGGAAAAGTGATGATGAAGAAGATAAAAGAATTGCATATTGGTCACTTTATAATGCATTGAAATCTTTAATACAGGTTATGGCTCCTATAACACCATTTATTTGTGAACACATATGGCAAAATATGGTTAGGGAAATAGAAACTAAATCTGAAGAAAGTGTTTTACTTTCTACTTTTCCAACAAAAATTTATGATTTAAATCAAGACAATTTGCCAACCCAAACTGACATTGTTAGAGACATAATAACAACGGCTCAAAGATTGAGAAATGAAAATAATTTAAAAATCAAACAACCTCTCAAAAAAATGTTTATATGTTCAAATGAAGAAACAGAAAATGCAGTTAAAATTTATGAAAGTGTTGTTAAAGAAGAATTAAATATTAAAGAAATAGTTTTTGAAAAAGATAAAAATGTTTTTAATGACAATTATTTAACTGTTAATTTTAAAGAAGCAGGGGCTGTTCTTAAAGGAGAAGTTCAAAATTTAAAGAAAGAATTAGAAAGTTTATCATTTGATGAAATGGCTAAAGTTGTTGATAGTTATCAACGTGGCTTAGTTGATATTAAAACTTTTAAAGATTTAAGTCCAAAGTTGTTTAATCTACAAGCAAAAGCAAAACAAGATTTTGTTATTGCAACAGAAAATAATGTAACTATTGTTTTGGATATAACATTGGATAGTGATTTGATGACAGAGGGGTTATATAGAGAGTTAACTCGTTTAATACAAATCATGCGTAAAGAAGCAGGCTTTAATGTTGAAGATAGGATTAAAATTTGTTTTGAATGTGAATCAATCAAATTAAAAAATATGCTGGATAAATATAAAGAAAAAATTATGTTAGAGATTTTAGCAACTGAAATTTTAAAAAGTGTTGATGATACAACAAACTTTTATATTAAAACATTAAAAATAAATGACGAAAATATAAAAATTTACATTTCAAAAAATTAATACAAAAATATTTTAAATTAACTAAAATTAAAAGTTGATTTAAATAGTAATTAATGAATTTAAAGTTTTAAAAATTTGAGGTAAAAGTGGATAATTTGGAAAATAGTTTAAATAAAAATGAGTTGAAAGTTTTGAAAGAAGTTTTTGTTAATAATCAACCATTAGATGTTATCTATGAAGATAATCACATCATTGTTATTGTTAAACCTCAAAATGTTCCTAGTCAACCTGATAGTAGTGGAGATATTGATGCTTTAACAATGGTTAAAAATTATATTAAAGAAAAATATAATAAAAAAGGAGATGCTTTTGTTGGACTGGTTCATAGATTGGATAGACCAACAGGTGGTGTTATGGTATTTGCTAAAACATCAAAAGCGGCATCACGACTTTCCCTACAAATTCAAGAGGGTTTATTTGAAAAAACTTATTTTGCTGTTGTTAAAGGAACACCTAAAAAAAAGAAAGATTATTTGGTAAATTATATTAAAAAAGATTTACGAGAAAATAAGGCATCTTTTGTTCCAATGTTGGAACAAGGTGCAAAGCGTGCAGAACTATCTTATGAAACATTGCAAGAAGTTAATGGATTGAGTTTATTAAAAATTAATTTAAAAACTGGAAGAGGTCATCAAATTCGTCTTCAACTTTCGGGTATTGGTTGTCCTATTTATGGAGATGCTAAGTATGGTGAAAATAGTTGGAATTTAAAAACAACTAATTTAGCGCTATGGGCAGGTATTTTGCGTTTCAAACATCCAACTCAAGATAAATTTATGCTTTTTAAAGTTGAGCCACCAGAAAATAGTGTTTTTAAAATATTTCATATGGAAAAAGTTATTTAAAATTTTTAATTAAGAAATTAATAAAAAAGAACTTGTTGGTTCTTTTTTATTTTATAGTTTAAAAACTTAAAAGTTTTGTTGTTGATTGTTTTATTAAATTTTTACTATTATTAATTGTTGAAATTAGTAAGTATAAAATAATAAGAGTTTAACACCTATTGCAATTTTTTGTTATTAAGGACCCCAGCATTAACCAAATGACAGGTTCCAAACAATCTTTTTTCCGTCTATTAAAAATTGAGTTGGAATTATTAGTAAAAGAATTGTATAAAAATGGCAAATTATTATTATTTTGAAAACAACATGGTTCAAAACAAGTTGGAGTTAAACAATTATTAGGCTTTGGAAAACAACAATTAAAGTCGCAAAAATTATTTTTAAAACAATCATCACAGCAAAAGTTATTTCCACAATTAAATCTTCCGCAAGTATTTTGTCTGCAAGGTGGGATTGGTGGTATATAATCCCCATGATTACAGCAAGGTGCTTTTGGAGGTCTAATATATGGAGTGTAATAAGGGTCAAAACTACAATTATTCATCTTTTGTCCTCCTCTAAATCATTGTATGACAAGTGATAATATGTGTTACTTTATTACTTTTAATGGATAGAAAAATAAAATAAATAAAATCAACATTTAAAAAAAATATGCTAACGAAAAATTGCTAATGGGTTGATTTTTTGCAAAAATAATGATAACATAGTTTTCAATATGGAAAGAAATTTTTTTAAAAAAGAAAAAAATAAACAAAAATGTCCACGATGTGGGGAAAAATCTTTAATTATTCAAAAAAAATGTGAGAATTGTGGACTTATTTTTGATAGATTGAAATATGCCTCAAATAAAGAAGCAATAAAGTGTATGTTGCGTGGAGAAAGAGAAAAAATAATTAAAACAACATCTTTTCCACAAGATAGAAACAAATGGGTTGCTGGGGCTTTATGTGCATTTTTAGGATTTGCAGGTGCGCATAATTTTTATTTAGGAAGATATGCAAAAGCATTTTTTAGTTTTGGAGTTATTCTTTTAACTGCAATATTTATCTTATTGTTAGAACCAGATGTTCAGGCTTGGCTTTATAGCACTTGGATGGTTGTTCCGTGTGCTTTAGTTTTCTTTTTTTGGTTTTATGATTTAATATTGATTTTAATTAATAAATATAAAATACCTATTGCTTTAAAAATTCCTTCTAATAGTATTAATCAAGTAGATAGAATAATTAAAGAAAATAAATTAATAAAAGAAAGTAAATCAATTAAAAAAAATAATAAAAAATCTAAGAGAAATTCAAAATCCGAAATAAATTTAATATCTGATAGTAAATTGGAAGATAATTTAAATGTGGAAAATAATATTAACAAAATAAAAGATACAAAAACAACAGATAATATAAATTTAATAGATAACAAAAATAAAAATAATGAATAGTATTTTTTTATATTTATTAAATATTATTATATAAAAATATTTTATATTTAAATAAAAATTATAAAAAGTAAACCTATAAAAATTAAAACTATAAAAAGTAAAAAAAATAAAAAGTAAAAAAAATAAAAAATAAAAAAATAATAACAAAAACAATAAAATAATAAATATTATAGTTTTTTATTGATTTACACAATAAATTTATAAATAAAAAATATTTAGATATTTATCTAAATAAAATAAAAGGAAATTTAAATTGAATAGTAACAAAACAATTGTTGTTGGTATGAGTGGTGGGGTTGATTCTAGTGTAACCGCTTATTTGTTAAAGTCGCAAGGATATAATGTTATTGGTTTGTTTATGATTAACTGGGAAGAACTTGATGGAAGTTGCACTGCCGAAGATGATTATGAAGATGTTAAAAGAGTTTGTTCAAAAATTGATATTCCTTATTATTCTGTTAATTACACTAAACAATATTATGATAATGTTTTTAAATATTTTTTAGAACAATACAAAAAGGGAAGAACGCCTAATCCTGATGTTCTTTGTAATAGGGAAATTAAATTTGGATTTTTTTTGCAACAAGCATTAAAACTTGGTGCAGACTATGTTGCAACTGGGCATTATGCAAAAAAGATAGAAACCAATAATTATCACTTACTTTGCAAGGCAAAAGACTTGAATAAAGACCAATCATATTTTTTAAATCAATTAAATCAATATCAATTATCTAAGGCAATTTTTCCTCTTAGTGATATAGAAAAAACAGAAGTCAGAGAAATAGCAAAAAAAATAGGATTGTCTAATGCTGAAAAAAAAGATAGTACAGGAATTTGTTTTATTGGTGAAAGGAATTTTAAAAATTTTTTGAAAAATTATTTGCCAATGAAAAAAGGTTTAATAAAAACTTTAAGTGGAGAAGTTGTTGGCGAACATGATGGGCTTATGTTTTACACATTAGGGCAAAGAAGAGGCTTGAATATTGGTGGTAAAAGCGGGGGTAATGGAGAACGTTGGTTTGTTGTTGAAAAGGATTTAGCAAATAATATTCTTTATGTCTCGCAAGGTGAAGATAGTATTCTTTTTTCCAAATCTTGTTTTGTTGAAAATATTAATTGGATACCATGTGTTCCAAATAAAGAAATTTGCAATGAATTAGCAATACCATATAACATTTCAAATAATATTTTTAATTTTGAATGTTTTGCAAAATTTAGATATCGTCAACCTGATCAAAAAGTCTTAGTTAAATTAATCGACGAAAATCGTGTTTTTGTTGAATTTGAAAAACCTCAAAGAGCAATAACTCCAGGTCAATATGCAGTTTTTTATAATTCAAAAGGAATTTGTTTGGGTGGGGGAGAAATCTGTTAACGTATTTTAAAAAAACTTTTAATAAATCTTAATAAAAATGTAAAGATAAAAAATGTTTAGAAAAATATGTAAATAAACAAAAAAACTTTATAATATTTTTATAAAGTTTTTTATATTAAAAATTTAAATTTATATTTAATTTTTTGAATTTTATATTAAAAATTTAAATTTATATTTAATTTTTTGAATTTTATTTTAAAAGATTTTCCCATTCATTTAACATGTTTCTTGCAATATTAAAAGCCTCTTGCATAACTTCAGGTTTTTCTAAATCAACTCCTGCCAACTTTAATATTTCTAATGGAGGTAATGAAGAGCCAGCGTGTAGAAATTTCATATATCCATTAAAGAATTTATTTCTTATTTCTTCATTTTGACTTGTTAATCCATTAGCAATCATTAAAGCACTTATCATACCAGTTGCATATTTGTAAACATAAAAATTTTTAAACAAATGTAATAATCGACACCATTCAAATTGAGATGATGGTAAAAGAATGACAGATTCTGAAAAATACTTTTTTAAAATATCCAAATAGATGTTGTTTAAGATATCTTTAGAAATAAATTTATTATCTTTATAAAATTTGTGGGCAGATTCTTCAAATTCCGCAAAAGCTGTTTGTCTAAAAATTGTTGAGAAAATCATGTCTGTTAAAAATTGATTAATATAAAAAATTTTTTCATCTTTGTTTTTTGCATTAGAAATTAAGTATTTTAAAAGTAAAACTTCATTAACTGTACTTGCAACTTCCGCAACAAATATTTCATAGTTAGAAGTTGTAAAAGGTTGTGCAAGATTAGAGTAGTAAGAATGCATGCAATGTCCGAATTCATGCGTAATAGTAAAAACGTCAGAAGCAGAACTTGTGTAATTCATTAAAATTTTTGGTTTTAATCTATAATGTGTTGCACTGTATGCGCCACTCTGTTTTCCTTTATTTTCATAAACATCAAACCAACGTTCCTGAACAGCTTTATCTACAAATTTAACATATTCTTCACCAAGGGGATAAAGTGATTTTTTTACTAAGTTAACGGCATCATAAAAGTCTAATTTTAAACTAAACTTTTTAGAAATTGGTGCAAAAAAATCATAAATATAAAATGATTCCAAATTTAGTGTTTTTTGTTTTAATTTAAACATATCTCTTAATATATCTAAGTTATTATTAACCAAAGTTTTTAAAGAATTATAAACATCTAAACTGGTTTCTTCATAAAAAAATGACATCTCTAATGAATTGTTAAACTTTCTTACCTCACTATCAAAATTTAATTCTTTAATATAATTTGCATATATTGAAGCAATAGTGGTGTTAAATTTTCCAAAGCCCAAATTTAATTCATGTGTTGCATTTTTTCTTAATTCTCTGTCTGAACTTTCCTTGTATTTTGATGATGTTGATATGGTTAATTTGTATTTTTTGCCTTTACTGTCTAGAACATCATTAAATGTTAATTCCGCATCACAAAGATTATGATAAATTGTTGAACTTTCGCCCGCAAATTCTTCCATTTTAGAAAGAAGTATTTCTTCTTTTCTTGATAACATATGAGGTTTATTTCTTATAATATTTTCAAAAAAACGATGGTAATCTTTGAATTTATCATTATTTAAGAGATAAGTAATATACTCATGACTCAACTCATTTAAATCAACAATTATAAACGTTGTTAAATTTGAAAAATCTGTGTCAAGACTTGAAATTAGAGAAATTAATTCCTGACCTTTGCCATTTGTCAAATCCTCGTCATTTCTAAACATAGCATAATATGCTAATCTATATATTTTTTCTGTTAGTGTTGTTTTTAAATTTAAACATTTTAAAATTTCTTTTTCATTGTTTTCGGTTAATAAACCTTCAAATTTTTTAATTTTTTTTATTTCAGTTTTTAAATAGTTTAACTCTTTGATAAATTCTTCATCATTAGAACAATAATCAGATAAATCCCATTTATATTTTTCATTAATTTCTTTGCGTTCTTTCATTTCTATCTCCATTTTAAATTTATTAATAAATTATTAAATTTTTTAATTTTATAAATCTTAATATCAATTTATTTTATTCATGTAACAATTAACAAAAATGTTGTTATTTAGTTAAATTTATTTTATAATATTTGGATAAATATTATTCAAATAATTTTTTATAATTTTTATAAATTTATTTTTAAAGTTTAATATCCAAACAATTATATTTCATTAATTTTTGATAATTAGATAAAAATCTAAATAATTATTTCCAATATTTTTGATCTAATCCACGATATTGAAGGGCTTCCGCCAAATGACTTGTTTTAATTATTTCTTCACCTTCTAAATCTGCAATAGTTCGAGCAACTTTCAAAATTTTATCATAGGCTCTTGCACTTAGAGAAAGATTTTCAAAGGCTTGTTTTATAATTAATTCACTAGAAGCATCCAACTTGCAAAATTTTTTTGTTTGTACTGGGTTCATTTCACTATTACAATGTTGCGAAGATGATTTAAAACGATTACGTTGAATGTTTCTTGCAAAATTAACTCTTTTACGAATTTCAGCACTTGTTTCAGCGGTTGTATCAGCAGTAATTTCATCGTAAGTTATGTTATCAACTTCAACGTGTAAATCAATTCTATCCATTAAAGGTCCTGAGAGTTTATTTAAATATTTATGAATTTGTGTTGGTGTGCAGGAACATTGCTTTATTTTGCTTCCATAATAACCGCAAGGACAAGGATTCATACTTGCAATTAATATAAAATTTGCAGGATAGGTAACTGTTTGTTTACTTCTTGCAACGGTTATAGTTCCATCTTCAAGAGGTTGACGTAAAGTTTCTAGGGTTTTTCTTTCGTATTCTGGAAGTTCGTCTAAAAACAAAACTCCATTATGCGCCAAACTTATTTCTCCTGGTTTTGCATTGCTACCGCCACCAGTTAAACTTGGTAGAGTTGCAGAATGGTGGGGTGTTCTAACAGGTCTATTGACAATTATTCCTTGTTTTAAATCTAACTCACCAGCGACGCTATGAATTTTTGTAACTTCCAAAGCTTCATTAAAAGTCATTTCAGGTAAGATTGATGCAAAACTTTTTGCTAAAAGTGTTTTGCCGGTTCCCGGAGGACCAATCATTAAAACGTTATGTCCACCCGCGGCAGCAATTTCTAATGCACGTTTTGCCGAACGTTGTCCTTTTATATTTTTAAAGTCGTATGCAGTTGAAATAGGAGTTGATAAAAGATTTTGATAACTTCGACATTGGATGGGTTCTAAATTTTCTTCTCCGTTTATAAAATCAACCGCTTGTTTCAAGTTTTTAACAGAATAAACTTCAATTCCTGATATAAATGATGCTTCAATTTCGTTTTCTTTTGGAATAATAAATTTATTAAATCCTTCTTTTAGTGCGGATATTAAAATAGGTAATAAACCAGTTATTTTTCGAACATCTCCACTTAAAGATAATTCTCCTAAAATAACGAAGTTTTGTAGTTTTTCAATAGAAATTTGTGATGATGACGCTAGCAATGATAATGCTATTGGCAAATCAAAAGCCGGACCTTCTTTCTTTTTATCTGCTGGGGCAAGATTAATTGTTATATGATTAAGGGGGAAGCGAAGAAAAGAATTGATAATTGCCGAACGTATCCTTTCAATAGATTCTTTAACTGCAACATCTGGCAATCCAACAAGTTCTAATTTATAATCTCCCTTACTTATATTAACTTCAACAGTAACAGGAAATCCTTCAATTCCTTTCAAACCGTAACAATATGTTTTAGATAACATTAATTAACTCCTAGTTGAAATTTTTTAAAACATCAAAAATTTAAGCGTAACAAATTAAAATATAAAAATAGTTAATTTGTATTTTAAATAAATAAACTTTTAAATGTTATTATTTATAATTTCTTTTATTTTTTTATAATGTTGAATTTATATAATTTTACTTTTATTTTTACTTTTGTATTAATATTTTTTCTAACGCTTTTATTATTTTAAAATTTTATTAATTGTATTTATTTGTATAAAAATTTTTGTAAAATTTTATAATTATTATTTTAATGGTATATTACTTTTTTGTTTTATTTGATAATTTTTTATTTTGTTCACTTGCTAAAACTGATAAAGCAACTGTTGCTCCAACAATTGGGTTATTTCCCATACCAATAAAACCCATTAATGCGACATGAGCAGGTACTGATGAACTACCTGCAAATTGAACATCACAATGCATTCTGCCGAGAGTGTCGGTCAAACCGTAACTTGCTGGACCTGCCATAACATTATCTGGATGTAAAGTTCTTCCTGTTCCTCCGCCACTAGCAACTGAAAAATAAGGTTCGTTTAGTTTGTTTTTTAATTTTTTATAAGTTCCAGCAACAGGATGGGTAAATCGAACTGGATTTGTTGAATTTCCTGTTATAGAAACATCAACATTTTCATGTTGCATTATAGCGACACCTTCATCAACATCAAATGCACCATAAACTTTAACTTTTGAATTGTCCCCTTGTGAAAAACTAATTTCTTTGATTATTTCAAGATGATGATTTGTATGGTTGTAAGATGTTTCAACATAAGTAAAGCCATTAATTCTCGCTATAATATAACCAGCGTCTTTGCCAAGACCATTTAGAATAACTTTGAGAGGAGTTTTTCTAACTTTATTTGCGAATTTAACTATTCCCATAGCCCCTTCTGCAGCGGCAAAACTTTCATGACCTGCTAAAAAACAAAAACATTTAGTTTTTTCATTTAACAGCATACTTGCAAGTTTGCCATGACCAATTCCAATTTCTCGCTCTTCTGCGACAGAACCTTTTTTGCAAAATGCTTGAAGTGCTTCACCAATTTTTTCTGCACAATTTGTTGCTTTTGTTTCCTTAGAAATTAAGGCATTAGCAACACCAAGTTCAAATGCTTGAATTGCGTTATCAAAAACAATAGGTTGAATATCTTTAACAATTTTACAAACATCAATATTATTTTTTAAACAAAAATTTTTAACTTCTTCTAAATTGCTAAAATTAAGATTTGTTAATAAATTGTTTATTTTATTTAAGTTATTTTCCATAATTACCTCAATAAAAAATTTGCAAACCAACAATTCAAGTTATAATATTTTTTTACATTTAAAATATTTTAATAAAAACTATTAAAATTAAAACAATTAAAATTAAATAAGAATCAAGATATTTATTTCTTATTTAAAATTTTTAACATTTTCTAGGATTTATAAAATGAACTCCTTCATCAAATCTACCGTAAGTTTTTTTACATTTTTGAAGAATAGTTTGAATGTTATCTTCGCCACTTTCTAATAGTTCAACTAAAAGGTTTGTATTAATATATTCATAACCAATAACTTCGCCATTTTTATCTAATGCTTGACGAGTTATATAACCTTCTGCGAGTTGCAAGTAGCGAGGGCCGTTTTCACTGCTGTAAACGGTTGAAACATTACTTGATTTGTGTTTTCCTAAATCTTCAATTCCGCTTCCAATTTCAAGACCATTTTCAGTATAAGCGCTTTGACTTCTCCCGTAGACTAATTGTAAAAAAATCTCTCTCATTGCAACATTAATGGCATCACAAACCAAATCGGTATTAAGTGCTTCCAAAATCGTTTTTCCAATTAAGATTTCACATGCCATGGCGCCAGAATGAGTCATGCCAGAACAACCAATGGTTTCTATTAATGCTTCCTTAATAATACCATTTTTAACATTTAAAGTTAACTTACATGTTCCTTGTTGTGGCGCGCATGCACCGCAACCATGTGAAAAACCGCTAACATCTTCAATATTTTTAACTTGAACATATTTTCCTTCTTCTGGAATTGGGGAAGAGCCAAATGTTTTACAATTTTTACAATTCATAATAAACCTCTTAAATCATTTTTTATTAAAATGTCAAAATAAAAATAATATATTTTTTTTTAATTGATTATTTAAATACAAAAATACAAAGATATAAAGATAGAATAAATTTTTTATAATGCGAAAAGTTTAATAATGCGAAAAGTTTAATAAAAAACTGTTATTATTTTAATAAATCGAAAAATTTTTCAATATTTCAAAGTAAAATAATAAAATTTTAAAACAAAATAATGATAAAGAATAAAAGAATAGTAATTATTAAATGTAATAAAAAATAAAAACAAAAATATAAAATTAAATTGATAAAATGGTTTTTTATCATTATTTTTACTTTTACAGTTTATCAAATTAAATTCATTAATGCAAACAAATAGATTAAATTACTTGATTTTTTTTTAAAACTATTTTAAAATTAAAATAATAAGTGTATATAAAATAAAATTTATATTTTAAAAAAATATAGAAATTCTAAATTGCTAAATAACATGAATAAACAAAATCTATAAATGTTAAAAAAGTTATAATAAGTAGACTTTTAATTAATTTATTGATAATAAATTTTTATTCATAACCTGTTAAGCAATTTATTATAAATAATCTTTTAAAATATTAAAATAAAAATATCCATTTATAATCTTAAAAAATGTCAAAAATAAAATAGTTAATTTGAATTAAAATCAAAATGTAATTAGAGGAAAAATTATGGAAAAGAAAGAAGAAAAGTTTACAGAGTTTGAAGAAAAAAAAGGTTTATTTGAAATTTTAAAAGAAAGAGGATATATTTATCAAACAACAAATGAAGAAGAGGTTAAAAAATTATGCAATGGTAAGCCCATGACAATTTACTTGGGTATAGATCCAACTGCTGATAGTTTGCATATTGGACATTGTTTTCCTTTAATAATTTTAAGATATTTTCAAGAAGCAGGGCATAAAATTATTATTCTTTTAGGTGGTGCAACTGCTATGATTGGAGACCCAACAGGGAAAAGAGATATGCGTAAAATGGTAACAAGTGAGTTTATTAACTCCAATCTAGGCGAAATAAAAAAGATAGTTGGAAATTTTTTACAATTAGAAGGGGACAATCCTGTAACATTTGTAAATAATTATGATTGGTTTAAGGATATGAATTATGTTGGGTTTATGCGTGAAATTGGAGTTCATTTTAATGTTAACACTATGTTGGCAACTGATGCCTATAAAACTAGATTAGAAGAAGGTGGATTGACTTTTTTTGAAATGGGTTATATGTTGATGCAGGCATACGATTTTGTTCATTTAAATGAAAAATATGGTTGTAGAATGCAGATGGGCGGAAGCGACCAATGGGCTAATATTTTGGCTGGTGCTAATTTGGGAAGAAAACTTTCTATTGCTCAGGGCAAAGATGCAGAAACCTTTCAAGCGTTTACTTGTCCATTACTTTTAAATGCTGAAGGCAAAAAAATGGGGAAAACAGAGAAAGGTGCTATTTGGGTGTTAAAAAATAAAACTTCACCTTATGAATTTTATCAATATTTTTATAATCAAAGTGATGCAAGTGTTGAACATCTTTTTAAAGTTTTAACCCGAGTTCCAATTGATGAAATTAAATTATTATTAAATGGTGATATAAGAATAGCAAAACAAAAAATGGCCTACGAAGTAACTAAATTTGTTCATGGTAAAGAAGAAGCAGATAATGCTTTATTAACATCACAAAATCTATTTGCTAATGGTGGCGGAGAAATTGATAATGCACCAACGCTTAAAATTGATAAAAATTCATTAAAAGAAAAACTCTTAATTGATGTAGCAATAAATGGAAAAATTTTTTCATCTAAAAGTGAAGCAAGAAGAATTATTGAACAAGGCGGATTAAGTTTAAATGGAGAAAAAGTAAATTCATTTAATCAATTATTAAACGAAAAAGATTTTGATAAAGGATATGCACTTATTAAAAAAGGGAAAAAACAATTTTTAAAATTAATTTTAAGTTAACATGAAAAATTATCAAATTATTGAATTAGAAGTTAAAAAATCAAGATTTGTTTCTTATTATTTTGAAATTGAAAATGTTGAGGAAATTTCTTTGCTTCTAGATAAAATAAAAAGTCAACATAAAAAAGCAAAACATTTTTGTTATGCTTATATTTTAAAAAATCCTTATCAAGAAAAGTGTAGTGATGACGGTGAGCCAAATGGAACCGCGGGAAAACCTATTTTAAATGTTCTTCAAAAATCACATCAAATTAATGCATTAGTTTGTGTTGTTAGATATTTTGGTGGAATAAAACTTGGAAGTGGTGGTTTGTTTAGGGCATATTCAAAAGCAACAAGTTTGGTTGTTGAAAAATATACAACAAGTAAAAAAACAATTAATTAAAAGAGGTGAAAATGGTTATAACCGAATTTAAAAGAGTTGGTAAATCAAATAAGATAAAAATTTACGTTGATGGTAAATATTATGCAACTTTACTAGATGAAACTGTTGTTTCAAATAATTTAAAATTAAATGTTGAATATTCGGAAAAATTTTTAAATGATGTTGTCGATAGTGGTCAAAATTTATTGGCATTAGACACAGGTTTAAAAATTTTAAGTTTATTTCTTAAAACTGAACTAGAACTTAGAAATTATTTAAAAGGTAAAGGTTTTAATAATAACGCAATCGAATTTGCTGTTAGTAAGTTAAAAGGTTACAATTATTTAAATGATGAACATTATGTTCAAAATTATATTGAAACGCGTCGTCATAAAAAAGGTAAAAAGGCAATAAAATATGAATTAAAATTAAAAGGTGTTAGCGAGGAACTTATAGAAAAATATTTGGAAAATTTAATAGAAAATCAAATTAATGAAATAGAAGTAATAGCAAACAAGTTTGTTAAAAATAAAGATAAAAACGCAAAATTAAAAGAAAAACTTTTTAGACATTTAACTGCGAAAGGTTTTGATTTTGAAGAAATAAATATGGTTATTAAAGAAATTTTCAAAAATTAATTAATTCTAAATAATAGTTGAGGTTTACATGGTTGGAATTGATATTGAAAAAATTAATAAATTTCAAAATAAAACAATAAATTTTTATAAAAAAATTTTTACAACACAAGAAATTGAGTATGTAAAAAAATATAAATTTCCAGCACAACATTATGCTGGAATTTTTTGTGCAAAAGAGGCGGTAATGAAGGCTCTTGGTCATGGTGTTGACGAATTGAGGTTTCAAGATATAGAGATTTATCATGATAATAGAAACAAACCATATGTAAAACTTCAAAATAAAGCGGAAAAATATTTTTTGTCAATAGGAAAAGAAATACATATAAGTATTTCACACACGCAAACAATTGCAACAGCTATTTGTTTAATTAATTAATTTTATTCTTTAAATTTTTATTATCAATTACTTATTTAAGGTTTTAAAATTTTAATTAAAAATGTTAAACTTTAAAAGTTTTGTATTATTTGCGTTATATTTTATTTTTTTAGCAGTAACGAATTTAACTTGTATACATTTATAAACGATATAAAATTTGTTAAATTTTATGCTTGTGTTGGACGATGTAGTTGAAAACCTTCGCGTAGGAATGGGGAAACTTTCAATATTGCTGGTTGTAAAGTTTTCTTGCCGTATTTTAAATTTAACTTATCAAGTGATTGATTAAATTGATTTTTTCTTTTTTCATAATTTTCAAACATTGAAATTTGTTGAATGTTTGCATCACTAAGTTGTGAAACAGAAATTCTAATTGCTCTTATTTTTTCTTTATATTTCCAAAAACTGTTAATTAATTGCATTGTTAAATATGTTATTTCTCTTTCTGTTTGTGTTGGAAAGGGGAGAACTCTGCTATGATGTTGTTTTTTTAATGTGCAATCTTTTATGCTAACTGATATTCTTTTTGCAAATAATTGTTGTTCTCTGAGTCTTGGACATATTTGATGTGCCAAAAAAATAACAGTTGCTTTAATTTCTTCTTCATTAAAAATATCATAAGTTGTTGTTGTTCCGTTGCCAATACTTTTTGGGGGTTGTTGTTGAAGTGAACTGGCAACAGGGTCTATATCATTGCCTAATAGTTTTTGTTTTAAGTTTATTCCAATAATGCCAAAAATTTTTTTTAAAATAAAGTCTTCGGTTTTTGTTATATCACCCAATGTATAAATATTGAGTTTGTTAAATCTTTTTTCTAATCTATTTCCAATACCTATAATTTCTGTAATCGGCAAAGGATAAACTATTTGTTTAAAATTTTCACGATAAATACATGTTACTGCATCAGGTTTTTTTAAATCACTACCAAGTTTTGCAAATAATTTACAAAAACTTATACCAACTGAAACAGTTATATTTAAAGATTTTTTAACTTCTTCACGAATATCGTTGGCAATTTTTAAAGCACCTCCAAAAATTTTATGGGTTTCTGTTATATCAAGCCAACACTCATCTATGCCAAAAGGTTCAACAAGATGAGTGTATTTTTTATAGATATTTCGAAGGTGCTTTGAATATTCTTCATAAAGAGGCATTCTGGGAGGAAGGCAAATTAAATTTGGACATTTTTCCTTTGCTTGCCAAATTGCTTCACCAGTTAAAACTCCAAAAGATTTTGCGATTTGGTTTTTTGCTAAAATGATTCCATTACGCTTTGTTGGGTCTCCGCTAACTGCAACAGGCTTGTTCTTTAAATTTGAATTAAAGGCACATTCAACAGAAGCGTAAAAATTATTTGCGTCGACATGTAAAATAATTCTATCTTTTAGTTGGTTTTTAAAAGGAGAGTGTATTCTTGTTTCTTTTTCTCTGTTTGATGATGCAATAGTATTGTTATTGATTTGTTGTATATCAAATTTACTGGTAAAATATTTTTGTAGTTTGAAAAATCTTTGATATTTGCTGTAAATAGTTACATAATTACACTTTTTTTTATTAATTAGATAATTATCTAAATAAAACAAATTTAGATATATGTTAAAATAACGTTGTTTTTCTTTAATTTTGATTTTTTTTAATTTAAAAATTTTTCTTTGTTGTAGTTCTTGTTTCATTTGACTTTTTGCCTTTTGTGTTTTATAATAATTAACATAAAATGTTTATACTTGTTATGTGTGAAGTTGTTCTTCAAAGTTGTTTTTCTATATTATAAAAATTTTACTAATAATACATTATTAAATATGACAAAAGTAGGTCAGGTTTATGAAAATTTGGTTTAAGAATGCAAACATTTTTAATGATAACAAAATAGTTAAAGGTGATGTTGTTGTTTTTAATGATGAAATAGTTTTTGTTGGGGAAGATGCTGAAACAAATTTTTTTAAAGTTAATCGAGATAGTATTAAAGAAACAACATTGATAAATTCAATAGTAGACCGTGTTATTGATGTTAAGGGTAATATTTTAATGAGTGGGTTTGTCAATGCCCATGCACACACTCCATCAACAATCTTACGAGGAATGGCTGACGATATGTCTTTGCATGATTGGCTTGATAAAATTATTCCTTTGGAGAAATCTTTAACTGACGAGGATATTTATTATAGCACTCTTTTGGGTTTGGCAGAATATGCAAAAGCAGGTATAACCTGTGTTGAAGAAAATTATTCTAGATTACATTCTGTTGTTAAAGCATATAAAGATTCTGGATTACGTGCTAGAATATCAATAGGATTTCCTGATGTTAATGTTGATAAATCTGAATTTTCTTTAAATGAAGAGTTAAAATTTGTTAATGAGAATGGTTATGATGCTGTTTGCTATGCACATTCTTTATATGGAACATCTTTAAATAATTTTGACAAATTAAATACTTTTGCAAAAATTAATAATTTATTTGTTTCAACCCATATTTCCGAAACTTTAAAAGAAGTTGGTGATTGTAGCGTTGAATTTGGCTTAACGCCTGTTGAACAATTGGAGTATTTGGGCTTTTTTGATAGACCAGCAACTGTTTATCATTGTGTTCATGCTGACAAAGATGACATATCACTATTGGCAGATTATAATGTTAATGTTGTAACTTGTCCTTCAAGTAATTTGAAACTGGCTAGTGGTATTGCTCCTATTTTTGCACTGCAAAATGCAGGTATTAATATTGCAATAGGGACTGACGGGGCATATTCAAATAACAGTTACGATATGTTTAAAGAGATGTTTCTTGTGGCAACACTTAATAAAGCAATATTGTATAACGGAGAAATAATTAAAGCACATGAAGTTTTAAATATGGCAACAAAAAATGGAGCAAAAGCACTTGGATTAGAGAACAAAGTTGGACAAATTAAAGTTGGCTTGCAAGCAGATTTGATATTAATAGACACAAACGGTATTCATAATCAACCGAAAAATAATTTAATTTCTAACCTTGTATATAGTACTAAATCAAGTGATGTTTACTTGACTATGGTAAAGGGAAAAATAATTTATGAAGATGGTCAACTTTTTTTCAATAAAACTTTAGATGAAATTATTCAAAAATGTGAACAAATTAGAAAACGTTTACTAACTCAAACTTAGATAAGGTTTTATTTTTATTAATATAAATTCAATATTATTGTGTTATTGTTAAAAAATAATTATTTTGTCAATTAATACTTATTTTTGTTACTTTGTAAATTCACAAACAAGTTATCAATATTTTAAATATTTATAAATTTTTATAAAAGGAGAATATATGTCATGAGTAATCTTAATTCATTTTCAGATAGTGTTGAAAAAGTTTTAAAAGAGGCGAGTAGTATTGCTGTAAAGTATGGAAGTTTACAAGTTGGAACTGAGCATTTATTATATGGTTTAACAAAAGTTAAAGAATGTGCGTCTTCTAAACTTTTGGCTGATTTTGGAGTTACTCCTTATAATTTGGAAAATATATTTGATGAAAATACAGAATATGTAAGTATTGGAGGAGATGTTGAATTAACTCCTCGTGTTAAAGAGGTAATTAAAATTTCTCAAAAAATTGCACTTCAATTAGGTCACTCTTTTATAGGAACAGAACATATTTTGTATGCTATTTTGTGTAGTACGTCAAGTTTTGCAGTTAGAATGTTAACTGGTTATTTTCACATAAACATAGATGAAATGAAATCCAAAGTTTTAATGTTATTACAAGGAGAGAGTAAAGAAATGAGTATGGAAAATCAAACTAATAAAAGTGGGCTTCCAGAAAAGTTATTAACTATGGGAACAGATATAACACTAAAAGCGCGTGAGGGAAAAATAGACCCAGTTATTGGGCGTGAAGCGGAAATAGAAAGAATAATTGAAATTTTATGCCGAAAAACAAAAAACAACCCAGTATTAATAGGTGAGGCTGGTGTTGGTAAAACTGCTGTTGTTGAAGGTTTAGCGTTGGCTATTGCAAAAGGTAATGTTCCAGAACTTTTATCTAATAAAATTATTTATTCATTAGAAATTGGGGGATTGATGGCTGGGACTAAATATAGAGGAAGTATGGAAGAACGTCTTAAAGATATTATTGAAACAATAATATCCCAAAAGAATATAATTGTCTTCATAGATGAAATTCACACTTTGGCGCAAGCAGGTAGTGAAAAAGGAGAAACAAGTCCGGCAGATATGTTAAAACCATATTTAGCAAGAGGAGAATTGCAAACAATTGGTGCAACGACAACTGATGAATATAGGAAATTTATTGAAAAAGATAAGGCCTTAGAGCGTCGTTTCCAACCTATAATGGTAAATCCTCCTTCAGTTGCAGAGACTATTGAAATTTTAAAAGGACTAAAAGATAGTTACGAGGCTTTCCATAAAATAAAAATAACTAATGAGGCAATTGAAGCAGCAGCGACATTGTCTGATAGATATATTATGGACAGAAGTTTGCCAGATAAAGCAATAGACCTTATTGACGAAGCGTCTAGCAGGGCAAAAGTTAATTACAATTTAAAGCCAGCATCTATTAGGGATAAAGAGGAAAAAATAAAGCAACTTTCTGCCAATCGAGATGAGGCAAGTATTCAAAGAAATTATGAAAAAGCGGCTAAATTACAATCTCAAATTATTAACCTTGAAAACGAATTAGATGTTCTTAATGAAGAATTTAACAAAAAGGCAAAAAAATCTAGCGGATTTATAGGGGCGAATGAAATTGCAGAAGTTGTTTCTAAGTGGACTGGTATTCCTGTAACAAAGATAACAGAAACAGAGAAAGAAAAACTTATTAATCTTGAAGATATTATTCATAAAAGAGTTATTGGACAAGATGAAGCAGTTGAAGCGGTTGCTAGGGCAATTCGTCGTTCAAGAGTTGGACTTCAAGATTCTAAAAAACCAATTGGTTCGTTTTTGTTCATGGGGCAAACTGGAGTTGGTAAAACTGAGTTGGCAAAAGCAATAGCAGAGGCTATGTTTGATGATGAAAGTAATATTATAAGAATTGACATGAGTGAATATATGGAAAGTCATTCAGTTGCTAAATTGATAGGAGCACCTCCAGGATATGTTGGTTTTGATGATGGCGGTCAACTAACAGAGCAGGTTAGACGCCGTCCTTACTCCGTTGTTTTGTTTGATGAAATAGAAAAGGCTCACCCTGACATTTTTAATGCGCTTTTACAAATTTTAGATGATGGACGCTTAACAGATAGTCAAGGTCGTGTTGTTAGTTTTAGGAATACAATTATAATAATGACTAGCAATGTTGGTGCAACGCAAATCAATGCTAAGAGTTTGGGATTTGCATCAAGCGACAATAATAATGAGTATGATTTTGAACAGTCAAAACAAATATATTTTGAAGCACTTAAAAAGAAATTCAAACCAGAATTTATTAACAGAATAGATGTTATTTGTGTTTTCAAACCGCTTAATGTTGAAGATTTAACAAAAATTGCTAAGATTTTGATTAACAATATAAATAAGCGTTTGAAAAAGCAAAATCTCGAATTGAAAATAACCGAGGAGGCTTTGGCTTTGGTTGTTAATAAAGGTTGTAAAAATCCTGAATTTGGTGCTAGACCTTTAAAGAGATTTATTCAGCAGGAAATAGAAGATGCAATAGCAGAAAAAATATTACTAGGTGAATTAAATAAATCTGGTGCAATTATTATTGATTGTTTAAATGATAAATTAACTTTTGAAAGTGAAGAAAGTGAAGGTTCTAGTGAAAATTCTAATAATTAATAGATAAAATATTTAATTTTTAATTAACTATTTATTTAACAATTATTAAAACTTTATATAATAGTAGTTATTAATAATGAGTTATAATTTGACATATTCAAAAATAAAATAAAATAATTTAAAAAATCATTTGCTTTGATTTTAATAATAGTTTATAATATAAAGCATAATATTTGAAATAAAAGGGGATATATTATGAAAATTATATTTGTTGAGAATAATTATGATATTGGTGCAAAACTAAAAGAAATAATTGAGAAAAAATTAAGTCGCTTAGATAGATATTTTGGCGAAGATGCAACTGCTCGTGTTGTTTGTAAATTAGAAAACAAAACTTATAAATTAGAAGTTACCATAACAAATAAAGGTTTAATTTACCGTGCAGAAGTTATTGGTGAAAATATGTATGAAAATATTGATTTTGCCCTTCCAAAAATTGAACGTCAAATTATAAAACAGTATGAAAAACGTAGAGATAAATTTAGAAATTTTGTTATAGACTATGCAGATTTGGCTTTTCTTGATAAAAAACCAGAAGAAATTAATAGAGAAATTATTAAGAAAAAGGTTTTTGAATTAGACCCTATAACTGTTGAAGATGCTAAGGATTTTATGGAAGCAGTTGACCATGATTTCTATGTTTTTCTTAATGCAGAAACAGGTAAAATAAATATTCTTTATAATCGTGGCGACAATAAACTAGGATTGATTGAATGTAAATACTAAATTTGAATTTTCTCATATTAATTTATTTTTTCATAAATTATAAAACTTATTAAATCTTTTTAAATAAAATAAAAACTTATTGATAATATTTCAATAAGTTTTTTTATTTCATTAAATTTGCTTATATTTTAAATACATTTCAAATACATTTTATAAAGAATTATTAATTATCAACTTTGTCTAAATGTTCTGTGTTTTCCACAGGTTTTCTCTTAATTGTTGCTGGTTTTTTTGCAGGTTCTTTTGTTGTGTTAATTGTTTCAGTCACACTTGCTACAAGTGAAGAAACATCTGCAATATTGCTAGGAACAATTAATTTTGTGCTTTGGCCATCTGCAACATGTTTTAATGCTTCAAAAGCTTTAAGTGTCAAATATGCTTGGGAAGGGTTGGCTTCAATAATTTTTCTAATAGCTTCTGCTTCACCTTCTGCCTCTGCGATAAAGGTTGCTTTTTGGGCTTCCGCTATTAAAATCTGTGCTTGTTTTTCACCTTCCGCACGCAAGATATTAGATTTTTTCTCACCTTCTGCTAATAAGATTGCTTCACGGCGTTCTCTTTCTGCACGCATTTGCTTTTCCATTGCCTCCCTAATAGCTTTTGGAGGGTCAATATTTTTCAATTCAACACGATTAATTTTTATACCCCAAGGGTCTGTTGCTTCATCAAGAATTAAACGCATTTTGTTGTTTACAGTGTCTCTACTTGTTAATGTTTCATCTAATTCAAGTTCACCAACAATATTACGTAATGTTGTTGCTGTTAAATTTTCAATAGCACTAACAGGGTTTTCGACTCCATATGTATAAAGTTTTGGGTCTGTTATTTGATAATAAACAACAGTATCAATCTGCATAGTAACATTATCTTTTGTTATGATAGGTTGAGGAGGGAAGTCCGCAACTTTTTCTTTAAGAACAATAGGGCGTTGTGTTCGGTCTATAATTGGAACAATAAAATGAACTCCTGTTTCAAGTGTTCTATGATATTTTCCTAAGCGTTCAACAACAACGGCAGTAGATTGTTGAACAATTCTAACAGATAGGGCAAATAAAATTAAAATAACAACTAATAAAACGGCTATAATCCACCACATATTTAAATTCTCCTTTTTTATAATATTATATTAAATATTTTTAGTGTATATTATACTTTTATAAATTATACTTTTATAAGTAGTTTAAAGAAATCAATAAAATAATTAATTTTCTGATTTTGGTTTTGATTTTCTTTTAATAACATTTGTCTTTTTATCATTTGAATGGTTTGATGTTGAAGTAGAAGATTGATTGTACGTATCATCAATTTTGTTATCGTTTTTTATAAGTTCACTTTTATTAGAAACATCATTTTTATTATTTGTTTCTGATTTTTCTTGAATATTTACATTTTCTTGATGATTTGAGATTGCGGATATTTCTTTAACTTTAAGTTTGTTTCCATTAACACTAACAATTTCAACTTCTTGCCCAGCATTAATAGGTTTGTCGCTAAAAACACTCCAAATAACACCGTTAAGTTTAGCAGTTCCAAGTTTTTCATCATCACAATCTTCCAATAGTTTTAGTTTTTTACCAACTAATGGTTCTGCTTCTTTATTTTTGCTGTTTTTAAACAAATATTTCATTGCAAAACGGCGAAGCCCTAAAATACAAACTATTGCAACAACAACAGCACAAATTATTTGAATTTCAATAGGAACACCGCAAGCGGCAAGAATTAAGCCTAAAAGCCCACCAATAGCACACCAAATGCTTATTAATTCCATTGTAAAGAATTCAATAACCAAAGCAACTACGATAATTATTGTCCAAATCCAAACAATGTCCATATAAATCCTCCTCTTAAATTTTAAATACATGAGTTACGTATCTAATTTAATTAATTTATAGATTGGTATTGATTGTTATAAAAGAAAAAAATATAAATAAAAACAACCATCTATATAATTGAGTATATGCTATCATATAAGATATATGATGTCAATTAAAAATTTGTATTATTATTAGAATTTTTGTTTTAAAAACAAGAAAAAATAAAAAAAATTAAAAATATGTTTTTTACATATTGACAAATTAAAATTTTATGTTATTATATGCATACTATCAAAAGTTGGGAGTGTTATAATGTCAGAAAAATTTAAAAAACAGAGTAAATTAAAGGGTGTTAAAATATGTCCTAAAACACAAAAACCATGTAATTGTTCGGAAAAAGGTAGAGAATGTCATTGTCATGAGCAAAATAAATAATTGCTTTGTTAATTTTGTTTATAAATAAAAACATAAATTGATAAAAAATGATAAAAAATTACTCTTTTCGAGTAATTTTTTATTTGACTTTTGAATATATTACATATTACACTGATTTTTCAAAATATTTTTTAAAAAATGTAATTTGATATAAATACTAGAACATATATATGTTTTTTAGCGTATATTAAATTTATGTGCTTGTATTGAAATTTAAGTAGTGCAAGTTATTTTTAATTTTGTAATATGAAAATTTATAAAAATATGAGATTAATTAGTAATTAAATATAATTTTAATGTGAAGCAGAGGCAGGTATTATGAATAACGATGTATTTTCTTTTCAAAATAATCAAAATTTAAATTCAACAAATTCAACTTTAGAAATTAATTTAACAAAAGACCAAATAAAAAAACTTTATGAACAAGTTAAATATGTTAATAATAGCGTAAACAAAATTAATAAGATAAATTATGTTACCATGATGTGTTTTTTAATGTTTACCTTAATTTTTTCATTTTCTATTATGTCTCATTTATCTTTATTGTTTAGTTTAATTAATATTGGCTTAGTTTTAGGATGTTCCGCAATATTTGCTATGTGTGGTTATATTAACGAAAAAAACAAGTCAATTTTAAAAGAATTTGCTATTCTTCCCAAGAAAGAAAGAGATAATATTTTTAAAATGATAGAGTATTGTTATGTTAATTATACTGAAAATAAATCCCTTATTTTGCCATTAGAATTGGCAAGAACAATAAGCAATAATAAAAATTTTTCAAATTCAAAAAATTTAATATCAACAGACTTAAAACATAAAAATATATCTCCTTTTATTATAGAAAAAAAAGATAAAGATGATATAAAAAAATCTATTGAAGAAGGTAAAAAGCCAAAATTTAGTCAACAAAAAACTTTAACCCAAAATTTAGCTTTTAATTTAGTTTCAAATTTATCTAACGTTGAAAAAGAAGAGTTACAAAAATAATAAAATTTTAAATAAATAACAAAAATTTTATTAAATACATTAAAATAAAACCTATTATGATTGAAGTGAACCCCAAAAGTTAGACAACTTAAGGAGGTTCACTTCAGATTTACATAGGTTTATTTTATTTTTTATTTTTAATTACATTAAGAATTATTTTGTTCATATATTTTCTTAATATTTTATTATATTGTTTTAGATTTTTTATTATTAAATGTTGTTAATATTTGTTATTATTATTGGCTATTAATATGTGTCATTAACATTTAATATTTATTATTTATTATTTGTTAATTATTTGTTATTATTATTTATTGTTTATTATTTTATAATTTTTATTAAATTTATCATTTTTATCATTTTTAATAAATCTTTTGTATAGTGTTTTAAATATTTTTTTAATAAAAACATTTAGTTTTTAATATTTTATTTTGATTTTTTACAATTAACAGCAATGATTCCACTGATTCCGCCTATAATAGTTCCGAAAATAATATCATTTAAAAGAGTTTTGTTAAATTCAAAAGTAAAACTATCTAAAATTGAAAAACAAATAAAAGAAATAATAATATAAGTAAGACCAATAATTAAACCTGTTATGAAACCCATTTCTTTAATATTTTTCATGGCGAGAAGTGTGCCGACTAATATTGATGTACCTTTAATAATGGAAACAACAGGAGAGATAACACTATCATCAATTGTTATAAATCTTAAAATAAAAGCAAATATTAAAATTAAAATCAATGAGAAACAAAGACTAAATAAACCGCCTTTGCAAATAGTTATTATAAAATTGTTTTTTTCATTTTTTACATTTAAATTTTCCACTAACTAACCCCCTTGGTTAATATGCTTATAATTAAACATATTCAAAAAAGTATTAATTTATGTCGAAAATGTTAATACTTAATAATGTAAACTAACATCTTTAAAATTATAATAGAGTAAAATAAAAATACTTTATAATTTAAAAAAAGAAATAGTGATATAATTTAAAAAAATGTTTGACACATGCAAACTTTTTTACTATAATAACAAAGTTAATTTTAATTAATAGTCATAGTTAGTTATGTTTAACATAGATAAATGATTAAATTTGATTGTGTTGTGTATGGTTAATTGCAATCAAATAAACAATTGACAATATAAAATTAAAAAACTAAATTTGGAGAAATGTATTAATGACTAAACGATTAGCAATACGAAATTTTATTTTGATGTCTATATTAGCCGTTTTGCTGGCGGTTTTGTGTTTTGTTAGTTTTACAATTCCCGCTTCCAATTATAAATTTGCCGGGTTTGCTAATGCTATAACAACAGATATAGATTTGAAAGGTGGTTATTCTGCAACTTATAATATTGAATTTGATGAGAAAACAATTCAAAGTAGTGAATCTGTTAATGATGCGGTTTTATTTATTAAAAATAAATTAAATGAGTATGGTTATGGCAGTTCGACAGTTCAATCTAGCGGAATTGAAAATTTGGTTATAGATATTCCCAACATGCTTTATGCTTATGATATTTTAAATGCAGTTGGAACTAATGGTGCTCTTTATATAAGAACAACAGAAACAACTGATATTGCTGAAACTGATATAACTGGTGAAGATGTTAAAGATATTTATTCAACTTATGCACAAATTTCTGCAACAGATTATAAATGGGGAACAACTATTGAATTTACAGAAACTGGCAAAAATAAAATAGAAAGTTTAACATCTAGTGGTAGTGGTACGATTTACATTTATGTTGGTGATGAAGTTTTTTCAAGAATTTCTTTTTCATCTGCTGTAACAGGTGATTCTTTATATGTCTATGGTTCATCTCAAAATGAAGATAGTGCAAATGTTTATGCATTCACAATGTTAATGGGAACGTTGGGAATGAATTTTAGTTTAAGTAACAATGAAATTATTACAATTCCTCCAACATTTGGAGATAACGCTCTTTTAGGTTCTGGAATTGCGGTTGCTATTGTTTTAATTTTGTTTATGGTGGCAGTTTTCTTTATGTTTGGGGATTTTGGCTGGTTAATTAATTTGTCTTTAATTTTATATGCTGTTCTTGTTATTTTCTTAATGCAGTCAATGCCTATTTTTTCACTTTCAATCTCTGGAATTATTGGTAGTATTGTTGGACTTGCTCTTTTGTTTGCCTCATATTGTGTTATATTTGGAAACATTAAAAAAGGTTATGCAGAAGGTAAAAAGATACCTCTTGCAGTTCGTGCTGGTTACAAAAAATCTATTTTAACCGTTGTCGATATTAATGTTATTGCATTTATTATGGCAGTTATAACTTATTTTGCTGGTGGTTTTATTTTAAATAGTTTTGCCATTGCTCTTGGTATTTGTTCTGCACTCAATATCTTTGTTTCATTATTGGTAACTCGTTGGTTTACTAAATGGTATTTATCCATTAATAGCACAAAGCCAGAAAAATTACACATGAAAAGGGAGGCGAATGTAAATGAACTTAACTAAATTTTTAAAAAGTGGAATTATTGCTGTTTTAATTTTAATTGTTGGTTTGGTTTTAGTTTGCACTGTTAATTTTAATCGTGGTTATGATTTTACTGGTGGAACTGTTATTACTGTTAATACTACAACTTACAAAACAAGCGAAGCATACAATAAAATAAACAAAGTTCTTCAAAATAATCAATTAAGTGCTTATAGTATTGGTGAAGGTGAAAATGATAATGGGGTATGCATCGTAGTTAAATACCAATTAAATGATAATTTAGAAAAAAATGAAGATGTTTTAAATGGTTTATTTACATCTTTTGGCTATGATAAATCAAATGAGTTGGAAACAACTTATATAAAAATGGTAACTGAAACATCACCTGCTTATTCTTCTCTCGTTTTTTCTAATGCGTTTTTAGCATCTTTAATTACATTGGTCGCAGTTGCAATATATATGTTTTTCCGTCATAATTGGACAACTGGTTTTGCTGTTATTTTAGCGGGAATTTTAGATATTGGTTTAATGTTGTCTTTAACTGCGATAACTCGTCTTTCTATTAGTTTTGGTATTGCATTTTCTATTATAACAACTTTGATTTTCTCAATTATTATGAGTTTTATGCAACTTAATAGAATGAATAGAAAAGCAAAAGATGAAGAATTTTTAAAAGCACCGAATAAACAAATTGCTGATACTTGTGTTAAAGAAGGATTATTTCAAAATATAGTAATTTGTGTTAGTTTCGCTATTGCACTTTTAGTATTAGCGATATTAGTAGGCGGAAGTGTTTGGTCATCAATTGCTTCAATTTGGTTTGGTATAATATCTGTATTTTTCACAATTACTTTTATTGTTCCAACACTTTGGATAATTTCATTTGAAAAAAAAGTAAGACAACAAAAAAAACAGCAAGCAGTTGTTGTTGAGGAGGAGTAAAAAAAAGCCACTTATTATGAACAGCACCCAATAAAGTAGACAGTTTAAAAAAAAGACCTTCTGTGGTATAATGAAATTATCACAGGAGGTT
>CALWEA010000012.1 GCA_944376905.1 uncultured Clostridia bacterium
ACAACATGCCCTTTCTTATGAAATAACTTTTTATAACGATGACGGTAGTTTAGAGTATGGAAAGCAATCATTTAGTTTTGGTCAAAGTTTATCTTATAGCGGTCAAACTCCAACCAAAGAAAGTACTACCCAATACTCATATACATTCGCAGGCTGGTCTAAATCTAAAAATAGTTTAACAACTCAAAATTTATTCATAGACGGAACTTATTCAACAGTTTATGCAGTTTTTAATTCTTCCTTACAACAATATGAAGTTAAATTTTTTGAAGTAAAAACTTCTGAGGTTGATGAAAGTGTTGTTAGTGAGATTGTTGAAATCTCAGATTTAAAAACTATTAAAAATTATGGCGAAAAATTAGATTTAACAAGTATTAAATATAATAAAGATAGTGATTTAAAATATGATTATAATTTTATTGGCTGGCTAGAAAATTCTAATTTAACTGGCGAATGTTTATCTAGTATTACAATATTAAACAATATCAATCTTTACGCTAAATTTCATAAAACAAATCGTTCATACAATGTTGTTCTTTATTATCCTTCAAGTCAGGAAAATTTAAGTTTAAAAATTACTTTTAATGAAGGTGGAATTGATTTGACTTCGCTACAAACACCTTTAAAAGAATCAACTCCCCAATACAATTTCTCTTTTGACGGTTGGTATACTAAAAACGGCGAAATAACAGATGATTGGGGTGAAAAAATAGAATACTTGGAATTTTCTGATAATGCCGGAACAAGTGCAAACACTTTGTATTTGGAGTTGTATCCTAAATTTAACTCTTCATTAAGAACATACACTCTTTCTTTCTATCTCGACAAAGATTCAACATCGCCTTTAAAAACGTTGTCTTTACCTTTTGGAGATATATTTGATGTAAATAAAGAAACCGCCGAAAAACCTAATGACGATAAATGGCAATATGAATTTATTGGTTGGGCTAATGAAGATGATATATTGCTTGATGATATAATTTCTATTAAAACAGATATTAACCTTTATGCACAATTTGATAAAAAACCAATTCCTAATAACAGTTTACTAATTATTCTTATAGTAACTGGCGTTGGTCTTATTCTTCTTTCAATTATTGTCATTGTTGTAACAAAAATATGTCGAGAAAAATTGGTAAACAACAAAAATCTAACAAATCAAAGAATAAATGCGTTAAGATTAAAACAAGAAGAGTTAAGACGACAACGAGAAGATTTGTATCGTCTAATGAATAATAAAAAACCTCCAAACAATAAAAAATAATTCTTGTATAAATACTATTGTTTTAACAATTAATATTCAATAATTTCAAATAACAATTTTTCTTTTTTTGCTTTATAAAAAAATATCTTCTTACAATTGAAATTTTTATATAAACTTTCAATCATTTAATTTATTAATTTGTTAATCAATTATTTTTGTCCAACTATTTAATTATTTGAAAATTATTAACTTAAAACATAAAATAATCTTAATTGTTTATACTTAATTAAGATTATTTTTTATTATTTAATAAAAGATATTATTCTTTTTACTTATTAATCATTGTTTAAATTTAAACAAAAAAACCTTTTTTATAAATGTTTTATAATTTTAATTCTTCATACAAAGCGCCAGCACCCAAGATAAGTGTTATTAAATTAGTATTATTTTTTTGAAGATATAATATTCTTTTTTTCAAATTTTCAATATTGTCGTAGTATTCAATATTACTATTAGTTTTTTTCATTTCATTAAACAACTCTAAACAACTCATTCCACTTTCTTTTTTTTCTCTCGCCTCAAACGTTTTATAAAGAATTAATTTATCTGTCAATTTTAATGCTTCTATAAATTCCCTTTTTAACATGGCGGTTCTAGAATAAGTGTGTGGCTGAAAAACAGTTAACAATATTTTATGCTGTTCTATGCAACAATTCTTACAATCGTATTTTATGTTGCTATTCATATATGATTGTTTTATTGCTAAAATAGTTTTTTTTATTTCTGTTGGATGATGTGCATAATCATGTATTGTTAAAGGATTTTGTTTGACAATTTCCATTCTTCTTTTAACACCTTTAAAATTTTCCAAACCAGTTTTAATATCTTTTAGTTTAACTTTGAATATTCTAGCAACCGCTATGGCAGACAATGAATTTATTATGTTGTGTAGTCCGCAAGCATTGAGTTTTATTCTAGTTAATTTTTTATTCTTATAAAAACAATCATAACTGAGTTTGTGATTTTCCTCTAATTTAATATTGAGTGCTTGATAATCTCCACTTTCACCAAAAGTTATAACCTTTTTTGTTTTGTCTAATTTTATTAATATCTTATTGTTATCATAACTTTTTTTTATAATTAAACTTTTATCTATTTTTGCTTTATCATTTAACAAGCATAAATTTGCTTGGTTAATTAAATTATTTGTTTGTTGCTTGTTTTTAATGTTCACATATTCTTCTTCAATACATTCTTTAATAATAACGTTATAAAAACTGTTATAACAAAATTTTATAAAAGAATTCTTTATATTATTTTTTGTTTTAAAATAATCAAGATGTTCAGGTTCAATATTTAAAACAACTCCAACTTTATTTTTTAAACTTAAAAAACTGTCTTTATATTCACATGCTTCTGTTATAAAATAATTTTTATCACCAATAAAAAAATTTGAACGTGTTAAATTACTAATCCCACCTAAATGTATTGTTGGATTTAAACCTGCATGTATAAAAATTTCTGCTATCATTTCTGTTGTTGTTGTTTTACCATGTGTACCACTAATCGCAATAACATTCTTATATAAACTAGATATTTTTCCCAACAATTCCGCCCTTGACAATATTTTTAATCCCATTCGCTTAGCCTCAACAAGTTCAACATTGTCTTCGCTTATAGCGGAGTTGTAAACAATAACATTAAATCCTTTAATGTTAGATGCGTCATGTTTATGAAAAATTTTTATGCCACTAATTTTAGTTTTAGGATTAATATCACTACCCGCAACACAATAACCATGATTTTTTAGTATTTGTGCCAACCCACTCATACTAACCCCGCCTATACCTATAAAAAAATATTTTAAATTCAAATCTTTTTTTTTATTTAATTTCATATTGTGTATTTATGATTTTTTTTACTTTTTGTTGATATTTTTTATATCAAAAATATATAAAAAAATAAAACTTTATAAAAAACTTTTAATTATTTTATAGAATTTTTTTATCTACTTTAAAGAAAATGTATGTCAATATATAAAATTTAATTGATTTTTTTTATTTTTTCATATAAAATGATTAAGTCGTTAATATATTAAATTGTTTTATTCTCGACAAAAAACTAAAAAGGAAG
This sequence comes from uncultured Clostridia bacterium, assembly GCA_944376905.1. Classification (GTDB taxonomy): domain Bacteria; phylum Bacillota; class Clostridia; order Christensenellales; family UBA1242; genus UBA5489. The sequence goes on from CALWEA010000012.1 coordinate 3,338, forward strand.
GTATAAGGGCTTGTTGAACATTTCAGACATCAGAGTTAGGCTTGTTAATAAAGAAGATTCTAAACTTAAAGCAGTTGCCTCTATAACCATAGATGATTGCTTTGTTGTTCACGACATTAAAGTTGTTCAAGGTGCTGAATCTCTTTTCATTTCAATGCCAAGCAGAAAAACTCCAGACGGAGAATTCAAGGATATTGTTCATCCTATAAACACAGCAACTCGAGAAAAAATTTGCTCTGCAATATTTGAAGCGTATGAAAACGCTAAAAAAGAAAATATTGAAGAATAATATATTCTTGCTAGTGTAACTAAAAACTCACCTCTTAATTAAAAGGTGAGTTTATTTTTTTATTTCTTTTACTTTTTTATTTTTTCTTTTTTCCCTTTTTTTATTCTTTTCTTTTTATTTTTCTATTAATCTTATATTTTTAAATTTTTTATAATTTTTTATTAAAATGTGTTTTTTTATTAACAAAATATTTTTATTAATATATTTTTGTAATATCTTTTAATTTGAAATTTTTAACTTTTTATACATAATTAATTTTATTCAATCTAAAAAATTAATTTTTTTATAATAATTACTTTATTGTGGATTTATAAATTTAACATCATTTTCTGGAAGTTCCATGCCCTCAAACAATTCTTCTGTTCCTTCCATAATAATACCATCTTGTGGAGGATAATAAACATGCCTTATTTCTTTTTCTTCTATAAGTTCTCCATTTTTAAAATATTGTAAAAAACCTAAATTCTCACTTCCTTGTTTTGGATACCTTATTCGTAAGTATTCACCTTTAAACATTATCTTATTTATATATTTTTTTTCTTTATCTTCAACTATTTTATCACCTTTATGAGATAAAACCTTAACCTCTTCGGTTCTTGTTTTAATTTCCAACCCCTCTTCTAAGGGTTCGCCAAATATTTTAACAGAAACATTTTGACCATCACTATATGTCATAAAGTATATAGGGTGTAAAGTATTATTTTGAAAAATCAAGTCATACCCACCATCGCTAACCATAGCATCAAAAGCCAAAGGAACATAACTAACTGGCAGGGAATGATTGTGAACTTCAAGTATGTTTAAATCTGCTCTAATTAAAGCATTGTAGAGTGTCGTTGACGCCTGACAAACTCCGCCACCTGCACCTAAAACATACTCTCCCCCAACAATTATATTTGCATCTTTATAATTATTAGCAGAAGTTCTTTCTCCTGTTATTTTATTAAAAGAAATAATTTCTTCTGGTTGAACAACCAAACCATTGAAAGCACTTAGCGCATATTTAACATTGTGCTTTCTGTTTTCAGGAGAAGATGCTATTGAAGTTGTAAACTCGCTCCTTAGTTGAATTAAGCCATCAAGTTCTGTTCTGGTTATTTCTGGTTGTATTATTGTTGTTGGAATAGTTATAGGAATATCTAAATTCTGATTTATGTTATATTGAATATTATCAACCAACGCTTTAACATCAACTTCTTGACCAAGTGTTTCATCTTTAAAAACAAAAACTTCTTCACTTTGTGGATTAAAAACAACTTCTGCATTTTGTGCGGGAACATAGAGTTCTGAAACTAACTTTTGAATATTTTCGCCATAATTACCATTAAAACTATAAACAACACCATTATGAATCAAACTAACATTTTTGTCCAAGTTTTCATTTAAAACTATTTCGCTAACTATTTCACCATTAGAAGTTTCAATTTCAAACCTATCTTCAATCTTATCATTTGTATGAATTCCAAAACCAAAAATAATAAATCCAAAAATACCTGCCAAAATAGCAATAGTAGCAAAACCACTAACAACAGTTTTAAAAAAAAGTCTATTTTTTTTCTTTTTAGAAGAATTATGTAAATGATTATTTCTCTGATAAGTATCCAAATTGTTATTATATATCTTATTTTCGTTTTTTTCAGCATGTTCAGTATGCTTTTTATTTACTTCATTAAAGCAATTGTTTTCATTACAACCTATATTATCACTTAAATTATCGTGAGAATTATTGACATAATCGTAAAATCTACTATTTTCATGGTCTTTGGGAATATTGTTTTTTTTTGTATTTGGATTAATATTTTTCATTTCTAACTCCTTAAAGTTTTTAAAAACAAAATTAGTAAATAATTTTAAACTTTCCGCTTAAATTTTTTTATTTTATAATTTTTAATTTCTCTTATTTAATATTTTTAATATTTATTTATTTTTTATTTTTTTATAAAATTTTGATATATAATATTTTGTATAAAAAACTTAAAAATATGCAATATAAAACAAAATTTAACAATTTATACACAATATTAAATTTTCTCTAAAAAGTTAGTACTTGACATTTACTCAACAAAAAGTTATAATAAATACATAAAATCTATAATAAAAGGTTTGGGGGAAAAAATGACAAAAATAAAAACAAAACGAATTGTTAAAGGTGATGCCGTTGATAAAATTTTTTATCAATCAGTTAATAATGCCAAAAAAGAAAAATCTATAGAATTGGAACAACCAGAAAAACAAGCATTAAGTAACTATTCATTTGATTATAATCAAATTATTTCAGATTATCAATCTTACATGAAAGAACAAATTAAACAAAACAATTTACCTATCATTCCAAAATTATTATCAACTAAACAACAATTTATTTTAATCAATGAAAAATTAAACGCTCATAATAGCGAAGATTTATTAAATGGTTTGGAATATGAAATTAAACAACTCCAAACAATAATCAAAAAAGTAAATGAACGACTTCCTGATTTGCAAATGCAAAGAGGCCGTTTTTCAAAAAGTCAATATGTTAATTTTGAATACAATTCAGCAAAATCACCAAAGTATGAATATCAACTTTTAACTGCTAAATTTTTAGAAGCATTTATTAAAGAGAATAATGCAAATATTGAAAATTTGTTAAAAAATCTTATAGAAAAATCAAATGATAATTGTTTTGTATTATCAACAATTCAAAATCAACAATCTTCTTTAAATAAATAATGAATTATAAAAAAATTTGTTTAAATTAAAAATTAATTTATTTAATTAATAATTTTGCTTGTCTTAATTTGAGGCAAGCAAAATTTTGCTTAAAAAACCTTTTATTTACGAATTTAATTTTTTTAATTATTGAGTTTTCAAAATAAATCAATAAAGGAGGTTGGGTTAAAATATATGTGGGATGTTTTATTAGACGCATTCTTAGACACATTAAAAGCATTACCTGTTTTATATTTAGTTTATCTTATAGTTGGATATTTCTCGCATAAAAACAAAAAACGTCAAGTTGCAAAAACAACATCTAAATTTGGTCCATTAGTTGCAAGTTCTTTTGGAATAGTTCCTCAATGTGGATTCGCTTCTGTTATGGCAGATTTATATTCAAAAAAAGCAATAACAATTGGAACTCTTTTTGCTGTTTTTATTGCAACTTCCGATGAAGCATTTGCTATTTTAATTTTATATCCTGAGCATTATCTTGACTTATTGGCATTATTGGGTATCAAATTTATTAGTGCTGTTATTTTTGGATATCTAATAGATTTTATATTTTTTAAAAATAGAAAAAAAACTATACCATATAACGGACATGATATATGCGATTGCTCAGAAAATCATAAACACGAAAACCATAAAAATAATATTTTGTTAAATAATAAAAATAAGAAAAAAATAAAATTGACAAACAAAAATTCAAATACAAATAATGTTAAACTTTTAAATAAAAATATAAATGAAGATAATCTATTAAGTAATAGAATATATGAAAATTATGACAATGAAAAGGTAAATAAAAACAATAAACAAAACATAAATGAAAATAGCAAAACAAACGTTTTGGAAACTAATAACATTGACTTTAAAATAAAGGAAAAAAATTATGGTTGCTCTTCTTCAAATTTTCGAATAAGTAAAAGCATTTCCCCTACAACAACCAAAAAATCAAAAAGTTTACAATTAAAATGCAGAAATGATTATCAACAAAAATTGAACGAAAATAATATTAACAATAATTCTATAAAAAATAATAAACAAATTGAAGAAATTGAAGAGTGTCATGAATGTCATTGCTGTGCAACAAATATTTTCTACGACGCACTTTTACATACTTTTAAAATAGCAATTCTTCTTTTTGTAGTTGGTGCTATTTTAGGCTTAATTATAAATTGGATTGGCGAAAATAATATAGAAAAACTTTTTGCTACTAGTGAAATAATTTCAATCTTTGTCGCAGGTCTTGTTGGCCTTATACCAACATGTGCTATTAGTGTTGTTTTAGTCACATTTTTCACAAGTGGAATTATAACCTTTTCCGCATTAGTTACGGGATTATGTGCTGGTGCAGGACTTGGATTAGTTATTCTTTTTGCCAAAAATCATAATATTAAACAGAATATTTACATAACAATTTCACTTTATATAATTTCTGTTATTATAGGTTTAATAGTATGGGGAATAACTCAAATATTTTAAAAATAAAAACGAAAAATTTAAGTAAAAATTAAAGTGAAAAAAATGAAACAAAAATGCAACAAAAATGAAATTAAAATGAAATTAAAAATAATTTAAAAAATAATATATAAAGAATATATAAACAATATATAAACAATATATAAACAATATATAAACAATAAAAAATAATATACATAATTTAATGTAAAAAATTGCTATAAACAAAAAGTAAAAAATGAATTAGAACAAAAAAAGATTAAAAAATTTTTTTACTATTTATTAAGACTAATTATTAAGACTAACAAATTAATATAAAACTAATCAAAAAAAATAAAAAAATAAATAAAAACATAAAAAATAAAAAAACAACTTTGATTGTATAACTTAGTTGTTTTTTTGTTATAACAAAAATTATTTAACTAAATCTAACGACTTTTTTTCTTCTAATTTTTGTTGTCTTCTAAAGGCATCTCTTGCTCTTTTCATTTTTATTAAGCAAAAATTTTCATTTTGCAATTTTTGACATAACCTGCTTTTTTCTTCTTTTAATTCAAATGCCATTTTTTGATATTTTGGGTTTGAATTTTCATTAATATTTAATTTTTCCAACAAATTGCTTATCTGGGCAATCTTACTAAAAATTTTGGCTTGATTTGGCAAAATTTCAAAAAATCTTTTATAACTTACCGGTAAATTATATTTATTAACTATTGCTTTAGTTACATTTAAAAAAATTCGCAAATCTTCTTCTGTTAATGGGTCAAGTTTAACTTTATGATTAAATCTATTATAAGTAAAAAACCATTGATTAAAAAAAAGTCCATTTCTTAAAGGTTTTTTTAAAGAGATTTTAAAAGATTTATTATCAACTTCAATAACAAATTTAACAAGTCCATAACCTTTTTGCAAATCAAAAAATGCATGTGCATTTTTAAATAAAGGTTTTTCAGTTAAACAATCTTTGCTTTCAACATAGTATTCGTGAATAAAATCAATTTTTTTCATAAAATATCCTTTTAAAAAAATATAGTTTGCATTTATTATTCTACCATAAAATATAAAATTAATCAAGACTCAAAATTGAATTAAAAAATTATTAAAATTAAAAGAAAAAAATTAAAAAACAAAAAATAAAAAAGTTAAAATTTTAAGTTAAAAAAACTGCGTATATAATATATAAATACGCAGTTATTTTTATTTTTATAAAAATATTTTAGCATAATAAAACATAAATAGCAAATATTTTTTTAAAATTACTTAATATTTTTTTATTAATTCTTCTATTTATGTTTCTTTTTGCTAAAATTTTTCACTATATATTGAAAATTACTGCGTATTTATATATTAAATACGCAGTTGGAGGAAGTGTAAAAAAGGGGGAATTTATGAAAAATCAATTTTTTAAAACAAAAATATTTTTAAGTTGTTTTATTATTTTATTTTGCTTTACAGGTATGGCATTAGGCGTTATTGCTATAACAAATTTTAAATCTTTAAATTTTAATATTGCTATTAAATTTAATCCTGATTTCTATCTTGAACTTTATTATTTTATAGATAATAATGACAATAATATTCTTGACGAAAACGAAAATAAAATGCTCGTTTTTAATAACACTAATGGTTTTAACGTTGGTGATAATGTTGATATAAAAGAAAATTATTTAAATATTCAAACATCTTTAAATGAAAATGATAATTTAAAATTTATAGTTATAAATAAAACTTTAAATAAAACCAATGATGAAGGTGTTAATATCAGCGTTTTTATCAATGCAATAAATGATGCAAATCCTGATAATTTATACAACATTTCTTATGCTCACAATATTCCTATAAATAATGAAACAATTTTGAATGGAAAAATTGCTCTTGCTGGAAAAATAAATTATAAAATTGAAATTTCACAAACTTTCAATGTTGAAACGTCATTACAAAATTTAACTGTTAATAATATTTATTTTAGTCCACTTCATAATTATGAAACAACATTAACTGCTGAAACAAATTATGATTTACCTGAAAGTTGTGAAGTTGAGATTTTAACTAATGCAACGAACACAACATACACAAAATTGACAACTGATGAATATACATATAATTTATCTTCTGGCAATCTTATCATTCCAACATCAACGCTTAACAATATAGACTATAACACACCAACAAATTTACCTTTAATAAAAATAACAGCAACTGCAAAAAAACCTTATGTTTCATTCACTTTAAAAATAAATTCTACAAATAGAGTGACATCTGTTTGTGGTTTAAAATTAACCTACAATGAAACAACTTATGATTGGATTTCTGTTGATAATATATCAGACAACTATGAAACAACAGTAGAATTTGATGTTAAACTTGAAAAAGGAGCATCAATTTCTTTAATTGTTTCTGGCTATCCAACCGGAAACCAATATAATGGCGGAGTAGTACCTGTTTCAACAACTATAAACGGTTTAAGTAATTATACAATAACTTCACCATATTATAAAGACAAAACTATCAGCGGAATTATAAGCGATAACATAATTTTAACAACTTCTTTTGAATTTCAAGCTTGTTGTTTTGTTTATGGAACAGAAGTTCTTATTGATTTAAATGGAACAACTAAAGAAATTCAAGATTTTAAAATTGGTGATTATGTTGTTTATTATAACTATGACACGCAAGAAAATGTTATAGGTTTAGTTAAAAGAGCAGTTGTTGGACCTTTAACTGTTGATTATGTTAGATATGAATTAGAAAATGGATGTATTGTTGACGCTAGTGAATATCATCCTATTTATACTCAAGATGGCTGGAAATCTCTAACACAATATAATAATTATCCAATTCCAATTATTGGTGATATGGTTAAAACTGTTGATGGTTGGTCAAAATTAATAAAAATAACAACTTATACTAAACCCGCAGAACTAACTTACACACTAGATGTAACCGATTTACAAGGAAAAGATGGATATGATAATTTTTATGCTAATGGATTTTTAGTTGAAAATGCTGCTCGTTGTCCTGCACCATAAAATAATTTTAATTATTATTGAAAAATGCATTTCTTATTAATATAAATTATTAAAAATATTTTTTTCATAAAATTGACCTTTTTTAACATATATTATATAGATTTAAACAAACATTTTATTTTTGATTTTGTCTTTTTTTAGGTTTTATTTATCTTTTTTATATTTGTTATTTTCTTAACTTTGGAGGGAAAGTTGGGAGGAGGTCATAATCTTTTTTCACTGCAAAAACGCATTTTTACACTTCTTTTAGTGTTTGCGTTTTTATTTTGTGTTATTTTTTTAAGACTTGGTGTTGTTCAAATTATAAATGGTGCTTGGCTTCAAAACAAAGCGGAAGACCAATGGACTAGAAGTTTACCCATTATTGCAGAGCGTGGAAAAATTTTGGATACAAATGGTGCTGTTTTGGCTAAAAGTTTATCTTCATACAGTTTATACACCAGAGCAAAAGAAATTAAAGAGACTTCTCTTGTTGCGGAATTTTTGGCTTCAACATTAAAATTAAATTTCTCTGATGTCTACAAAAAAGTAACTAATAAATCAGTTAGTGAAGTTCTTATTTCCCTTCAAGTTAACAACGATGACGCTTTAAAAATTTTTGAAAAAGATTTTGATGGAGTTTATTTAACAGAAAATATAACGAGGTCTTATCCTTACGGAGATTTATTAACTCAGGTTTTAGGATTTGTTACAATTGATAACGTTGGGCAGGCAGGAATTGAAGCATACTTTAACGAACAACTCGCTGGAAAATCTGGATATAGTTTAGTTCAAAGTGATTTAACTGGGGTTAGTTTGGAAAATATGCTAGACTATTATATTGATGCAACTGCGGGTAACACTATTTCTCTAACTATTGACGCTAATCTTCAACTTATAGTTGAAAGAGTTTTAAATCTTGTTATGCAAGAACAAAAAGCAAAATCAGTTAGTTGTATTGTTATGAATGCTAAAAATGGTGAAATTCTTGCAATGTCCAATAAACCAAGTTTTGACCTCAACAATGTTCCTCGTGATGATGTTTCTTTTCTTATGGAAACAGTTAAAAATAAAACCGTTGTTGATGTCTACGAACCTGGAAGTACTTTCAAAATAATAACCATGAGTATTGCTCTTGAACTTGGCGTTGCTCAATTAACAGACCGTTTTTATTGCCCGGGTTACGTTATAGTTGATGGGGAAAAAATTAAATGTTGGAAGTCAATCGGTCATGGCTCACAATCTCTCGCAGAGGGCTTAGCAAATTCTTGTAACTGTGTTTTCACAACCCTCGCACAACGAATTGGTTTAGAAAGATTTTATCAATATCTTAATATTTTTGGATTTGGAACGCCAACTGGAATAGAAATTAGTGGTGAAAGTGGCGGTATATTAATGAATAAAAACTTAGTTAAAACTGTTGACCTTGCTCGTATGGGCTTTGGGCAGGCTGTTGCCGTTACACCTCTTCAACAAATAACTGCTATTGCTTCTGCGGTTAATGGCGGAAATCTCTTAACTCCTCATATTGTTAAAACCTTAACAAATAAAGATAACGAAATTATATCTTCTTATCAATCTACTGTTAAAAGAACAACTATTAGTTCTAACGTTAGTTCTATTATTAATGATATGTTAAATTTAACAGTTAGTAAGCAAACAGGAGAATACACCTTTGTTCCTGGATATGCTGTTGGAGGAAAAACTGGAACAACTCAAAAATATGACGAAACAGGAATTGCTGGTGGAAAATATGTTAGTAGTTTTGTTGGAACGTACCCTGTTGATAATCCTCAATACATTCTTCTTCTTGCTGTTGATGAACCTGGAACTGGGGCATATTTTGGAAGTGTAGTTGCGTCGCCTTACGCCAAAATGATTTTTAAGGAAATGTTTGATTTGTATAGCATTCCGCCAGACGACCCAAGTATAACAAGTCAAACATTTCAACCTTTTGAAATGCCTAATTTAGTTGGTTTAAGTTTAACGCAAGCAATAAACAAACTAAACGAAATGAAACTCGCTTACGAAATAGACGGTTTGGGAGGAAAGGTTGTTTCGCAAATTCCAGTTGCAAAAGCCAATGCTTATCCAACAGATACAATTATTATTTCAACTTAAAAATTTTTATTTATAATAGGTAATTCTTAATACACTCTTAACCTGGTGTTGGCACTCTTTCGCCATAAAATGTTGCGGTTGCGTTATCTGTAAAAACAACACCATAATAGTCTGTGCCACCTGAATGCCCGTTTACAATATCATAGGAAAATGTAACATTTTCAACAAAACCCAAAAAGCGTAAATTGTATATTTTACCTTTTTCAAAAAAATAATTTAATGTATATGTTGACGGCATTGAAGATACTGCCATTGTTTCCGTTGAAAAAACTTTTTCTAAAACATCATTATTTTCATTACTTAAATATATAACTGCTAGAAACTTTCCAACATTATTTGTTTTTGTTAAGGTTAATGAAAAAACTTCAATCTCTTCATTTATTTCTAAACAAAGATATGTTCCATTAGTTAGAGTTATGGTTTTTTCTTGGTTTTCTGGAATGGTGGTTGGATTATATGCTGAAATTTTATATATTTGTTCGCTACTTAAAACATTATTTGTATTGTCTTTAATTTCAAATTTAACACTAATTCCTGTTGTTTGAGTGTAGTTGTTAATTCGAAAAGTTAATGTAGTTCCTAAGGCATTTTCTAATTTTGGAATACTTAATTGCAGTGTGTTGTTTTCTATTTTATATATGTAGTCGTTATTTACAGTACTTGGTTGATAATTATTAAATATTGAAACATATTCTCCATTTGAATTTTTAACTTCTATTTCGCATAAAAAATCTGGATTAAATTTTAGTCCTATATTAAAATTTATATTCTTTGAAGCATTTATTCCAACAACAACGCTTAGAAAAAACAAACAACATATTATAATCAAACATATTGTTTTTTTTATTATTTGTTTATTTCTCATAAATTTTCAACCCCTTTTTTAAGATTTTTTTAATTATATGATACAGTTCTGTATATGTCAAGTTATTTTTCACATATTATATTATTATTAATGTAATGAAAAGTGTTGAAATTATTTTTGGTGAAAAATTAAAATTATTGCGTGAAGAAAATTTGCTAAGTCAAAGAGCGCTTTCAAAACAAATTGGATATAGTCAGGCTGCTATTGCCCGCTGGGAAGCAGGATTAACTATTCCTAATATTCAAGTTTTGCTTGACTTCGCTAAGTTTTTTAATGTTTCAACTGATTATTTATTAAATGAAAAATTTTAATTTTTTATTATTTTTATTTAATTTTTATTTTTTTTGTTTTTCTCTTCTAATAATAAACAAACAATAACAAACAAAATGTTTTGTTATTTTTACACTTATACTTTTTTTAGTTATTTTATTTCTAAAAATTTATTTATAATTATATAATTTATAATCCTTTTAAGTTTTGTATGATAAATTTTTTATTATAAATAAATATTATTATTTTTTTTAAGTTTTGTTATTTTTTTATTTAAAAATTAAAAGTTTCAAATTTTTTTATAATTTTTTAGTTTTATAAAATTTTGTTTTTGGGATAAAATTAATTATATTTTTATTACAATTGAGATATTTTGTATTTTTATTTGACTTATTAACATTTTTTGTGTAATTTAATTATAGATAATTAAGGAGTTTAGTCATGAGTATTTTATTATTTTTATTGTCTCTTATTTTAAGTTTTGCTGTTCTTTGGCTTTTGGCAAGGTTTATGGGCAGAACTGGGCTTATTGTTTTTATAGTTATAGAAACCGCATTTTTATTTTTTACTAATTATCAATGTGATATGTTTAGTGTTGGTTTTTCTCTCGCTTGTTTGCATTTTGTTATTATTTCTTACTTTACTTTTTATTTCTTCAACAAATATACAAAACAAGATAATTTGCAATTTCTAATTATCATTGCAAGTACTTTAATCTTTATTAGTTTAGCGTTATTATTGATTTATAGTTTTGCTGTTGATTTTAGTTATGGATTTAGTGTTGGTCTTGCACCTTTATTAATTTGGGCTTTATCATTTGCAGTTTGTTTTGGTGTTGGTTTTCTCATTCACAAATACCTCAATTGCTTTAAAAATTTTGAAACTAAAAACTTTTTAAACATGACTATTTCTATCATTGCAGGAACTATTGTTTACGTTGCTATTGGCGGTATTGGTTATTTATCCTTTGGCAATATAATGCTTCAAATACTAATAACAATTCTTTGGTCTATTATAACTTTGGCGCTTTTGTATTTATTCGACAAACTTCTTCTTGTTATTCGTGATGAAACGGAAAATAAATCTTTTTCTCAATCTTTCAAAACTTTATTCAATATTCAAGATAACAAATCTAATAAATCAACAGAAAATACAAAGAACTCAAATACTGCTAACTCTAATAGTGATATTTCTAACCAAGAAAATGTAAATCGAGATAATTTTGAAAATGCCAATCAAGAAAATGTAAATAAACAACAAAACAACACATCTAATCAAAACCAACAAGAAGATAATGAATATTTAAAAAAATATTTTATTGATAATGAAGAAGAAAACACAAATAAAATAAATAGTGAAAATAATGATAATTCAATAAACAATAAAAGAAACAAATTTTAACTAATAAAAAAATGCTTTTTAGCATTTTTTTTATATAATTCTATATTTTTAAATCTAAAACATAAAATTTTTAATAATTTAAAAATATTGTTCTAACGTTTTATCTTTATAATTCAACATAATGTTTTAGATTTTTTTTAAGTAATTTGTAGTATTAATTTTAATTTTATGGTATAATGATTTTAGTTTTTTAAAATTTAATTATAAATTGAATTTCTTATTTAAATAAAATATATTTTAAGATTTTTATAAATTGCTATATAAATAAAAAAGTTTATTATAATATTTTTGTTTTTACTTTTTTGCTTTTTACTTTTTTTTACTTTTTTATTTGTATTTATAAGATTTATATTACTTTAATTTTGGAGGCAAATTTGAAAAAAATTTATCTTTTAGGAAATAAGAAAAAAGTTAAAATGGGTCTGGCTCTTGGCGGAGGTGGAGCAAGAGGATTTGCTCATCTTGGGGCAATCAAGGCTTTTGAAGAATACGGTTTAAAATTTGACTATGTTGCTGGAACGAGTGTTGGAAGTTTGGTTGGTGCTTTTTACGCCGCTGGATATTCTTTCGACCAAATTTTTAAAATTGCTAAAAACATTCAAATAAAAGATATTAAAAGTAATAAAATTTTATTTATGCCCTCTAAAACTGATGGAATTGAAGAAATAATAACTCAAAATCTGGGTGATATCAATATTGAAGACCTTCCTCTTCCCTATTCCGCTGTTGCTGTTGATATTAAATCAACTAATGAAGTTTGCTTAACAAAAGGTAATTTGGCAAAAGCAGTTGCTGGAAGTTGTTGTGTTCCAGGTATCTTTCAGCCAGTTGCCTTTGATAACTTTTTATTATGTGATGGCGGTCTACACAACACTCTCCCCGCTGATGTTCCAAGATTGTTTGATTGTGATTATGTTGTCGCTGTTGATGTTAACAAATCTCGTTTGTATGGAACGAATAGCACCAAACTTTTTGATGTTTTGGGGTGTACTATTAGAATTTTAATGCAAAGTAACGTTGTTAAAGGTTATGTTAATGCTGATGTCGTTTTAAGACCGGAAACAAAAAGATTTAAGTCAACAAAAACAGAAGGTTTTTTAGATATGATTGAAGAAGGTTATCGTGAGGCTATTAACAATATGCCTGAAATTATTAAGTTGTTTAATAAAAAACCTATTAAAAAATCTAGAAAATATAAACGTAAGAATAGTTTAGAAAAACCTGTTATTTATTGATTTTATTTTTATTAATTTTATTACTTATTAATTTTATTACTTATTAATTTTATTACTTATTAATTCTGTTATTTATTAATTTGGTTAATTTTATTTATCAAACATAAACAAATGAAAAAATTAAAAGATTTCAATATAAATGTTAGCGATAAACGCTTTAAGGAAATAGAAAAATCTTATGAACAAAGCAAGAAACTTGAAAAAATTATAAAAGCAAGAGCAATTTCTGTTTTTAGAAAAAGATACCATTTCGATTATAGACTTTTACTTTGCTCAATTTTAACTTGTCTTCTTTGTTTTTCTTTTTTATTTTCTTCACAATTTGTTGCTTTATTTAATTTTAAAGACAATTCTTTTAATTTTGATGAAAGTAATTTTTATGTTCATTTTATTGATGTTGGACAAGGAAAAGCAATAGCAATAAGAAGTCTTGACAACCAAACTTATTTAATTGATTGTGGTAGTCAGGCATACGAACAACAACTTCATTCTTATTTGCAACAATATTTTTTTAAAAATTCAAATTCAACAAATACTTTTGACCATTTTATTATAACTCACCTTGATGAAGACCATGCCGGCAATGCTTCTTTTATTTTTGAAAATTATAATATTAAAAATTTTTATCGACCTAAAATATTAACAACACAAGAAGCCTTAAAATTTGATTTGCTTGACAAAATTGTTGTTGATGATGGAATTATAAACACCAATATAGCAAAAGATTTAGAAAAAGAAAATTGTTCTGTTATATATAATTACGAAGGAGTTAAAATTACTTCACCATCAACAATTTTATCATTTTTATCACCCAGCCAAGATAATGTTTCAGATTCAAATTCCTATTCGCCTATTATGTTGTTTACTCAGTTTATTTCTTCCGCTCAAACAAATAATCAATTAATAATAAACAACAACAACATTAACAACACGAATAATATTAACAATAAAAATTATATTTCAAGAAGCAGTAACAATACATATCTAACCAATAACAATAGTTTCAATGTTGGCAATAGCAATGATATAAAACAATACAAATTTTTATTTACTGGTGATGCAACAGCGTCTATTGAAGAAGAGGTTGTTGTTAAGTATTCTAATATTTTGAAGTGTGATGTTTTAGATGTTTCTCATCACGGCAGTTCACTTTCAACAACTGATGAATTTTTGGAATATTGTAGACCTAAATTTGCGGTTTTTTCTCTCTCCTCTAACAACATTTACGGTTTTCCTTCCAATGATGTTATTGATAGATTAATTAAGTGTGGAGTTGATAAACAAAATATGTTGATGACTTCATCTGGAAATATAATTTTCAGTTTGGATAAAAACAACAATCTGCAATCTTCTTTTATTCAAAAAACAAACTTAAATTATTCTAACTATTCATATTTGCAAATTTTTGTTAGTTTTGAATGTGTTATTGTTATTGTTTGTTTTACATTTCAAATTCCTTCAAGACCTCGTATTTATTAATTTTTAAAATATTTTTAATTTTATTAACTGTTGACTAATTTCGTTATAAAATGTATAATAATTCAACTTAATATTAAAACTAAAAATTTCTTATTTTAAAATATTATTTATTTTTTATTTTTTTAAATAGTTTTATAAAACTTTTTTATTTTTTTATCAATCTATTTTAATAAACAAGGAGTATTGTATGAAAAGGTTTGTTCACTTACATGTTCACACTGAATATAGTTTGTTAGATGGTGCAACTAAAATAAAAAATTTAGTTGCAAAAGTTGCAGAAAGAGGAGATGGTGCGGTTGCAATAACCGACCATGGAAATATGTATGGTGCTTTAAAATTTTATGGAGAATGTTTAGCAAACAAAGTTAAACCTATTATTGGAACAGAATTTTATATTTGTGAAGACATGCATCGTCAAACTGGCAAAGCGGACATGGGACATTTAATTTTGCTTGCTAAAAATGATGAGGGTTACCATAATCTTTTGAAACTTAATTCAATGGCTTTTATTGATGGTTTTTATTATAAACCTAGAATTGATTATAATCTTCTTCAACAATATTGTGGAGGATTAATTTGTTTGTCTGCTTGCTTGGCAGGACATATCCCTCAATTTATATTAGCAGGAAGAATGGACGATGCCATTAATTTAGCAGAAAAATTAAAAAATATGTTTGCTCCTGGTGATTTTTATTTGGAAATTCAAAACCATAATATTCCTGAACAAAAAATAGTTTTAAATGGATTAGTTGAAATTAGTAAGAAATTAAATATAAAATTGGTTGCAACTAATGATGTCCACTATTTAGAAAAAACTGACGCGGAAATGCAAGATATTTTAATGTGTGTACAAATGGGCAAAACTGTTGACGACCCAGACCGTATGAAATTTTCAACTCAAGAATTTTATTTAAAAACTCGCGAAGAAATGGAGTTGGCTCTTCCTAATTTTGAAGAGGCTTTTGACGCAACTTTGGAAATTGCAGACAAATGTGATGTGACAATAAAAAGTAAGGCTTTTGGAGACATTCCCGGTATTGATGAAAAATATGTTCTCCCAGCAAACCAAAACTATATTCCCCCTTATGTTCCATCTAATGGTATGACTGCTTATGAATTTTTGCGTCATTTGGCTTATGAGGGGCTTCCAAAACGCTATCCAGTTATAACCGACGAAATAAAAGAAAGAATGGAAATGGAACTTGAACTTATAAATCGTTTGGGATTTGTTGAATACTTCCTTGTTGTTTGGGATTACATAAATTGGGCAAGAGAACATGATATCCCTGTTGGACCTGGGCGTGGTAGCGGTGCTGGGAGTATTGTTGCTTACACAACTGGTATTACTCTTATTGACCCTATGAAACACGACCTTTATTTTGAACGTTTTATTAATGCTGAAAGGGTTTCTATGCCTGATTTTGATGTTGATTTTTGTTATGACCGCCGTCTTGAAGTTGTTGAATATGCAAGACAAAAATACGGCGAAACAAATGTTGCTATGATTATAACCTTTGGAACTATGGCAGCCAAAAATGCTTTACGAGATGTTGCCAGAACTTTGCGTATGCCTTATAGCGAAATTGATAAAATATCAAAAGACATACCTTCTAAAATTCCTGAAGGTCTTCATGCTCCTGTTTTAAAATACTACTTTGGTTTAACAAACAAACCTGAAAATGAAAAATATATAATACCATCTCTTCGCAATGCTTATGAAAGTGATAATTTTTTGAAAAAAGTTGTTGATTTGGCCTCACAACTTGAAGGTTTTCCACGTAACACATCAACTCATGCTGCTGGTGTTTTAATTGCTCCCGATAGAATTGATAAGTTTGTTCCTCTTGCCAAAAACGGCAACGATATATCAACTCAATTTAATATGACTGAACTTGAAAGTTTGGGGCTTTTAAAAATGGACTTTCTAGGATTAAGAACTTTAACCGACATTGATAAAGCATTAAAATATATAAAAGCAATTCATGGTGTTGATATTGACTTCTATAACATGAGTTATGATGACCCAAAAGTTTTTGAAATGATATCTAGTGGAAACACAGACGCTATTTTCCAAATTGAAAGTGGCGGAATGAAGAAATTCATGAAAGAATTAAAGCCAGATAACTTAGAAGACATAATAGCAGGGGTTGCACTTTTTAGACCAGGACCAATGGATAGTATTCCTCGCTACATCAAAAACAAAATGCATCCAGAACAAATAGTTTATGCCCACCCTCTTCTTGAACCTATTCTTAAAGTAACCTACGGTTGTATTGTCTATCAAGAACAAGTTATGAAAATTTTTCAAGTTCTTGGCGGTTACACTTTGGGACAAGCAGATAATGTTCGTCGTATTATGGGGAAGAAAAAAGTTGACAAAATGGCTTTGGAAAAAGAAAAATTTATCTTTGGATGGAAAGACCCTAATGGAAAAAAAGATATTCCTGGTTGTGTTAACCGCGGAGTTCCACAAGAAGTTGCAGAACAAGTTTTTGCCGAAATGGAAAGTTTTGCAAGTTATGCTTTTAACAGGTCCCACGCCGCTGCTTATGGATATCTAACTTATCAAACCGCTTATTTACGTTGTTATTATGAAGTTGAATTTTTGACGGCAGTTCTTAACAACAGAATAACCAATATGGACGAAATAAAAAAATATGTAACCTATGCTCGTCAAGAAAAAATCGAAGTTCTTCCACCACACATCAACAAAAGCAGAACATATTTTAGCGTTGAAAATGGAAAGTTAAGATTTGGTATTGGTGCTCTTAAAAATGTCGGTATTGGCGTTGTTGATAGTATTATAGAAGAAAGAAAGTTAAATGGTGAATTTAAAGATTTTGAAGATTTTTTGAAACGTGTTAAAAATCAAGCATTAAATAAAAAATGTTTGGAAAGTTTAATTTTTAGTGGGGCTTTTGACTGTTTTGGTATTGCTCGCTCTGCTCTTATTGCAAGTTATGAATATCTTGTTGAAAGAATCAACAAAGATAGAAAAAATAAAGAGTCTGGGCAATTTTCACTTTTTGATAATGAAGGTATAGCACAAACAGACCATTTTAAATTTCCTAATATTAAAGAATATAACAAAGAAACAAAACTTAAATATGAAAAAGAAATAGTTGGAGTTTATATTTCTGGCCACCCTCTTAACGATTATGTTGACAAATTTAACGACTTTAACTTAACTTCAGATATGATTGCTGTTGAAGATAATGATGGAATGACAAATGAAGATGGCGAAGAAGTTGAAAATCAACAAGAGTTTTCAATTCCAGATGGAACAAGCGTTACTTGTGGAGGGATTTTAACAGAGGTTAAAAAACATATAACAAAAAAATCTAAACAAGAAATGGCTATGTGTAGTTTGGAAGATTTGTATGGAACAATTAATTTGATGGTTTTTCCTAAAGCCTACGAAAAATTAAAAAACAAACTGCAACAAGACAGTTTAGTAACTATTGTTGGAAAATTATCAATTCGTGATGGAGAGGCTCCCGTTGTTATTTGTGAAAATGTTATTCCTTGGATTATAGATGATGAAGAAGAAAATAAAAACTTAATTCCTCAACGAAAATTATATCTTAGATTTAACACTCAAAACTCAAAACTTTATGCAAAAGTTATGCAAGTTTTAAAAGAGCATTTAGGGGAAAATAGTGTTATTATAAAATGTACAGAAACTCAAAACGTTTTCAAAACTCAAACAACTGTAAATATAAGTAACTATCTTATTAATTCTTTAAATGGAATTTTAGAAGCAGAAAACGTTGTCGTTAAATAACAAACAACAAAAATTAATATTAAAATTTTTTAATTGAAATTCTTTATTTTTTAATATATCTTTTTAACTTACTAGAATTGATTAAATATATAATTATATTGATAAAACAAAGTTATCCACATTTCCACACAACTTGATTGTGAATATGTTGATAACTTTTCTTTTTTCTTTTTTAAATTTTTCTTGATTTTTATAAAGTTGTATGATATATTTACTTTAATAGTCATAAATCAACTAGTTTTTTTGTTGTTTTATTTACAAAAGATTTGTAGGTTTTGTTTTTACGAAATTGAAAACTTATAAAAATTGAAAACTTATAAAAATTAAAATCTTATGAAATTTAAAAATATCACATCTAAATTATAAATTATAAGTATAATAAAGTTTTTATAGTTTTTATAAGAAAAATATGTTTTTTATATGGTATAAATTAAGTTTTATTTCACCACATAAGTTAAGTTTTATTTGACAACATAATTATTAATATTGTTAAAATTTATTATATTATTTAAAAAAAGTTGTTTTATTTTATTGTTTTATAAAATATTATATTTTAATAATAAAAATTATTTTTCTTTTCTAAATAAAACTAAAATATGTTAATCTTATTGATATATCTTCATTTTTGATTGCTTCTTATTATAAAATAAGTTATGTTTTTATTATATTAAGTTATTATATTAAATAATAAAAAATAAAATTTTTGATTAATTTATTTATAATATTTAAAATATATTTAGCAATAAAAAATGCAATAAAAAAAATATTTTAAATTTTAATTTCTAATATATATAAAAACAATTTAAAAATTAAATAAAACAAAATTCTTTATTATATTCTTTAAATATAATTTCTTTTAAGGAGTTTTTGCCTTATGATGTTTAAAAATTCTTTTAAACTTTTAATGACAAACTTTTCAACTGTTTGGAAACTTTTATTTTATAAATTAATAATTTTGGCTTTTGTGTTTGGATTGTTTTGCATAACGCTTCCAACTTTTAATAGTTTAACAAATGTCCAAGAATTAGAAGAAAGCATTTCATCTTTTTTAACAAGTTATAATTTTAATTCTAGTTTTTCTAATATGTTATTAAGTTTATTCGCAATTGTTCAAATTATTCTAAATATTCTTGGAGAGATGCTGATTTTTGCCCCCTGGACATTAATCTATTTAATTTTATTAACGTTCATACTTCTTCCAACACTTTGGCGTTTTTCTGATATTGCAGTTGGTGAAACTTTATATGGATTTATGGCTAGTCAAACAAAGTATGGGTTTGTTGCAAGTTTAATTAAAAAACTTAAAGTTTCTATTTCATATTCTCTGCTTTATTCTATAATAACTCTTCCTTATAATTTACTTATTCTTGCAGGTGCTTATGGTTTGTTGTGTTTAGTTAATATTGGAGGGCTTCTTCTTTATGCCTTACCTTTTATATTATTTGTTTTTCTTTTATTAACAATTTCAATAAAAACAACAATATTAAGTGGATTTATGCCGGCAATTGTAACATTCAATTGCAATGAATTTACAGGATTAAGAAAAGGTGTTAAAGCAGTTTCCAGAAGATTTTATAGAACTTGGAGCACAAGCATTATTATATGTGCTATAACAATGGCACTATTAAGTTTCTTTGGAGTCTTTTCCGCAATTTTGATTGTTCCAATTTTCAGTTTTTGGATTTTGATTTTTGAAATGGTTATGTTCTTTGGAAGTCAGGGAATGAGATTTTATGTTGACTCTGAAACTATTGTAACTCCTAAAAAATTAGAAGAAACAGATTCTGTTAGAAAATTAAAACTGGTTATTTAAAATTTAATAAAATTGTATTCCCTATAAATTTACATTAAAATAATAAAAAATACAATTAAAAAATACAATTAAAAAACAAAAAAATTAATGTATTTAAAAATTTTATATAAAATTTAACAATAAAACAAAAATTAATTTAACAAAAAT
This sequence comes from uncultured Clostridia bacterium, assembly GCA_944376905.1. Taxonomy (GTDB): domain Bacteria; phylum Bacillota; class Clostridia; order Christensenellales; family UBA1242; genus UBA5489. The sequence goes on from CALWEA010000012.1 coordinate 23,911, forward strand.
TATTAAGAAAAAAAAGAATTAAAATATTTTAAAAATTATTAAAATCTTATGATATATAAGATAATATAATAAAAAAAACATTATTAGAAAAAAATCTAAATAAGTAAAATTTAGTTTAAATAAGTTTTTTTAAATAAACTTGATAATTTAAAAATTATTATTATTAATTTTATAAATGAAATATATAAAACTTTTAACAATTAAAAAAACATAGATTAATAATAAAAAATAAAATATTTTAAAAAAATATATTAAATAAAAAATATATTTAAAAAAATAAAAATAAAAAATATAAAAAAACATACAAACTTAAATAAAAAAAGGAAATAAAAAATGAATATATTTACAAATAAAAATCAAACATTAAATAATTTTACAAATAATTTTAATCAAAATAAAGATAATTCTTTATCAACCGAAACAACTAATTTAAGTCAATTTAAAGATAAAAACAATTTTAACAATAAATCAATTAATTTAAAAAATGATTTTAACCCAAAAACAAAACAAAAAAATTTAATAAAAAACAATAGCAAACAATTAGGTAATAGTGAAATAAGGGAAAGAGTTGATTTGAAAAATAAAGGTAAGGTTAAAATAACTTTTTTAGGAGGAGTTGGTGAAATTGGAAAAAACATGACGGTTTTTGAAACTGAAAACGAAATGATTATTCTAGATTGTGGTTTGACATTTCCAGATAATGACCTTCCTGGTATAGATGTTGTTGTTCCAGATATTAGTTATTTAATAGCCAACAAGCACAAAATAAAAGCAATAATTTTAACCCACGGACATGAAGACCATATTGGTGGATTGCCTTTTGTTTTAAACGAAATAAAAGCCCCTATTTACGGTTCACGTCTTACAATAGCGTTAGTTGAAAATAAAATGCGTGAATTTTCAAAAGTTAAATATAAAGCAATTGTTGTTAAACCAAAAAATCTTTTAAAAATTGGCGACTTCACTATTGAATTTATTAAGGTTAGTCATTCAATAGCAGGTGCACTTGCAGTTTGTATTTCAACGCCAGCAGGAAATATTGTTCATACAGGTGATTTTAAAATTGACTATGCTCCAATAGATGGTTCTATGACCGACCTTGCTCGTTTTGGTGAATTGGGAAAGCGAGGCGTTAATTTGTTTATGTGTGAAAGCACAAATGTCGGCAGAAAGGGTTACTCTATGAGTGAATCTAATGTTGGAAAAGTTTTAGAAGAAGTTGCTTTTAAAAATCACACTCAAAATCGTTTAATTATTGCAACGTTTGCAAGCAATATTCATCGCCTACAACAGATTTTAGATCTTGCAGAAAAATATAAGCGTAAGGTTGCTTTTACTGGTCGTAGTATGCTTAATGTTAGTGAAGTTGCAATGAAAGTTGGTGAGTTGTCTTATAATAAGAACAATATTATTGACATAGATAAAATTTCTAAATATGCAGACAATGAATTGTTAATTATATCAACTGGAAGTCAAGGAGAACCTATGAGTGCGTTAACTCGTATGGCTTCTGGTGAATTTAAAGGTCTACAAATTGGCGAAAATGACACTGTTGTTCTTTCTGCCTCTCCAATTCCTGGAAATGAAAAAAATGTTTATAATGTTATTAACCGTCTTTATAAAAAAGGTGCTGAAGTTATTTACGACGAACTTGCTGATGTTCATGTTTCTGGTCATGCTTGCCAAGAAGAAATTAAATGCTTACATGCTTTAATAAAACCTAAATTCTTTATTCCCGTTCATGGTGAATATCGCCACATGAAAATTCATAAAGAACTTGCAGTTTCTATGGGAATGGAAGCAAGACATGTTATTATTCCTGATATTGGAATGCAAATTGAATTAACAAATAACAATATCAAACAAATTGGTTTTACAAAAGCAGGAATGCGTCTTGTTGACGGTATGTCTCTTGGAGATACTGATAGCAATGTTTTACGTGATAGAAAACAACTTTCTGAAGATGGATTTTGTGTTGCTATTATCAATATAAGCGGTATAACTGCAGAAGTTGTTGGAGAACCTTTTATAATAACTCGAGGGGTTATTTATAATGACGAAGCAGATGCAATTGTTCGCGAACTAAAATATAATTTATGTACTTTTATTAAAAATTACGACTTTAAAGAAATGGAATTGTCTTTAATTAAAAATGAAATTAGAAAATATGTTTCTAATTTTATCTATAAAAAAACAAAAAGACGTCCTATAACTCTCGCTATGGTTATGACTGTTTAACAAAATAAATAAATAAATAAATAAATAAATGTAAATATAATTTTCTATTAAATGTAACATAATAGTTTTTTTTAAAATTAATTTACTTTTTTTTGTTTTTATTTTACAATATATCCAATATCGTATCTTAGATTATATCTAATGTTGTATCTAATATTATATTTAATGCTGTATTTAATATTGTGTCTAATAATTTATACAATAATATATTTAATAATAAATTTTAAGGAGAACATTTTTATGAAGTGTCCATTCTGCAATTACAAAAATAGTAAAGTTTTAGATTCTCGTGCAACAGAAGAGGGGAGTTCTATTCGTCGTCGTAGAGAATGTCTTAATTGTCAAAAACGCTTTACAACTTATGAAACAATAGAGAGTGCACCTCTTCTTGTTGTTAAAAATGATGGAAGTCGTCAACCTTTTGATATCGAAAAGGTTAAAAAAGGAATTATTAAAGCATGTGAAAAAAGACCTGTTAGTTTAAATACTATAGATGAAATTTGCTATGATATAGAAAAACAACTTCAAAATAGATTGGAGGGAGAAATTTCCGCTTCAGAAATTGGTGAAATGGTTATGGAAAAATTAAAACCAATAGATGAGGTTTCTTATGTTAGATTTGCTTCAGTTTATCGCCATTTTACTGATGTTTCAACTTTTAAAGACTTTATTAATCAAATTTAAATAAATTGTATTATCTTTCATTTTTATTTATTAATTTATTAATACGCTATGTAAAAACATTTAATTTTTTATAAATTAAAATTATAAAACCATATTTTAAATACAATGATAAATAAAATTGTTAATAAAAGACTTTATTTTTGTAACAAATTATACTTTACGACATACATAAATTTATTTAAGAATTATCTTTTATTAATTATATATTTTATTTATTAATTATATATTTTATTTGATGATTTTATATTTTATTTGTTAACAACAAATGTTGTTGGTGCAGGTGCTGGCGAATATAACTCAACTAAAATGGTGTCTTCACCTATTTTACAGATTTGAGTAAATGGAATAAAAAGTTCTTGCCCACTTTTAAAAACATTCCAAAAACTTTTACTATTTGGAACAATTAATCCTGTTATTTTAGAATTTTGTAAATCAAAAACAACGTCAATGATATGACCTAATCTTTTACCATCAACAACATTAACAACTTCTTTACATCTCAATTCTAAAAAAGAACACTCCAAAAGCCTATTTCCTTTTAATTTTAATATATGTTTAATTTATGTTGAAAATGATAGTTTTCGACATTTTTTTATTTTATTTTTTTAAAATTTTAATATTAGCAATTTTATGATAACAATTTTTTAATTTTAATTTCTTTTATTTTTTTGTTTCATATTTTTTATAAAAAATAAAAATAAAATTGTTCTATAAAAAATATTATTTTCATATTTTAAATTATGAAACTCTTACAAAGAAAATGTTGCAAAAAATTTATAAAAGAAAACCCTAACAATATTACAACAAACACATTAAATTTAAGTAATTGTGTATGCGGAAAAATCTATTTTATTAAAAAAATAGACAACTTTCTTAATATAAAACAACGTCGACGCTTATTAGAATTGGGTTTTATCAAAGGTGAAAAAATAGTTGTTATCAGAAAATCTTTGCTCGGACAAACTTTTTTAGTTAAGATAAAAAACTACACTCTTTCTTTGCGTCAAGAAATTGCTTTTCATATTTTAATTAAAGAAAATTCTTTATAAAATTTTTATTATTTTTATTATATTTAAACTAAGATTTATATTTTAATTTTATCTTAAAAAAATTCTATATTAATTTTCAGTTTTCTTAAAAACTTTTCCAATATACTTTTTAAATTTATAAAAAATTATAGAATAATTTTAATTTCAATAAATATTTAATCTAGCCTTGTAAATTATTAGATTATTTTTAAGATTGACTAATTATTGATTTACTTAAAAAATTATCTCTTAATTTACCTTGCAAATTAGTGTTACATTATATTTGTTATTTTAATCATTATTTTTCTTACATTTTACTCTTTTTATATTATGTTTAATATATTTTTAGTTAAGATGTTTATTAGAAAAATCAATAGAGGTCTTATGAAAAATTTTATTCTTGTTGGAAACGCCAACACTGGCAAAACAACACTTTTAAACAATTTAACAAACAGTCATGAACACACTGGCAATTGGCATGGCGTAACGGTTGAAGAAAAACAAAAACAATTTAATATTTTTAATCAATCTTTTAGTATAGTTGACTTGCCTGGTATTTACTCTTTAACCGCTTTTAGTTTAGAAGAACAAGTTTCTATAAATTATATTTTTAATAATAAAAATAACATTATTTTAAACACATGTGATATTAATAATTTACAAAGAAATTTGTATTTAACATTAGAATTATTGTCGTTAAATTGTCAAGTTGTTTTGTTAATTAATTCAATGGGTAATAAAAATTTGCCAAATTTTTCAAATTTAGAAAAAGAATTAAACATTAAAATTTATTGTTTTGATTTTGACAATAAAAATCATGTTAGAAGTTTTAAATCTAATCTTGCAACTTATTTAAAAAACAAAAAAAACACCAAACAAAAAACATTTTATAATAGTTTTATTAAAAAAATATATTCAAAAGAATTTTTTAATTTAATTGATTATTTTTCATTAAAATACAAAATAGATTATTTTTCTATTATAAAAATTTTTGAACAAGATGAATTTTTTATTAAAAAAAATAATTTAAAAAAAATATTAGAAAATGTTAAAAAAGAAATTCATTTAGATAAAAATCTAAATAATAATATTATAAAAAACAACTCTTTTAAATTCGACAAAAATAACAAATATAATTTTGATATTTATTTAGATAAAATTATTGAAGAAAAATATAATTATATTCAAACTCTATATTTTAATATCTTAAAATTTCAAAATTTTAAAGAAAATAATTTATATTTATCAAAAAATAAAAAAAACAATAAAAATATTAATAAAAAAAACAATTTAAACAATTTAAAACTATCAAATAAACATAAAACAACCTCGACGGCTTATGGCGAAGAATTTTTAGATAAAATATTTCTCAATAAAATTTTTGCAATTCCAATCTTTTTATTTTTAATGCTTTGTATATTCTATTTAACCTTTTTTTCAATTGGGTCATTTTTTAGCGCTATTTTAAACTATTTAATTAAAGATTTATTTGGTTGTTGGTTTGTTAATTTTTTTAGTTCCTTTTGTCAAATAGAATGGATTAACGGTCTTATTCAGTTTGCTATTATTGACGGCGTTGGAAGTTTGATTTGCTTTCTTCCTCAAATAGTTCTCCTTTTTTTGTTTCTTGCAATATTAGAAGATAGCGGATATTTTTCTCGTATTGCCTTTTGCTTTGATGATATTTTTAAAAAAATAGGTCTTTCAGGAAAAAGCGTTTATACTCTTTTAATGGGATTTGGATGTAGTGCTAGTGCTGTTTTAACCGCTCGCAACATGGACAGTAAAAACGCTAAAATAAAAACTGCAATTTTAACTCCCTATATGAGTTGTAGTGCGAAACTTCCAATTTATGCAGTTCTTGGTGGTGCATTTTTTGGCGCTGGTAATATTTTTATAATATTTTTATTGTATTTACTTGGTGTTATAACTGCATTGTTTATAAGTGTTGTTTTAGAAAAATTTGGTTTAAAAACAACTCAAACCGCTTTTATCTTGGAATTTCCACCTTATAGACTTTCAAAACCCAAACGAATTTTACAACTTGTTTGGCTTAATATGAAATCCTTTTTAATCAAAATAACAACAATTTTTGTTTCTATGAATATTATTGTTTGGTGTTTGAGCAGTTTTAGTTTTACTTTTTCTTATGTTCCACTTAGCAATGAAAAAAGCATGATTCAGGTTTTAGGTGAATTTCTTGCCCCAATTTTTGCTCCATTAGGATTTAATAATTGGGGAGCCGTTTCCGCTTTGTTGGCAGGTATTGTTGCAAAAGAAATTGTTGTTAGTTCTATTGCTATATTTAATGGTATCAACACCGCAACAAGTTCAAATAACCAACAAGAAATTAACAATAATTCAAACTCAACAGAAAATCAAATATCTCAAAGTTTAACAAATCCTCAATCTGTTGTTTGTTTTACGCCTTCATCTTCATTATCCTACATGACTTTTTGTTTACTTTATTGTCCTTGTATTGCAACCATGGCTGTTTTAAGCAAAGAAATAGGGATAAAATGGACAATGATTGCAATAGTCATACAATTAATTGTTGCTTATTTTATTTCTTTTTTAGTTTTTAATCTTTATAATTGTTATGAAAGTTTCGGTTTACTAACAACCATTTTAGTAATATTAGTTGTATTTTTAATTTTAATAAGTTTTATTTGCGTTGTTTCATTTTTACGACAAAAAAATAAATGTAAATACTGTGGACTTTGTCGATAATTAATTTCTATTAATAATTAATTTCTATTAAAAAAAACAAAAAATCTGAAAACAAAAGGTTTTCTAAATTTTTTGTTTAATATTTTATTGATTTACAAGTTTATAAATCTAAAATAATTATGTAAGTATAAGACATTGAAATATTGTGATGAGTTGTTTTTACGTATTTAATTCAGCGAGTTTAAAGCCTCTTCTTCGTCTTTCAAACTCAACCATGTCCGCTATTTTTTCTTTAACTTTAAACGGATTTAAAACCCTTTTTAAAACGATTTCATCACTACTTTCATCATTAACATGGAGAATAATTGTTCCCTCATTAAAAATTTTGTTTAAAAAGGTTTGATGAACGGTAACATCAAAAACACGAAATAAATAAAGTTCTTCATCAACTGTTGAAAATAATCCAACTGATGTGAACAATTTTATCCATTGATTAGGTTTTTCAATTAAGTAATATCTTGTGAATGAAAGAGGCATACCAGCCCATCTTTTTCTATCTTTCCAAAGAAGCGTTATTCCTTCACCAAATCTTTTAATATTCATTTGATAACTCCTTATTAATAAATTGAATTTATTCTATAACAATCAAGTTATAACTTTCATTTTTTTTACTTTTTTATCTATCGTATTGATGTTTATTATATCATAAAAATAATTAGTTGTAAAGATATTTTATTTTCTATTTTTTCAATATTTCAACATTTCAATTATTTTTTTATAAATTGGCTTAAAGTTCTTCGTGTTTTTCATTTTTGCTTTACTTTTTCTATATTTTATATATAATATATTATATTACTTATAATAAGGGAGAATATTCGTGGATAATAACGAAAAAAATCAAGATAAAAGCCTAAATAATCAAATAAACAACAATGACAATGGTATTTTTCAAGACGGCGACAAAAACGTTGAAAATACCCCTTTAAATGCAAAAAATGATAATAATTTATTTGAAACTTTAAATCAGGAACAAAATAAAAACAATGAAAATGTTTTTTTGGGACTAGAAAAAGAATTTCATGACGAAGACGATGATGGTGTTGATAATGAAGTTAAAGCGAGTGTTGATGGTGGCGACACGACGATTGGTGTTTTTGGTAAAAAAATAGAAGAATCTCAATTTCCTTTAAACAAAGATGATGTTTTAGAGGAGAATCAATTAGAAAATATTGGCAATCAAGAAGAGATTGATAATCGCTTTGCGGAAATTGCAAATCAACGACAAGCCGAATTAGATTTAAGAAAAAGTGTTAAATATGATGAAAGTGATATTCAAATTTTAAAAGGTTTAGAGCCTGTTCGTAAACGTCCCGGAATGTATATTGGAAGCACAGATGCTCGCGGTCTTATGCATTGTGTTATTGAGGTTGTTGATAATAGTATTGATGAGGCGTTGGCGGGTTATTGTACCGAAGTTAATGTTTGTATTAATGAAGATGGTTCTTGTACTGTTAGTGATAATGGCCGTGGTATTCCAACTGGTATTATTAAAGCAGAAGGAAAAAGTGCAGTTGAGGTTGTTTTAACAAAATTGCATGCTGGCGGTAAGTTTGGAGGGGAAGGATATAAAATTTCTGGCGGTCTTCATGGTGTTGGTGTTTCTTGCGTTAACGCTCTTTCTGAATGGATGAAGGTTGATGTTTATCAAAACGGTTATCATCATTTTATTGAATTTAAGCGAGGAGTTGCTCTTTCTCCTTTAAAACAACTTGAAAAAGTTGAGCGTCGTGGAACTTCCGTTACATTCTTCCCTGATGCTGAAATTTTTGAAACAATTGAATTTGATTTTGATGTAATGAAAAATCGTTTTCGTGAAATTGCATTTTTAAATAAAGGACTTGTTATTAATCTTGAAGATAAAAGACAAGGAAGAGAAAGAAAAGAACACTTTGAATTTAAAGGTGGGATTATTGAATTTGTTGACTATTTAAATAAAAACAAAGAAACGCTTTTCCCAGAACCAATTTACTTTGCTAAAATAACAGATAAAAATGAGGTTGAAGTTAGTTTTCAGTATAATAACAGTTATAACGAAATTATTCACGCCTATGCCAATAATATAAACACAGAAGAGGGCGGAACACATTTAACAGGATTTAAAAACGCTTTAACAAAAGTTATCAATGACTATGCACAAAAAAATAAAATAATAAAAGAAAGCGAAAAATTAACTGGTGATGATTGTCGTGAGGGGATAACAGCAATAATAAGTGTTAAACTTATGAACCCTCAATTTGAAGGGCAAACAAAAACCAAACTTGGTAATAGTGAGATGCGTGTTGCTGTTGAAAAAGCGGTTATTGAACATTTTGGAACTTATCTTGAAGAACACCCTAAGGAAAGTCGAGAACTTGTTTTAAAATGCGTAACAGCACAACGTGCTCGTGATGCGGCTCGAAACGCAAGGGAATTAACTCGTCGTAAAAGTGTTTTGGAAAACACAACTCTCCCTGGGAAACTTGCCGATTGTAGTGAAAAAGACCCAACTTATTGTGAAATTTATTTGGTTGAGGGTGATAGTGCGGGGGGAACCGCAAAACAAGGAAGAGATAGAAGATTTCAAGCAATACTACCTTTGCGTGGTAAAATCTTGAACGTTGAAAAGGCTCGTTTAAATAGAATTTTAGAAAATGCTGAAATAAAAGCAATGATAACGGCTTTTGGTGCGGGTATCCACGAAGAATATGACGAAAGTAAGTTGCGTTATAACAAAATTATTTGTATGACCGATGCGGATGTTGACGGCTCTCATATTAGAATTTTGCTTTTAACTTTCTTTTTTAGATTTATGCGTCCTCTTATTGAACAAGGCCACGTTTTTATTGCTCAACCTCCTTTGTATAAACTTAATCGAGGAAAAGAAGAATTGTATTTTTATTCCGATGAAGATTTAGAGGCAAATTTAGAAGAATTTGGAAGAAAAGGTATAACTCTTCAAAGATATAAAGGTTTAGGAGAAATGACTGCTAATCAACTTTGGGAAACAACAATGAGTCCTGAACATAGAATTCTTCTTCAAGTTAATATGAAAGATGCAGTTGAGGCTGACCAGATTTTTACTCAATTAATGGGCGAAGACCCTGAACTTCGTCGTCAATTTATTCAAGAAAATGCTAATCTCGTTGAAGAATTAGATGTTTAAAATTATAAAGAATTAGATGTTTAAAATTATAAAGAAGATATTTAAAATTATAAAAAATGAATTTAAGATTATTAAACAATTTGAAATTAAAAAGTTTATATTAAATATTAAACATTATTAGTTGTTAATATCAATTAATAGTAAAAATAATCAATTAATAGTAGAATTAATTAATAGTAAAAGTAACTAATTAATTAATAGTAAAAATAACTAACAATAACTAAAAAAACAAATGAAAAAATAAAAAAAACAAATGAAATTGCAAACATTTAAAAAAGGATAAAAAATGAAAGAAGAGTTTAAAAATTCATATCAAAAATTTATCAACCACTATGGCCAAGATGCTCAAATAATGATTATAATAGAAGAAATGAGTGAATTAACCAAAGAACTTTGTAAGTTTTTGAGATATAAAAACACTAATAAAGAAAAACTTGAAGAAATTATAAACAATATTCATGAAGAAACGGCTGACGTTCTTAATTGTGTTGAACAACTGGAATTAATGTTTAATGCTGATGAAATAGAAAAATTTAGACAACTAAAACTTCAAAGAACTTTATCTAGATTAAATGAAAGCGAATAAAAAAATAATATAAAAAGTAAACCAATTTTTAAACTTTTTATATTAAAAAAAACTAATTTTATATTGAAAAAACTAATTTATTATATGTAAAAATATTAATTAAAATTGTCTGTTTATAAACTTTATCATTAATTAATTTATTGGTATTTTATAAAACTATAAAAACGGAGAAAAAATGGATAAAAAAGACGAAAAGAAAGATTTAACAAAAATGTTTGAAAACACAACAGTTAAACAAATAGAAGTTGAAGATGAACTTAAAAAATCTTTTATTGCCTATGCTATGGCTGTAAATGTTTCTCGTGCAATACCAGACGTTAGAGATGGTTTAAAACCCGTTCACCGTCGTATTCTCTATTCAATGGGAGAGTTAAATAACTTTGCCGATAAACCATATAAGAAATGTGCACGTATTGTCGGTGAGGTTATGGGAAAGTATCACCCTCATGGTGATTCATCTGTTTATGACGCTCTTGTTCGATTGGCGCAAGACTTTTCAATTCGTGAGCCATTAGTTGATGGTCATGGAAATTTTGGCTCTGTTGACGGTGATAGTCCTGCCGCTCAACGTTACACGGAAGCGCGTCTTTCAAAAATAGCGGAAGAGATGTTAAAAGACATAGATAAAAACACAGTTGATTTTTATCCTAACTTTGACGAAACTTTAATGCAACCTCGTGTACTTCCCGCAAAATTCCCAAATCTTTTAGTTAATGGTAGTGATGGAATTGCTGTTGGTATGGCAACAAACATTCCACCTCACAATTTAACAGAAGTTATAAACGGAGTTCAAGCATTAATAGACAATCCTGATATAGATATAGATGAACTTATTAAGATTATTCCAGCACCTGACTATCCAACAGGTGGTATTGTTATGGGGCGAACATCAGTTAAACACGCTTATAAAACTGGTCATGGTGGTGTTGTTGTTCGTGGAGTTGCGGAGATTGAAGAGTGGAATAATCGACATCGTATAATAATAACAGAACTTCCTTATCAAGTTAACAAAGCCAAGTTTGTTATGGATATGGCAGAGTTGGTAAAAAATAAAAAAATAGAAGGTATAAGCGACCTCAGAGATGAATCTGATAGAGATGGAATGCGTGTTGTTGTTGAACTTAAAAAAGATTCAAACCCACAAATTGTTTTAAACCTTTTATATAAACACACGCAACTTCAACTTGGAAGTGGAATTAATTTTCTTGCATTAGTAAATGGAGAACCTAAAACTTGTAATTTAAAAGAACTGCTTTATTACTACCTCGAACATCAAAAAGAAGTTTTAACAAGAAAAACTCAATTTGATTTAAATAAGGCAGAAGAAAGAGAACATATAGTTCGTGGATTGGTTATCGCTCTTGCTAGTATTGATGAAGTTATTCAAATAATAAAATCATCTAAGGATAGAAATGAAGCAGAAATTAGATTGGTTGAAAGTTTTGAATTAACAGAAAAACAAGCAAATGCTATTCTTGAAATGAAACTTTCTAAATTAACAAACTTAGAAGTTGACAAATTAAAAGAAGAACTTGCCGAACTTGAAAAAACTATTGCAGAATTAAAAAGTATATTAGCCAGTCCAGAAAAGATTTTAAAAATTATTCATGACGAATTAGAAGAAGTTAAACAAAAATATGGCTCTCCAAGAAAAACTCAAATTTCAATGGACATGGGCGGAATAGATATTGAAGACCTTATAAAAGAAGAAGATGTTGTTATTTCAATGACACATTCTGGATATATAAAAAGAATATCCATGGACGAATACAAAGCACAACGCCGTGGTGGTGTTGGTGTAACAGGCCATAAAGCAAAAGAAGAAGATTTTGTTGAAAGAATTTATTCAACCAGCACTCATTCAACTATATTATTGTTTAGTAATCAAGGCAGAGTATATAAATTAAAAGCGTATGAAATACCAGAATCATCTCGCCAATCAAAAGGACGAGCAATGATAAACCTTTTGCAATTAAATGAGAATGAAAAAATCAACACAATTATACCTTTAAAAAAGGAAGATGCAGATAGAGAAAACTTGAATAGAGGGCATTTAATAATAGCAACAAGAAAAGGCTTAATAAAGAAAACAAAATTAAGTGAATATGACAATATAAGGAATGGTGGCTTAATTGCAATAAAATTAACAGAAAATGATGAAGTTGTTGGAGTTGGCTTCACAAAAGAAAATGATGAAATTTTAGTTGCTTCTAGCGCTGGATTGTGTGTTAGATTTAACGAAAAAGATGTTCGAAGTGTTGGCAGAAGTTCACAAGGCGTTAAAAGCATGAATCTTGGCGAAAACGATTATATTATCTCAATGGAAGTTGTTCAACCTAAAAATCAAGTTTTAACAATTAGTGAAAACGGTTTTGGTAAGCGAACAGAAGTAGAAGAATTTAGATTAACTGCTCGCGGTGCAAAAGGAGTTAAGGCTGGTATTTTTAATGAAAAAACAGGAAAAATGGTTGGACTTCTTCAAGTTGACGAAACAGAAGATTTAATGGCAATTGCAGACAACGGAATTATAATAAGAATACCTGTTAAAGAAATTAGTTTAGTTGGAAGAACATCTCAGGGTGTTAAGGTTATGAAACTAAGAGAAAATAGTAAATTGATTTCTGCAAGCAAAACTTCTCATGAAGACAACGAAAATAATAGTGAAAATTCTATTGAACAACAAGAGCCCATAACTGAAAAACACGACGAACAAACCAACAATATTTAAGAAAAAAAATATAAGGCGTTAATAAACCTTATATTTTTTATATGCATCAATAAAATTGGTTTTCTGTGCAATCAAGTAGCAAAACAAAATCATTAATATTTTTCTATTCTAAATAAGTAACAAAACAAAATCATTAATATTTTTTTATGCTAAATAAGAAACAAAACAAAATCATTAATATTTTTCTATTCTAAATAAGTAACAAAGCAAAATCATCGGCTAAAAAAATTAAATTCGCTACTCGTCTCCCATTTCCAAAGGCGTTTAGGTATTTTTAAATTCTTTGGAAAAAGATTTTATTATATTAGCAAAAATTTTATTATATTCAGCAATAGTTTATATTATATTCGACAAGTTTTTTATTTAATTTAGCAATTGTTTTTATTTAATTCAGCAATGGTTTTAGAATATTCAGCATAAGATTTTTATTATATTCAGCAATAGTTTATATTATATTCGACAAGTTTTTTTTGTTTAATTTATCAATGGTTTTTATTTAATTCAGTAATGGTTTTAGAATATTCAGCATAAAATTTTTATTATATTCAGCAAGAGTTTTATTTAATTCAGTAATGGTTTTAGAATATTCAGCAAAAGATTTTTATTATATTCGGCAAGGGTTTTATTTAATTTGGTAGTGGTTTTTATAATATTCAGCAATGATTTTTATCATATTCGAAAAAAGGTTTTGTTTAATTTATCAATGATTTTTATTTAATTTAGTGAGTATTTTTAAATATGCTAATGGTTTTTTAGAGTTTTAGTTAGTTTGTTGAATTATAAGTCAGCACGTTAAATGTATAAGCGTGTTTTTTAAACATATATGGTTGGTTTTTAATTATATTATAACGCGTAGACTACCCCTGTTGGTTAGAATGTTTATTTTGCATGTTTAAACCCTTATTCTCGCTCACTCTTTTTCGTTCCCTACGCTAGATTAAGGACAAAAGCGGGACGCAAGGCGCGGGAGTCATAGACAGTGTAGCCAGTCAAATAGCCAGTCGAATTGAGGTACATCGCAAAGTAAGTGAAGTCGACATAACCCGAACGCAACCACAAATTAGACGCACTATTTTGCGTTCCTCCTGATGAGTATGCCGTTTCTGTTGCAACTCTATTATCTTCCGTTGTATCAGTTGATGGTTTAAAATATGTTCCTAAACTATATGAATCTGTTGCATTGTCTATCCAACCACCACCACTATAATTTATATTTGACCCCAATAAAAACATGTTATATGATGTATAATCTGTTGAGTTGAGTCCTTTATAATAACTTGTTGTTTTCATTGTTGTTGGTATTATTTTTGTTTTTTGATTGTCTGTAAACATTGTATTATATAAACTATTCGCATTTGTATTTGAATTTAAAACTTCGTTTATATCTGATTCAGAAAAATGGTTATATGGTGATGTGTCATATCCACTTGCTTTATATGTTGAGCGTAGTAAACCATATTCACTTAAAACTAAAACTTCACTCGCATTTTGCCATTCTCCACTTGTTGTTGTTCTATATTTGAATGTGTTTGTTGCTTCATCATACAACCACAATCCATTTGTTTTATTCACAGTTGTAAATAAAACATGTTGCCCTCCGCTATAAACTCCGTCTGTTACTCCTATTACTATCCAACGTACTGGCTCAACATTATAAAAATTTGTTCCTTGTTTGGCAAATTTTTGTCCTGTTATTTTATCTTCATATAAAGCAGGTTTTATAATTGAGTAATTTGAGGGTGTCCCCTGTGTATTATAATAATAATCAGCAGTTATTTCATATTCGCTTTCTGCCTTTGGCAATGATGTTCCATAACAAGTTTGTGGATATTCTCCCATTTCTATATAATGAACATAGCG
>CALWEA010000013.1 GCA_944376905.1 uncultured Clostridia bacterium
TTCCAGTGTGGCCGGTCATCCTCTCAGATCGGCTACTCATCGTCGCCTTGGTAGGCCGTTACCCTTACCAACTAGCTAATGAGACGCAAGCCCCTCTTCCACCGATAAATCTTTTACCCCTTCCCGATGCCGAGTTGTGGTCATATGCGGTATTAGCACTCATTTCTAAGTGTTATTCCCCAGTGAAAGGCAGGTTGCTCACGTGTTACTCACCCGTCCGCCACTAAGCCAATGCAACTTCATCCCCGAAGGGAATCAACTGCGTGGCCTCGTTCGACTTGCATGTTTTAAGCACGCCGCCAGCGTTCGTCCTGAGCCAGGATCAAACTCTAACGTTAAAATATTTAAAAACCCGAAGGTTTATCGTTAAAATTTGAACTGTACTCTAAACTTTTTATTACTGACTTAAAAAGTTATTAGTACATTTTAAAATGTTAATTTGAGTATCTCCCAAAATTAACGGGTTAAATTGCACTATTGTTAATTCTAATAACCTTTGCTTTTCTATTCAATTTTCAATGTTCAATGTTGCCCTCTCGGGAGCAACAAAGCAAATATATCATAAGTAAAAAATAATGTCAACACTTTTTTTTAAAATTTTTTAAAAATTTTGTCGTTTTTTTAAAATTTATGCATATCAACCATATTTTTGTGCTTTTTTTGATATTTTTTTCGTTTAATTTACTATTTTCTTATAAAAATCAATTAAAAGTTTATTTGTTTTTTAATATTTTAAAGAAAAAAAATATATATATTCAAATTTTAAAGTACAAAAAATTATTAATAAATTTTAATTTTTAAAGTTAAAATTAAAATAAAATAGAATATAATGACATCTTAATTATTATTTTATATTTTAATAAAAGTTACTTAATTAATATTTTATAAATAAATGTTCTTATAAAACAATTTTACATTATATTCATATGTGTATGTATATAAATGTATATAAATAAATATATAAACTTATATAAATATTTTCACCACATACTACTAACCCTTAAAATATAATTAATACTAACACTTTACCTTTTACATTTTTATAATTGTATTTATATCCATTTTTATAATTATATTATGCACTCTTTTATAGTTATATTTATATACTCTTTTATAGTTATATTTATATACTTTTTTATAATTATATTTATATATACTTTTTTAACTATATTTATATACACTTTTTTAACTATATTTATATACACTTTTTTAACTATATTTATATACACTTTTATTATTATATTTGTATTATATTACTTATTCATTATACATCTTGTATATTTATTACTACTTAATGTTGCCTATTTGTATAAGAATTACTTGGATAATATTGTAAAATATTTCAATATACCATTATCATTATTTATATTATATTATTAATAATAATGAACTTAACTTATATTTTTTAATCTTGTATTAGTTTTTTAAATATTGTATTAATTTATGAACTATTTATGTTAATTAAATTAATTTTATAATAACAATTATATTATTGTTTATATAAATTCTTTTAACTTTTGATAATTTCTTTCTTCTAATTCCATTATTTTAGAGCATAAATCATCTAATTCACTTGAAACATTTTCATAATCTTTTATATCTTTTAAACACTGAATCAATCCCATAACAGTTCCTAATAACATCATTTCAGCAAGATGACGTTGTGATTTATCCATTAATGTTGTCAAGTTTATAGAACTCCATAGACGCAATTTTTCTAACCAATTATTATCTTTCAAATCAATTTTTTCACTTTTAGCAATCATTTCACATTCTCTTGCCAAGAGGTCATAGTTAGTATATTCGTTTGATAACTCTTTTTTCAAACTTTCATCAATTTCTTCAATTTTGGGCATTAAATCTTCAATACTTTGCAATGCGGTTGATACGTTTTGATACAATGATGTTAAGTATTTAACAAAATCTTCATTTATTTTACTTTTAATTGCTTCTAAATTTTTGTCAATTTCTAAAGTTGATTTTTCAATTTTTTTCTTTTGTTGTTTTAATGTCTTTTCTATTTGTTGTTCTTCTTTTTTTAAATCAAAGTTATTATTTTTGTCCATTTTTCTCTCCTTTTTTTAGTTTTTATTTTTTACATTATAAAAAAATGTTTAAAATAAAACACTTCAAAAGAAAGTATGTGTAGTTTATTTTAAATTATAATAAAATTTTTTGCATACATTTTTAAATTATAAACAAAATAAAAATATGAAAACAAGTACAAAAATTTGGATTGCCATTTTTATTGCAACCTTAGTTGCAAATATTTTCCTAATGGGATATGTTACACAAGGATTAATATTTGGTAATGGAACAATTATTGTTAATTTAAGTTTCATTGGCTGGATAGGAGTTGTTGTTTCAATTATAAATTTTATTGCCGGCAATGTTTTATTTTTTAGATTTCTTCAAACACAACCATTTAGTCGAATGTTATTTTTTATAACTGTACCTGTTACAATCACATGTGCAACTATTTGTTTTTTAATTTTAAATATAAATAATTTTTCTTCCCCACAAGTCCAAGCAGTTAGACAACTTTTAAATGTATCCCCTGCAAATTATAACAATTACTTATGGTTTGCATTAGTTTTAATAGTTTACTTTATTATTATATATGTTTCTTTTAAAATTGCGTGTCGTCCGTTAAAAAAAGTTGAAAAAGCAATTTCAAGATTATCTAATGGTAAAGTCGCCAGTGATATAGTTGTTGGTGGCGGAAAACAATTTCAAGAAATGGAAACAAACTTAAATAAAATTAACGAAAATTATAAGGAAAAAGAAAATTTTATTAAAAGAACAAAATTAGAATATGAAAAATATATTCCAAAACAATTTTTAAAATTTTTAGGCAAAAATAGCATTTTAGAACTTGAATTAGGCAACCAAGTTCAAAAAGAAGTAACAACCATGTTTGTTGATATTCACAACTCAACAAGTGTCAGCACAACTTTAAGTTTAGAAGAAAACTTTAATTATATTAACTCCTATTTGAATGTTGTTTCTCCAATTATAAGAAAATTTAATGGATTTGTTGACAAGTATTTAGGAGATGGGATTCTCGCCGTTTTTATAAAACCTGAAAATGCACTCGAATGTGCTGTTGCAATAACAAAAGTCATAGAAAATAAAAATCTTTTAAATAAAAATCTTCCTAATCTTGATGTTGGCATAAGCATAAATACGGGTGAAGTTGTTTTTGGTGTTGTTGGTGAAGAAGAAAGAAAAAGTCCAACAATAATAAGTGACGCGGTTAATTTGGGAAGTAAAATGGAAGATTTTAATAAGTATTTTGGTTCAAAAATTATTTTTTCTAAAAGAACATTAAACTCATTAAAAATAGATTATCCTTTATCTTATAGATATGTTGGTTCTTTAACCCTGGGAGATGATAAAGAATATATTTCACTTTTTGAAAGTTTGGAATATTACAATAAGAAAAAAAGAGAAAAGTTAGAAAATGAAAAAACAAATTTTGAACAAGCAGTTAGATATTTTAATTTAGGAAAATGCAATCAAGCAAAATTATTATTTGAGCAAATTTTAAAAAATATAAGAGATGATAAAATTTCATATATGTATTTCAATAAATGCGAACAAAGTGTTTGCGGTGAAGCCCCATTACGCTTAAAATAAAATTGAAAAGTTAAAAAATTTTTATCTTAAATAATATTTGTTTTGCATTCATTAATTTATTAATTAATTTTATTTAAGTTTGCAATTTAATTATTTTTAATATTTATACATTGTTTATAATTGAATAGATAAATAATTAATATGTTAAATGAATAAATCAATAAATAAATAAATTAATAAATTAATTAAATAATTAAAAAATTAAATAATTAAATAATTATGTTGCAAATGATTTGATTAATGAATTGTAAAATAATTTAATTAATAAAATAAAAAGCAAAAAAACAAAATAATTAATAAAAACATAAAAAAATAAAAAACAAAACAGCAAAAATAATGTTTTGTTTTTTTATTTAGATTAATATCTAATTACAATGATAATTATATTATATTTTAATTATAAAGTTAATTAACCTGTTTGGTATTACAATAGTTTTTAAAATTTCTCTATTCATCAATTTATTGGAAATTTCTTTTTTTGCAATATTTTCAATTTCTTGATTCGTTGATTTTGTTGGAATATTAATTCTTTTAACTATTTTACTATTAATTTGAACAACTATTTCAATTTCATCTTTTATTAATTTATTAATATCGCATTTTGGAAATCCACTTTTAAAAACACTATTATCTTGATTAAATTTATGCCACAATTCCTCCGCCAAATGAGGAGTAAAAGGAGCTAAAAGTTGAATCAAATCTTTTGTATTGGCAACTAAAAATTCGACATTTTTATTTTCGAATGTTTCATATTTGTATAAAGCGTTAACAAATTCCATAATTCTTGCAATAGCAGAATTAAATGTAAATGCTTTAACATTTTTTTCATATTCATTTATAGTGTAATTTCTAATATAATCTAAATTTTTCTCATTTACATCATAAAGATTTTCAATTCTAGTATTGTTTGCAACACTTTTTTCGTTATTTAAATCAAGTCTTAAATCAACAACTTTGTCAACGAATCTTTCAACCCTTTCCATAAATTTATAGCAATTTTTTATTCCGTCATCATTCCAAGGGCCACCATCAACATAATTAAAACCAAAAATTAAATAAAGTCTAACAGCATCAGAACCAAATTTTTCAATTAATTCATCTGGATTTATAACATTTCCTTTACTTTTACTCATTTTTTGTCCATCAGGTCCCAAAATCATACCTTGATGAATTAATTTGGAAAAAGGCTCATCAAAATTAATTAATCCTGCATCAAACAATACTTTTGTTATAAAACGAGAATATAATAAATGCCCGTTTGCATGCTCCATCCCACCAATATAATAATCGACCGGACACATTTTATTTGTTAAATTTGTATCAAAAATTTTATCATTTATATTAGCACTAGGATATCTTAATTCATACCATGATGAACAAACAAAAGTATCTAAAGTGTCAGGGTCTCTTCTAGCAGGCTTTCCGCATTTAGGACAAATAACATTCATATATTCTTGATTTTTAGCAAGCGGACTTGTCCCATCTGGATGATAATCCATAGTTTCTGGCAATAGAACTGGCAAATCTTTTTCAGGAACAGGAACTATTCCACAAGAATCGCAATGAATTATAGGAATTGGACAACCCCAATATCTTTGACGAGATACACTCCAATCTCGAAGTTTATAATTTATCTTTTTTCTAGCTTTGCCATTTTTTTCTAAATCTTGAATAATTTTTTCTTTTGCAAGTTGATTGTTCAAACCATCAAACTGGCAACTATTAATTAATTCACCATCTTCAACATATGGTAATTTTAAATTTTTTTCATTATTGCTTAAATTACTCTTTTTTTCTAAATCTTTGCAACTCTCTTGTTTATAAAATTCAAGAGGTTTTATAACTTGAATAATTGGAAGATTATATTTTTGAGCAAATTGAAAATCTCTTTCGTCGTGCGCAGGAACCCCCATAACCGCACCAGTAGCATATGTTGCCAAAACATAATCAGCAGTATAAATTGGAATTTTTTTGTTATTTGCAGGATTAATAGCATAACAACCAGTAAACACACCTGTTTTTTCTAAGGTTGTACTTTGTCTGGCAATTTCATCTTTTTTTATAGCACTGTTAATATAATTTTCAACTTCTTGTTTTTGAGTTAAACTAGTTATTTGTAATGTAATAGGATTTTCTGGTGCTAAAACCAAATAAGTTGCACCAAAAATAGTGTCTGGTCGAGATGTAAAAACAGTTATTTTATCTATTAATTTTTTTTGATTAAAATTAATATTGTTTAAGATTTGTTTCTCATTAACCAATACTTCAACAGGTTTCTCTAAAAGAAAATCAACCTCAGCACCAACAGACTTTCCTATCCAATTTCTTTGAGACAATTTGGTTTTTTCTGGCCAGTCAATTTTATCTAACCCTTCCAATAATCTTTCAGCGTAGTCTGTTATTTTAAAAAACCATTGTGTTAAATTTTTGTGAATAATTTGACTACCACAACGCTCACAACAACCATCAACAACTTGTTCATTTGCCAAAACGGTATTACATGATGGGCACCAATTAACAGGCGCATGTTTTTGAACAGCAAGTCCCCTTTCATAAAGTTTTAAAAAAAGCCATTGCGTCCATTTATAATAATTTGGATTACATGTTCTTAAAGTATATTCCCAATCAAAATTTAATCCTGCTTTTTTTAATTGTTTTTCCATGTATTCCATATTATTATAGGTACTTTCACGAGGATGAATTCCTGTTTTAAAAGCAAAATTTTCAGCAGGTAAACCAAAAGCATCAAATCCCATAGGCTGAAAAACATTTTCACCCTTCATAATGCAATATTTAGCAAAACTATCAGGAATTGAAAAATTAAAAAGATGTCCTATATGCAATCTTGACCCACTAGGATAAGAAAACATTTCCATTATATATTTTTTATTTTCCAATTTATTAATATCAAATTTAAAAACCTTATTTTTTTCCCAATAAGTATTCCATTTTTCTTCTATATTCTTTAAATCCATTTTTCCTCTTCTTTAAAACCAATAAATTTTATATATAATTTCCATTGATACCACAAACTCTATAAAATGTCAAATTGTTTATTATTTATCCAATTTAAAATTAAAAAATAATTTTAAGTTATCTTATATTCTATTAAATATCTAAAATTAAACTTATGTTAACATTAAATATTTAAAATTAAACTTATGTTAACATTAAATATTTAAAATTAAACTTATTTAAACAAATCTTCTAACACAATAGAATTAACATGATTAATTCTTGTTCTATTAAAAAATTTATATTTATTACAAGCACTTTCGTATAAAATATAAACTCTATTGTCAACAATATCAATTCCCTCGCTCATTGCAGGAGCCTCAATTTTCTTTATTAAATTTTCTTGACAACAAACTTTTAAAGGTATTTCACCAAACTCCAAAGATAAAGTTTCTTTATCTTCTAAAACAACACTTTGTCCGTAAACATAAATAACTGAATTAGGAATACTATAAGATGTTGATAAAATTATTTCCCCATTATTCGTTTGAGAAAAGCCCTGAACCTGATTCGGTATAGATAACGCCAAAATAGGAGTTTCATTAAAACCGTTAGTTTCATTAATATTAATTTCAAATTGCAATGCTATTGCTTTATTGATTTCTAAATCATTTATTTTAACCGTATGAGAAGAAGGAAGACTACTGTAACCGTCTCTATAAAAATCACCAACCCATAAATACTTTTCATTTGCAAAAATGAAATCTGCACCAGTTTTTGTGTCAAACTCACTTACGATATTGACAAATCCCTCATTTTCAACATCAATTATATCTTGTAAATTCATTTTCAAAATATAACCCTCTGTTGCTAACCAAACAACATCACCATAATTTGCTATTCCACAAAAATGACTTTTTATCATATTTTCACTTGTATTTGTAATATAAAAATACTTTTCTTGTTGCTGATTTTCAGGATTAACAACGTATATTCTAGAATTTAAATTTTCTTGTCCCATATATCCAGTTATTAACCATATATTTTGCTCTTCAACAAAACACATACCCTGAGGAACAAAACCTTCATTTAAACCAGGTATTTCAAATTCTTGTTTCGCTATTTTGCTATAAACAGGATAAGTTGCACCAAAATAGTAAATTAAAACAAAACAACCAAATATACTTAAAATAGAAAGAATTATAATTAAAATTTTAAATTTTTTACTCATACTTCCTCACTTTTTATATTTTATTTTGAATAATAAAATACGCATCAAGTATTTTTATGCTTTTTATTATAACATAAAATTTTAATAATTCAAAATTATTCTTCATATTTTTTATTTTCTTCAAGTCATAATTTTTTAAATAAAATATAAAATAATGAAACAAGTTAAAAATTGATTAAATTAAAAAATATTATAACAATAAAATCTAATACATGTAGAATAAAACATTAAATTAAATATTATATTTTAAACATAAACGTTAATTTGTTTTATTTAGATATCTTAATAAAAAAACTATTGTATTTACCCCAAAATATACCCCACTATTTATAAATAAATAAGTATAAATTGATAAAAAAATAAAGATTTCGAATTTGACGAAACCTTTATTTATAAGACTTTATGGTGGGGATTATAGGACTCGAACCTATGACCCACTGCTTGTAAGGCAGGTACTCTACCAACTGAGCTAAACCCCCAGACATCAAACAATATAACATACATAGTGTATAATGTCAACTATTTTTTTACAATTTTTTTAAAAATAAAAAATAAATTTAAAAATATAAAAATACATATAGATTAAATAAAGCATAAAACTTAAATAATACATAAAAATTAAATAATGCATAAGGATAAAAAAATAAACAAGAATAGTATAAAAAATGTTTTATAAAATATAAACAAAAAATAAACTTTTTACAAAAAGTAAGAAAATATAAAAATAATAAAAATACAAAATAAAAATTTTAAATAAAAAAAGAGCAGAACGCCCTTAATAAAAACTGATATGTATAAAAATACACCAAATATTTTTAACGTCTGCCCTTTAAGTGAGAACTTTTCTAGAAATGAACTAGATTAGTTGGATGAACCCTTTCTACCACATTTGTTTGAACGGGCAGAACTTGCACTATTTTGTGCAGAATTAGAACAATTTTTGCTTGAACAATTTTTGCTTGAATTAGCAGAATTTCTTGCATTGCTTTTTGAATTCGTGCTATTTTTTGCATTTGAAGAACTGTTGGTCGCAGAGTTTTTGCTCGAATTATTTGCACAATTTTTTGCTGAACTTGAATTTGATTTAGCATTTGTGCCTGAGTTCTTTTTACTTCTTCCAAACATAGTTTTCACCTCCTATAACCAAGGTTTCGAAGTTATAAAACCTTGCAATTATAGTATCTACAATTTGTTAAAAAAAATACTAAAAATCTACAAATACCAACAAATTTTATAAAAAAAATAAATTTTACAAATATTTTTAACTTTATTCTATATTTAACTATTGATTTCGCTAAGTTTTAAAAGAACTTTTGCAGTTGCGTAAGCATCGTTGTACGCACGATGAGCGTCAGTTAGTTGAATATTTAATGCTTTAACAACTGTACTTAGTTTATAATTACCAACTCTAACCTTTTGTCTAACCAAAGCCATAACATCTTGAACCTCATTATCAAAAATAAGCCCAACTTCTTCCCCACTTTTAGATATAAATTTCATATCAAAGCCAACGTTGTAGCCAGATAAAATACAATTTTTAGTAAACATATAAAAATCTTTAATAACATGTTCAATAGGTGGAGAATTTTCAACCATTTGATTTGTTATACCAGTTATATCTGTTATTAAATAATTTATTTTTTGTTTTGGCTTGACTAATGTTTGAAATTTTTCCGCTAAAACTCCATTAATAATTTTAACTGCTCCAATTTCTATAATTTCCGAATTTTCAACTTCTAAACCAGTTGTTTCAACATCAAAAACAACAAAAGTATTTTTAGTAATATTGTCATCATATTTAATATCTTTAGTAAATAAATTTTTTTGTGATGTTGTTACTATTTTTTCAGGTTTAATGCATGCAAATTGTCTTACGTTTTCAACTTTATTAAAAGATAGTTTTTCAGGTAATTGACATAAACTTATACTTTTAACTTTTCCTATCAACGATTTATAATCTTTGGATATATCGGCAACAACAACAATTTCATCACCATCAACCAATTTTTTAAATTTGTCATAATTAGATTTAGAACAAAAATATATACAATTTATTTTAGCACCAGTTTTTTCTCTTAAAACAAATTTGAAATAAGTTTTTTCAACATCTTGACCTTTTTTCTGACGAATATATTTAAATTCATTAAGATTTTCAATTTTTCCAGCCAAAATAACACTGGTTTTAGGTTGATTTATATTTTGCAAAAATTCTGGCTCAGGAGATATTTCTTGTCCTATAATTTTAGAAACATCAAAAACTTTATATCTTGGAACAAATCTTATATCTCCAATTTTCTTTTCTTTTTCATTAAAAACTTGTTTTTCTATTTCTTCAATATTTAAAACTCGCCCTTCACTAAAATGAAAAGAAAACTGTGCCCAAAAATTTTTTAACAAAAATTCATTTAATTCCATCAACAAATTATTTTTATCAAAAGAATTCAAATAATTACTAGAAATTTTAAGTAAAACATCAACAAACTGACCTTGAATAGTTATTGAAACATCTTCTGATTCAACAACACTAAAAAGAGATGAATAATTTTTTTTAAAAAATTCCATAATTTTAGAATGAATTAGGTCTTCATCTAAAAAACTTTTACGAAACTTTAATATTAACTTAGCATTTAATTTTAAAGAATTGTTTAGAATATCATAAATAATTTGTTTTTGATTTGAAGAAATTTCATTTAAAGTTTGTGGAAATAAAAAAGATATAACACATATTAATGTTTTTTTATTATATGAAATACTTAATGTTTTTAAAAAAGGAAACTTATTATCTGATTTCTCATTAATTAAATCAACTATTTTATCCATTCAAATACCTATTAGTTAGAATTATATCATAAAATATTTTTTATATCAATCTTTTAATTAAGTTTACTTTTTATATATTTTATTTTTTTATTTATTTTTTTATTTGTTTGTTTTATTTGTTTGTTTTATTTGTTTGTTTTATTTTTTTAATTAATTTTATATTATTTTAAATTTTTATTAATATACTAATTTATTAACATATTTAAGATTTGTAAATAAAAATATTAAAAAATATAAAAAGCCTACTTGAAAGTAGGCTTTAACCAAGGAAATGAATTATATCCAGTAATAAAACAAATGCTAACAATGCTATTAATCCAACAGCATGTATAATTGCTTCAACGTTTCTATTTATTGGCTTTCCTCTTGCCCATTCAATTGCTGTAAAGACGACATGCCCACCATCAAGCGCGGGAAGAGGTAGTATATTGAACACTGCCAAGTTAGCAGCAATTAAAGGAAGATAAATAAAGAGTGCCGAAAAACTTTCTTGAACAGTACTAGCAACAGTTGAAATAACAGTCAATGTACCTGCCATTTCTGTTAAAGGAATTTGAAAAGTTATTAAACTCCAAAATGCCTGAACAACCATTACAACTAAACCAATCGTAAAAGAAAAACACTGTGCCAAAGCATCAATAAAAGATAAGGGAGTGCTACTTAGCCCTATTGTGAATCCAATACCAGTTGTTGTTAATTGATTACCATTTTCATCAGTTAAAATTTCATAATTTCCCGTTTCTTCATTAAACTCCGCTAAATAATCGGTTTGAACAACAACTTCAACATCTTGAAGTTCACCGGTAGTCGCTTTTTTAATTGTTAATGTGTAACAATTACCATTTTCCAATGTAATCATATTTTCAGCAGTATGTTTCCAAACATAATCTATGTTCTGTCCATCAATTTGCATAATTTTATCATTTTTTTCTATTTGATAAAGTCCTGTTCCTTGTTGATAAAAATCTTTAAAATATGGATTAACATCAGTTACTGTGTAACAATTACCATAACCAAAAGCAACTAAAAGAATAAAAGAAAAAATAATCGCTGATAAAAAATTAAAAGTAACACCTGCAATAAAAACTAATATTCTTTTCCAAGCAGGCTTATTGGTAAAGAAGTCTGGGTCATCTTTATTAATTTCTTTTTTAATTTTATTACCTTTTTCATCAATTTCTTCCTCTTCAAGACCGTCTTCACCATAAAATGCACAGTACCCCCCTAATGGAAGTATTCTTATTGAAATTTTTTCACCTTTTTTGTTGGTCCGTTGCCAAATAGGTTTAAAAAATCCAATTGAAAATTCAGTTATTTTAAATCCCAGCATCTTACCAACAACATAATGTCCCAACTCATGAATTAAAATCATAAGCATAAGAACAACTATTGCTAATAAAATATAAAAAACAATCATATCAATCCTTATTTTGATTTAAATCTATTTTTGAATTTTTTACTTCTTTTACTTTTATTAAATTTATTTATCCATTTAGAAAAACAAAAATAATAATTAACATAAAAATTAAAAAAATTAAAATGAAAATAATTATATCTTTAAAAAAATTATGAACACTACTCTTTAAATATTATATTTAAAAAGAAATTATTTTATTTATTAATATTAAGAAAAATAATATTTAATTAAAAATTTATTTTATAAATTATAAAATTTTTATTTTATACTCTTACAATTGAAAATAACTTAAAAAATTAAATTATTTTTTAATTTAAATTAAGAAAATTAAAAAGAAAATGAAAACTAACGGAGTGCTAAAACAAAAACTATCTAATCTATCTAAAATTCCACCATGACCAGGAAGAATATCTGAGGAATCTTTAATATCTGCTTTGCGTTTTGTGTAACTTTCAAACAAATCTCCAAAAACACAAGCAACTGAACCTATTATGGCAATAATTAATATATGCCACCACGTCAAATTAATACTACTAAATACCGTTGATAAGGCTGTTCCTGAATTAAATATTAAAAATAATACAACTAAAATTATCGCTGTCCAGAGAACTCCACCAATTGCCCCAGAAATAGTTTTTATTGGAGAAATTTTAGGACATAATTTTTTACCACCAATAAGTGTACCTGTTAAATAAGCAAACGTATCAGCAATAAAAGGGATAAGAAAAGCAACGGCAAGTATAACAACACTCAAAAGTCCGTTTTCATCAGTTGCTTTTGAAAAAACATATCCCATTTCTTCAATATGGTTAAAAATTATCAAAAACATTAAAAGAAGAGATGGATAAATAAAGCCTATTAAATTATTAAGAGATTTTTGAAGTGAAAATTTAAAAATTGAAGTTCTAATACCTCGAATTCTCATTTCATTAATAGTCTGCCCATTTCTAATAATAGATGTTAAAACAGAAACAATTATTAAAATTAAAAATAAGGCAAGAAAAATTAATATAAACCAAAATAAAGATAGTTTTGTCTGAATACCAACAATAACTACAACATAATACAAAGCAGGAAAAATTCCTATAATCCACTCATGATTAAAAAACCCCATTTTTTTCAAAATTCTTGAAAATTCAAGAGCAGATAAAATAACAATTAATCCAACAAAGATATCAAATATCCATGTAACATTCATAATTATTTTTGTTAAAAACATGATTGCAACTACAAACACTATCATTGTTCCCGTCAAAAATCTTTCTTTCATTTTAAACTCCACTATATAAATTAAAGAAAATTAATTTTAATTTTAAAAATCTTTTTATAAATTATTAATAAATATTTTTTCTATAATCATTTATTTTTAATACACTGCTTAATGTTATATATTATTATAATACATTAATGTTATAAATTATTATAATACAATACTTCTTATATTTGCAAGCAAAATGGTACTTTAATATTTAATACAACATTTATTATTTACAAAATAATTTTTTAGAACTTGTCCTTTTTTATCTTAACATTTTTTTATTTAAATATATATTAAAATATATTAAATTTAAAAATTAATTAAAATTAAATACATAATATTATCAAATAAAAAATAAATATTTAATTTAAAATTTTAATTTAAGTTTAATAAAATTTAATAATATTAGAAAATTATGAAGAAATGTTGAAAATTTTATTTATACTAATTAATTGTAAAATTATTATTTATTTTTGTTTTTTATTATGATTTCCGCCAAATCTCCGTTCTCTTTTTGAATAATTTCTAAGAGCTTTTAAGAAATGTTTTTTATTAAAACTTGGCCAGAAAGTTTTTGTAAAATACAACTCAGAATAAGCACATTGAAAAAGCATAAAATTAGACAATCTTTTTTCACCACTCGTTCTAATTATTAAATCTGGGTCTGGAAAATCTCCGCTATAAAGATGTTTTTGTAAATTATCAATGCAAATATCTTCTTTTTTATCAATCATTATTTTAACAGCTCTAATAATTTCATCTCTTGCACCATAATTTATACCAATATTAACAATTAAACCAGTATTGTTTTTAGTTTGATTAATAATTTCTTTTAACTTTATTTGAATATTTAAAGGAAGAGCTGATAAATCTCCCATAGTTGTTATTTTAAGGTTTTGTTCTAATAAATAATTTTTTTCTTCAACAAGATAATTATTAATAATTTCAAAAATACCATTAATTTCTTCCCTATCTCTTTTCCAATTTTCCGTTGAAAAAGCGAATAAAGTTAAAATTTCAATATTTAAAGAAACAGCAACTTCAATAATGTTCTTTATTGCCTTAATACCCTCACGATGCCCAACAATTCTAGGCAACTTTCTTTTAGTTGCCCAGCGACCATTACCGTCCATTATAATGCCTATATGTTTTGGCAAATTTTCATTTTTTATTTTCATACTATATATATTTAAATGCTAATAAAATTTTTTTCGTGAATTAACTTGCGTCAACAAATAAGCTATCATAAAAAGAAACAATATAACTTAATTAATAATAAGCCAATGTTGAACAATTTACAAAAAATCTTAAATAATTTTTGACATAAAATTAAAATTCTACACAATATAAGAAATAAATTTTAAATATTTATATCATTCAAACTTAATTTTTAAAATTTTACATAAATTATAAATATTTTTTATGATTTTTAAATAAATAAATAAATAAATAAATAAATTATTTTTTAAAATTTAAACCCACAAAAAACTATTAATTTTTTAACAATGATAAAAAACAATTATAACTTATTTTAAACCTCTAAAACTTCTTTTTCTTTTGAAGCATATAATTTATCTGCGGTTTCAGTATAGTCATCTAAAATCTTTTGAACTTTATTTTCATAAAAAGTCATATCGTCTTCTGAAATAATGTTATCTTTTTTCATAGATTTAAAATTGTCTAAACAATCTCTACGATGATTTCTCATAGTAACTTTTGTTGCTTCTAAAATTTGTTTAATATTTTTTGCAATTTCCTTTCTTCTTTCTTCAGTTAAAACAGGAAATGCAAGTCTAATAATCTTTCCATCATCAGAAACATTAACACCCAAATCAGCAGAACTTATAGCTTTGGAAACATTTTTTAATTGATTAATATCCCAAACACTAACAGTTATCAAGCGAGCTTCAGCAACAGTAATATTCGCCATTTGATTAATAGGAGTCATTGTTCCATAATAATCTGCATAAACTTTATCTAGAATATGAGGATTGGCTCGCCCCGCACGAATAACTTGAAATTCACCTTTTAAATAGTCAATACTTTTTTCCAAATTATTTTTAAAATTTTCTAAAATGAGATTAATATCATCATCATTAACCATAAAAATACTCCCTTTAAAGCACCAAATCTCAAATAAAAAAGAATAATTTATAAGACAAAAATTTTTTTGAGTCTTGAATGCATGTTATACAATAATGCATTATACGAAAAATGCCCGCAATATGCAAGCATTTTCACGAAATTTTCAATATTTTCAATATTTTCATTATAACAAAAATAATAACTAAATAACGAACCTAAAAACAAATAAAAAATTATTTTTTAAAAAATGATTTCAATTTAGAACTTGTTAATCTTGCAATAGGAATTCTAAAAGGTGAACAAGAAACATAATTTAGACCCAATTCATTAAAAAATTCAATAGAATTTTCTTCCCCACCATGTTCTCCACAAACGCCAATTTTAATATTTGGATTAACTTTTTTTGCTTTTTCAATAGCAATTTTTAATAATTCACCAACACCTTCACGATCAAAAATTCTAAAAGGGTCAGTTTTAAAAATATTTTTATTATAATAATCTTGCAAAAATTTACCAGCATCATCTCGACTAAAAGCATAAGTTAATTGGGTTAAATCATTAGTTCCAAAACTGAAAAAGTCACAATATTTAGCAAGTTTATCTGCAATAATAACTGCCCTCGGAGTTTCAATCATTGTTCCAATAGAAAATTTTATATTTTGATTTTTTTCTTTTAAAATCTTATCTATTGTTTTAACAATAACAGATTTGACAAACAAAAATTCATTTATATCAACACTTAAAGGAATCATAATTTCAGGTTTGACATCAACATGAAATTTCAACTTTGCTTCAATAGCACCTAAAACAATAGCTTTTGTTTGCATTTCATAAATTTCAGGATAAGTAACAGCAAGTCTAAGGCCTCTATGCCCCATCATAGGATTAAATTCATGTAATTTTGTAATAATTTCTTGAATATTTTCAGGTGATATATTCAGTGAAGAAGAAAGTTCGTTAATTTCTTGTTGAGTTTTGGGCAAGAATTCATGTAAAGGAGGGTCTAAAAGACGAATAGTAACAGGTAAACCCTGCATTTCTTTAAAAATATTTAAAAAGTCATTTTGCTGAAAAGGTAGTAATTTTTTTAATGCTTTTTCTCGTTGTTTTAAAGAAGTTGCCAAAATCATTTCCCTCATTGCCAAAATTCTATTTTCTTCAAAAAACATATGTTCAGTACGGCAAAGTCCAATACCTTTAGCCCCAAATTGAAAAGCAGTTTTTGCATCTTGTGGGGTATCAGCATTTGCATAGACATCAATTGTTTTATATTTTTCGCACCAATTCATGATTGTTTCGAAATCCCCACTCAATTTTGCAGGAATAGTTGGAATTTCACCCTTATAAACAAAACCAGTATTGCCATCTAAAGAAATTAATTCACCTTCACAAAAAGTTTCTTTGCCTATTTTGACAAAATTTTTACTAAATTCAATTTTTTCACATCCACTAATACAAACAGTACCCAATCCCCTAGCAACAACTGCAGCATGAGAAGTCATACCCCCACGAGCAGTTAAAATCCCTTCCGCAATTGTCATACCTTCAATATCTTCTGGCGAAGTTTCCAATCTAACAAGGACAGATTTTTCACCTTTTTCGTGAAATTCAATAGCCTTTTCAGGAGAAAAAACAATTTTTCCGCAACAACCACCAGGAGATGCTGGAAGCCCAACTGCAATAGGTTCATAATTTTTTAGTATATTTTCATCTAAGATAGGGTGAAGAATTGTGTCAAGTTTATTTGGTTCAAGACGGTCAATAGCCTCTTTTTCATTAATTAAACCCTCACTAACTAAATCAACAGCAATTTTTAAACTTGCTTTTGCAGTTCTCTTACCATTTCTAGTTTGTAAAATATATAATTTATTGTTTTCAATTGTAAATTCCATGTCTTGCATGTCACGATAAAACTTTTCCAAATTTTTAGCATAGGAAACAAATTCATTATAAATACTTTCATTTTGAATTTTTAATTGAGAAATAGGCAAAGGAGTTCTAATTCCCGCAACGACATCTTCTCCTTGTGCATTCATTAAATATTCACCATAAATATTATTATCACCATTAGCAGGATTTCTAGTGAAAGCAACGCCTGTCCCACTTTGTTCATTCAAATTACCAAAAACCATACACTGAACATTAACAGCCGTTCCCCAATCATCAGGGATATTATTCATTTTTCTATAAAGAATAGCACGATTATTATTCCAAGATTTAAAAACAGCCTTAACAGAATTAATAAGTAGGTCGTGAACATTTTGTGGAAAAGGTTTACCAACAAAAGATTTATAAATTTTTTTGTATTCTTTAATCAACAATTTTAAATCATTAAGAGATAAATCTTTATCAAGTTTTATTTTTGATGCTTTTTTAATAGAATCAATAACTTTTTCAAACTCATCAATATCAATGCCCTCAACAACATTTGAATACATTTGAATAAATCGCCTATAACAGTCATAAGCAAATCTAGGGTTAGAAATTTTAGAAAAACCACGAACAATTTCATCATTAAGTCCAAGGTTAAGGATACTATCCATCATACCTGGCATAGAAATTCTAGCACCAGAGCGAACAGACAAAATCAAAGGATTATCAACACTTCCAAAAATTTTACCAGTTTGTTTTTCAATTTTAGATAAAGCCTTAAAAATTTGTTTTTCAATTAAACTAGAAAGTGTTTGATTATTAAGATAAAAATCAGAACAAGCCTCAGTTGAAACGATAAAACCTTTTGGAACTGGCAAATTTTGCCTTGTCATTTCACACAAATTAGCACCTTTTCCCCCTAATAATTCACGCATACTAGCATTTCCTTCACTAAATAAAAAAACAAATTTCTTTTTCATAATAACCTCAACATAAAATTATATTTTAAGATTTTGTAATAGTAATAAAAATATTATGTGCTTATATGAAAATATTAACAAACAAAAATAAATAAATCAAGCAAAAAATGATTAAATTTAATATTGAAGTAAAAATTTAAAAACAAAATAAAATATAAAATTAATATATAAAAATAAAAACAAAAGTTACGAAAAATAAAAAAGAAACAAAAATTTAAATAATTTAAAAGTTTTAAAATTTTATATTAGCATACATAAAACGCAAATTAATAAAGAAAAAATTAATTAATAAAAAAAACTATAATGTAAAATTGATTTTTAAAGATTAAATAAATTAAAATAAAGTTAAAAATTTTAAAAATAGCAAAATAAAAAAGGGAACTTTTATAAAGCAAAAATCCCTTCTTAAATAATTTCGCGAAATAATCAATTAATAAAATCAATACTTTAACTTATTCCATAACCTCAAGAAAATGGTTGTCACGCAAAAACAGGATAACCATCATTTTCACCAGCACGAATTTCCCAAGTTGTCAACTCAATTTCCAAACCACTTGTTTCATCAGTATAAATAGGATGTTCACTAACATACGCCTTCAAAACATTTAATATGTTTCCAGAATAAACTAAATCTGCACTACTCGTTTTTTCAACATTATTTGAA
Organism: uncultured Clostridia bacterium; assembly: GCA_944376905.1. Taxonomy (GTDB): domain Bacteria; phylum Bacillota; class Clostridia; order Christensenellales; family UBA1242; genus UBA5489. The sequence goes on from CALWEA010000013.1 coordinate 18,922, forward strand.
GCCGAACTAAATTTCCCATAGTATGAACCCTCCGTTACCGTACCACGACCAATTGCTTCACTACTGCTTGACTCTAAATAATAGCAATTTGTGATTGTTGTTGCACTAAAAAAATTCCCCACTATTCCGCCCATAGAAGCACGACCACCATTAACACTCCCTGTGTTATAACAATTCGTGATTGTTGCACCAGTACATCGCCCCGCTATTCCGCCAATATAAAGACCACCATCAATATCAACACTAACAACACTCCCTGTGTTATAGCAATTCGTGATTTTTCCACGAGTAGTCCCCCCCGCTATTCCGCCAACATACCACGACGAACACCTAACACTCCCTGTGTTATAGCAATTCGTGATTGTTGTTGTTTCATAAATCCACCCCACTATTCCGCCAACATAATAATCACCACGAACCTCTGTTTTTTCCGCACTGCAATTAGATATTATTGAATCATAGGCACAACCAACAAAATTTCCAACATAATCAACAGTTGAAACAACTTTACAGTTTTGCATTGTTAAATTTTTTATTTCTGCATTTAAAACATATCCAAACAGTCCAGCATAATTAGTTGTTTGATTTATATATAATCCTGTTATTGTTTTATCATTTCCATCAAACGTTCCTTGAAAACTATTTGTTTCATTTCCAATCGGAATAAAAGTGTGACTAAAACTATTTCCACAGTTTATCTTATCTAACATTTGTATTGTTGCACCTTCAAATGTTACCGCTGGCCCTGCTGAATTATTATAGCCATAGCCATAATCTGAACCATATTTAGTTGTTGTTGTGTTAATTTTTCCAACTAAGGCAGATAATTTTAATAAGCCGTTTATATCAGACACATAAAATGTTTTGCCCGTTATATCACTATGTTTAATTGTTCCTGCTTCCCCAAAATTTAACTCATCTGAACTATTACTTTCCAAATCTTTAAGGTCAACAAAGTCTAAAACAAATTCACTAAATTTTAAATTTATTTTTATCATACCTAATGAACTGCTTGTTACCGTTCCGCTTGTTGCATTTATTCCAGTTGAAATTGTTAATTGTTTTGGAGTGTTAATTGTTAACTTTTCACTATCTGCCGTTGCCAAACCACAATATATAACACATTTTAAATCTTTATTTCCGCTAGTTTCATTTTCAAGAGATGTTATTCTAAAATAAACATCACCATTAACCCCTATTGGCGTTAATGTTTGAGAATTTATATGTATTGCGTCATTAGACATACTATCAATATACATACCATTTGAAACAGGATTTAAACTATTAAATATTTCAACATACTCATTCTCTTCGATTGTTTGGTTATCAGTTCCGCCATTTGCTCCGTCTATTCCCATTTCAACTTTAACTAAATATTCTGGTTGATATTTAACAGCGACATTAAATGTTGAATTCTTTAATATTGTTAGTGCATACACTCCAAAAAATGCCATTAAACATATTGTTAAAATTAAACTTGTTGTTAATAATATTATTTTCTTTGATTGTGTCATAATATAACTCCTTTTTTCTTGTAGTTTTAACTTGTATTTAATTTATATACTATCTCGTTTTTATCTCATCTTTAATAAACCAATTTTTTATAATTTGTCATCTATAAGATAATTTTTATTTTTACAATTTAGTCTTTATAAGATAATCTTATTTTGCAAATACTATTTTTATTTTATTAAAATCTATTTTTCTTTTGCGAAATTCTATTTTTTTCTTTTTCTTTTCTTCCTAGCAAATATTTAAATCAATTGGTTTATTATAATCTTTATTATAAGTCTTAACAGGATTATATCATTCCTTTAATACTTTTGTCAAAACTTTTTAATATTTTTCATAACTTTTAAAATTCTAAATTTACAATTTCTCAAACCTTTAAAATTTCTAATTTGTATTTTTTAAAAATTTATAATTTTTAATAACAAACTCTTTATTTATAAGACTTTTTTCAAATTTTAATACTCCTTTTAACTGCGTATTTAATGTATAAATACGCAGTTATTTTCAATATATAGCAAATAATTTTAGTAAATAAAAACATAAACAGCAGATTTAATAAAAAAAATATTTAAAAATTTTAAAAAATATTTGATATTTATGTTTTATTATGCTAAAATATCTTTGTTGAAATAAAAAAATACTGCGTATTTATACATTATATACGCAGTTTTTTTTAAAAAATGAAATAGTTAGTTTTGATAATACTTTAATTTATAAAATTTAATTATTTAAAGTATGAAAATAAAAAAAAGACTATAAAATTTTTATAATCTCTTTAAGAAATATCTCGTTTTTTGAAAATAACTTTCGTTGCAACATCCATTATCAATATCAAACCAATTATAACAATTAAACTAACAAGAAAATTTCCGTCTAAAATAGTATTTATTCCAAATAGTTGAGGAGAAGAAGACGCTCCACCAAAATATTTAAATAAATCTAGATGTGCAAAAGGCAAAAATACATACCAAGTTGTGTTTGCCCAAACCGCATTAATTATAATTCCTGCAAGATAAATTATAAATGTTATAAAAGTTGCAAATGCTGTTGAGCGAAGAATAACAGATAACAAAGCAGAAACCATTATATAAAATATTATATTAAACATTAACATAATTAAGTATATTATAAAAACTAATATTGCAGGAAGTTCAAAGGCAAAACTTGAATTAAATACAACAACAATATTCCCTTCACTACCCAAGCCAAATAAACTAAAACCTACAACAAACGAAGTTATTGACGCTATAACAACAAACATAAGACTAAAGCATATACATGACAACAATTTACCTGTTATAATTTTTGTTTTGGTATAAGGACGCATTGCAAGCATTTTCATTGTTCCGCCCGCTTGCTCACCAGCAATACTGCTTACTGTGAAAAAAATTGCAAAAATTGTTATAACAAATGATAAAATTTGCATTGCAAAAAAAGCAAAATCATAAGCGCTTACTTCAGTTCCAATTGTTGAATTAATATTGAAATTGTTTAAATATTTTCCATCAAAAATTTTATTGTTTAATAAATATTCATTTAGTTGAATTTGTTCTTTGTATGTTCCACTGTTAAATCCAGAAAAACCTATATAATTATTTATTTCCTTATCACTATATCCTTTTGCTTTTTCAATAGCAAAAGAAGCATTAATCAAATTAGTACTTATAATCGAAGCATTTTTGTATTGAGTTAAAATTAAATTTAAATCATCAATATCTTTACTTTCTTTACTATCTGCATTTTTTGATACAAACAAAACCGCTTGTGTATAAATTTCATCTAAAACAGTTATATCTTCTTGACTTTCATTTTGATTTTCATTATTTTCATTTTTTTCGTCATTTGTTGTATTTATACCACTTTGATTGTCATACGTTGAAGATACAAGTTTTCCTGTGTAAACTATTTTGTTATAATATTTATTGATTATTTGATTAACACTATCTTGATTTAATTCAATCTTTTTATAAGATGTTAATTTTTCAATAACTAAACTAACATCATAATCTTCACTAATTCTATTGCCAAGATTTATTAATTCATCACTTTGATATGTTTGAAGGTACGCTTCACGTGCAATAATGGTTGCTAATTTGTAAAAAAAATCTTTAATTTCTATTAACTGATTTTGTGTTATATAAAAATCTATATTTTCACTATTTATTTCCGTGTCTAAAAAAGTAAAAATAGAAAGAGCATCTTCCCTCAAAACACTTAAAGCATTAATAAAGTTTTTACGTGCATTTTCATCATTGGGATTATTCGCCAATGTTATTAACAAATTATAAAATCCACTACCGCTAGACTGCGTCATAAAAGTTTGTATTTTTTCTATTTTTGTTATAATTGTTTCTCTTAAATCTGATGCTGTGTTGAATGTATTTAATCTATTATAGGCTTCATTTAAGTTTTTATCAATATTTATTTTTGCATCTTTATCTGTTGAAGATGAATCGTTAAAAACAGAAAAAACATCACTAACAGTTTGATTTATTGTTCCAAAATCAACTTGATTGTTTTCACGCGGTGTTGGATTATATATAATTGAAACCAAAATTAAAGCAACAACTAAAAATCCAGTTAAAAAATAAATTGCTGGACGCATAAAAAGTTTAACAAGTTCTGATTTTGCAAGTTTAGTAGACTTCAATTTTTTCTCCTTTAAATATATAAGTTGTTTAAATTAAAAAACAAACTATTTATGATTAAATTTAAGTTAATAATTTGTTTTATGTTTTAAGTTTTTAAATTTATACAAACTAAAAATTTTTATTTTTTATTAAATAAACATCTTCACAAACTAAATTATTTTACAATTAAATTATTTAATTTCATTATCAACACCAACAACATTAAGATAAATATCTTCCAAAGAATAATTAATTTCCCCAGCACCAAAGATAGGAATTTTAAAACTTGTTAGTTTAATGATTATTCTTGCCAAATCTTTTTCATTGGTTGTCAATAACACCTTATCGCCAGAAATTTTACATTTTATTGCAAATTGTTTTTCCAAAATCATACCGGCATAATTAGGAGCATTTGTTTTAATATAGTGAGTTCCATTTGAAGTATAGCGACGTTTAATTTCGGAAATTGTTTTTGTTTCGACTATTCTTCCTTTATCTATGATACAAACCCTATCACAAACATCTTCCATAATTGCCAAGATATGACTGGAAATCATAATAGCAGTTCCTCGTTGTCGTGCAATTTTTTTTAAGAATGATTTAATTTCTCTTATACCATTTGCATCAAGACCATTTGTTGGCTCGTCAAGAATTAAAATTTTAGGATTGTGCAATAAAGCCTGTGCTATACCCAACCTTTGTTTCATTCCCAATGAATAATTTTTAACTTTTTCATTTATACGAACACTAAGACCAACCAAAGCAACAATATCCATAATTTTCTGTTTGGAAATATTAGAATATAGAGACGCAAAATATTTTAAATTTTGAAAACCAGTTAAATAAGGATAAAATTGAGGAGTTTCAACCATTCCACCTAAATTAATAATTGCTTTTTCAAAATTTTTAGTTAAACTTTTTCCACAAATAAAAATTTCACCTGAAGTTGGATTGGCAATTCCAGACAACATTTTCATAGTTGTACTTTTACCAGCACCATTTGCACCTAAAAAGCCAAAAATCTCTCCTTTTTTTATATCAAAATTAAGGTTGTTAACAGCAACCCTTTCCCCATATTTTTTTGTTAAATTTTTAACCTTTAAAACAATAGTTTCATCTCTAGACTTTTGTTGTTCCATACTTCCTTCATTTTATTTGTTTTAATTAAAAAAAACAATCAAGTATCTTCAATATTTATTAAACTTTCATACACTTGTTCATAAACTAAATGAGCATTTTCTCGCCAATTTTTACACGCTTCAATAGCAGATTGTCGCGATGCTGTTGCTATCTTAATTTCAAACATAGGATAATTAACAGTGTGTGAGCGAATTTTTAAAACAACTAAATAAGTTCCATCACTATTTTTAGAATAATCCGCAACATATTCTTGTGATTTTTTAAAATGTGCTCTGTTGTTTTTTATATATTCTATTATTTGTTCACGCAAATGTAATGGTATCCGCTGGTAAAAATGTTCCAAACAATTTTGCCCCTCAAAAGTAATAGTAAATTGTTCTTCATTCCCATGTCCATCAATACAATAAATAAAACTAGCATCTATTAACTGATAGAGCACGTCTTTACATTCCATATAATTAAGCCAATCATTTTGACTTGTGCAAATATCGATAATAGACTTTTCTGTTAACGGCATTTCCATTTTTTCCATAACAAAAAGCATTATCAATTTGCTAATAGTTGAGTCTTGAGAAAATTCCATTGTTAATATAATAGCAAAAATAATGTAAAATGTAAAGAGTAATAAGAGTATTTGTCAAAATTTTTAGATTTTTTTTAAATTTTCTTTTGTTTTTTTTAAAAAATATGATATCATATAATAACTTAACTTAAAGATAAAGGAGCAAAACTTTGATTAGCTTAGAAGAACATGCAAAAATAAACAATCTTATTGCTAGTTGTAACGATATGATTAATGGTAAGTTTATTTTAGCAGATTATAAAATTGCAAATATATTAAAAAATATAACAGAAAGTAATGAAGTTTATAATTTAATAGCAAACTGTATGGCAGGATTTAGTTTTGAAAGAGAATTTTCTCGCGCACAACTTAGAAGTACATCTAACAACAATAAATTTATGCTTCCATCTGAACCTGAAAAAATACTGCCTTTTGTTTTTTGTATATTAGTAAATCTTAATAATAAAAATATTAATTTTGATTCTTTTTTACAAGAGTTTTATTCTAGTGAAAACGGTCATAACGTTGAATATGTTAAATTTGCCAATGAAATAATCTTACCTTTTAGAGATATTATTGCAGATTATTTTGATATTCCTAAAAATGCGGAAGAAATAGCAAAGCAAAAATCACAACTACTAAAAGAAAATCAAATTGAAACAAAACACAATACAAGTATTCTCAATAATCACGAAAACAATAATTATCCAAAATCAAATAATGAAACGGTGATAACAAATAAATCATTAAAAGAGGAAGATAGGATGGAAAAAGATGTAAATAATATAAACACTTCTTTAAACGCAAACAACAAAAATGAAGAATTTAATAATTATAACAAAGAAAATGCCAACATAAATAATAACAATAATTTTGAAATAAGTCATAACAATTTAGATGAACAAGTAAAACAAAACAATATTGATAATGAAATCAATTCAGTTAATAATGGATTATCCAATGAAAAAATTAAAAATTTTTTTATTGAAGTTAAAAAAATTTGCGAACAAATACAACTTGAAATAGAGTTTGACAGAAAAACACCATCACTAAAAAAAGAAGATATTATTTATTTAACCAACGTAATTATTGAAAATTGTTACGAGCATAATTTAAAAAATGTTATAGCACTTATGACCGCTTTTGATTATGTAATTGAAAAAATAAAAATGTTAAAATTTTTAAAGCATGAACTAAAAAATTTATTAATAGAATTGTATGAGTAATTTACATTTTAAAATAAATAAACTACAAAAAAATATTAAAACAAATTTAGTTTTTAATATCTTTAAAAAATAAAATTAATTAAAAATAAAATAATTAATAAAAAAACTAATTTTAAAATAAACAAAATAAATTAATAAAAATAAATAAATAAATAAAATAAAAATAAATAAATAAATAAATAAAAATAAAACAATTTAAGAAATAAAAAACTCTCTTAACAGTATGAGAGTTTTTTATTTAATCTTTATTTGAATTTTAAGTTTTACAAAAACTGAGATGTTGCAATTCTTGCCAATTCATCACACCTATTATTATATGGATTGTCTGCATGGCCTTTAACCTTATGCCAAGATATAATATGTTTTTGAGTTAATTCAAGTAATATTTGCCAAAGGTCTTGATTTGCGACCTCTTTTTTGTTAGATGTTTTCCAGTTGTTTTTTTGCCAATTTGACACCCAATTTTGCAAAAAAGCATTTACAACATAAGCACTATCGCTATAAATTGAAACTTCACACTTTTCTTTTAACGCTTTAAGCCCTTCTATAACAGCAGTCAATTCCATTCTATTGTTTGTTGTTAATTTATCACCACCAGACAATTCCTTTTTTACATCATTATACATTAAAATAACCCCCCAACCTCCTGGCCCGGGATTAAAAGAACAAGCACCATCTGTGTAAATAATTATTTTTTTTAACTTTGTCATAATTAAAATTTGGCAGGGGTGGAAGGAATCGAACCCTCAAAGCTGGTTTTGGAGACCAGAGTTATACCACTTAACTACACCCCTATACAAAATTTACAAATAATTAAAAACAAAAAACATGTTATAGCATGCACACTAATATATTTTACATAAAACTTTTCATATGTCAAACAATTTTTTTAAATTAAGTTAAATTTTTAAATTAACTTAATAAGAAATTAATTAGACTAAGGTTTAATAAAAACATTATGTAAAATTTATTAAAAAAAATTGTTACAATATATTTTTTTAAATTATTATTAATATAATAGTTAATTTAGTGATTAAATAAAAAAATAAATATAAATAAAAAATAAATAAATTTAAGGAAATATAAAATAACTATATAAAATAACTATATAAAATAACTATATAAAATAATTATATAAAATAACCATGTGGAATAATCATATAAAACAACCAAATATACGGCAATAATAAAAATAAGAAAAAAAGTAATTAAAAAAAAGTAATTAAAAAAAGTAATTAAAAAATTACTTTTTAAAATATCAAATTAAACAATATCAACTTTAACCATTTCACCATCAATAGCATCTTGATAAGTTATCCAATAACCATCACCATGAGGAATTGAAACATTAATTGGCAACCATTGTGCGTTTTCATTAAAATCTTTTGGTGGAGTACTACTCCATTTTGCAGGAATACCATAGCAAACATACTTAACTTGATTATCAATATAAATCAAACCAACAACATAAAACTTAGCATCTTCTTCAAAATCAACTCTAACCCACTTTGAATTCGGAATAATTTCTTCCAAAATATTTTCTTGTGGATATTTATCAAATAGTAAATTTAGTTGTGAACTTATTTCATTAAAAAAATAATTACTTTCTTCATTTTCTGGTTTTCTAATTCTTCCACTTCTAATATTTTTTTTAGTTTCATTTAATTTTTCATTATTTAAATTTGTTTGTGAGTCTTCTTGTTTATTACTTTCATAAGAATTATTATAAACATTGTCAAAATAAATTTCTTCATTGGATTTATTTATCGGTTGAGAATTATGCTGACAACAATTTGGTTGATTTAAGTCTATATTAGTATTATAAATATTTCCATGATTTATATTTTCTTTTTTTAAAAAATCAACACTCTCTTTTAAATTAGAATCATTTTTTATATCATCACAACTTAAACAATTATTAAAATTAGAATTAGTTTTTATATTATCATTATAATAAAAATTATTTTCGGAAGTATTGTTAAAAGAGTTAATTTTATTTTTACTTTCTATTTTATTTTGTTGCAAGTAATTAAACTCATTATTGAATAAATTTTCAGGTTGTGGAGTTTCATAAAAATATTTTTTATATGTACAATTATAACATTTATCACACTGATTTAAACATTCATCTATTTCTTTTTCAAGATCTTCTTCATTATCAAAAACAACATGGTTTTTGTTTAAAATTTTTTCAACTTTTTCTGGTTGTTTAGTTTGCAGAGCATTTAATGATGCAATCAATCTTTCTTCCATTGTTCCTGAACGATTAGAATTGGATATTGTTCCTAAAAGAATGGCTTCTGTTAAACCGGCATGTGAAGAAATTAATGCACAACTACAATTTTCAGGTATGGTTGAAAAAATAGAACCAAAAGTATATGTCATGTAAGCAACCCTTGTTAATCCAACTTTTTGAACTTTACCATCAATTAATAAACCAAGTGATAAAACACCTGTTGGCTCTTCAATAAAATTATACAACTTAACTTCGCCATTTATTGTTCCAGATTTGCTATCCAAATTAACAACAGCTTTTTTTAACGAATTATCAACCGCACTTAAAACAACAGATTTTTTAAAAATCATTTTTTCCTCCGCTTATATCTTAATAATTATATGAAAAAATAAGCGAAAGGGTTATACAAGATTTAAATAATTATGTCGAGTTTAACAAATAATTGTCGAAATTGTTGTAAGGACAAATTTTCCGCCCTTGTATTTAAAGGAATGTTAAAATAATTTAAAACATCTTCTATTTTTTTCTTTTCTAATCCATATTTAACTAAGTTGTTAACAAGAGTTTTTCTTTTCATTGCAAAAGAACTGTAAATAAATTTTGAAAATTTTTCATTATATTCTCCCCCAATTTCAATATTGTTTGCAATTTCATTCCAATTTCCAATATTTATAGGTTTTCTTTCCAGTCTAAGTACGGCAGAATCAACTTTTGGACGAGGGTTAAACATTTCTTTTTTAACAATTCTGGTTATATTAACTTTACAATAATGTTGGAGCATTACGCTTAATATACCATAATTACTTGAAGAAGGTTTTGCAACTGCTTTTTCTGCAAATTCTTTTTGAACCATTATAGTTATAACTTTCGCTCGGCAAGTTTGTTCAATAAATTTAAAGATTAAAGGAGATGTTATATAATAAGGTAAATTTGCAATTATAAAATAATTATTATTAAATAATTTTTCTATATTTTCAATTGGTTCTTTCAAAGCATCTTTAATAATAATTTTAACATTTTTAATGTCTTTAAATTTTTCGTCTAAAAATTCTGTTAATTTTTTATCAATTTCATAACTAACAACTTTTTTACAATTTTTTGCAATTATTTCTGTTAACGCCCCTGCCCCAGTTCCTATTTCTAAAACTTCATCGTCAAAGGTTACTTTACTATCTTTAACAATAGCATTTAATAAATTTTTATCACGCAAAAAATTTTGTCCAAAATTTTTATTAAATTTAAAATTAGATAAATAAACACTTTGATTTATATTGTTCAAATTTTTTACAACTGGTTTTTCATGCAAATTTTTGTTATTTTTTATTCTTATATTACTATTCAATATTACATTTCTCCTCTAACTCATTTTAACAAAACTTTTTTATTATATCAAGATAAATAGCAATATAAATATTAACAATCAAGAAAAATTAACATTTTTATCAAAAAATTTTATAATTAAAAAAATTTTTATTAAATAAAAAATATTGTATATTGACTTTTTACATCTTAAATGATAATATCGACATTCAGGAGAATTAAATGAAAAAAACTTCCAACAAATTTTATCACAAAAAACCACTAGTTTTAAATGAAACTAATTTTACTAGTACTTTAATAAATGAAAGAAAAAAATATTTGAGTCCAAAAGAAAAAGAATTTTTGAAAGATTTACACAATATGCAAAAAACATTGTTAGTGGGATATGGTTTATTTGTTAGTGTAAGTTTATTATATGCTATTGTTCAACAATCTTTTTGGGCAACATATTTTTCTGTTCTTTTAATAAGTGCAAGTAGTATCGGAACTATTAAGTTGTATAAAGATATAGACAAAGACATAGAGAATATTCTTTCAATTGAGGCATAACAATAATAAATATAGAAAATAAATAAGTGTTAACAATAATTCAATATAAAACATATTATTAAAATTATATATGTTTTTATGTGGTATTTATTTCTATAATGTTTCCCTTAATTTGTTTAAATATAAATCAAATTATGCAATAAAAATATTAATAAAAAAGTATATGAAATAATAAAAGTAAACAATAAATAAAAAACACCATTCTTTACTAACATAAAAATAAAATGAAAAATTTTAAAGGTATAAAAATAAAAATTAATTTTTTGAGAAAAAATGACAAAATACAAAAATAAAATGAAATTAGTTTACTCAGGCAGAATAAACAAAAATGTTCTAAATGACTATTATAAAATAAAAAGTGTTATACAATATAAAAGAAAAATTATAAATTATAAAATTTTATATTATTTTTCTGCTTTCTCAACATTAGGGTTAAGTTTATATTTAAGCAATTCATTAATTAATGATTTAAAAATTTATAATAAAATTATAATTGATAATAATTTAATATATTTTTCAACAGCAATTAGTTTATTTATGGTTTCAAATTTTTTTATTTACAATAAAACACTTGAATATAACAAAAAAATATCTTTATTAGGTTATAATCCAAAAACAAAAATAAAAGATTTAATAAAATTAAAAAAAGAACTGTTAAATGATAGTTTTGAAATTTTAAAATAATAACAATTGCAAAAATATTCCCCATTGGAATAAAATTATAACATTTGACAATTTAAATAGTTTGTGTTAGAATAGTTGTTAATTAAGGATTAAAAAATGTTTGAATCTATTATTAAAAAAACTGATACAAAATACAATAAATTTTCTATTAAAAAAAATTGTGTAGGCTTAAATTCAAGCATTATTGAAATTGCACAACAAGTAGAAATTTTGAATAAAAATTTACAAGAACTTAATGATTTAACTCGCAAAACTCAAAACAGTACTTTGGAAGATTTAACTATTTCTATGTTTGGGGGTGTTGGACTTTTTTATTCATTAATTTTAGAAAATTCAATGGGTTTGGGTTGTTTTGGAATTTTAACTGCAATTTCATTATTTTTTGGTTTAAAAAACATACAAAAATTACATACTTATAACGAAGAAATAAATAGACAAATAACGAAAATAAAAGAATTAAATGAACAGATAAAAACAACTCATTTAGAAAAGTAAAAATATTTTTAAAATATTTAATAATATAAAAAAATTACAAACAACATTTTTAATAAATTTATCAAAAAATAGAAATTTATATAGTAAAATTTTTTAGTTTATTAAAGAATATTTAGTATGTTATCAATAAAAAATATAAATAAAAAAACCACTTTAATAGTCTGAACCCAAAAAAGTGGACGGATAAATAAAAAGCCTGTGCTGTGGTAATTGCTAATGTTGGTTAACCAA
>CALWEA010000014.1 GCA_944376905.1 uncultured Clostridia bacterium
TGGTTAACCAACATTAGCAATTACCACAGCACAGGCTTTTTATTTATCCGTCCACTTTTTTGGGTTCAGACTATTATATGTTTGGTTTTTTCTTTTTTGATTAATTTGAAACAGTTTAATCCTATAAAATAAATTTTTTAAAATCTTTTAATTTACACATTTTTTTGTTTTTTAAAATTATTTGTTCTTATTATTTAATTTTATATTTTTTATATTTTTAATTTTTTTTATTTTTATCTTTACAAGATTTTTATTTTTTATTATTTATAGAAATTAAAACTACTAATATTTAAAAAAACTTTTAACTTTTATATGATTTTAAATTATTTGCAATTTTTATTATTTTATTCAAACGATGATTCAACGAACTTTTACTTGTTTCAAATGTTGCTAATTTTAAAAGTTCTCGCAAACTTTCTTCGGGATTAGCAAGTCTTAAAAGAGCAACTTCTTGCAAATCTGCTGATAAATATTCTAAACCAACAGTATCACTAATATATTTTATTGCCGTTAATTGTTTTAAACTAGCATCAACTATTTTTGAAATATTTGCATTTAAACAATTTGTTTGACGATTAACTTTATTTCTTAATTCTCTAATTGCTAATTCATTTTGAAGTTGCAAAACACTATTAAACGCTTCAACAATAGCGAGTAAATCACAAACAGCATTTCTTTCTTTTATGTATAAAACATAATTCTTTTTGCGTTTTATAATTTTAGGAAAAATATTAAAACTTTCTAATAGTTGTGAGAATTTATCTAAAAAAGCATAAGAACTTGCAATGAATTCAATATCGTATCCACTAGAAGTTTTTTCTGGTTTTTTTTCACTCAATCTTATACCACTAGTCGCACATCCAACAAAAACGCCTTTAATAAAACTTTTTAAACAACATTGATTTTTTAATTTTTCTTTATCTATAAAATCTATTGAAAAATTATTGTTGTTACATAACCAAAAATCATTTAAAATTTGTTCAAGATTGTTTGTTTTTAGAACATATTTAAAATAAACAACTTTATTTATTTTAAATTCACTATCCAAAACAAACTCGATATTTGCTGAATAAATCATTTTAAGGATATCATTACAGAAATTTTTTAAAGATGGAATATCTGTTACAAGTATTAATTTATTATTAAATTTATCATATTCACTTGAAACATGCAACAACCCACTTAAAAAAGATATCCCGCAACATTTATTGTTAATAGGCTTATTTAAAACTTGATTTTTAGCATCTTTTGCAAAACTCATAAATCCTCCTTATTATAACAACAATAAAAGAATAAGTAATTTTGACAATTTTTTTATAATTTTTTTATAATTTTTTATATTTTTATATTTTTTTATTTTTGTAAATTTTTAATTCTTTTAATTTTTTTATATTTTAAATTTGTTTATTTTTACTAATTAAAGTAATTACAAAATATTTATTTATTATAGGTCAATTTGTTCATAATTATTTTTTATTTTTCTAAATTTTTTAAATACAGGTAATTTATTAATATTTGCAATATTTTTAATAGGAATATTAAATTTTTCAACAACTTGTAGAGAATTAGGAACAATTCCAACATGTTCTGGTTTATGTGCATCAGAATCTAATATAAACATAACATTATTTTCAATTAAAGTTTTTATTTCTTCTTCTGTGAAATACATTTTTTTATCGTTAATTTCAATATAAGTTCCAGTTTCAAAGGCTTTTTTTGCTATTTGGTTAATATCTAATGGCATTTCATAATTTAAATGTGTCAAAATATCTATAGGATATTTTTCCATGGCTTTCAAAACTGTTTCAGTGTTTCTTTCTTTTAACTTTTTATATGCTTTATTTTTAAAAATCATATTAGGTATAAACAATTTTAATTTATCAATCAACCGACTTTTTACCATTCTATGATGTCCAACTAACAAAATATCTAAAATTTTTAAATCTTCTAAATTAACATCAACATCTCCTTGACAAGATGTAAAATTTGCTTCAACTCCCAAATAAATTTTTAAGTTAGTTTGTTTTTCTGCTAACTTTATCTTTTCTTTTATTTCACTAAGTTTTTCACGTTTAACTCCATACAATAAATGCGAAAAACCATGGTCTGTTATTGCTAATTGCTTTAAGTTTTTTTCTTTTGCAAAATTAGCATTATCAATAATATCTCCTTTACCATGACTATAAATTGTATGGGTGTGATAATCTCCTGTAATAATTAACCGAGAGTTGTCTAAACAATTTTTATTATTAACTTGATTTAAATTTATATTGTTTTTACGTTCTTTATTTATTAAATTTTCATCATTTTTAACTTTTAAATTATTTTGTTTTAAACTTATTTCATCAAAAGAATATTGATTATTTTTTTTTCTTTTTTTATTTGTTAATATTTTTTGTTTATCATTATTGTTTGTATCTTTTATAATCATAATAACCTCTAATAAAACATTATAACAAATGTTTTTAATAAAATCAATTCGTTTTTTTATATTAAAATTTATATAAAATTTTTAACTTATTTAAAACAATAAATTTAATTTTTATTTTTTATTATTTTATTTTTTTTATTTTTTATATCTTTTTTATTTTTTTTATAAAATTGTTATTATATTTTTTTATTTATTAATTTAAAATCAAATTTTCAATATTTTTATTTATTATAGATTTGTAATTTAATAAAAAAACCCAATTAATTTTTCTTTTAATAAGGTTTTTTGTTTTTTTTAATTTATTTTATAATAATTTTACTTTATTATTTGTTATATAAATTTTTATTTTATTGTTAATTATTTAATTTTCATTTTTAAGATTTTAAAGAATTATTATTAACTGCAATTAAATATGATATTATAAAATCTTGGATATCCCCATTCATAACAGATTGAATATCACTTGCTTCAAAGCCTGTTCTATGATCTTTAACAAGAGTATAAGGTTGAAAAACATAAGACCTTATTTGACTTCCCCATTCAATTTTTTTAATAGAACCTCTAATTTCAGCCATTCTTTCCAATTCTTCTTGTTCTTGTTTTTCTGCAAGTTTTCCATAAAGCATACGCATAGCAGTTTCACGGTTTTGAATTTGAGAGCGTTCATTTTGACAAGCAACAACTATACCTGTTGGTAAATGTGTTATTCTAACAGCGCTATCTGTTTTATTAACATGTTGTCCGCCTGCACCACTAGAACGATACGTATCAATTCTCAAATCATCTGGTTTAATTTCAATTTCAGGAAGATCTTCAAGTTCTGGCATAACTTCAACCGAAGCAAAACTTGTGTGACGTCTTGCATTTGAATCAAATGGAGAAATTCTAACAAGTCTATGAACACCTTTTTCTGCTTTTAAATAACCATAAGCGTTTAAACCTTCAACTTTAAATGTTATACTTTTTATTCCTGCTTCATCGCCATCTAACAAGTCTAAAACTACCGTTTTGAATTTCATTTTTTCGGTGTACATACTATACATTCTATAAAGCATTTGGGTCCAATCTTGTGCTTCCGTCCCACCTGCACCAGCATGAAGAGTTATTATGGCATTATATGAATCATATTTTCCACTCAATAATGTGTTAATTTTTATATTTTGAATTAAATTTTTTAAAGACATTAAAGTTTCTTGAAGTTCACTAAACAAAGCATCATCTTCTTCATTTTCTAAAATTTCAATAATTATAGAACAATTATCTATTTGTTTTTTTATATTGTTAATTAACTCTAAATTACTTTCTGCTAGTTTTAATTTCCTTCCATTTTCACGAACAAGTTTAATATTTGAAAAATAATTTGGTTGTTGTTCTATTTTTCTACATTCATCAATTATATTTTTTTGTTTTTCTTCGTCAAAGACAACCTCTAACAAAATCAAAATTTTCTTTTATTTGGCTTAATGTTTGTTTTGAATCTTCAAGCAATATCATTTTTATTTCCTTTATTTTAATATAATTTATTTTTATACTTTTATATTTTACTAAAATTTTATTATAATTTTTAAAATTTTATAAATTATGTTATTTTTTTATTTTTATAAATTTTTTTATTTTTTATTGCATTTTTATTATATTTTTATTTCATTTTTATTTTATTTTAACTTTAAAAATTTAATAATAAAAAAATATAATTTATTAAATATGTTTAAAAATATTTTAAACTTTCGATTTTTGTTATTTTTTACTTGTTTTTTTCTTTATTATAATATTCCAGCGCAAAGCGAAAAAATAACAATTAAACTGCCTGCTAAAATTAAAGTCCATAAACCAACTTTTTTCATTTTACACCTCTTTTCTTTTTTTTATTATTTATATTATATATCAAAAAATAAAAAGTGTCAACCCCTGTTAATTTCAATTTTGATTAAAAAAATATATTTTAACAAAATTGAAAAGTTTGTTTATTTGTTTTTTTAATATTAAAAAAATAAATAAAATTTTTTAAATATAAAAAATTATTAAAAAAATATTTAATTATAATGTGTTAAATGTAAAATGTTTTGAATTATAAAAATATTGAATTATAATGTATAAAATTAAAACCTTCTTATAAAATTTTTATATATTTTTTTATGTAATATATTTGTAAGTTTATATTTTTAACTTTTTTATATAATTTATTTTTGTTAAATATTTTTTCATAAAACTAAATATATTACTTTCTAAATAAACTTGTATTTTTAATTTCTTATATATGTAATACAGTATATATAAAGTATATATATACTATTATATATAATTATATATAATATATAACATCTTTATTATTTGGAAATTTTGTAAATTAAAAATTTTTATTTTATTTTTTTATTTATATATGTTTTGTTTTTTTATATTTTATAATACAACAAAAATATTATAAGATTATATGTTAAAAATTTTTATTTAATAACAATTTTACAAATATTAAACCCATATTTATTTTTTTATTGAAAATTAAATTTTTATATGATATAATCAAAAGTAAATTTTAAAAGAAATATTAAGATTTGTTTTTAATAAAAATTATTTAATTAACAAATGTATAAAATAATTTTTTATAAATTTCATAATATAAAATTATTAGGAGAATATTTTGAAAAAAAATCAAAAAAACAAAATTGAATATGTTAGATATAATCCACCGATAGATTATGGTTTAACAACATCTCAATTAAACGAACGTAAAAAAAACAAATTAATTAATAAAGATAAATCAAAATCTTCGAAAAGTTATTTTGGTATTTTTATAAAAAACACTTTTACATATTTTAATTTAATTTGGGCAATAATCATTTTTGCATACATTTATGTTGGTTCTTACAATAACTTACTTTTTACTGTTGTTATTTTTTTAAATACTGCTATTGCTATAATACAAGAGTGTAAAGCAAAGCATACCGTTGATAAATTATCTCTCGTTACAGCACCAAAAGTTAATGTTATTAGAAATGGACAAACATTTAAAATCAATTCATCTGCTTTATATTTAGATGATATTATAACTCTTGATGTTGGAAATCAAATTCCTGCCGACTGTATTTTAATTGACGGATTTGTTGAGATGAATGAAAGTTTGCTAACGGGTGAATCTAACAGTATAAAAAAGAAAGTTGGGGATACTCTCCTTGCTGGTAGTTTTGTTGTTTCTGGAACTTGTTACGCCAAGGTTGATAAAATTGGAAGTGAAAGTTATGTTCAAAGTATAGCAAAAGAAGCAAAAAAATTTAAAAGTCCAAACTCAAATCTTTTTAGAGATTTAAATACTATTATCAAATATATAGGTATTGCAATAATACCAATTGCAATAATAATGTTTATAAATAACATGGCAACTTCTTATAACAATTTTACAATTGCTATAACCAAAACATGTGGGGCTTTAACCGGAATGGTTCCTGCTGGAATGTTTCTTTTAGTTACAATTGCTCTTTCAATTGGAGTTGTTAAACTATCTAAAAAAGAAACAATGGTTAAAGATTTATATTCAATAGAAATGCTTGCAAGAACAAATATGCTGTGTTTAGATAAAACAGGAACAATAACTGATGGAACAATGATTGTAACTGGCTATAAAATATTTGGAGATAATGTTGTTTACGAAAATTATAATCTAGATAATAGTTTAAAAAATAATAAAATAGACATAGGTAATGAAAATATATCAACTGAACAATTAAATTTAAAAAATAAATTTATTGAAATAATATCCGCTTATTTAAGTTCTCATAAATCTAACAATCAAACATCTCAATCTATGATTGAATACTTTGGTAATCAAAGTAATATAAAAGCAGATAAAATTCTTCCTTTTAGTTCCGAACGAAAACATAGTGCATGTTTCTTCTCTCAATTTGGTTCTTTTTTCTTAGGTGCTCCAGAATTTGTTTGTTCAAATATTCCAGAAGAAATTCTCGACGAAATAAAACAACTCAATGATAACAGTCAAAGAGTTTTAATGCTTTCCCACACAACTGAAGAATTCGATGAAAATGACCCTTCTATTTACAATAAAGTTAAACCTTTTGCAATTATTTCCATTGAAGACCATATTAGAGATGATGCTATTGAAACTATTAATTGGTTTAAAGAAAATGGTGTTAAAATAAAAATAATTTCCGGGGATAATCCTAATACAGTTAGTGCAATTGCTAAACGTGTTGGTATTGAAGGAAGTGAACAATGTGTTAGTTTAGAAGGTATAAGTAGTCAAGATGTCTATAAAATGGCAGATAGATTTACTATATTTGGAAGAGTTTCACCAGAACAAAAACATCAATTAGTTAAAGCTTTAAAAGCAAAAGGTTATGTTGTTGCTATGACTGGTGACGGCGTTAACGACACTTTAGCACTTAAAGAATCAGATTGTAGTATTGCAATGGCAGATGGAAGTGATGTTGCAAGAAATATATCAAATCTAGTTTTGATGAATAGTAAGTTTTCTTCATTACCAGATGTTGTTTGTGAGGGCAGACAAGTTGTTAATAACATTCAAAAATCTTCAACACTATTCTTAATGAAAACATTTTTTAGTTTCTTTTTTGCCTTCTTTGTTATTATTCTCCATACAACTTATCCGTTTGAATCAGTTCAACTGCTTTTAATTGAAATGTTTGTTATTGGAATTCCATCATTTATTTTAGCATTAGAACCAAACAACGACCAAATAAAAGGTGAGTTTATAAATACTGTTTTAAAAAAGGCAATACCAAGTGCAATCTTATTATTTATTAATGTTGGAATAATTATTGTTCTTCACAAATTTAACTTAATTACTCAACTTGAACTTGAAACATTAACTGTTTTGATGTTAACCTTAACAGGACTTCTAAATCTAGTTAGACTTGCATATCCATTTACAAAAGTTCGAGCATTAACTGTTTTAGTTTCCGCTCTTTGTGTTGCTCTTGCTATTTTAATAGTTCCAGAATTCTTTGGTATGTTTGTTTTTAATGGAACTGTTTCACTAGTTTCTTTAATAATATTAACTTGTTCAATACCTTATTTATTAGTAATGCCAAAACTAGAAAACTTAATTAATAAGATTTTTAAAACAGGTTCTTTAAAAAATAAACATTCTAAAATATCAAAAAACTAAAAAAAGCGTTATAAATAAACGCTTTTTTTTATTATTTAGATAACTATCTAATCATTTTAAACACTAAATTCTTCTTTTTTTTTGTTAAAATTTTAACGTATTTTAATGTTTTTAGATTTTAATTTGTTTGATTTTTATTAAAATAGATATATTTTATATTAGTTTTTAAATTTTTATTTAATAACAAATGTAATATTTATTAGATTTTTTTATTTTCTTTTATTGATAATATTTGACCATTTTCAATTTTAAAATAACTGTAATCTTCATTATATTCAAAATCAGTTCCAGTTATAATAGTTTGAGTTTTTTTACAATAATTTAATAATTTCTTTCTTCTGTTTACATCAAGTTCGCTTAAAACATCATCTAATAACAAAACTGGCATTTCCCCGGTTTCTTCAAAAACAATTTCTAGTTCTGCAAGTTTTAATGATAACGCAACTGTTCTTTGTTGACCTTGAGAGCCATATAACCTTATATCTATATCATTACTTAAAACTTTTATGTCGTCTCTATGAGGTCCAAAACTTGTATATCCTAAATTTAAATCTTTGTTAAAACTTTCTTTTATAGATTTTATAAATTTTTCTTTTATATTTTCTAAATTTTCATTTTTAATACCTGTGTATTCTAATTTTAAATCTTCTTCATTATTTGTTAAATATGAATGTATTTTATTTGCGTATGGTTGAAGTTTTTTTATAAAAACATTTCTAAACAAAATTATTCTACTTCCAACTTCTATCAATTGCTTATCCCAAATTTCTATTGTTTTTTCTATTTCTTTATTTTGATTATTTTTATTCAGTTGAATTGTTTTTAGAAGTTTATTTCTGTTTAATAAAATTTTTTCATATCGACTTAAATAATAAAAATAAGATTTTGAAGTTTGGGAAATATGGATATCCATAAATCTACGTCTATCTTCTGGACTCTCTTTAACAAGTTTTAATTCATCAGGAGAAAAATAAACTGCATAAAACTCCCCCATAAGTTCTCCAATTTTTTTTATGGGTATATTATCTATTTTAACAGTTTTTTTTGTGTTTTTTGAAAAGAATAATGAGATTAATGTTTTTTTGTATTTTTTTTGAAGTTTTAAGTTTATTTTTGCTGTTATTTCATTAAACTTTATAACTTCTTTTTCTCTACTAACTCTTAAACTTTTTCCTATTGAACAAAAATATATTGCTTCTAAAAGATTTGTTTTACCTTGAGCATTTCTACCTTGTAAAATATTAATCCCATCATTAAAATTTAAGTCTAAATTTTTGTAATTCCTGTAATTATTTAATTTTATATTTAAAATTTTCATCAAATAAGTTTAGCAAATAAAAAAATAAATGTAAATACTTTTTCACTATCTTATTTTCACATTGTTGTTTTTTTATTTTATGTTAAGTTTTATGTTATGTTTTTATGTTTGTTTTATTGTTTTTTTTTAACCTTTAATTTTTATTATTTTTTTAAAATCTTTCAAGTCTCAAAAACTTGACTTGTTACGTAATATATATTATAATACTCAATAACAATTTGACAGAAATTACATTTTTATTTTTGTAGATTTTTGTTTTATTTTTATGTTAGTTTTTAATTTTTATTTTTTTGAATTTTAACTTATTTAATGGAGTTTTTATGGAAGAATTAAAATCACTTTGGGAAAAAATAATATCTAAACTTGAAGTTAAAGTTAGTACTGTTTCTTTTGAACTTTGGATAAAAACTTTGGAACTTATTGATTTTAGAGATAATAAAGTTTTAGTTTTGGGTGCTTCAAGCACAACCGCTAAAAATCAATTATACAAAAATCATGCTGAACAATTAAAAGAATGTATTGCTCAGGTTTTTGATGAGGGTTGTGATTTTGAAATTTTAGACCCTAACGAAAAAGAAGATTATATTAAGAAATTTAAGTCTTCAATTGAAGATTCATCTAATTTTGAAAAAGACTTAGATAAATTTATTTTTAATCCTAAATACACTTTTGAAAATTTTGTTGTTGGTAAAAGCAATCAATTTGTTTATGCTGGTGCAAGGGCTGTTGCAGAAAATCCAGGAAAAAAATTTAATCCCCTTTTCATTTATGGTGGAGTTGGTTTAGGAAAAACCCACTTACTTCATGCTATTGGAAATTATATTAGTGAGTTTTACCCTAATTTAAAAATAAAATATGTTACTTGTGAAAAATTTACAAACGATTATATTGAGTCAATGCTTTCTAAAAGAGAAGAAAGTAAAGTTGAGTTTCGTGAAAAATACAGAAATGTCGATGTTTTAATGGTTGACGATATTCAATTTTTAAGCAAAAAAGACTCCACCCAAGAAGAGTTCTTCCATACCTTTAATGACCTTTATCAAAATAACAAGCAAATTATTCTTTCAAGCGACCGTCCTCCTAAGGATATAGCAACTCTTGCCGAGCGTTTAGAATCTAGATTTGCTAGCGGACTAATTCAAGATATTCAATCTCCAGATTATGAAACTCGTGTTGCTATATTGCGTAAAAAAGCACAACAAGAACGCTATTTTATTGATGATGAAGTTATTGAATTTATTGCAGACAAAATTAATACAAATATTCGTGAAATGGAGGGCTTACTTTCTAAAGTTCATTTCTTTGCAAGTTTATTAGGCAAAAAAACTGCTGGAATAGAAGAAGCAAAAGAGGCTTTTAAAGAAAAATTTGACAGTACACGGGAAAATCTTACCATTGATTCTATTACTGATGTTGTTTGTGATTATTTTAATATTTCAAAAACAGATATAATTGGAAAGAAAAAGAGTAAAGATATTGTTGAACCAAGAATGATTGCAATTTATTTGATTAGTGAATATTTAGATATACCACTTATTTCTATTGGAAAACATTTTGGAGGACGAGACCATACAACTATTATCCATGCAAGAGATAAAATCACTGATTTAATTAAAACAGATGAAAAAATAAAAAACATTGTTACAGATTTAAAATCATTAATAACAAACAGTTAATTTAATCAAGTTATTATCATAAATATTTTACTTATTTAATTCTTTTAATTTTCTCTCAAAAAACTCAGATTTTAACAAAAATATAAAAAATATACAGAAAAATACCAATATATTTTAATTTGGTATTTTATTTTTATTAAAATGTGTAATTGTGGATAAGTGTATTTACTTATAAACATAGTTATACACACTCTTAAAACACAATATATAAACACTAAATAAATGAATTTATTGACTTTATTTTTTTATTTTACACTATATATAGATTTTTACAAAAAGTTATCCACATTTCCACCAACACTACTAATATTATTATTTAAAATAATTATAATATAATATATAAAAAAATACGTGCGCGCGTATATGTGTACGCGTTTATTTTTAGTAATAATATTTATATTACGTTTTATAATATTGCTAAAAAATATAAAACCTAAAAGATAAAAACAAAAATTATATAACTAAAAAATAAAATATCATACATCATAAAATATTAAATTTAATAAAAACGTAAATAAAAACGTAAATAAAAACGTAAAAAATAAAAAAATATAAAATTAAATATAAAAATAGAAAACAAAAAGAATATTTATTAAATAAAA
Source organism: uncultured Clostridia bacterium (assembly GCA_944376905.1). GTDB lineage: Bacteria > Bacillota > Clostridia > Christensenellales > UBA1242 > UBA5489. The sequence goes on from CALWEA010000014.1 coordinate 11,168, forward strand.
ATTTTCATTTTTTAGCATATGATTTATTTTAATTATTTTTTTAGTTTGTTTGTAAATGTCTTATTTTTATAATTTATCTTTATACTTAAATGTTTTATTTTTATTTTTATTTTTATTTTTATTTCTATTTTTATTTCTATTTTAAATATTAAAATTTTATAGAAATCAAAATTTTGCAGTAATAAGGTATTGTTTTTTTTATTTTATTTGTGGATAACTTGTTCTTAATGTGGATATCTTGTTGATTTTATTTTTTTAATTTTCAATTTTATGATTTGATTTTTTCTTTTATAAAATTTAAAAAATATCTTGACATGAGATTTTAAATGTATTAAGATGTGTAAGTATTTATAGTGTAATTTGTTTAGTTGATTTGTTTGTTTTTTGGTTATTTAACACTATTAAATTTTGATTTTGGTTTGTTTGCATAAATATTTTTAAAATATTAACTTAAAAATAATAATTAAAGTTAAAATAATAATTTAAATTATATGATTTTTGTTGAATTTTATTGAATAAGATTTTAATCAAGGAGATTTATATGCAAATAGTTTGTTCTGGTTTAGATTTATGTGATGCTGTTATAACTGTTTCAAGGGCAATTGGTGCAAAAACAACTAATCCTATTTTGGAAGGTATTAAAATGGTTGCCGAAGAAGATACTTTGGTTTTGAGTGCAACCGATTTGGAACTTTCTATTGAAAAGAAAATTAAAGCAGATGTTAAAGTTGAAGGTGAAGTTGTTGTTCCTGGGCGTTTTTTTGGTGATTTGGTTAAAAAACTAACTAATGAACAAATTGAATTAAAACTTGGGGATAATAATTTAATGAAAATAAAGTATACGGATAGTGAAACTGTTATACAATGTTTCCCTGTTTACGAATTTCCAAGTTTTAAAAAATTAGAAAGTACTGAATTTTTTGGAATTGAAAAAAGAAATCTTAAAAATATTATTAACAAAACAACTTTCTCTGTTGCTATTGATGACACTCGTCCAATTTTAAAAGGTTGTTTAATTGAATTAGAAAACGGAAAAATTAATACTGTTGCACTAGATGGTTACCGTTTGGCTTTAATATCTCAAAAAATAACAGATTGTAATGTTTCAACTTCATTCGTTGTTCCAAGTAAGAGTTTAAATGAAATTTCTAAACTTTTAGATGATAGTGATGAAATTGTTAATGTTTATATACAACGAAACTTTATTATGGTTGATTTAAATGATTGTATTATAACTTCAAGATTGTTAGAAGGTGATTTTATCAATTATAAACAAATCATAAGTAATGATTTTGAAACAAAAATAACAATTAATAAACAACAATTAGAAGATGCTTTGGAAAGAGCCTCTCTTCTATCTAAAATTGGTCAAAATAACCTTGTTCAATTTGATATTCGTGACCAAAATTTGTGCATAACAAGTAGAAGTGAAATAGGAAATGTTAGAGAAAATATAAATATAGTTTTTGCTGGAAAAGAACTTTTAATCGCCTTTAATGCAAGGTACTTTATGGAAGCATTAAGGGTTATAACAGATGAATTTATAACTATAAAATTTAACCAATCTCAAAATCCTTGTGTTATTACTCCATTTGAAGGCGAAGAAGATAAATTCTTATATTTGATTTTGCCAGTTAGATTAATAAAAACTTAAATTTAACTAAATTTAAAATTTAAAAATATAAAATATAAAAATATGTAAAAAAAAATAAACCATTTAGATTGGTTTATTTTTTTATGGTGTGAGTGGGCAGATTTGAACTGCCAATGTTTCGCTTAGGAGAACTCACTCTACCTGATGGGATTGAATAAACTTTGTATTATCTTACATTTTGTTTAATAGTTTTTGTGTGTCGTCTGGTTGTTTTTGCGATTGCTTTCAATAATTTTTGTATCTTGCAATAATTTTCATAAAAAACTATTGATAAATTATTGATAAAATAGTATTTGTCCTTTTAAAAATTAAAATAAAAAGGAGTAAAAGTTATGAATAATCAACAAATCAAAAAAATAAGAAATGAAACTACTCAAAAAATTGATGTTAAAGGAAAACAAAAAATATTTGAATAATTATATAAATTTATAGATGGATTAGAATACCTCTTAAAGATAAAGTTTTATACTGTATAAAAGAATTGATACCTAATCAACTTTCTACACCTAGCAAAAAGAGTAAATTTGCTAAAAAAATTACTTAATTTAGAAATTTTTTAATTTATGGAACAAAGTATTTTATAGCAGTCTTATAGATTTTAAAAATTTAAAATTTTTTAATAAAATGATATATAAAATAGTTTTAAAAATTTGCAACTTAAATATTGAATTAGTATATAAATATGATTTATAAATTATTAATAAAACTGTTTTAAGCAGTTTTTTTGCATTATTTGTTTTGTCAAATACTTGTATTTTAAATAAAAGAGTGGTATCATAAAATTGTAACACAAATTAATAATTTATTAATTTTGGAATAGATTTTTGCCTAATTTACAAGTTCTTCAACCAACTTTGGTAAAATTGTGTTGCAACAATGGAATGTTTATTTTTATAGGGCTGTGCCTTTCGTTTGGGAGAAATATTTATTTTTATGAAAAACAAAAAACAATGTTTGTTAGATTTGTTGTTAAACATTGAAAACAAAGAATTTAAAGAAATTGAAAAACAAGCAAAGAATGTTAATGTCTTTAATATTTTAAAACTTTCAAAGGCGGAAAATAAGCATAGTAATATGCTTTCGTGGTTATTCAGTCCAAACGAAAATCATGGCATAGGCTCAACTTTTTCCCGCTATTTTTTGAGTGGTGTTTTAAACGAAAACAAATCTATGCTTGAAAAATTGGATTTTGATTATAGCAAACTTTTACTAGAAAACATAGACAGTTTTATTGTTTATCGTGAAAAATATAATATTGATATTTTGCTAGTTGCTAACAATCAACTGATTTGTATCGAAAACAAAATAGATACAATGCAACACGACAATCAACTTGATAAATATGAAACTATTTTGGCGAACAATGAATACAAGAATTTTCAAAAGTTATTTTTATACCTAACCCCCAATGAAGAAGATATCTCACAAAATCAAAAGTGGTATAGGGTGTCTTATAAAACTATAATAAATTCTTTACAAAAAATTTTGGATAACCAAGTTTTAAATAAAGAAACGGACTTATTGATTAGAAATTACAAATCTATATTAGAAAGGGAAATTATGAACGAAACAAAAGAAATTGAAAAACTCTGCACTGAAATTTACAAAAAATATAAAACAGCACTTGATTTAATTTTTGAATACAGACCAGACAATATTTCTATTTTAAATGAAAAAATTATGGACTTTTTAAGTAAAAGAGAAGATGTTATATTTGATACTTCAAATTGCTCAAAAATGTTCGTTAGATTTACTACGCAAAACATAGAAAGAATTTTCCCAAAACAAACTCCAACAAATGAAAGTTTGGGTTGGAAAAATGGACACTCTTTTATGTATGAAATAAGTCTATACGGAATAGGAAACGATGGAAAAATAACAATATCTGCAGTTTTATCTCACTACAAAGGCGAAGAAAAAATAACAAAAGAATTGGAAGAGAAAGCATTAAAAATTAACCAATTATCACAAAACCATTTAAAAGAATTTGGGTTGAGAAAGCGAACAAAAAATAACCCTAATTGGAATTATATAAAAGTTTACTCTACAGAACTTGCTAATGAAAAATTTTATGATGGTGATTTGGAAATGTTGACAGAAAAGGTTTTGTTAAATTTAAAAAACTTTATAGAAAACGATTTGTTAAAATTTGAAAAAATAATATTAAATAATTTATAGAAAAAACTTTTTGCTCTCGTTACTTTATTTTTGCTTATTTGATTTATATCAGTTCAATAAAACATACCACAAAAATTGTCAAGCAAAGATTTGAGAAAATAAAAAATGTTTAGTTAGTAAGTCTTTACAGCACAAAAATGCTTTTTTATAATAAAAATAAATTTATTAATAAGAGAAAATTTATAAAATTAATAAATGGCTTAATCTTACATAAACAATTTTACTTTCTATTGTATGTGTTTTACTTACAAACTTTAATACAATTACTGGAATAATAGTATTTAAAATATTTATTATATTATCACTTGTCTTATCAATTGTAATGTTAGATATGCACTTTAAAAAAACAAAAAGAAAGAAGAGAAACTAACGAAGAAAAGTAATAAAGTTTCAAATTTTTAAGTTGTTGCAATTTAATTTGTAAAATATTTATACTTTAAAATTGCTATGAAGCAAGCAATTCTACAAAAGATAAATTTTTTGAAAAAAATGACGATAGATACTCTCAAAAAGGGTGTCTTTTTTATTAAAAAAAATATTAACTTTTTTAAAAATTTTTATAAAAATGCCAATTTTAACACTTTAAATCGCTATAATACATATTGTATAATATTTAAATTTTTAATAGTTAATCTTAAAATGAAAGAAATTTAAACACTTATATTCAATAAATTTTAGATTATTAAAAAAGCAAAAAAATTATAAAAGAAACATCATTTTTAAAGAAATCACTTGATAAAATAATAAACATACAATTGTTGACAAACTGTGCAGAAAAAATGATTTTAATACTTGCACAATTTTCTTTGTAAAGAAAGAACAAGTAATTCAATGATTAAATGCAGTTAAGATTTGTAATGCCTTAAAAATCAATGTAAAAAAATACTTTATAAAGAAAGTAAAAAAAATATTCTAAAAACAGTAAGTTAGTTTATTACAAAGTTTTAAACTAAATTTTTAATTTTGAAATAAAAACAAATTTGATAGATAAAAATCCTTTTTAATTTGTTTAAAATTGAACAATCTAAGTGAGGGAAATAAATAAGATATTTTATCACTTGAAGAAACAAAACAAAATTGTGGCAAAACTTGCTGGACACGCAAACCCAAATGTGACTTTATCAACTTATGCCCATTTCTTTCTTAGAAGAAAATATTGTTGAGGTTTCACAAGTTATGGGTAAATTTTAAAAATAACCATACAAAAATCATACTCATAAAGTATGCTATCTTTTAATGTCAAGTTTAGAAAAAAAGAGAAGAATTTGTATTATTATAAAAAAAGACCACTTTAAATGGTGGTCAGTTTGGTGTTCCCCGCGGGAATCGAACCCACATCTAGCCCTTAGGAGGGGCTTATTCTATCCGTTGAACTAGGGGAACTTATTAAATTTTAGGATTTTACACAAGATTTAGGACAAAACTATTGATAAAATTATTGATACTTTCAAAAATTCAATTAAAAACCCACGAAATCCCAGTAAATAAAGGACTTAAATTCTTTATTACATACTCTTAGGAGGCAATCGCCCTATTCAACTGAACTATACCCACGAATTAGGTTTAATATTCAGTTTTAATAAAGTTAGTATATTTTAGGTGTTTTTTTTAAGTTGTGGGTATAAGTTACGTAAAATACCGTATTTTTAGACTTTTTAGAAAATTTTTATTAGGTTTTTCAATAGTTATGAGGCAAACTTATAACTTCTATACCGTTGAGGTACAGCCTAATACTATTTTATAATTTTGTTTAATTGGTTTATTTATATTTTTTTATAAAATACTATATTGATTTAAATAAATAACTAATTTTTAAAGTTGATATTTTGTATTTAAGATTATAAATTATTATGTGGTTTATGTCAAGAAATAAATCATTTATCAATTGATTGCTTTTTATTTATCTATATTTTATATTTATATTTTATAATTATATTTTGTAAAATTAAATTATAAAGTATGTATTTAAAAAAATATTGTCTTAACAAAAAAAGTATGTTGATATACGACATAACTTTTTATTTATTAAAAACTTAATTATTATTTAATTTATATTTAAGTTGAATAGTCCCATTATAATTTGTTGATTCATCATCTACCAAAATTAATATTTTTTCATTTTCATAACGAATTTCTAAACTATAAACACCACCATTTACAATATATCCATCTTTGTCTGTTTCATCATTAATAATATAAAAAAACTTGTAAAGAGGGCTAGGATTATCATCAAAAAATTTTTCTAAATCACTTTCTAAGTTAATATTATAAATATAAATATTACTTTCAACATTTGTTGCATATAATTTTGCTATACCAAATTTATTATTATAATTTTCTATAAAATAATTTAAAATAATATTAGCATTTTCTTCAAGTGATTGTTTATTATTCGCTAGTTGAGAAAAATAATACTTGCCAAAAAAATAATTATTATCTATTGAAATATCTCCATTACACAAAATAGGGGCTTTTAAACCTATTAATCCAACATCTTTTAACTCATCTTCTGTGAACCATGTTTTTAATTCTTGTTGAGATTGTTCGGGTGGATTATTATCACACCCTATTACAAAACAAAAACTAAAAATAAAACAAAGAATTAAACTTTTATAAAAATTTTTCACCAATAATCTCCTATATTATATCTACATCATAATTATATTACACTATTTATAGTATCATAATCTTATAAATAATACTACAAAAAAAAGAAAAAAGTTGTAAAAATTAGAAACAAATAGGAATAAATTAAATAACAGACATAAATTTAAAATAAATTTTTATTTTTTATTTGACTTTTTTTCTAACTATTTTAGGAACAATTATTAGTTACATACCATATTTTTCTGCTTTTGTTCTTAGTTTGTCTTTGTTTAGTTTAGCAATTATTTCAGGAATAGGAACTTTTTATTTATTTTTATATATTAATCAATGGTTAAAAATATATATAAGATGGTGTTCAAATATTATTAAAGGGAAAAGTTATCCTTCTATATCTAAACACCCTTCATTATCAAAAAAATTAGTTTTTAAATTGAAACTTATTGTTATTATTAGTTTAGTTTGTTTTATTTTAACTTTTGCTATTGGTTATTTTTCTGCGTGTTTGTTTGCTAATTCAATGGAACCATGGCATGTTTGGCATTGGTTTGAATAAAAACCAAATAATATATAAAAAAATAAAAAAGACACTTTATTTTAATAAAAGTGTTTTTTTATGAACACATATAAAAATTATTAATTTTATAAATTTTTTTAATTTATTTTAATTAATTTAATTATTAATTTTAAATAATTATAATTTAAAATTTTTCATTGTTTACAAAAACTTAATCAAAAAGATTTTCTAATTTAAAATATTTGATATCAAAAAAATCACAAAGTTCAATATTTAAACCTGAACATATTTCAAAAATAGTTTTTATACTAACAGATTTTGTTGCTGATGAAAAAATTGTGCTTATAGTTGATTGTGGTAAACCTGTGCATAAACAAAGTTGATATTGAGTTAAATGGCGTTCTTTCATAATATCATTCAAGCGTTTAACAACCGCTTCCTTAATTGTCATAAACTAAAGAGCCCTCCTTGAATTAAATACCAACATTATACAATATAAAATAAAATTATAATATCAATGCGTCGAATTTTGTTAGAATTTGTTTGTAATTTTTTTCAAAAGTTAAAAAAAACTAGCATTTTATTGAATATTTTTGGTAAACTTTTTTATTATTAATTATCATTTTTGAATAAATTTACTTTATTTAAAAAGGATATTACAAAGTTTATTTTTTTATATTAATGCTTTTTTAATTTTGTACAAAACATTAAAATTAATAGTCAAAAACCTCTTTTTGTTTATATAAATTAAAAAAATATTATTAATATTTTTAACAATAAACATATTTATTTATTTTTATAATAAAAAATAAAAAATCTTTTTTATTTTATCAAAAAATCTTTTTTTATTTTATCATATATAAAAATTATTTTGCATACTTTGTAATAGCGGAGGTATTATGGAAACTTATTCTATATATAATGATATAAAAGAAAGAACTAACGGTGATATATATATTGGTGTTGTTGGTCCTGTTAGAACAGGAAAATCAACATTTATTACTCAATTTATGCAAAATTTAGTTGTTCCAAATATAAAAGATAAAAATGTTAAAGAAAGAACAATTGATGAACTTCCACAAAGTGCGGAAGGTAAAACGATTATGACAACTCAACCCAAATTTGTTCCTAATGAAGCAGTTAAGATAAGCGTTGCTGATAATATTGAAATGAATGTTAGAATGATAGATTGTGTTGGCTACTTAATAAGTGGAGCGTTAGGTCACGAAGAAAATCAAAAGCCAAGATACGTTAAAACTCCTTGGAACGAAAAAGAAATTCCTTTTGAAGAAGCAGCAGAAATTGGAACAAAAAAAGTTATAGATGAGCATAGTTCAATTGGAATTGTTGTTACAACTGATGGAACAATAAATGATATTCCTCGTTCTAGTTATATTGAAGCAGAAGAAAGAGTTGTTAACGAACTTGCACAAACAAATAAACCTTTTATTGTTATTATAAATAGTAAAGAGCCAAAAGGAACAGAATGTTCAAATTTAAGAAAAAGTTTAGAAACAAAATATAATGTACCTGTTCTTGCTCTTGATGCTGTTAACTTAAACAATAATGATGTTGATAAAATTTTTGAAAAAATATTACTTGAATTTCCTATAAAATCTTTAAAAATAACAATTCCAGAATGGATGCAAGCACTTCCATACGATGATAATATAATTTCAGGAATTATAACAGAAATTAAAAGATTTTGTGATAACGTTACAAAAATTGGTGAAATAGACAAAAATGCTGTTATTTTTGCTGAAAATAGCGATTTAGAACCAATAGGGATTGATAAAATAAAACTTGGTGAGGGTTGTGTTAATTTTAAGATTGTTCCAAAACCACATTTGTTTTATAAAGTTTTATCTTGTCAGTGTGGAACTGAGATTAAAAGTGATTTCCACCTTATCAATTATATTCGAGAACTTGCTTATGCAAAAAAAGCGTATGAGAAACTAGAAGAAGCCCTACTTCAAGTTGAACAAACGGGATATGGTGTTGTTAATCCTTGTATTGAAGACTTGACCCTTGATGAACCACAGTTAGTTAAACAGGGAGGTGGACGCTGGGGAGTTAAATTAAAAGCAAGTGCGCCAAGTTTACACATTATGCGAGTTGATGTTGAAACTGAAGTTAATCCGCTTGTTGGAACAGAACAACAAAGTCAAGATTTGATTGAATACTTAAACACTGAATTTGAAAATAATCCAGAAAGTGTTTGGGAAACAAATATGTTTGGAAAAAGTTTACATGATTTAGTTAGCGATGGAATTAAATCTAAATTAGTTCTTATGCCTGTTGAAGCACAAAGAAAAATAAGAAAAACTTTAACAAGAATAGTTAATGAAGGTAAAGGCGGAATATTATGTATATTACTTTAAAAATATAAAAAAAATGAAATATTGAAAATTTAAAAAATAAAAAAAAATAAAAATAAAAAAATCTTTTTGTTAAAAAGATTTCAGGGTGTAGAAAAACTAAACTATTGCACATATAAAACACTAAATATATAAAATTTTAATTATTAAATTAGTATATATTGGGTATAGCAATGTACAAATTTGAATTTGTCTTCACTCTGAAAAAATCTTTTTATTAAAAGATTTTTTTGTCATATTTAAATAATTTTTAAACCCAATAACTGCGTATTTATTATATATATACGCAATCTTCATGTGCTTTACATGCTAGATTATAGCATAATAGTCCATTTATAGTCAACTTTTTTTTCTTTTTTTTTAAAATTTTAACAAAAAAATAATAAAAATGCCCTTAAAATGTCTAATTTACTGCGTATATATATAATAAATACGCAGTTCTAGGGGCGATACTTTTTGCAATTTTATTTATATATTATATGGATAAATTAATTAAATCAATGATTATTGTTACATACAAAATTTTTAATGCAAGCCAACTTTAAAAATTTTAAAAATAAATCATTAATTTAATTAAAAATGCAAATTCATGAGTTTTACGCCTTAATTCTTTTCAAATTAAAAAAGGAGGGAAAAATGAAGAAAAGAAAAATAAAACTTCTTGCAAGTTTAACATCTCTCGTTTTAGTTGTTGCCGTTATGGCTGTTGGGGTTTGGGCTGCATCAAGTGCAACAGTTAAGATAACTGGTAATGTATCTTACAACGCAAAAGGTAATGTTTCTGCAACAATTGCAGTAACAGATATTGATGGTTCTTCTCAATCTGATCAACCTGATAAATCAGTAACTATTGCACCAACAGCAACAACATCTGATAATACTGAATCAATTTCTCTTGGTGATAGTTTAACTGTTGAACAAGTTGAAGGAAGTGGGACTGCTGCTACATGGTCATACACTTTTACAATTAAAAACAACTATGCTGAAGCAGCAGAAAATACAACTCTTTATGCAAAAGTAACACTTCCAAGCGCTGGAGACAATTATAGCATTAGTGCCACAGTTAAGATTCCTAGCGTTGAAAGTGGAGTGGCTAAATCTTACACTAGTGGAACTGAAATTATATTAGCAGAAAATGCAACCGCAACTTTTGTTATTACATTAACAGTTACAGATGTTGCTGTTAGTATTGACGATGCCGATGTTGGTTCAACAATTGCTCTTAGCGTTGTTTCAAGCAACTAATTAATAATTGCGTTTGCCCCACACGCAATTTAATATGTGTTCAAAGCCAACACATTTAAAATCTTAAAATTTATAGATTACGATTAACATATTTTAAGAATCATTCTAAAATCTTAAAATTCCGCTTTTTGCGGAATTTTTTTCTTTATAATTTGGTATTGTTATTTTTGATTTTTTATTGCCTTTATTTCTTTATTTCTGTTTCTAATTTATTAATTTAATTTTATGTTTTTTATTATTTTTTTATTTTTTCATGTTCCTTTAATTTTTGTTTTTTTTCTTTATTTTTATTTTTTTTGTCTTTATCTGTTTATTTAACTTTTTATTTTGCATTTTTCTCTTATTTGATTTATTATTTTCCTTTATTTTTATAACTATCTTCTTATCTTTTTTTTTATTTTGGTTGATTTTTTATTGCTATTCAGTTAAAATAATCTTTATATATTTTACCAGTTTTAATTTAATTGGTTTATTATTTTTAAGGAGTTTATTAGTGAGTATTTTTACATCAGCCAATAACGCAAGTTTAAAGAAACTTAGAAAAATTGCAGATAAAGTTATTGCCAAAGAAAGTTTTTATGCAAATATGTCCGACGACGAATTAAAAGCCCAAACACCTATTCTTAAACAACGCTATCAAAACGGCGAGTCGTTAGACGACCTCTTACCAGATGCCTATGCCGTTGTTAGAGAAGCGTCTTACAGAGTTCTTAACATGAAACATTTTTATGTTCAAATTATGGGCGGTATTGCTCTTCATCAAGGGCGTATTGCCGAAATGGCAACTGGTGAGGGAAAAACCTTGGTTGCAACTTTGCCAGCATACCTTAATGCTTTAACTGGACAAGGTGTTCACGTTGTTACTGTTAACGAATATCTTGCACGTCGTGATAGCGAGTGGATGGGAAAAGTTCACCGCTTTTTAGGACTTACAGTTGGAGTTGTTACAAGTGATATGGACCTAGCACCTAAACGCGTTGCGTATAATTGCGACATTACCTACACAACTAATAACGCTTTGGGTTTTGATTATCTTCGTGATAACATGGTTGTTCGTGCGGAAGACAGAATGCAACGCGGACATTATTTCGCCATTGTCGATGAAGTTGATAGTATTTTAATTGATGAGGCGAGAACTCCTCTTATTATTAGTGGACAAGGAATAAAGTCTAGCGATACCTATTATTCTGCACAGAAATTTGTTCAAACTTTAAAAGAAGATGTAGACTACACTATTCATCTTAAAGAAAAAACCATTCATTTAACAGAAGAAGGAACATCTAAGGCAGAGAGATTCTTTAAAGTTGAAAATCTTTCTGATATAAGTTGTATTGAACTTAACCACCATATCATGAATGCTTTACGCGCTAACTACATCATGAAAAGAGATGAAAACTACATTGTTAAAGATGATGAAATCATTATCGTTGATGAATTCACGGGTCGTTTAATGGTTGGGCGTCGTTATAGCGAAGGCTTGCATCAAGCGGTTGAGGCAAAGGAAGGCGTTAAAATTAAAAACGAAAATAAAACTTTGGCAACAATAACCTTCCAAAACTATTTCCGTCTTTATAAAAAACTTAGCGGTATGACAGGAACGGCAAAAACCGAAGAGGCAGAGTTTAATGGTATATACAAACTTGATGTTGTTACCATTCCACCTAACCACCCTAACCAAAGAAAAGACGAACCTGATGTTGTCTACACAACTATAAATGGAAAATTTAATGCAGTTGCTGATGAAGTTGAATCTGTTCACCAAACTGGTCGCCCTATATTGATTGGTACAATTACAATTGAAAAAAGTGAGGCAATTTCTGCTTTACTTAGAAAAAGAAAAATTCCTCATGTTGTTCTTAACGCTAAAAATCATGAACAAGAAAGTGAGATTGTTGCCCAAGCAGGAAGAAAAGGAGCCGTTACTATTGCAACTAACATGGCGGGACGTGGAACAGATATTTTGCTTGGCGGAAATCCTGAGTTCATGGCAAAAAAACAAATGCGAGATGAAAACTTCACTGATGCCCAAATATCTTTTGCAACTTCTTTTATGTCTGCGGAAGGAAATGCCGAATTAGAACTGGCTAGAAAAATATATCAAAAATATTTTGAAAAATATAAATCTATAACCGATGCTGAAAAAGAAGAAGTTATCAAACTTGGAGGTCTACACATCGTTGGAACTGAGCGTCACGAAAGTCGTCGTATAGACAACCAGTTGCGTGGACGTGCTGCTCGTCAAGGAGACCCAGGTTCTTCTGTATTCTTTGTCTCTCTTGAAGATGATTTAATGCGTCGTTTTGCTGGTGAATGGCTTCAAAAAGTTGCTTCATTTCTTCGTGTTGCCGACGATATGCCTCTTCAAATGCGTATGCTTTCAAAACAAATTGAGCGTGCACAAAAACGTATTGAAAACCAAAATTATGCTCAAAGAAAAAGTGTTATCCAGTTCGATGATGTTATGAATAAACAGCGCGAACTTATTTATACAGAACGCAACAAGGTTTTAGACGGAGAAGATGTTCATAAACAAATTATGGAAATGTTCCCAGATTATGTTTCAAAACTTGTTGAAAATTATTTAGACATTAACAAACCTTATTTTGAGTGGGACTTGCAACCTTTTAACACTGCTCTTGAAGATAAACTTTTCAAAAAGGGAACAAATTTGGTTACAGAAGAATTTGTTGAAGACTGTGAGCCAAGTGATGTTAAAGACAACATTTTAAAAGTTATATATGCGAAATACGATGAAGTTGAAGATGATTTCAAAAGTCATAACATTGATTTTGCCGGTGTTGAAAGGTTTGTTCTACTTCGTGTTGTTGACAGTCATTGGATGGACCATATCGACCAAATGGAGATTTTGAAACGTGAAATAGTTTTGCGTCAGTATGGACATCAAGACCCTATTGTTGCTTATAAAAATGAAGGGTTTGATTTATTTGATACTATGGTTGAAACTATTAGAGAAGACACTTGTTCTATGATGCTCAACACGAAAGTTGTTGTTAATGAACAGCGAGTTGTCAACACTCCTCAATATAAACCTGTTAATGTTGTTGAAAGTGGCGGAAGTAGTGAAAAAACATCTGCTAAAACAGAAAAAATTGCAGGACGAAACGACCCTTGTCCATGTGGAAGCGGAAAAAAATATAAAAATTGCTGTGGAAAATAATTTATAAAAAACTTAAATAAAAAAACTTAAATAAAAAAAATAAATACAAAAAAATATTTTAGTTTTCTATTATCAATGTTAATGAATAAAAATTATTAATTTTAAACTTTAATCATTCAAATATTTATAATAGAATAGTTTTAAATTAAACTATAAAAAATTATAAACAAAGGTTAAACCTTTTTGAAACTAGCATAATAAAATAAAAGACCACTAAACATAAAAGTAAAGTTTCTTGTAATAATAATTTTATAATTATAGACTAAGTCGAATAATTTTGTTACAAAAAAACTGCGTATATAATGTATAAATACGCAGTTTTTTTAATTTATAGCAAATAATTTTAGTAAATAAAAACATAAAAAGCATAAAACAAAAATAAAAACATATAAAATTTTTAAAAAATGTTTGATAATTATGTTTTATTATGCTAAAATATTATTGTTGAGATAAGAAAAAACTGCGTATATATACATTAAATACGCAGTTGAAAGGGGGATTAAAATTTAAAAAAAGTCTTATAAATAAAGGGTTTGTTATTAAAAATTATAAATTTTTAAAAAATACAAATTAGAAACTTTAAGCATAAAAAATACAAATTTATCAATTGTTGTTTTATTATGGTTATTAAAAATAATATATGAATTTGTATTATTTATAAATGATATAATTTAAAATTTTGTTTAAAAATTTTGATTTCTACAAAATGTAAATATTAAAAGGAGTTTTATTATGATAAAATCAAAGAAAAAAATAATATTTTTAACAACAAGTTTTATTTTAACAATTTGTTTAATGGGGTTTATGGGAGTTTACGCTTTAACCACATTAAAGAATTCAATGTTTAATGTTGGTATAACATACCAACCGGAATATTTAGTTAAAGTTGAAATGGGAATAGACGGAGCAAATGGTGAAACAGTTAACCAAACAATTGAAGATAATGAATATGTTGAAATATATAACAGTTTAAACCCTGTTTCAAATGGAATGTATATTCAAAGTATTTCGAGTGATACAATAAGATTAGAGGCAAATAGTTTAACGCCAGATTCAAAAGGTTTAGTTTGTTTTAAGTTTTATATTCTAGATGGTGAAACAAAAGATATTTTTGCAAGCGTTAATTGTGGGGAAACAACAGAAACAACCCAAATATTAACAAAAACTGCGACTCAATTATCTATACAAACTGGTGTTACAACCGATAACCCTGCTCTTTTAGGAGCATTAAAGATTAATATTAAATTTGAAGAAGAACCTTATACTGTTACTGTTTTTGAATACACAAGCGGGACAGGTCCAGTTTATGATAATAACAACACATCAAATCGCTATGTTCATTATATAGAAATGGGAGAATATCCACAAACTTGTTATGGAACATCATTGCCAAAGGCAGAAAGCGA
>CALWEA010000015.1 GCA_944376905.1 uncultured Clostridia bacterium
TGGTTAACCAACATTAGCAATTACCACAGCACAGGCTTTTTATTTATCCGTCCACTTTTTTGGGTTCAGACTATTATTTTATGGTTTTTTTATTTTAATACCTTATTTGATATAAGTAATTTTTGATTTTTTGAAAATAATTTTTATATTTGCAATTAATGTCAAATGAAATTTATTGTTTGGTTTGAGGAACTTCTGAAAGTTGCTTACGCAAAAAATCACCTTTCATTAAATTTAAATCAGTTTTTAAATAAATAATTTGTTGAACAACTTTTGCGTCTTCTATAATATTTTGATTTTCATCCATCATACAACTAACCTTTATTTTTTTGTTAAAATTTTCATTTGGAGATAAAACTTCTAGAACATCTCCAACTTTAAATCTATTTCGCATTTGTATTTTTACAAATCCATTACAGGCATTTTCTAAAACAACAGCGATAAATTCATGTGTTTGAACTGGCATAGAATTTTCTAAATATTCTTTATTTTTTTCACCAAAATAAAATCCTGTTGTGTATCTTCTATGACTTGATTTTTCAAGTTCTTTTTTTAACTCTAATAATTTAAGTTTAATGTCATCTGTTTTATTATTAATTAAAGTTAAAGCACGATGATAAGCATTAACAACATTAGCAACATAGTATTCACTTTTCATTCTTCCTTCAATTTTAAAAGAACAAATACCAGCATCAATTAATTCTTCTAAATTTTCAATTAAACACAAATCTTTTGAATTTAAAATATATGTACCTTTGTCATCTTCTTCAATAGTGTATTGTTCACCTTTTCTAGTTTTTTCAGTTATTGTGTATTCCCAACGACATGGTTGAACACATGCACCTCTATTAGAATCTCTACCTGCTAAATAATTAGAGAGCAAGCATCTTCCCGAATAAGAAATACACATTGCACCATGAACAAAACTTTCAAGTTCTATATTATTAGGAATTTTTTTTCTAATTTTTTTAATTTCATCAATAGATAGTTCTCTTGCTAATATAATTCTTTTAACACCAAATTTTGCTAAAAAGTTTATAGCATAACTATTTAAAATATTTGCTTGTGTGCTAACATGAATATTTAAATTAGGAGCAATTTGGGTTATTAAAGAAATAATTCCTAAATCTGAAACTATTACTGCATCAACTTTTATTTTTTCTAGCCACAAAATATAATCTTCAAGTCCATCAAAATCATCTTCATGTGCTAAAATATTGATAGTTATATAAACCTTTTTGTTTAATGAGTGGGCATAATTAACAGCGAGTTCTATTTCTTTATCATCAAAATTCCCTGCAAAAGCACGAAGTCCAAATTTTTTTCCAGCAAAATATACTGCATCTGCACCAAAGTTAAACGCTGATTGCATTTTTTCAAAAGTTCCTGCAGGTGCTAAAAGTTCAATTTTTTTCATTTGAAATTCCTTCTTTGTTATATATTTTTTAATCGTTAAAATGAAAAGATTTCATTATTTCACTTAAATCTTCTTTTGGATTAACCGCTTCTTTCAAATCAAATCCGCTTTCGTTTGGAGTTGGATACAATTCACTTGAAGGGCGTTTAGAAAACATTTTAGCGTAGGCATTATCATTTAAACCTTCGTCTATTTTTAGAAATTTATCACAAATTTCTTCATTTTCATTATCTTTTGTTAAAGTTGAAATAGGTTTTATTTGACTTTGTGAATTGTATTCTTTTACATTTTCAATTTCAAGTTGAGATTCTATATGTAGAGGATATTTGGCTTGATTTGTTTTTGAATTTAAGGTAGATTTTGTATTTAATTCATTGGAGTGGGGGAGAGTTGTTTGTTTTTGCGAAACTATGTTTTGTTGTGGTTGAACTCTTTTTATGCTATCTGTTTTTATTTGTTGTGTAAAAGTATTATTGTCTAAATTTGGTTTTGCGTAGGAACTCATTTTGTTTAATAATAATCTAATAGTATCATTTTCGGTTCTAACTGGTGATGTTAAATTTGTATGAAATTCATCTTTTAAGACATTTTTTACATCTTTAGAAAATTTATCAAAAATTTCTTTTAAATCATCTATATTGCGAAGTTGAGGAAATTTTCTTAAAAGAGATTGAAAATTTTGTTCTAAATTTTGATATAATATTGTTAATTTTTGTATTTTTAATTTAAACAAATTATACGAACTTGATTCAATTTCTTTTGCTTTATTAACTGCTGTTGCTAGTTTTAAATTAATTCCGTCTTTTTCTGCACAAGAACGAGAAAGTTTTAAATTTTCCATTTCTAATTCTTTTATTTTTTTATCAACTTGTTCTCGATTGTAACCATTTAATTCGTTAGAAAACATTTTCAACCCCCTATAAACTTTTTTATTCTATAAAATTTTATTGTTGTTTTTATAATTTCTATAATGAATTCTTCATGTATAGAATATATAAAAGTTATTAAGTTTAATTTTTTTCATTATTAATTTTGAGTGCTGAATAAAATTTGTATAACATGAAAACAACAATTAGAGCAGACAAAAATGAAAAAATACTTATACCTATTATTTTATAAGTATACATCAATATCAAAATAGTTTCAAGTGATAATAAGAAACTTATTTTAAAAAGTAAAAAATTTTTATAAGATATTGCAACTATGATTGAAGAAAGAGTGGCAAAAATAAAAATTAAAGTTAAAATGTTTAGTATATCAAGATTAAAAATTATATTTATAATTCCTATAAAAGAGGTTCCTAGTAAAAACAGACCTAGCCATAATGAAGAATCTAGTGCAAAAAACAAACCTTTTAATATACAATATAAAGATATTAATAAGCATGCCAAAGAAAACCATAATGGATAAATATTATTGTTAATAAAATAAAAAATTATATTAGTTGACAAGTAAATTATGAATGATGAAAAAATATAAATTCTAAGAATTAAGGTTTGTTTCATTGTTAAGATTTACACCATCCTTTTTATTTTTATTAATAGTGTAAATCAAAATAAGAATAATTATACCAGCAATAGCCATAATTACAGATAAAGCTTGAGAAACTTTTATAACACTTTCAAATAAATATAGACTATCTCCTCTAAAAGTTTCTATGATACATCTACCAATACCATAAATTATGAAGTAACAAGCCATAATTGCTCCTGGTTTTTGTAATTTTTTAAACAAAAACAATAATAATGCAAGACCAAGAAAACACCAAATACTTTCATAAAAGAAAGTTGATAAATGCCACACACCATCTATTTGCACACTGAAAGGAAACCATTGTAAAGAAGGGTTGGTTACTTCAATACCATAACAACAACCCCCAAAATAGCAACCAATTCTTCCTATTGCTTGCCCTAGAATTAAAGCAGGGGCAGCGACATCAGCTATTTTTAAAAAATTTTTCTTATGAATTAAACAGTAGAGGGCAACACCTATTGCACCGCCAATTACTCCGCCTAAAACAGCCAAACCACCATTCCAAATTTCAAATATTTCCCAGAACGTATATGTTTTTTCAAAAAATATAACATAATACAATCTAGCACCAATAATTGCAAGGGGTATAGCGTATAATGCTAATGTAAATATATTATCCGAAGTTATATTTCTTTTTTTTCCTAGCCAAATAGCGAGTAAAATGCCAGCCAAAATTCCCAATGCAAGCATTATACCATAAACACTAATTTCTAGACCAAATATATCTAATGTTATCCTTGAATGAAGCAACATAAATTCTCCTTAATAAACATTATAAAAGTAGTAATGAAAAATTTGAATATTAAATTTAAATAATAGTTAAATTATTTAATATTGTGGTTTTTATAAAAAATTTAAATTGTAAAAATTTATTAGAATCAACATTATAAAAAGATAATAAAAACAAATTATAACCATTTTTAAATTATTATTTTTTATATAAAATTAGTAATCATAAAGATTTTTATTTAAAAATACTGGTTCACAAGTAACATTAATTCCAAGTTTTTTCAAAACTTCTTCGTCGTTTGCAGATAAAATAAATGTGCTATGCGCTTCAGTTCCTCTAAGTTTTTCTATGTTTTGTAATGCTTTTTTTGCTACTGGATTTACATTTGCACTAACACTTAAAGCAATTAAAACATCTTTTAAATTTAAAACTCCATATTTAATACCTAAAACCTTGGTATTTAAATGCAGTATTGGTTTTAAAATTTCGGCTGGTATTAAATCAATATCGTCGCTTATTCCACCCAAATATTTTAAACAGTTTAAAATGCATGCGGTTGGAGCACCAACTAATGTTTTAGTTCTACCTGTAATAATATTTTCTTCATCACTCTTTTCACAATTTAATTGTAGGGCAAAAGAAGGGGATTGAGTTTGTTTTTGTTTTTCAAGCGCTGTTTTGACAACATGTCTATCTTCTTCTTTTAAATCTAATTCAAACATCGCCATTGAAATTCTTTCAGAAATGTAACTTTCTGCTAGTCCTTTTTTATAATCACATTTTGCCCTATAATATCGACGAATAATTTCTTGTTTAGATGCCTCACATACAATTTTATCATCTATTATAGCATCCGCCACCATATTTACACCCATATCAGTTGGTGATTTGTAAATACATTCACGTTTAGTAATCTTTTGTAAGATATTTTTTAAAACAGGAAAAATTTCTATGTCACGGTTATAATTTATAGCAATTTTGCCGTATTCATTAAAGTGAAAAGGGTCTATCATATTAACATCTTTAACATCTGCAGTTGCACATTCATACGCAACATTAACAGGGTGTTTTAATGGCAGATTCCAAACAGGAAATGTTTCATATTTTGCATAACCTGCCTTATTTCCGTTTTTATATTCGTGGTATAATTGGCTTAAACATGTTGCTAATTTTCCGCTATTAGGACCTGGCGCTGAAACAACAACCAAAGGTTTTGTTGTTTTTATAAATGGATTGGCACCATATCCTTCTTCACTGACAATGGTATTAATATCTTGTGGATATCCTTTTGTTAATCTATGATAATAAACTTTTTCGTTTCGTCTTTCTAGTTTGTTCCCAAATATTTTTGCAGAATTTTGTTCATTAAACATTGTTATAACAATTGCTGAAACGATTAACCCTTCGTTACGCAAATTATCTATTAAACGCATAACTTCTAAATCATATGTAATATCAAAATCAGCACGAATCTTATTGCGTTCTATATCTATGGCACTTATGGTTATAATAATTTCTGTTTGTTCTTTTAATTTTTTTAATAATTTTATTTTAATATCATGTTGAAATCCAGGTAAAACCCTAGAAGCATGAAAATCATCATATATTTTTCCACCAAACTCTAAGTATAATTTTCCGTCGTTATCTTTTATTCTTTTTAAAATTTCTTTTGTTTGGAGGTCTAAATATTTATTACTATCAAAACCAATTTTCATTTATTTCTCCTATTTATTAAAAATAATTTTTTTCAATAATACATTTTTTTCAATAATAAAATTTTTAATAATACATTTTTTTAATAATACTTTAAAATAATTCATCTTATTTTCAGTAATAATATAAGTAATAATTAAAGTTGCTAAAATTTATTTATTGAGTAAAAGTTTTTTTAATTTTCTAATTTTGTTGAATTTTTATAAATTTTGATAAATTGTTAATAAATTTTCTATTATAATTCAAATATTATAGTATTATAGAAATCAACTTATTTATGATAATTCAATTTTTGTATTTAGTCAAATAAATTTATAACAAATATTGGAATTTTTTTTGTTAAATGCTTATATAGTGTTATTAAGACAAAATACAATTATAATTCTATGTTTAATATTTTATTTTACAAATTTAACAAATAAAATAAATAAAAAAACATAAAATATTTATATGAACAAAAAATTAAATAATAAAATAATCGCGGTGTTTTTATTTGTTATAATAAGTGTAGTTTTTCTAATAATTTTATTTTCGTTAATAAAACCATATCCATTAAAATATAAAGAAGAAATTAATTATGTTGCAAATAAATATCAATTATCTCCTTCATTGATTGCGAGTATAATCTATACAGAAAGTTCTTTTCAAACAGATTGTATTTCATCAAAAGGGGCTGTTGGATTGATGCAATTAATGCCGAAAACGGCAAAATGGCTTTGTGAAAAACAAAATATAAATTACAATGAGGCTATGTTAAAAAATCCTTTGTATAACTTAGATTTGGGCTCTTATTACTTATCGTATCTAATTACTAAATTTAAAAATTTAAATACAGTGTTATATGCTTACAACGCGGGTGAGGGCAATGTTCAAATATGGCTTAAAGATTCAAGGTATACTTTGAATGGTGTTGAATTAACATCTTCACCATATCCAGAAACAAACGCTTATGTTAAAAAAGTTAATAAGGTGGCGGTTTATTACAAAAAAATTTTTCAATTTTAATAAAATTTAATTAATTTATAAAAATTGTTTTTTTTATTTATTAAAATTTTTAATACATTACATTTCATTAATATATAAAAAATATGTATTAATTTGTAAAAATTTTTAATGTATTAAATTTCATTTTTATTGTTTATAATATTTTATTTTTTATTAAACGAAAAATTTATAATGTTTGACAAATATTTTGAATTATGATAATATATTTTTTATACATTAATATTTTTATTTTTTAGATTTATAAGTTTTCGCTTATAAATTTTGCCTACAAGTTCAATGTATTTATATTATAACATTTTGATATTATGAAAAGAGGTTTAAATGGAAAACAAACAAGAAGTATCTAATGAAATAGATATTCGTAGACAAAAAATTGAAGATTTAATAAAAATAGGAGAAATTCCTTATAAAGAAAAATTCGATAGAACTCATAGAATACATGAGGCACGTGAATTGCCGGAAAATACTTTTGTTAAATTAGCGGGTAGAATAATTTTTAGAAGAATTATGGGTAAGTTTGGGTTTATGAAAATTCAAGATGTTGAAGGTTCCATACAGGTTAGTGTTGGCATCAATGAACTTCAACAAGAGGGCTATAATTTTTATAAAAAAATGATTGACATTGGTGATTTTGTTGGTGTTGAAGGGGAGTTATATAAAACGCAAACAGGCGAGATAACAGTTAGGGCTCAAAAAGTTGTTTTATTATCAAAAACTTTAAGACCTTTACCAGAAAAATTTCATGGTTTAACAGATATTGAAACAAGATATCGCCAAAGATATTTAGATTTAATTGCAAACGAAACAACTCGTCAAGTTATGCTTGGTAGAAGTAAACTTCTTGCTTTTATTAGAAATTATTTGAATAAAAACGGTTTTATTGAGGTCGAAACTCCAATATTGCAAAGTAGTGTGTGTGGTGCGAGTGCAAAACCTTTTTATACAAAACATAATGCTTTAGATAAAATTTGTAATCTTAGAATTGCACCTGAAATATTCTTAAAGGAAGTTATTGCTGGTGGTTTTGACAAGGTTTTTGAGGTCGCTAAAAATTTCCGTAATGAGGGAATGGATACTCAACATTTACAAGAATTTACAATGATTGAATGGTATTGTTCTTATTGGAATTATGAAGATTGTATTAAGTTTTATCATGATTTTTTTCAAGCAATTTTAATGGAAATAAAAGGTAGTTTAAAAATATCTTATCAAGGTCAAGAATTAGATTTTAGTGGTGAGTGGCAACGAATAGATTACACAGCAAAATTAAAAGAAATTTTAGGCTTTGATTTCCTTGAATATGATAATGAAAAAGACTTGATAAAAAAAGTTGTAGAAACAGGTCTTTTCGCAGAAAAAGATTTTGAAGGAATAAAAACAGTTGGTGGCATTATTGATTTTATTTACAAAAGAAAAATTAGAATGAATATAGTCCAACCAACCATATTATATAATTATCCAACTTCTTTAAGTCCTCTTGCTCGTCGTAGAGATGATGATAACAGACTTATAGATAAATTTCAACTCGTTGTTATGGGTTTTGAATTGTGTAATGCTTATAGCGAATTAGTTAATCCTATAACACAACGTGAAGAACTTGAAAAACAAGCAAGAGCCAAAGCTGATGGTGATGATGAGGCAATGGACTACGATGCAGATTTTGTTTTGGCAATGGAACATGGTATGCCTCCTATTTGTGGGTTGGGGTTTGGTATTGATAGATTAATGACTATTTTATTTGACCAACCTAGTGTGCGTGATGTTGTGTTGTTTCCTTTAATGAAGTAATTTAATACAAGATTCAAATTACACACAATTTAAAAATTTGAAAATTTTACTTGATTTTTGAAAATATTTATGCTATATTAAAATTGTACTAGTGATGTGGAGTGGGCCAGGTTGGTCCACTCTTATTCATAAATAGTAATTTTATAAAACAATTGAATAATTTAATTATAAAAAATTTCATGATTATTAATTTAATAAGTTATAAAATTATTTTATTGCAATAATTATATAATAAATATTAAAGATTAACATTATACTATTTTTAATAGATAATAATAGAAATATCATGGAAAATAATGGGTTGTTTAATTTTAAAACATACAATTTGTTTTTATAAATGTATTAACAAAAATAATAGGAGAATTAATATATGGTTAATAAAGATTTTTTTCAAGCATTAGATGAATTGGAAACTGAGAAAAAAATTAATAAACAACAATTTATAGAAGCACTGGAAACAGCATTAACTTCTGCATATAAAAAGATGTATGGGCAAGCAAAATCAGCAATGGTAAAATTAAATCCAGAAAAAAACACAATTAAAATTTATAGTTATAAAACAGTTGTTGAAGAGGTTGAAGATTCTGATAAGCAAATTTCTTTGCAAGATGCAAGAAATATTAAAAAATCTTATCAAGTTGGAGATACAGTTGCAACTGAAGAATCAACTAAGGAATTTGGTCGAATTGCAGCACAAACAGCACAACAAGTTGTTATGCAACGTCTAAAAGAATTAGAAAGACAAATAGCTGTTAACGAATTAAGTGAAAAAGAAGATGAACTTTTAACAACTGTTGTCAAGAGAATTGATAATGGGACTATTTATGTTGCAATAGCAGGTTCTCACACGGAAGGGGTTATGTTAGAAACTGACCAAATACCAGGTGAAAAATTTTCTGTTGGAGATCGTGTTAAAGTTTATGTGAAAAAGATTAAAGATAGTTTTAAAGGTCCTCAAATTCAAGTTTCAAGAAGTAATATAGGTTTTGTTCGAAAATTGTTTGAATTAGAAATTCCAGAAATTCAAAATCAAGAAGTTATAATAAAAAATATTGCTCGTGATGCGGGTTCTCGTTCAAAAGTTGCTGTTTATACTAACAAAAAAAATCTAGATGCTTTGGGGGCTTGTGTTGGTAATAGAGGCATTAGAATTAATACAATTAGTGGTGAACTTAATGGTGAAAAAATTGATTTAGTTCTTTATACAGACGATATACTAGAATATATTGCTCGTTCATTAAGTCCTGCAAAAGTTGTAAGTGTTGAAACAAATGAAAGTTTAAAAGCTTCTCGTGTTGTAGTTCCAGATAATCAACTTTCTTTAGCAATTGGTAAAAATGGGCAAAATGTTAGGTTGGCATCTAGATTAACAGGTTGGAAAATAGATATTAAATCTGAAAGTGATGTTCAAAAAACACAAAATAATTTAGATTTAAAAGAATTGGAATTTGAATTAACAGAAATAAAAGACGAGAATTCAAATTCAGACTTTTCAAATTTTGAAGATATAACAGAATAATAAGAATATAAAAAAATACAACAGAGTAGTAAACATATAAACATTTATAATAAAAAAACTAACAATATAATAAAAAGGTAAGTATGTTTAATAATAAAAAAGAAATTATTGCTCACACACCAACTAGAATGTGTGTTGTATGCAGAAAAAGAGATAGTAAAAATAATTTCATAAGAGTTGTTAAAAATAAAAGAGGAGATATTTTTATTGACAAATCTTTTAAAGCACAAGGACGTGGTGCATATATTTGTAAAAATAAAGATTGTCTTTTACTTTTAAAAAAAAATAAAGGTTTTAACAGAAGTTTTAAATGTGAAATTTCTGATGAACTATATCAAGCATTAAAAGGAGAAATTGAAACACTTGACTAAACAACAATCTTCAAAGGTATTAAATAATTTAAAAGAAATTCATTCGCTTCAAGCAAATGGAGTTATTTTGTCATTATTAAGAGATTTAAGAGGTTATAAATCTCAAGTTGAATCTTTACAACAAAACTTAAATAGTCGTATAAAATTAATTAATAAAGAAAAAGAAGAAAAAATTGAAAAAGAAAAAGAATTAAAACAATCTTCTAATTCAGTAAAAATTTTACAAGATGATAATCAAATGATTCAAAGTGATGAAGATAAAATTATAACCAGTTCTGAAACTATAAAACAACAAAATAATGTTGAGACTAATTCTGAAACTAATAGTGAATTGTCCATTAAAAATACAGTTAAAGATGATGGAGTTGATGATTCTAAAAGCAACAAGGATAATAAAAATGATAGCCAATCTTCAAAAATAGAGTATGGCGAAAAGAGAATTTTTAACAATCAACATCAAAATTCTAATAAATCTTGGAATGGCAAAGTAAACACAAAAAAAGATTCTCAAACTCAGGGAAATAGACCTTTAAATTCTAATTTTAAAACAAATAACAATTATCAAGGTAATAACTATAATAATAGCAAAAATAACCAAGGAAACAATAGAGGTAATTCCCAAAATTTTGTTAATCAAAACTCAAATAAACCTTTTAATAAAAATGGTTTCAATTCTCGTTCAAATCCACAATTCTCCGGAAATAAATCAAATTTTGCTTCAACAAAAGCAAATGCTTTCAAATCTTTTGTTCCTGAAATAACTGAAATAAGAGAACAGCGTAATTATGGAAATAAAAATAAATCTCCAAATCGTGGTTTAGAAGAAAAAAGAAATGGTTTAAGTAAGAAACAATTAATGAGAAGAAATTATATAGATACTAATCCTGATATTGAAGAAAGAATGGGAAGTCGTAGGATATCCAGACCAAAGAAAAAGCAGGAAACTCCTCATATTGCCCCTACAATAGAAAATGCTATTATTACATCAGAAAATGTAACAGTTAAAACTCTCTCTGAAAAAATAGGCAAGCCTGTTCCTGAAATAATTAAGCAATTAATGATATTAGGAGTTTTGGCAACTATTAACAGTTCTATTGATTTTGCAACAGCAGAACTTGTTTCAAGTGAATTGGGAGTAAAATTAGAGCAAAAAATTGAGCAAACTTACGAAGATAAACTTTTAGATGTTTCTAAACAAGATCAAGAAGACGCTGATGCTCAACCACGTCCTCCTGTTGTTGCTGTTATGGGACATGTTGATCACGGTAAAACTTCTTTGCTTGACGCTATAAGAAAAACAAATGTTGCAAGCGGGGAAGCAGGAGGCATAACTCAAAAAATAGGTGCATATTCAATAACTCATAATGGAGAAAAAATTACTTTTATTGATACTCCTGGTCATGCAGCATTTACTTCTATGCGTGCAAGAGGGGCTAAAATAACAGATATTGCGGTATTAGTTGTTGCTGCTGATGATGGTGTTATGCCACAAACATTAGAAGCTATAAATCATATAAAAGCGGCTAATGTTCCTATGATTGTTGCTGTAAATAAAATGGATGCTGTTGATGCAAATGTTGAAAGAGTTAAAACTCAACTCGCTGCAAATGGTGTATTGCCTGAAGATTGGGGTGGTGAAACTATTATTGTACCAGTTTCTGCTAAAACAGGTGTTGGAATTGAAGAATTAATTAACATGATATTACTTGTTGCTGAAGTCAATGAATTTAAAGCAAATCCTAATAAAATGGCAACTGGAACAATAATTGAAGCAACGCTTGATAGAACAAAAGGACCAATAGCAACCGTATTGGTTCAAAGTGGAACTTTAGAAGTTGGAAATTCTATAATGTCAGGTATAACTTTTGGTAAGGTTAGGGCTATGTTTGATGAAAATGGTAAAGCAATGAAAAAAGCGGGACCTTCAACACCTGTATCCGTTTTAGGTTTTTATGATGTTCCATCTTCTGGGGACCAAGTTTTTGCTGTTTCAGAAAAATTATCTAAACAAGTTATAGAAGAAAGAAAAACTAAAATTAAAGAACAACAAGCATTAACAACTTCTGGTGTTACTTTAGATGACTTTATGAATAAAGTTAATGAAGGTAAATTAAAATCTCTTAATATCATTATTAAAGCAGATTCTCAAGGTTCAGTTGAAGCATTAAAACAATCACTAACTGTTATTGCAAACGAAGAAGTTAGAGTTGTTTGTATTCATAATGGAGTTGGGGCAGTTACTGAATCTGACATAGTTTTAGCAAAAGCTTCCAATGCAGTTATTATTAATTTTAACTTAAAAGTACCGTCAAAAATTCAAACCATAGCCGATCATACTGGTGTTGAAATTAAACAATATAATATTATTTATGAAGTGGTTGAAGACATAACAAAGGCTATAACTGGAATGCTTTCTATAAAATACGAACAAGTTGTAACTGGGCATGCTGAAATTCGTATGGTTTTCAAATTATCAACAAATGGTTTAATAGCTGGTTCTTATGTAACTGATGGAAAAATAATTAGAAACGCTATGGGGCGTTTAATTAGAAATGGCGAAGTTATTGCAGATACAAAGATTATTGATTTAAAAATTTTTAAAGATGATAAAGCAGAAGTTTCGGCAACATTTGAATGTGGTATAAAATTGGAAGATGTCCCAAACCTAAAAGAAGGCGACATTATAGAATGTTATCAAAATGTTGAAATAAAAAGAGGATAAGATAGGTTTTTTAATTTTAAAAAAAATTAAATTTAAAATATTTATTTTAAAATTTAAAAACTTAATTTATCTTTTTGTTATATAATTTGTTTAAATAATAAAATGAGAATAAAAAACTAAATTTTAAAATACAGGATAATATTAAATGAGGTGATTTATATGAATAATAGAATGCCAAGAGCTGATGCTGAAATAAAAAGAGAATTAAGCGAGATTTTATTATACGAAATGAATGATCCTCGTATATTAAATAATGAAATTTCTGTTTCATGGGTTAAAACTAGTCCCGATTTTACACATTGTAAAGTTGGAATTGGCGTTTTATCAAATGATAATGAAGTTAGAAAAGAAATTCTTAATGTGTTAAACAAATCATCAGGTTATATAAAAAAATTATTGGTTGATAGAGTGGAAATGAGGGCTGTTCCAAATTTGGTTTTTGAATTGGATAATGGTTTCATTTATTCAAATGACATAGATAAAATTTTAGCAACTTTGAATATACCAAAAGAGGATTTAAATAATAATGATGAAAACAACGAAGGTAAAAATTAATAAAAAAGATTACTTGTTATTAAAAAACAAACTACTATCTTCTAAAACAGTAGCACTATTTACCCACATTTCACCAGATGCAGATGCTTTGGGTTCTATTTCTGCTCTTTCAGAAATGTTGATAAAAAATAATAAAGAAGTTGTTATATTTTTAGAAAACCCATATCAACAAACATTTAATTTTTTGCCATTAAAAAACATTCAATTTAATAATAAAAAAAATAAAACATTTGATATAGTTGTTGCAGTTGATGTTGCGAATCCTTCATTATTAGGAAAATTTCAAGATGTTTATATGTCGAATTCAAATAAATTGGTTATAGATCATCATTCAAAAAGAATTAAATTTGCAGATGTTGAAATAGTTGAAGAAAATGTTTCATCAACGTGCGAATTGTTATATTACTTTTTTAAAAAATTAAATGTGGGTATAACAAAAACTATTGCAAATTCTTTATTGACTGGGATTATTGGGGATACGGGTAGATTTTTACACGCTTCAACAACGACATCAACATTAAAAGTTGTTATACAACTAATGGATAGTGGGGCTGATTTAAATTTAATAAATTCAAAATTATATAAAAATTTAACGCTAGAAAATTTAAAAGCACAAAAACTTGTAATAGAAAATTTAGAATTAAATGGTGTTATAGGGGTTTCATTTTTAAAAATACAAGATATAAAAATAAATAAAATATCCCACATACAAAGCGCCGAACTGATTAATCTTATTGCAAGTTTATCTTCTGTTGAAATTGCAATACTTTTAATTGAACAAGCAGATGGAACAATTAATGTTAGTTTCAGGTCAACAACTAGATATGATGTAAGCAAAGTTGCTGATAAGTTTGGGGGAGGTGGGCATAAACAGGCTAGTGGAATAAAAAAATTTAAAGGTAACTTAGATAATCTAAAAAAAGATTTAATAAATTATATTCTTGATAATTTGGGAGAACTTAAAATAAATGACTATATCAACAACCGATAAAGAAAAAAATAATAATGTTCCTTTAAAATTTTTAGAAAGTGGTTTAATTTTATTGGATAAACCTAAAGGAATTTCTTCTTTTCAAGCAGTAAAAATAGTATCCAAATCTTTAGGAAATATAAAAGCAGGTCATATGGGAACATTAGACCCAGAAGCAAGCGGTTTGTTAATAATTGGAGTTAATAAGGCAACAAAATTATTTAATAAATTTTTAAATGGTAAAAAAGAATATTATGCAACATTTCAATTTGGCTATGAAACAGATACACTGGATTCAGTTGGTTCTGTAACAAAATCAACGGATATAAAAATTGCTAAAAATCAAGTTTTTGATATTATAGATAGTTTTGTTGGAAAGCAATTACAAATCCCTCCAATTTATTCTGCAAAAAAAATTAATGGTTGTAGGGCATATAATTTAGCAAGAAATAATAAAGAAGTAGAATTAAAACCAAATGAAGTAGAGTTGTTTGATTTATCTTTAATAGATAAATTATGTGATATTGAAAAACAATTATATACTTTTAAAATTAACTGTTCGAGTGGCTTTTATGTTAGAAGTTTGGGAAGGGATATTGCAAACAAACTATCTACATATGCAACTACCACTTGTATAAGACGTACTAAATGTTGTGGGTTTGATGTTAAGAATGCAAATTCTTTAGAAGATATAAAAAATTTAAAATTTTCTTTTATTTCATTAGATAAAGCCTTGAAATTAATAAAATAAATCTTAAAAATTTAACAATTTTTAAAATAAAGTTAATTAAATAAATGAAAACGAAAACATTAAAACAAATAAAAAAAGAAAAAAAATTTTACTTAAATAATTTATAGAAAAAGGAAATTTATGATAAAGTTTGGTCCATCAGGAAACAGTCCATCTTTTTATGAAGCGGGCTACAAAAACAGTTTAGATGCTCCTAAATGGTTAAATCAAATTGGTTTAAATGCTTATGAGTTTTCTTTTGGTAGGGGGTATACCATGTCAAAAGAAACAGCATTAAAATTAGGAGAACAGGCAAAAATCAACAAAATTGAAATTAGTATTCATGCACCATTTTATATTAATTTAGCGAACCCAGATAATGATATGAAAATAAAATCAATTAATTATATTTTAAAAGGGTTAGAATTTTTAAAAGATATGAACGGTCAACATTTAGTTGCTCACTTGTCTTCACAAGGAAAAATGTCAAGAGAGGAAGCGTTGTTAATGACAAGTAGGCGACTTGATGAATGTTTAGAAAAAATTTATTTTAATAATTTGAATTCTATGTTTTTATGTCCAGAAACAATGGGCAAACCAGCACAAATAGGTGATTATAAAGAGATAGTTGATTTTTGTTCGAGAGATAAAATCTTGTTACCAACTTTTGATTTTGGGCATATAAATGCTTTAACCCAAGGGGCATTAAAAACTAAAAATGATTATAAAAAAATATTAGATTATGGTATTGAAAAATTGGGATTAGAAAAAATAAAAAAGTGTCACATACATTTTTCTAAAATAGAATTTGGGAAAAAGGGTGAAATTAGACATTTGAATTATAATGATAAAAATTTTGGGCCCGATTTTGAACCTCTTGCTGAAATTTTAATTGAATATAATTTAGAACCGACTATAATATGCGAATCTCGTGATTTTATGGCGGAAGACGCATTAATTTTAAAAAACATATTTTATAATAAACTAAATTTAACTAAAATTTAGTTAAACTATAAAGTGTTTTTTATTTTTAATCTATATGTTATTTATTAGTCTTTAAAAATTATCAACAATAAATAGTTTTATTTATATTTTGATAATTTACTAGACTTATTTTTTTTTGTATGCTATACTTGTCATAGAATAAATATATTTTTATATAATATGGGGGTAATATGTTAACTGCTGGTGATTTTAGAAAAGGTGTTACATTTGAAATGGACGGAAATGTTTACACTGTATTAGATTTTATGCACGTTAAACCTGGCAAAGGGTCTCCTTTTGTTAGAACAAAAATGAAAAATGTTGTAACTGGTCAAGTTTTAGAAAAGGCTTTTAGTCCTTCTGATAAATTTCCTGTTGCCGTTATTGATAAAAAAGAAATGCAATATCTTTATAGTGATGGTGATTTGTATTATTTTATGGATATGGAAACTTATGACCAACTTCCGCTTAATAAGTCACAAGTTGAAGATGCCTTAAACTTCATAACAGAAAATATGATGGCAACTTTGCAGTTTTATAAAGGTGAGGTTTTTTCAGTTGTTCCTCCAACATTTGTTGAATTGACAATAACAGAATGTGAGCCAGGATTACAAGGTGACACATCAAAAGCGGGGTATAAACCAGCAAAACTTGAAACTGGTTATGAAATTCAAGTTCCTTTATTTGTTAATCAAGGAGACAAAATAAGAGTGGACACAAGAGATGGAACTTATATGGAAAGAGTTAAATAAAAATTTAGATAAATTTAATTGAGTATATATTTATATTTTTTTATTAATATTTTTTATTTTTGCTTGACAAAATCTTTAATTTTATAATAAACTAATAATAGTGAAAAGAAACATCGATAAGGTCTTAATATAAATCTTTTCTTTCAATCATATATTTAAGGAGGGTGAAATGATGTTAATTAAACAAAAAATGCTTGATCAAGAAAGTGGCATGAAATTATATTAAAAAATTACTTCGAGATGGTTATAAAATTATATCTGTTGAAAAAATAAATTGTTAGATCGTGAAACTTTTAAAATTTAAATAATTAAGAAGATTAAAAAAAGAAGACGAATCTTCTTCTAAACATGAAGACAAGTAACATGTTAATGTGTTATTTGTCTTTTTTATTAAATTTTAATCTTTAATAAATAAAATATTTTAATTTATATTTAATTTATATTATTTTTAATTTAATATTATTTTAACAAATTTTTAATTAAGACAAAGTTGCTAAATAAGAATTTACAGAAAATGATGCTATCGCTCCGTCAGAACAAGCGGTTACTATTTGTCTTAATGATTTTTTTCTAACATCTCCGGCAGCATACACACCCTTTATATTAGTTGACATATTCTCATCTGTAATAATATAACCATTTTCATCTAATTCAATTACATCTCTTAAAAGTTCCGTATCTGGTTTTCTACCTATAGCAACAAAAACTCCGTCTATTTTTAATTCTGATGTTTGTTTAGTTATTTTATTTTCAACAACAATGCTATCTAAATTGTTATTTCCTTTAAGTTCTTTAACAACTGAATTTGTTAATATGTGAATTTTAGGATTAGGAGCATTTGCCAATGTTTTTACTTTTTCCAAAGTTGTTTTTTCACTCCTAAAAGAATCTCTTCTATGAATAAGATAAATTTCTTTTGCAATATCATATAAATATAAACAATCTTCTATAGATGTGTTGCCACCTCCAACTATGGCGACATTTTTATTTTTAAAAAAGTTGCCGTCACAAGTTGCACAGTAACTTACACCGTGACCTATATATTTATTTTCGTCTTTAACGTCTAATTGTCTTGCAGATGCTCCTAAACTTAAAATAATTGCTTTGGCTTCAAAAACTCCATCGTTTGTTTTAACTTTCTTAATATTGCTTTTAATGTCATATTCTATAACTTCTGAAAATACAGTTTCTAAACCATGCTTATTTGCTTGCATAAACATTTTAGTTGACAGGTCCATACCTGATATACTATCAAACCCAGGATAATTTTCTATATTACTTGTTATAGCAACTTGTCCACCTGGTATCATTTTTTCAATCAATAAAACCTTTTTTTTCGCTCTCAAAGAGTATATAGCAGAGGTTAAGCCTGCTGGGCCCCCGCCAACAATTATTAAATCATACATACAAAAATTCCTTCCTTATAATTTATTTATATTCTAATATACAATAATTAATAATATTTTTCAAATGTTTTTTAACTTATTGTTTTATTTTCTGCAAAAATTATTTTTTTTCGTCAAAAGGTCTAATTATTCTTTTTTATTTCTGTGATATTATTAGTCAAACAGGAGGAATTAATGGAAGTTAAAAATAGAATATATAATAAAACTTTATATGTTTTATTAAGCGGGGAATTGGACGAACATAGTGCTTATAATACACGAATAAAACTTGATGAAATGTTTGGCGATAATGGTTTTAAACAAATAATTATTGATTTATCCGAATTAGATTTTATGGATTCAACTGGTATTGGTGTTTTGATAGGAAGATATAAAAGAATGAAAGACAAAAATATTCCTATCTTTATTTGCAATCCATCTCCTCATGTTGAAAAAATTTTTAAAATGACGGGATTATATGAAATTATGCCTAAAATAATTTAAGTTTAATTATTTAGTTATTTTTAAATTTTTTTAAATGATTTTATAAATTTATATAATTTTTATTATTTATTTTTATTTATATGGAGGAATGAATGAAACAACCAATTAATGAAATGGAAATAACTTTTAAAGCAATATCTGTTAACGAAAGTTTTGCTCGTGCTTGCGTCGCCGCATTTTGTGTTCAAGCAGAACCTTCTTTAGATGAAATAACAGACATAAAAACTGCTGTTAGTGAAGCAGTTACAAATAGCGTTGTACATGCTTATCCTAAAAAAATAGGTAATGTAACTATAACTGTCCACCTTTTTGAAGACGGAGTGTCTATTTGGGTTGCAGACAAGGGGATTGGTATTACAAATATTGAAAAAGCACGTGAACCTTTTTATACAACTAAGCCTAATGAAGAACGTAGCGGAATGGGCTTTACCGTTATGGAAAGTTTTATGGATAATACAGAAGTCTTTGTTAATGAGAACAAAGGTTTAACTGTTAAATTAGAAAAATTCTTTAAACGCAATCAATTTGCTGCCAGTGGCGGTGGGTTTAATGCTTAGTCATGAAATAACTTTAGATTTAATAAAAAAAGCCCAAAATGGAGACCAAAATGCTAAAACAATTTTAATTGAAGAAAATAGTCCGTTGGTTAAAAGTGTTATAAAAAAATTTCAAAACAAAAATATTGAATACGATGATTTGTATCAATTGGGTTGTGTTGGTTTTTTAAAAGCAGTTAATAATTTTAAGCCAGATTTTAATGTTAAATTTTCAACATATGTTGTCCCTATGATTATTGGAGAAATTAAAAGATTTTTGCGTGATGATGGGGCAATTAAAGTTTCTAGAGCGGTTAAAACCCAAAACCGACATATAATGAAATATATTGAAGATTATAAAAAACAAAATCAAAAAAAACCATCATTAGCAGAAATTGCTAAACATTTTAATCTTGAACAACAAGAATTAATATTTATTATGGATTCCTCAAAAATGCCTATTTCAATTTACACACCTCTTGAAAGTGAGGATAATGGTCTGTTACTTATTGACAGATATATACAAAATGATGAAAGTGAAATTATTATGGATAAAATATTATTAAAACAAGCCTTAAGTTCATTAGATGAGCGCTCAAAAAAAATTGTTTTATTACGCTTTTTTAGAGATAAAACACAAAGTGAAATTGCTCAAACATTAAACATATCTCAAGTTCAAGTTTCACGTTTAGAAAATAAGATACTATCTCTTATAAAAGAAAAATTAAAAGTTGAAGAAAATTAACTTTTAATTTTTTTATGCTGTTAAACTTTTATTATTTTCATGTTTATTTTCGTTGACTATACTGCTTGTATTAATGGAATTGTTATCTTTGTCATTAGTTTGAAAAAATAATTTAAAATTGCTGTTAAACTTTTTGTTAAAATTGTTATTCATATCAATAAAAGTTTCATCATGAGGTATATCTTTAATATTGTCTTTTTGTTTGTTATTTTTCAAAGATAATATATTATTATTTATATTTACTTTTTTTAATTTTTTAGTTTGAAATGATATATTTGAAATTAAATTTAATTTTTGTGCTTTTTCAAATTTAGGTATCAACAATAATAAATTTTCTTTTATTATATTATCTGTTTCATTGGAAAAAGAAGTTTTTATATTTTGTTGTTCTGTAATAATATTGTCATAAATAGTGTTAGTTTCTTTATTTTTTAATTCTTTTTTTTCATTTTTGTTTGTTAAATCAAAATTTTTATTTTCAAAAGGTTTAGGAAACTGATTGTTAATAATATCTTTATTGGTATCATTAATATTTTCTTCAAATTTATTATTATTTTCTTCAATTTTATCATTAATATTTTCTTCAAATTTATTATTATTTTCTTCAATTTTATCATTAATATTTTCACTTATATTTTCACTTACATTGTTATTATGATTATTGTTTTCATTATTATTTTTCATTATTAATTCTTCGTTATTATAAAAACTAAAATCATTATCCTTAACCATAGTTTTATCATCATTATTATTATTAATATCAGTTAAATTAGAAATATTATTAATTTCAAAATTTTGTTTTGATTCAAGGTCGCTATTGTAATTTTTTAAATTTTTGCATTGTTGACAATTTTCACAATTTGAATAATTATCGCAATTTTGACAATTATCTATATTATTATAATTATATTTATCAATAAAATTATTTATATTTTCACAGTTATCACAATTGTTTGAATTGTTGTTGTTTTTATTATTATTTGCTTGATTGTTTGTTAGAATGGTATTTTTGTTTATATTATCATTAGTTTCAGTTGTATATTTGTTATCATTTTTTATACTGTTATTATTTTCAATATTATAAAAATCTTTGTTATGAATTGGTATATTTTCATAATTATTTGTTTCATTTTTGTTGTTGTCATTAATGATGTTATTATTTTTGTTTGAGTTATTGTTGTTTGTTGTTATATTGGTATTGGTATTTTTATTATCGTTATTGTTATAATCTTCATTTGTTTTGGTTATATCTTGATTTTTTTGCTCTTCATATATATATTGTTCTTCTTCGTTTAAATAAGGATTTTTATAATTTATAAAATAACTAAAAGGGTAATTTAAATTTGGGTATTGTGATAAAATTAGATATTCGTTATTAATACATATTTCTAATTGCTCCATACAATTTAGTATGGTTTCTAAATTGGTGTTTTTACTATTTATAAAATTTAATAAACGAAGATATTTTGAAGATAATAATTCACTATTTGCATCCAATTCAGTTTTTAAAGATTTAATATTACTTAATTCTGCTAAAAGTTCTGGTTTTTCAATTGTTATTTTATTACAACATAATATAATCGCATTTAATAAATCATTTATTCCATTTGCTTGGTTATCATCAATAGTTATATATCCAGATTTTATTTTTAAAATTATTTCTTTTACAAATTCAATATGTTGTTCTATTTGCCAAATAATATAATCTGTTGTTTCGTTATTATTTAAACATAAATTTGATAAAGGTTGTAATTTTATAAAGTTATTATTATTTGCTAAACTTAAAACATTTTTAGATACATTATTTATTTGATTTTCTTGAATATAATTATTATCTATTTTATTTTCTTGAAAGTCATAATTTTTATTATTGGAAATATTGTTTGATTTATTTAAGTTTTGATTATTTTTCTTATTTGAGTGTTTATAAGTATCTATATTTGAATTTGTTTGATTGCTACTATAAGAATTTAAAATTTGCTGATTGCTTTTATCATTATTATTGCTTTTATTAATTATATTTTTGTTATTTCGAGATAGGGGATAATTTAAGTTTTGGTAATTATTATATAAATAATTGTTATAATTGTAAGGTAAATAATTATTTCTATATGTGTCAATATTGCTTCCAAAAATATTTCTATAGTTGTTAGTTGATAGAGGGTTATAATAATTTGTAAAAGGGTAGTTATTAACATAATTATTTCTATTTCCTAAATAGTTATATCCATAATTATTATAATAATTTGGGAATGAATATGCGTTTCCTAAATAATTATTATTACTCCAATT
Source organism: uncultured Clostridia bacterium (assembly GCA_944376905.1). Classification (GTDB taxonomy): domain Bacteria; phylum Bacillota; class Clostridia; order Christensenellales; family UBA1242; genus UBA5489. The sequence goes on from CALWEA010000015.1 coordinate 22,252, forward strand.
ATTATAATAATTTCCTAAATTTGAATTATAATATGGTGAATAATATGGCGAATAATAAGAGTTATAATTATTGAAATAAAAAGGTGGAAAAAAATTTCCATAAGTATCAGTATTTCTGTTAAAATTGGTTATAGTAAAAGCAGGACTACCAGTTTCTATGGTTTCAAAATTTTGAGTATTTATTAAAGCAATATCAGTGCTACTTAAAGATTTAAATGATTGAATATCTTGTTCTAATTTTGTTATTTTACTTGAAATAGTGGAAGATATAGCGTTTGAATTGTTAGAACAACCACAAAATGTGATAGTTAAACATATTGAAATTAAAAATAAAAATATTTTTTTCATAACATTCTCCTAAAATAGTTTTAGCGAAATAAATAAAATTATGTATAAAATAAAGAATAAAGAATTTTAATTTTATGTTTTAATTTTTTTAAAACGTCAATACTCTTTTAATAAAAAATTATTGGAGTGTTCATTATGCAATATATAGAAAGAAATCAAAAATATATTAAATATGTTGAATCTAAAATACCAAAGACAAAAAGTTGGCCAAGTTTATTAAATTCTTTTTGGGTTGGAGGATTGATATGTGTTATTGGACAATCTATAAATGATTTACTTTTAAGTATTTTTCCTTATTTAGCTGAACAATCTGCATGGGGTTATACTTTAATAATTCTAATATTTTTTGCTTCATTGTTAACTGGTGTTGGGGTTTATGATAGAATAGGCAAATTTGCTGGTGGAGGTTCCATAGTTCCTATAACAGGATTTTCAAATTCAATTACTAGTCCTGCTCTTGATTTTAAAAGTGAAGGAATAATTTTTGGAATGTGTGTAAAAATGTTTTCAATAGCCGGTCCTGTTATTGTTATTGGAATTGTTGCTAGTACAGTAGTTGGTTTATTATATTTAATCTTTTAAAATAATTTATTAATTTTATAAGTATTTAACGTTTATTATAAATTATAATAGCAATTAAAATAAAAAATTTATTTTGTAATAGTTAGGTGAGTAAAATGTATAATCAAACAATTAAATTTAAAAATAAACCCAAAATTATTGGTAATTATTCAATAGTCGGTCCAAAAGAAGGTGAAGGAAATTTTGGTTCATTTTTTCATCATATTATGAAAAGTGATAAATTTAATGAAAAAACTTATGAAAAAGCAGAAAGAAAAATGGTGGAAACTGCATTAAATGGTGCTATTGCTTCTGCAAATTTAACGCCCAAAGATATAGATTTATTTTTGGCAGGTGATTTATTAAATCAAATAATTAGTTCAAGTTACGCAGCAAGGTCATTCGATATACCTTATTTAGGTTTATTTGGTGCATGCTCAACAATGGCTGAAAGTTTGGCCGTTGGGGCATGTATTATTGATGGTAAATTTTTTAATAATGTTGCTTGTGCAACAGTTAGTCATTTTTCAACTGCTGAACGACAATTTAGATTTCCACTAGAATTAGGAAATCAACGTCCTCCAACTTCTCAATGGACTGCAACTGCAAGTGGATGTAGTATTTTATCTTTAAAAGGAGAGGGCCCTTATATTTCAATGGCAACCTTTGGAAAAGTTACAGATTGGGGGATAAATGATGTTAATAATATGGGAGCGGCAATGGCACCTGCCATTGCTATAATAGGACTATGTGGAATGATACTGCCACGAATATCTAATACAAAAATCTAAATAAAAGGAGGTTAATACAGTATCAACAATGTATGTGAAATACAAGTAGGAAGTCAGCAAAATATTTTACTGACTTTTTATTATAGAATTAAAATACAAATCATTTGACACAAATAACATTTTGTGCTATATAATATATAAGCATATAAAAGTTGTGATGAGATATTTCAAGGGATATCAGGTAAGAGGTCAACTAATGCGGGACAATTTAATATAATTACATTTTA
>CALWEA010000016.1 GCA_944376905.1 uncultured Clostridia bacterium
CAGACTCCTACGGGAGGCAGCAGTTAGGAATATTGGGCAATGGAGGAAACTCTGACCCAGCAACGCCGCGTGAAGGATGAAGGTTCTTGGATTGTAAACTTCTGTTCTAAGGGAAAAACACAATGATGGTACCTTAGGAGAAAGACACGGCTAACTACGTGCCAGCAGCCGCGGTAATACGTAGGTGGCGAGCGTTGTCCGGAATTACTGGGCGTAAAGAGAGCGTAGGTTGCTTTTTAAGTGAAATGTGAAAGCCCATGGCTCAACCATGGAAGGTCATTTCATACTGGAAGGCTAGAGTTCAGGAGGGGTAAGCGGAATTCCTAGTGTAGCGGTGAAATGCGTAGATATTAGGAGGAACACCGGAGGCGAAGGCGGCTTACTGGACTGACACTGACACTGAGGCTCGAAAGCGTGGGGAGCAAACAGGATTAGATACCCTGGTAGTCCACGCCCTAAACGATGGATACTAAACGTGGGAGGTATCGACTCCTTCCGTGTTGTAGCTAACGCGATAAGTATCCCGCCTGAGGAGTACGGCCGCAAGGTTGAAACTTAAAGGAATTGACGGGGACCCGCACAAGCAGCGGAGCATGTTGTTTAATTCGACGCAACGCGAAAAACCTTACCAAGACTTGACATTTGATGCATAGCCTAGAGATAGGTGAAATTATAGCAATATAACATCAAAACAGATGGTGCATGGTTGTCGTCAGCTCGTGTCGTGAGATGTTGGGTTAAGTCCCGCAACGAGCGCAACCCTTGTCGTTAGTTGCCAATATTAAGTTAGGAACTCTAGCGAGACTGCCGTAGATAATACGGAGGAAGGTGGGGATGACGTCAAATCATCATGCCTCTTACGTCTTGGGCTACAAACGTGCTACAATGGTAGGTACAAAGAGATGCAAAGCAGTAATGTGGAGCCAACCTCAAAAAACCTATCCCAGTTCGGATTGAGGGCTGCAACTCGCCCTCATGAAGCCGGAGTTGCTAGTAATCCCAAATCAGCATGTTGGGGTGAATGCGTTCTCGGGTCTTGTACACACCGCCTGTCACGCCATGGGAGTTGGGGGGAGCCAAAGTCGGTGCGCTAACCTGCAAAGGGGGCAGCCGCCTAAGCTAAAACCAATGACTGGGGTGAAGTCATAACAAGGTAGCGGTATCGGAAGGTGCCGCTGGATCACCTCCTTTTAAAGAGTTTTATCTTTAAAGTCGACAGTTTGATTTTAAATTAAACTGAGTTAAAATTATGTTTTAACTATAAATATTTGATTGCACAAGCGTTAAAAATTCTAAAAAACCCATTTCTATTCAATCCCGATGTTAAAAACACACTATAAAAGTGTGTTTTTTTATTTGTTAAATTTATATTTTTTTAATGAAATGTAAAATTTTTAATATTTTAGTAATAGTTCATTAAAATAAAAATTACTTTTAAAAAATTTAAGAAATTATTGACAATTAATTATTTAAGCATAATAATTATAAAAAACATAATATATGCTTTTTAATTTTTGTGCAAATTATTTTTATAATATAAATATTGTTGAACTTTATTATTAATTTAAAAAAAATTCAAATTTACATAAATATTCTTATAATTAGCAACAATATTATTACAAAGGAGAACAAGATGAATTGGGAAGAAATTAAAAATACATTATGGAACATACTTGTTAATGGAGGATGGACTCTTTTAAAATTAATAGGGATTTTTCTAGTTGGTTATATTGTTATTCGTATTATAAAAAGTATTTTAAGAAAAGTATTAAGAAAAAGTCCTATGGACAGACTTGCAAAAAAATTTATTTATAAAACTTTAGTAGTTGTAATGTATACTATTTTGGTTGTAATTTTAATTCAAGTTGCTGGAATACCAGTAACTGGTTTAATTGCTGGTTTAACTGCATTAGGGTTGGCAGTTGGTTTGGCACTACAAGATAGTTTGTCATCTTTGGCAAATGGAGTTATATTAATAATAACAAAACCTTTTAAAGAAAATGATGTTATTTTAGTTAATGGCATTGAAGGTAAAGTTAAATCTATTAATTTTTTTACTACTACTATTGATACATGGGATAACAAAAGAATAATTATTCCAAATAAAAATATGATTAATTATGAAATAGAAAATATTAATTATCATGAAAAAAGAAGATTTAGTGTAAATTTTAAAGTGCCTTTTGGAACTGATATAAAAAAATTGCGTGAAGTATGCGTTAATGCTATGCTTTCTCATGAAATGATATATGTTGACCCTAAACCAACACTTTGGGTAAAAGAAATAACACAAGAAGGTATTGATGTTGAAGCACGTGCATGGTCGATTAGTGATGAATGTGATGCTACAAGTATGGAAATGCACGAAATTTTATTTAATGAATTAAAACGTAATGGTTTCGAAATAGCGCAAAACAAGTTGATAATTTATAACGAACAACGAAATAAAAAGCCTTATTATGATAAAACACCGTTAAATAAAAGGGATTTAAATAAACAGCCAGAGTCTAAAAAAGAAACTCATTTATCTTTTGATGATGTTGTCGATGGTATAATTTTGAAACCAATAAAAAGAAAAAAGAAAAAAAATAAAGAAATAAATGAAAACATTGAATTAGAAACAATAAAAGAAGAGAATGATAATAAAAAAAATAAGTTAAAAAATAAAATAAGTGATGACAAAGTTGAGGAAAAAACTCTTAAAGAAAAAAGTAACAAAAAAAATAAAACAAAGTGATATAAAAAGTGATATAAAAAGCGGTATTAAGCAAAAAAATTTACAAAAATCAACAAGTAAATCATCAACTAGAAATAAAAATATAAAATTAAAAACACCAAGTAATAAAAATTCAACTAAGAATTAAAAAAAATAAAAAAAGCACAACTAATACTTGTGCTTTTTTGATAAAAAATTTTTTAACCTTGACTTTCCATTTGTTGAATAGCTTTTGTTGCATAAGAATTATCAACAAAACTATTAAAAGGAATTTTAGAATCTCTTATTCCCGCATTAATGATAATATCTTGCATAAAATCAAAATCTTCAGGATCCATAAGAGGACCAGATTTCCATGCATTGATTGAAACATAACTATTTATTGAGTTCACAATGGAAGTATCACTTGAAGTTGTAAATGAAGGTTTAAGAGCAGTTGTCATTTCTTCTACAGTTGCGTTTTGTAAGTATTCAATTGCTTTCATTATGCATTTTAAAAAATCAATAACAACATCTTCATGATTTTGTAGATAATTTTGTGTTGCCATAAAGCATGTATAAGGAACTTTTCCGCTTTCTTCACCAACACTTGCAACAACATAACCTTTGCCTGCATCTTCTAAATCACTTGCTGTTGGTTCAAATAAAGTACAATATTCTGCATCGCTGTGTTCAAATTCGCTTGCCGTTAATGCAAAATCAATATCTGTTCTTAAATTAACTTCATTGCTTCCTGTCCCTATTGTTAAATTGTTAATAACTTCAATAACATATTGTAATGTCATTGCCGGCATACCTCCCGCACGTCCTCCTATTATAGTTTTGCCAACAGTATCAGACCATTGAAAGTTATCTGTATTGTTCTTGGCAACTATAAATGCTCCATCACATTGTGTTAATTGCCCAAAGCAAATTGCTTTGTTTTTTGCACCTCCATCTGCAACATAAAGAGCCGCTTCAGGTCCTAATAATCCTATATCTGCAGCACCTGTTAATAGTGCAGTCATTCCTTTGTCACTGCCATTTGCATTGGTTAATTCAACTTCAAGGTCAGCATCTTCAAAATAGCCAAGATTTAAAGCGACATATAATGGTGCATAAAAAATACTATGAGTTACTTCTGCTAGTCTGATTTTTCGTTCATTGTCGCTACAACCAGTTCCAATAAAAGTAAAACCAAGACAGAAACATACCATAACTGCAACCATAATGATTGATAATTTTTTCATTTATCCTCCTCTGGTGTTAAAACAACCAGTCAATCAATTTTATTCAAAAAGTAATAAATATGTGATTATTATATTAATGAAAAGAATTTTTTTTTAAAAATATAAAAATTTAGGGGGTTGAAGTTTTAATAATTTTGTGATATAATGTACTTAGTTAAATATTTGGAGGAAATATGATTAATTTATTATTTGTTGATTTGGCAACAAGACTTGCTCAGGCAAATGTTATTATTGGAATTATTTTATGCGTTATTGGATTGGCAAGTGTTTTGTTGTCTAAAAAATTAGGTAAAGTTTTTGGAAAAAGCGATAGTGAAGATGATAATTGGGTTCGTGGTGCTAGAATTTTCGGCTTAGTCCTAATATGTGTTGCGATGATAATTATGATTTTGTATTAAGATTATAATAGCGTTTTAAAAATTTTAATACATAATTATTTAATTTAAAAAATTTAAATTAAAAACTGAAAAATTGGGGTATTGACAATAAATATAAAATGTGATAAAAAAAATAGAGGTGATTAAATGGAAAAAATAAGTAGTAAAAAACCATTACAGGCAGAAAATAGTTTAAAATTTTCAAAAAAATTAGATTTATTAAAAAAACATTTTCCGTATAATGGGGCATGGGGTGTATTGTTAGGAACTTTTTTTTATTTTTGTTGTTCTTTTATACCTTATGAAAATTTTAAAAAAGGTGTTAGAATAGATAATCCTCAATTAGCTTATGATGAAATAATGAAAGTTATTGAGCCTTTTAATGAAAAATATAATGCAGGATTGTCAATTAATGACCCAAATAAGTTTAGTCCATATATTCCTTATTCTCAAGAATTATCGGATTTAAAAAATCAAATAAATTATTTTATTTATTCAAATCATAATTTAGTTAATGGCGAATTAGTGATTAAGCCAGGTCAAGAACAAGCCGTAATTGAAGGAAAAAATCTTATAAATGAACTTATGGGCAATGTTAGTACAAATATAAATGATGCTTATAGTCAACTTTGTATGTTGAATTATGGTAATGAAATTGTAGCAACACAAACTATAGCTTCGATTGGAGGTCCTTTAATTGCAATTAGTGTGGCATGTTATCCATATTTAAAGGCAAAATACAAATATAATAAGTTAAAAAATAAAGAAGAAGTTTTAGAACAATAAAAGTTTTAGAAAAATTGATTGAAACTTAATATACAATCTTGAATGTTAGAAAATTATTAGTGTTTGAATATTATAGTTTTAATATTGAATTAATGTTTTAAAAATTTTAATACATAATTATTTAATTTAAAAAATTTAAATTAAAAACTGAAAAATTGGGGTATTGACAATAAACATAAAATGTGATATAAAAAAATAGAGGTGATTAAATGGAAAAAATAAGTAATAAAAAAAGTTTTGAAATTTTTAAAAATTTAAAAAATATGCAAAATATTTCAATAGATAAACGAGATGATTTAGTTGCAAATATAATTGGTATAATAACGGGAGTTGGTATAGCTGTTGGTAATGCTTTATATTTACAAAAACTTTCAATAAAAGAAAATCCACAAATTTTTTATAATGAAATGTCAAAAGTATTACAATCTTTTAATGAAAAATATGATACGAATTTTATGGTAGAAACATCAAAAATTACTGAAAATGCTGACTGTATTGGAACATTGATGGATATTAAAAGTCAAATAGTAAATTTCTTACATACCAAATATACTATTATTAATAATCAATTGATAGTTTCTCCAGGACAAGAACAGATTATAATTGATGGGAATGAGCTTATTAATCAATTAGATAACAGTGCATATTTAGAAGTACTTAAAGCATATAACAATATTTATTTTGATACTTATGGTTATCAATGTGCTGCTGGTGCTCTTTTGGCTATAGTTGCATATTTAGGAATTTCAATGTCCCCTTATTTAATATCAAAGTATAAATTATTAAAACTTGAAAAACAAGAAAAAGATTTGGTTAAATAAATTGAAAATATTATTAAATTATTTTTAAGATTAATAAAAACTAATATAAAAAGGAACTTTATGTTTATGTGAGTTCCTTTTTTTAATTTTTTTATTTTGATTTTATTTGAAAAAACTTTCTTAATAGTTAGGTTTTATTTTATATAATAGAAAATAAAAAACCACCAATTTAAATGGAAGTTTTTTTTGGATTCAGTTAGTCTGTAAGCCGAGTTCTGTATTAAACGGTCATCTATCTAGACACCATATCTCTATGATGTTCAAGCGGTATTTTTGGATAACGCGAGAGAACAAGCGCTATTGTTATCACTTAACCTTGCTTCAGGTGGGGTTTACATAGCCCATCTTGTTACCAAGATAGCGGTGGTCTCTTACACCGCCTTTTCACCATCACCACTTTGAAAAAAGCACGTAAATATTTTAATATTTACAATGTGGCAGTTATTTTCTGTTGCACTTTCCTTAGAGTTGCCTCCACCGGCAGTTAACCGGCACCCAGTTCTCTTGAAGCTCGGACTTTCCTCGTACTAGTCATTATAACTAGCCCGCGACCGTCTGGCTAACTGACGAAAGAAGTATATCATAAAGCAACCCAAAAGTCAAGTATAAGAATTGTTATAAATTTATTATAATTAAGATTTAATTATTTATTTTGTTTCATTAAAATTTATAATTAATTAAATAAACTATTGTATTTTTATTAATAGTTTTTATATTAATTTTTCTAATCTATTATTTTTATTAAAATATTATTTATTAAAATATTTATATTTTTAAAATTAGAAAAAAATTAGTAGGGTTTTGAAAGTAGATAAAACAATTATTGCTAAATTAATATTTTTATTAATAATTTATGATAATAATTTATATGTGTCTTATCTATTTTTTTAAAAATGTTATACAATATGGTTTATTTTTTATACAATTAATAGTTATTCCGTTTGCTTCACATTCACATTTATTATTAAATAAGCATTTGGCTTTGCATTTTATATTTGCAAAACGACTAGGACGGTGTGAAGCATATTCAGGAGTTTTATCAAAAATGTTTTTTGATTTATCAACTAATTTTTTATTTTTATCCAATATAAAAGATTTACAAATTATATTTTCACTTATATTTAAGTTTTCAGAACGACATGTGTAGTTGTCGTTAAATTGACATTGGGTTTTCCTACAAATAATATCCATATCAAAATTATTATCATAAATAATTTTTTTATTCAAAAATAATAAATTTAATTTATTCAAAAATAATATATTTAATTTATTTAAAAATATGCTAAATTATAAAGATATTTTTTATAAAATAAATTAAAAAATACTTTTAAATATTTTTACAAATAATTTTTACATTATAATTGCTTATTTTATTTAAATAATTTTAAAATTTAACAAAATTAATAGTTTTTAGTTAATAAATAAACAAATATATTTAGATTTTTATCTAATTATATTTTTAAAAATCATTATTCTTTTATATGTTTTTCATATTTTTCTTTAATAGATTTTAATTGTTTATTTAAAGTTTTTAATTCTTTTCTTTTTAATCTTTTATTTTTATATTTTATTTCTAATTTTTCTAATTTGTCAAATATCAGGTTTAAAAATTGTTTATTTTGAGTTTCTTTTTTAGTTTTGTAGAGATTTGTTTTTGCAAGTGTTAAAACCTGAATTTCTTTTGCTCCATAATTTATAAGTAGTTTACTAATTGTATTAATAGTTGAACCTGTTGTCATTACGTCATCAACTATTAAAATTGTTTTATTCTTTATTTCTTTTCTATTGGTTACTTCATAAGCATTTTCCAAATTTATTTTTCTTTCAGAACTTTTCAACATTGTTTGAGATAGGGTTTGTCTTATTTTAACAACTAAATTTTCTTTAATTGGAATATTTATTCTGTAACTAAGTTGTTTTGCCAACAAGAGTGATTGATTGTATCCTCTTTCAGTATATTTTTCTTTACTAAGAGGAACAGGAACAATAAAATCACAATTGAAATCATTATTTTTATAAATATTTGCCATATAAAAACTTAAAGGCTTGAATAAATATTTAGAATTATTATATTTAAATGCTTGAACAAGTTTTGAAATTTCACTATCAAATTCAAATACAGCACGAGCAAAATTATAATATGGACGTTTGTTGTAACAATGTTCGCAAATTTCTGCCAAACTTTTTATAGGACTTCCACAAATTAAGCATATTTGTTTATTTTTTATAAAAGGTAAATTTTTATAACATTTTTCACATGTGTTATATTGATTATGTTTTGTTATTTCTTCTCCACAAAAAATACAACTAAAATGTGAAGGGTAGAGTTGATTGGAAATAAAATTTCTTAATTTTTCGATTTTGGTTAACAATAAAATTTTTATGTTTTTTCTAGTTGCTTTTCTTTTATTGTCATTTTCCTTTTTTTTTATTATTAAATAATGATTTTGTTTTTTTAAATTATCAAAATTATTATTGTTTTTATCTTTCATTGTTTTATACCTTAAACTAAATTTTATTCGCCAAATAGAATTTTTGCTTTTTCAAAACTTTCCTTGATATAATCTTTTAAAAGGGTGTTACGTTTTAGCAAAAATTTATTACTTATCATTCTTTTTAAATTCTTTTTTTCTCCAACTATAACAACCATTTTTTTTGCTCGTGTAACTGCGGTGTAAATAAGATTTCTATTTAGTATTAAACTAGGGCCGGCAATAGAAGGTATTATAACTACATCAAACTCACTGCCTTGACTTTTATGAATTGTTATAGCATAAGCCAAAGATAATTGTGAAATTTCGGTTCTAGGATAAACACATTCTCTGCCATCTTCAAATTCAACAACTGTTTCACCATTTTGTCTGTTAATTTCTCTTATATATCCTATGTCGCCATTATAAACTCCCTGTCCTTGAATGTTATTATGAAAGTTTGTTATATTAATATCGTTTTGATTCATGGATATATTATTTTTTCTCCATTCAATATTATAATTGTTAGTTGTTTGCATTACCTTATCTCCCTGACGGAAGACATTTTTCCCAACTTCTAATTCTGGTTTAAACATTGATGCTGGATTTATTTTTTCTTGTAGTTCACGATTCAAATTTTCTATTCCACAAATTCCAATTTTTAAAGGTGCAAGAACTTGTATTTGTGTTGGTGAAATATTTAAAAATTGGGGTAGTCTTTTGGTAACTAACGATACAATTGAATTTTTTATTTCTTCAAGTTCAATTTTATTTTCAAAAAAGAAATCTTTGCTATTATTATCAATTTCAGGCATTTCTCCCTGATTTATTTTATGAGCATTTGTTATAATTAAACTGTTTTCTTCTTGTCGAAAAATTTGAGTTAAATATGCGACTTTAACCACTTCACTTTCAATTATATCCGCTAAAACATTTCCCGCTCCAACACTTGGCAATTGGTCTTTATCTCCAACTATAATAACTTTACAATCTCTTGTTATTGCTTTTAGTAAATTATATGCCAATGAGATATCTACCATTGAAAATTCATCAATAATAATTGCATTATAAGGTAATGGATTTTTTTCATTAAATATAAAATTTTTTGTTGCGAAATCCATAGCAAGTGCTCTATGAATTGTGCTTGCTTCTTTTCCTGTTGCCAAACTCATTCGTTTTGAGGCTCTACCTGTTGGAGCAAGTAGGGCGGTTTGTTTATTTTGTTTATCTAAAATTGATAAAATACATTTTATAATTGTCGTTTTTCCTGTTCCAGGTCCGCCAGTTATAACACAAACACCACTATTAATTGCGGTTTTAATTGCTTCTATTTGTTCATTATGAAAAGTTATTTTATTAATTATTTCAAAATGATTTATTTCGTCATCTATATTAAAATATTCTTCTTCTTGTGAAATACATAATAAAGCAAGTTTATCAGCAACTGAATGTTCATAATAATTAAATTTTGAAAGAGCAACAATTGTAGTATATTTATGAAAAAATTTTGCAATTATTTTTTCCATTGCTAGTGTATTAATTACATTTTCAAATAAATTATTATTTTCAACTTCATCTAAATTTAATAATTTTGCAACATTATTAATTAAAGTGTCATATGGTAAGAATGTGTGCCCATTTTTTTCCGATGCTTCTTTTAAACAGTGTAAAACACCAGCACGAATTCTGTATTCACTATTTTCATCTATACCTATTTTACTTGCAATTTTATCAGCAGTTGCGAAACCAATACCATCAATATGTTCGACCAAAGAAAAAGGATTTGTTTGTATGACTTTTAAAGTTTCTTCTTTAAACACTTCATAAATTTTCAAAGCCATGTTAACAGAGATGTCAAACTGTCCTAAATGAATGATAATGCTTTGAACTTGTTTAAGTCCAACGACATTATCGTGAATTGCAAGTGCTTTTTTTTCACTTATTCTAGGAATTTCTGTTAATTTATTTGGTTGGAATTCTATAATATCAAGAGTTTCTCTTCCAAATTTATCGACAATTTGTTTTGCAGTTACAGCACCAACACCTTTTATTAGTCCACTTCCAAGAAATTTTTTAATTCCATTTACACTTGTTGGATAAACAATTTCATAACTTTCTATATTGAATTGATTACCATAGCGAGTTGAAGAAAATTCACCAGTAAGTTTTAATCTTTCACCAACTGCAATAGTGTATATTTTCCCAACTACAACCGTTTCAATTCCGTTATATAACAATTTTGCAACCGTATAACTGTTGCTTTCATTTCTAAATATAATTCCTGTTATTTCACCTTCAATTTGCATAATATTATAATACAAAAAAATGTGAGTTGAGGCAAGTAATTTTAAAAATATAAATTAAATTTTAAATATTAATCAAATAAAATTTTATAAATTATTAAATTTAAAATTGTTATAAATTGTTTATGTAATAATTTTTAATGATTTATAGTAAAAAGATATTTTGTTATAAAACAATATCTTAATTTAAAATTCACTTGCTTTTTTATATAATTTTGTATATATTGATAATGGAGCAAATGAAAAATGAAATTAGCGGAAAAAATTTTAGAACTTCAAGTTTTAACGGATAATTTATGTAATCAGGCAAAGGGCAAAATGAATGGAGTTAAAATGAAAATATTATTTTTGTTATGGCAATATAAAATTGCAACTCCAAGACTATTAATTAGTAAAACTGGAATTGTTAAATCAAATTTGGCTCTTGCTTGTAAAAAATTAATAGATGAAGGTTGTATTATATCTGAAAAAAGTTTAAAAAATCAAAGACATATTAAATATTCATTAACGGATAAAGGGGAAATGCAAATAAAAGAAGTTGTTGAAAATTTGTCAAAAATATTTAGGGCAGATGAACAAACAACAGAAGTAAATTATGGGTTTTCAGTTGCAACTTCCTTTTTAAATAAAAAAGTTTAATATATTTGTTATTATGATTAAAAATTAAACAGATAAGCAGATTTAATAAAGGACATTTAACAAAGCAGATTTAATAAATATAATAAATTATAAAATTAGAATAAAATATTAAAAAATAAAAACAAATAAAGCAAATATGCAAATATAAATTAAAAAATATTATGGTGAAAAATGAAAGTATATAATAGTTTAACACATCAAAAAGAAGAATTTATTCCTTTGAAAAAAGGTGAAATAAAAATGTATTCTTGCGGAATAACTGTTTCAAAAGATGCTCATATTGGTCATGCTATTCAAGCTATGATTTTTGATATTATGCGTAAATATTTTGAGAAAAAAGGTTATAAAGTTATTTACGCGAGAAACTATACTGATGTTGATGATAAAATTATTGATATTGCTAATCAATTAGGTATAAACCCAATGGAACATGCTGAGCGTTTAATTAAAAAAACAGATGATGAAATGCATAAACTTGGTATTAGTGATGCAACATTAACTTTGCGGGCAACAGAGTATATTCCGCAAATTATAGAATTTGTTAAAAAACTAATTGAAAAAGATTATGCTTATGCAACTCCTGAGGGTGATGTTTATTTTAGAGTTTCTAAATTTAAAGATTATGGTAAATTAAGTCACAGAACTCTTGAAGACGCTTTAGAAAGTGTTAGGATAGATAATGAAAAAAATAAAGAAACACCTTTTGATTTTGCATTATGGAAAAGTGCAAAGCCTAATGAAATTTATTGGGAATCACCTTGGGGAAAAGGGCGTCCAGGTTGGCATATTGAATGTTCTGCGATGAATTATTATGGTTTGGGCGAACAGATAGATATTCATGGTGGCGGAAGAGATTTGATTTTTCCTCATCATGAAAATGAAATTGCTCAAACGGAAAGTTTAACAGGTAAACAATTTGCAAAATATTGGTTTCATAATGGACTTGTTAAAGTTAATGGACAAAAAATGAGTAAATCTTTGAATAATAGTATTTTAATCGAAGATATATTAAAAAAATATCATCCTGAGATTATAAGATTTGCGTTATTGCAAACTAATTATAAAAATGATGTTAATATAACAGATGATTTGTTTGCAATAGCATCTAAACATATGATTGATTTTTATAAAACTTTGGCTGAAATTGAAAGTAAAAATTTAAGTTCTAAGAAAGAGAATAAATTAATTGAAAAAAGTTTTAATGATGCAATGGATGATGATTTTAACACGGCAAAAGCATTGGCAAATTTGTTTGATATATTTAAAACAATGAACAATAAATTAAGAAATAGTGATGAAAGTGTTATTGAAGATTATAACGCAGTAAAAAATGTTTATGGTTTACTAGGACTTTTTAAACTTAAAGCAAAAGATTTTTTAAAACAAACACATAAAGAAATCATTATTCCTGATTATGTTGTTGAATTGGCAAATAAAAGATTGGAAACTAGAAAATTAAAGAATTGGAAAGAAAGCGATGAATTGCGTGAAAAAATCAAACAAAATGGTTTTGATATTATAGATAATAAAGACGGATATAAGTTAGAAAAAATTAATTAAGTTATAATAGTGGAGTTTTAAATTAATTAATAAATTAATAATTAGTTCAGGAAAATTGCATTTATTAAATGTATTTTTAATTTTAAATAAACAATAAAATACAGGCGTTAATAAAGACAAATTTTTAATAAATTGAAAATAGAATTTTAAATTATTAAGATATAAAGAAAATTTGACTTTTTATATAAAGATTAAGCAACTATAAAAATTAATATTTGCTTAATCTTTTTTATTGTTTATAATGAAAACCTTTATAAAAATAGTAAACTTTATTTAATTATAAAAAATTAATAAACTAATTTTATTAATTTTTAATTTTTATAAAATAGGAATATAAATAATTAATTTCTAATAAATTATTATAAGTATAAAATTATTTTTTAATAAAAAAGGATATAAGATGGATAGGGTAGTTAATTTAGTAAATCAAAATCAATTACATATAACAGGAGTTGAAAAAGTTAAAAATGTAACGCCAAATGAAATTATTGCTGTTGTTGATTCTCAGTTATTGATAATTAACGGACAAAATATGGAAGTTCAAAATTTAGACATTGAAAACTCCAATTTAACTATTAACGGAAGTATTGAATGTATTAAATACACAACAAAAAAACCAAATTTAATAAAAAGAATTTTTAAATAATTATTATATAAAAAATATAAAAGGTTAAATTATGCTTTATGAAACATTATCTCAACCATTAATTGCGTTGATTTTAATAGTGTCAGGATTTTTTTCTGCTATATTTTTTGATATTGCTAATGTTTTACTTTTTAATATTAAATCTAAAAAAATATATAAAATTTTTAAAAATCTTTTAGATTGTTGTTGTGTTTTATTGTGTGGAAGTGTTTTCTACATTGTTGTTTTGTTTTGGGCTTATGGTGATGTTAGAATTTGGCAAATTATTTTATTTATTTTAGCAGTTTGTATTGAAAGAGTAACTATTGGAAAATTAATTGCTAAAATTATTGTTATATGTTATAATAACTTTATAAAATTTATGAAATTTATAAAAAAGAAAATACAGAATATAATTAGTAAAAATAAAAATTTGGAATCAAGTAATTAATCAAATTTAAAATATTAAATAGAATAAAAATAGTTTAAAAACTAAAAATGTTTAATTTAATTAAAAACTATCTAAATTTTAAAATTTTAAAATAAACGGAAGGATAAATTTGAAAAATACAAGAACAAAAGTGATTTTTATATTTGTAATCATTATGTGTGTTGCTTTATTTATTGTGGGGATTATTCAATCTATTGTCATATTAAATTTAAACAATAAACAAAACATGTTAAATGATGATTTAAAACAGGCGGAAGAAATGTATGATTTTTCGCAAAAAGATGATTATATTGAAGCATTTATTAGAGAAGAAGGTTATGGTTATACTGGTGAAAAAATATTTGAAACAAAATAAAAACTCAATGCAATTTTTAAATTTTTGTATTTAGTGTTTTTATTGATTTTTGTTTTTTATATTTTTAAACAAAAATATCATTTAATATAATTTTAAATAATATATAATGTGTATTTATTAAAATTAAATTTTATTGGAATATTTTTTTAAAATTAATATTTTTTATTACTTTTATATTATTAATTATTCTTCTTTTGCTTTTTTTATAGAAAGAGAAATTCTTTTTTTAGGAATGTCTAAACCAATAATTTTAACATCAACTTGTTGGCCGACGGTTAATTCTTCACTTGGATGATGAATGTATCTATCACAAATTTCACTGATATGAACAAGACCGTCTTGATGTACGCCTATATCAACAAATGCACCAAAATCTATAACATTTCTAACGGTTCCAGTCATAATCATTCCAACTTTTAAATCTTCCATACTCATAACATCAGTTCGTAGGTTTGGTTTTGGCAGTTCATCACGAATATCTCTGCCAGGTTTTAAAAGTTCTTTTATAATATCGAGAAGTGTTGGCTCACCAACACCAATTTTTTCTGCAACCTGTTTTATTCCTTTTTCTTCAACTAATTGGGGTAGACGTGATAATTTTTCTGTATTTATATCAGTTATATTTAAATCAAACAAAGCGAGTAGTTTTTTAACAGCATCATAACTTTCTGGGTGTACGCCTGTGTTATCTAAAATATTATCGGCACCAACAATTCTTAAAAATCCTGCACATTGTTCAAATGCTTTATCTCCTAATTTTTTAACTTGTTTTAGTTCATTTCTATTTTTAAAGGCACCGTTTTCTTTTCTAAATTCAACTATATTTTTTGCAATTCCTGCATTCAATCCTGAAATATGTTCTAGAAGTTTGTAAGAAGCAGTATTGACATCAACACCAACAGCATTAACACAATCTTCAACAACACCATCTAAAACTTCTGTTAAGCGTTTTTGAGGCATGTCATGTTGGTATTGTCCAACTCCAATACTTTTAACATCAATTTTTATAAGTTCTGCAAGCGGGTCTTGTAGGCGTCTTGCAATACTTATTGCACTACGAGCAGTTAAATCATATTGTGGGAATTCTTCTGCACCTAATTTTGATGCACTATAAACAGATGCACCCGCTTCATTAACAACCATATAAGAAACATTTTCTGGTATTTTTTTAATCAAATTACTAACAAATATTTCACTCTCTTTGCTTGCAGTTCCATTACCAATAGAAATACAATCAATATTATCTTTTTTTATTAAATCTCCTATAATTTTTTCAGATTCTTCTATTTGATTGTGGGGTGGTGTTGGATAAATAACTGTTGTGTCAATAACATTTCCGTTTTTGTCTATAACAGCAATTTTACAACCTGTTCTATAAGCAGGGTCTAATCCTAAAATAACTTTGTCTTTTAGTGGTGGTTGCATTAAAAGAGGTTTTAAGTTAACTTCAAACATTTTTATTGCCTGTTCATTGGCGACATCAGTTAAATTAGTTCTTAATTCTCTTTCTAGGGAAGGAAATATTAAGCGTTCATAACTATCAGTAATGGAATTAATTATAAATTCTTGATAAGAACCTTTACCATTTTTAAGAAGTATATCTTCTTTTATAATTTCAATTGCTTTTTCTTGATTGGCAATAATTTCAACTTTAAGACATTCATCTTTTTCACCACGGTTTATGGCTAAAATACGATGAGATGGCAATGTTTTAACTGCTTCTTTAAAGTTTTCATACATTTGATAAATATGTGTTTTTTCGTTTTCTTCTTTTAGTGAAGTTTGAATACTTGATGTTTCAAATAAAAATTCTCTAAGTTTTTTTCTAATTTCCGCATTATCACTTATCATTTCAGCAATAATATCACTTGCACCATTAAGGGCTTCTTCAATATTGTTAACACCTTTTTCTTCATTAACATAAGGCAAGGCTATTTCTTCCAATTTGCCAACATCTTGTTGTTCTAAAATTGTTTCCGCCAAAGGTTTTAAACCTTTTGCTTCTGCGATTGTTGCACGTGTTTGACGTTTTGGTTTAAAAGGACGATAAATATCTTCTAATTCAGTTAATGTGTTGGCTTTTTCAATAGATTGCATTATTTCTGGTGTCATTTTTTCTTGTTCTGTTATAAGTTTTATAATTTCTTCTTTTCTTTTTTCAAAATTTCTTAAATAATTTAATCTATCAGAAAAATCTCTAATAATTTGGTCATCTAAACTACCATGCATTTCTTTTCTGTAACGTGAAATGAATGGAACTGTGCAACCTTCATCAAGTAGATTGATAATATTTTTCGCATAGTCTTCTCGTATATTAAATTCAGCGCTTAATTGTTTTACTATTTCCATTGTTTAAATTTCTCCTTATAATATTTGTTATATTACCATTATTTAACAAAAAAGGCAACTTTTCTTAAAAACTTTAATTATGTTAAATTTGAAAATATTAAAAATTCACTCTTGAAATTTTATTTATTTTGTGATATTATAATGGTATAGAAAAATTTTTTAAAAAAAGAGGTATGATAAAAATGGCAAAAAAACAAAATGTTAATGATGCTAAAATTGTTTCAAGAAAAGATGGAAGTTATATGAAGTATAAAGACGGAGAAATTTGGTCTGTTAAAAATTTAAATCTGCTTTTAAAAGCTCTTGAAGGTTGTGAAAATCAAAAATGTAATTACTATGTTGATGAACAGAGAGTTTTACCTTATTTAGCAGGTCAAGAAGGAGTTAAAATTAAAGGTTATTTATCTTTTCCTGATATAAATAAAACTATTTATATTGAAGAAGTTGAATCTTATGGAATTGGATTAGATAAGGTTGATAAATTATTAAAAGAAAAAAATATAAACTACACATTGTTTTTTTCACAAAAAGGATATTGGCGTTTGGACTTTAAAAAACTTCCTATTGTAAAAAGCAAATTAGAGGTTTCACAATCAACTTTACCTTCAAATGATAATAATGAATTAATTAAATAATTTAAGAGGATTATTATAAATGGAAAAAAGAATTTATTTAGATAACGCTGCAACAACTTATGTTTCTAGCGAAGTTCTTAATGAAATGTTGCCTTGTTTTAATACTATTTATGGTAATTCAAGTAGTTTGCATAGTTTTGGTAGAGATGCTATGGCAATAGTTGATAGAGCGAAAGACCGTATTGCAAAGGCAATTAATGCTGAAAAATCAAATGAAATTTATTTTACAAGTGGTGGAACGGAAGCAAATAACTGGGCTATTAAAGGTATTGCTTATGCTAACAAAGATAAAGGTAATCATATTATAACAAGTGCAATTGAACATGATAGTATAATAGAAAGTTGCAATGCTCTTCGAAGAGAGGGATTTCGTGTTACTTTTTTACCTGTTGATGAAAATGGTTTAGTTAATATTGCAGATTTAATGCATTTTATTGATAAAGAAACTATTTTGATTTCTATAATGGCGGTTAATAATGAAATTGGAACAATTCAAAATGTGAAAGCAATTGCTAAAACTGCTCATGAAAATGGTATTATATTCCACACAGATGCTGTTCAGGGGATTGGTGCACTTAAATTTGATGTTCAAGACATGGAAATTGATTTAATGAGTATGAGTGCCCATAAAATTTATGGACCAAAAGGTATTGGGGCATTATATATTCGCAATGGTATAAAAATTGAAGACCTTATAGACGGCGGAAATCAAGAACGTGGGAAAAGAGGAGGAACAACAAATGTTCCAGCAATTGCTGGATTTGGCAAAGCAGTTGAAATTGCTAATAGAGATTTAGTTGTCAACCAACAAAAACTTAGAGCAATAAGAAATTATTTTTTAGAACAAGTTTTTGAAAAAATACCAAATGTTAAATTGAATGGACACCCTCTTCAAAAAATTCAAGGAACAGTTAATCTTTCTTTTGATTTTATTGAGGGCGAAAGTTTATTAATGTTGTTGGATATGAATGGAATTGCAGTTTCAACAGGCTCTGCTTGTACTTCTGGTTCGTTAGAACCTTCACATGTTTTAAAGGCATTGGGTCTTAGCAATGAACTCGCTCAGGGTTCTATTAGATTTTCTTTTGGAAAAGCAATAACAAAAAAAGAAGTTGATTATGTTGTAGAAAAACTTGTTGAATCAGTTGAAAAATTAAGAAATATTTCTCCTATCAAAGATGGGAAAAGAAAAAATTAGGAGTAAGAGATAATTATGAATAAATATAATGAAAAAGTCATGCAAAATTTTCTTAATCCTAAAAATGCTGGTGTTTTGCGTGGCGCTAATGCAACGAATAAAATAAACAATCAAGACCAAAGTTCTATGGATATTGTTAAATTTTATTTAAAAATTAATGATGAAACGGAAGTTATTGAAGATGCTCGTTTTAAAACATGTGGTTGTACAGCGGCAATAGCAGTATCAAATGTTGCTTGTGATTTACTTAAAGAAAAAACCATTGAACAAGCCCTTTTAATTAAAGATTATGATATTATTTCTGCTTTAGGCGAACTACCTTTGGATAAAATTCATTGTGCGATAACTGTAACCGATGCTATAAAATCAGCAATAGATAATTATTATGAAAGAAAAGCAAAAGAACAAAAAAAAGAAGAAAAAGCAAAGATAAAAGCAATGAAAAATATGTTTAATTTTAACTAAAATTATAAAAATTAAAAAAACTAACAATAGTAACGTTGTTGGTTTTTTTTGTTTTTATCATAATCTTTAATAAAAAATTAAATTAATTATTTTATAATTATTACATTTAATCTTATTGAATTTTTAATAAAATTTTGATAAATTTATATATTATTTAGTTGACAACTATTTTTTTTAATGATATATTAACGCATAGCATTATTGAGTTATTATGGTTTTGTTAATTTTTTACTAATTGATGTAAATTCAAAATAATTAAATAAAAATTTTATTTTTAATGAAACAATAAAATAAATAAGATTATAAAATTATAAATGAATTTATAAATTCTATAAAAATGTTTAAACTTATTAGTTGAATAATTTTAAAAAACAAAACAATAATCAATAATAATAAATGATTTTTAATAATTAAATATATTTATTTGGAGATATTATGAAAAAATCTATTTTAAGCGTTCTAGTTGTTTGTTTGATGGCAACAGTTATTTTATTCACTGGTTGTTCGACAAATTTAAAAAACTCTCCAACTTCAACTTCTAATATGAATGTTGTTGGAGATGTGTTAGTTTATGAAGATTACATTTATTTCGCTAATGCGTTTAAAGAATATTCAACTATTGAAAGCAATGGTAATGATGTTGGAAAAGTTGAAACAGAGGCTCTTTATCGTGTTAAAACAACAAATGGTGAAATAGAATACGATGAAAATGGTTATGCGAAGAATGTTGAACAAGTTGTTTCAAAAATAGTTGGTAGTGAGCATACTTTTTTATACAGCATAGATGAATATATTTATTTTGCTTCTCCTAATGCACACAAAGATATAGAATCAAAAGATAAATTTGAATATTCAACTTATTTTAAGATTAAAACAGATGGAACAGGCTTAAAAGAATTGTATACAACAAAAAATGAAGTTTCAACTCAATCAGTTTTAAATATTGAAAATAAATATTATTTAGTGTTTGTTGACGGAACTCAATTGAAAAAAATTGAACTATCTTCTAAAAATAATAAAGTTGAAACTTTGGCAGAAAATTTCAATCAAGTTGTTTTTGCTAAAACTTATACGCAAAATGGAGATCGTTATGCTTACTTCACAACTAATTTAGAAGAAGAAAAAATTGACCAAGGTTTGTCAGGTGTTTATTTATATAAAATAGACATAATAACGGGTGAAAAAAATTTGATAAATGCTCAGTCATGGTTAAATCAAGAAATAACTCCTATTAGTGTTATTGACGGAAATTTCTATTTTACAATGAAGTCAAACAATTCTTTAACATATTATTATTCATATAGTAGTGGTTCTTTTTCAACATCAACAGTTATATCTCCAGCGATAGATAATATAACGGTTTCAAATTTTACAACTTTAAGTGTAAATAATAATAGTGGGACTTCTCAAATTTATTATATATTTTCAGTTTCAACAACCAATGTTAAAAAAGTTTATTGTTTTAAAGGTGTGAGCAAAGATTATTCAGAAGAAAACTGTTTAATAAATAAAGATGCAACAATTTTATTTACTTATGGCGAATATGTTTACTATTCAGTTGCTGAAGAAGGTATTTATCGTGTTTCAGTTAAAGATAAAGTTCCACAAACCATTTCTGATATGACAGATTTTAAAACTAATAATATATGCTTTGATGGAAGATATATCTACTTTTATGCGAAAAATGCTGATAATACAACAGGAACATATTATTTGTATAGAGCAGATACTCGTAATGCTGAATTAGGTAATCCTTGCAATGTTAAGTTAGTTGGCTTTTTGAATGAAGACGACTTGCCTCAACAAGAAGAATAATAAAAAAATAACAATAGATTATAAAATTAAAACAACATAAAATCTTTTAAAATCTTTTATTAAATCTTGTAAAATATTTGTTACTACAAAAACAATATTACTTGTTAACATATTTTAAAAATAAAAATATATAATATATGAATTGTTTTATAACAAACTTAACCTGAAATCTGTATATTAGTTAAGGTTATGGTTGTTTTGGAGGAAAAATGGCAGATAAAAAACCTGTTTATATTAGATGTCCTAGATGTGAATTGAATTATTGTTTAAAAAAAGATAAATTTTGTTCTGTTTGTAAAGCAGAAATGAGTGGTGATACAGATGCACTTGTTGATGATTTAGATTTAGAATTATGTCCTATTTGTAAAACAAATTATATTCAACCCGATGAAGTTATGTGTGCCGTTTGTTTAAAAGAAAGACAGGCAAGTGGTGATAACACAGATATGGAAGATGAATGGGAAGCATATGTCAACAGAGATGATGAAGAATATGTGCTTGATGATGAGGAAACAGGAGATATGGCTTCGGTTTCAGATTTAGATGACGATATCTTGGGTGCAGATTTGGCAGATGAAGATTTGGCATTTGGTGGATTTGATGAAGACGAAAACGAAGAAGACGAAGAAGATTATGTGAATAATGATGACGATGATGATTTTGAAGAATTAACCGATGAAGATATAGACGACGATGATGACGATGATGACGATGATGATTATAATGGTAAATATTATTAATTAAAAAATATATTTGAGGGTAAAATTTTTTAAAACTAGCAAAAAAAATGAACTTTACATTAAAGTAAAGTTTTTTTGTATAAGAAAACCCCGGGATAGTCCCGGGGTTCAAAAGAGGTTATACCTTTGAGGAATAATACCTCCTATGT
>CALWEA010000017.1 GCA_944376905.1 uncultured Clostridia bacterium
TATTTTAATCAAATGTAAAAAACAAAAATTGTTTTATAAAAATGACAAAAACAAAAAGTTTTAAATGAGATAAAAACTAGATTGTATATAAATTTACTACAAGTTAAAACTACAAGAGAAAAGGAGTTTTATTATGACACAATCAAAGAAAATAATATTATTAACAACAAGTTTAATTTTAACAATATGCTTAATGGCATTTTTTGGAGTTTATGCATTAACAATATTAAAAAATTCAACATTTAATGTTGGCGTTAAGTATGAGCCAGAATATTTGGTTAAAGTTGAAATGGGTATAGACGGGGTAAATGACGAAACAGGTAACCAAAAAATTGAAGAAACTGAATATGTTGAAATATTTAATAGTTTAAACCCTGTTTCAAATGGAATGTATATTCAAAGTATGTCTAATGACACAATACACATAAACTCACAAACATTAACACCAATAGGGGAGAATGGTGATGTTTATTTTAAAATAACATCTCTTGAAAATGAAACCAGCGGTAAAGATTTAAAATGCGTCATAGATTGTGGAAGTTCAACAGCGGATAGCGGAACAATGGCGAGCGGTGAAATATCTAATTTAACAATTGCAACTGGAATAGATGCAACAAGCGGAACAGTAACAAGCAGTTCTTTGGGTATGATAAAAATAAATTTAAAATTTAGCGAAGTGCTGTTATTAGACCTAAAATATTTAGTTGGGAATGATGAAACAGGAATAGATTTAGGAAGAGCAGGTAAAGTTGAAAAAAATGTTATATCTGGAACAACATTTTATGTTTCAAATATAGACGGCTTATTGAATTTATCTGCATTAGTTGGACAAGTTAACACAATAACAAATGAATATGGCTCAGAATATGGCTATGATAATTCTGCGGGACCATTGGTAACATTTTCAGAAGCAACAATACAAATGTTAAATGAGATAGACTTCGAAAATGGAAATGATAAAAATAATTTTTCAAAAAAATTTATTCCTATTGGCAATAGTTCAACAAATAGTTTTCGAGGAACATTTGACGGCAATAATAAAACAATAACAGGATTATATATTGATCAAGAAACGGACAATGTTGGATTGTTTGGATATGTTTCTAATAAGGCAGAAATAAAAGATTTAACAATGAAAAACTGTAAGGTTGTTTTAAAAGGCCGATATGTTGGATTTGTTGGAAATTTTGTTGGTAATGCAAATGGTGGCATTATATCTAATTGCAGTGCGGAAGGCACAGAGGTTAGTGGTATTTCTTGTGTTGGCGGAATAGTGGGGCGTGTGAGAGGGGGAGGAACAGTAACAATCACGAATTGCTATAACACAGGGAGTGTTAGTGGAAGTGAAACTGTTGGCGGAATAGTGGGGTATGTTCTAGGAACAGCAACAATAACGAATTGCTATAATGAAGGAAGTGTTAGTAGTGGTGGTAATTATGCTGGCGGAATAGTGGGGAATGTCAACTTAAGAGGAGTAGCAACAATAACGAATTGCTATAACGCGGGAAGTGTTAATGGTTATTCTAATGTTGGCGGAATAGTGGGGTATGTTTATGGGGCATCAACAACAGCAGCAACAGCAACAATAACGAATTGCTATAACACGGGAAGTGTTAGTATTGATCGTCAACGTGCTGGCGGAATAGTGGGGTATGTTTGGAGGGGAACAGCAACAATAACGAATTGCTATAACACGGGAAGTGTTAGTAGTTCTTCTAATATTTCTGGTATTGGTGGAATAGTGGGGTATGTTGCCGATGGTGGAACAGCAACAATAACGAATTGCTATTATTTAAAAACAGATAGTGTTAATGCTAGTTTAAATGGAGTTGGAAGTAATGTTGGAACATTAACTTCTACTTCATACTTTGGAACATTTAGTTCGGCGGAGAGCGGATTGAAAAAATGCGATGATAGTCCTAGTAGTGACCTTGCTTATGGAACAACTGATTTATTAACTGTTTTGGAGGCTTACAGAACAGATCCTAAAAATAATGGGAGTGATTTAAAATCTTGGGTGGATGGAAGTAATGGGTATCCTGTTTTTGCGTTATGAGTTATTATGAGTTACAAAGTTGTTTTTTAACTTTAAAAACACTATATGGAAATAATAAATTGGGAAATGGTATAAAAAATTGTATTGTTTCAAGATTATTAAATCTTATTATTTATCTCGTATTTCAAAATATTTCACCTTATAATTTGAGGTTTCTTTGTAAAATAAAAAAGGTTTAGAAAAATTTTAACCTTTTTTATTTTTTCATTTATTTATTTTTCATTTATTTATTTTTCATTTATTTATTTTTCATTTATTTATTTTTTTATTTTTTTTATTTTTCATTTATTTATTTTTCATTTATTTATTAATTAGAGTTTTATATATTTATTTTGGTTATCGTTCATTAAATTTTATTTTAAAGTTTACTATTTTTTTGTTCTTTTTGTTTTTTTGTTTTTTATAATCATAACTTTTAATTGTCTGTTTGGTTAATTTTATCAATTGTTCAATATGTCTTTTTTAGTTGTTGGTTTTTTATTTAGTTGTTCTATTTTGTTTTTTTAATATGATATTTTATATTTTTGTTTTTTATTTATGATAAACGTATGCGTCGTTGTCGTTCAAGAATACAGTTTTGTGTTTTTATATCTGCGGATATTTCTGTTAATTGTGTTGAAATTTGCGTTAGTTGTTCTTCTATTAATTGAAGATATCTTTCAACTCCGTTTACATTACTGAAGTTTGTTCTTGGTTGTTGATAATTTATTTCATTTTCGTTAGTATTGCTTGACTTTTGATTATTTGATATTGGTGTCAAATTTGCATTTGGGTTTATTTGTTGTTGTTGATTTAATCTGTTTTGTGGCAATGTTGTTTGATTGTCGCTATTATTATTAGTTCTGTCGTTTGTTATTTTTAATTTTGTTTCATTAATTTTGTCTGGAATATTTTTTTCTTCTTTTTTGTTTTGGGAATATTCCTCTAAAGGAAAATGTATTCCTGCTTTTTCAAATGCAGAGGTGTATGCTTTTGCCATCTCTTTTAACAAATATTCGTTTATTGTTGGTTCGTCGTTGTAATTTCTTTGTGTGTTACATATTTGGCTTGTTGAATTCCGTTTTATACACGCTTGATTTTGATTATATTGTTCTTTATTTTCCATGTTTTTTATATATGATTATCTTTTTATTATTGTGATTTTAAATATTTTTTAGTATTTATTTTAATATCTTTTTTAATATAATTTAGTTCTGTTAATTAATAATTATTTATTTTTTAGGATAAATATCTTTTTATATTGAAAGTATATTTAAAAATTTTTAAATTTTAGTTGTTTTTTTGCGTTATATGAAGTATAATCAATTAAGTTGACATTTGCGAACTTATATGTTTGCAGTTTTTTTGCCCGTATTTTAAAAAAGTTGTTGACATTTTTCTTTTTCTATGATATTATTGTCTAGAAATTTTTGTACGAGTTGGGTATGGGTTACAAATTTTTATTGAAAAAGAATAAATAAAACACCACGCATGGTTATGATTACTACTGCGAGTGTTTTGTTTTTTTGTCGTTTTTTCTCCTATCCTATTCGTCAAAAACTTTTAAATTAAAAATTTTGTTTTCATTTTATTAATTTATGCATAAAATTAATTATTTACTGATTTAATTTTTATCGTTTTTATTCATTTTAAAACTTAAATTATAATCCATACCAAACTCAATGATTTTTGTTTTTAGGAATAAAACTGATATTATTGAAACTTTAAACAATTATTTTACTGTCTAATTTGTTGACTTTTTATCATTTTGTTAGTTATTTTTATGCAAACTTTATGCAAAATATGGTTTGTTCAGTCTTAATTTTAGTTAAGTTTACAGTAAACAAAGTTATTTGATAAAAGCATAATGCATTATTTTGGTTATTTTTGTCAATTGATAACTTAATAACTTAACAAGTTGGAAATTTTGTTTTTTTAATTAATTTTGAGTTTTAAAGTTTAACCTTTTTTGTGTAAAATAATGCAACAAATTAAAAACAACTTTTTTAATTGATATTAATATTTTTGCTTGTAATTTATTCAAAATATAATTCCAAAACTATAACAAATTTTTTGTTTAAAACAAATTTTGATATTCAATTTAATAATAGTTAAAATTTGTTTGCTGGTTTTGTGTTTTAATTATCTAAAATATTTAAGCAAAAAATCAACCATTAATTATAAGATAAATAAAACAATTGTTAAGGAGAAATTTATGAAAGAATTGCCAAAAATTAGAAAAATCATGTGTGGCAACACAGAGCGTTACAGTTTTTCTAAACTTGAAGACCTTGTTGAATTACCTAACTTTCTTGAAATTCAAATAAATGCGTATAAAAAATTTGTTGAAAAAGGTATTCAAGATGTTCTTAACGAATTTTCACCAGTTGTAGATTATAGTGGAAAGGCTAAACTTTACTTTTTAAGCACTGATCTTTCAACTCCACCTAAGTATAGTATTAAGGAGTGTAAGAGAAGAGGTGTTTCTTATACTGTTCCGCTTAAAGTTAAAACTCGTTTCGTTGTTGAAGAAACTGGTGAGGCGATTGACCAAGAAGTTTATTTGGGGGACATTCCTTTTATGACGAAAGAAGGTTCTTTTGTTTTTAATGGAATTGAAAGAGTTATTGTTTCTCAAATTCTTCCTTCTCCTAGTGTATATTTTAGCCAGGAAAATTCAGATTCTTCTTCATTACTTGGACAAATGCGTCCAACTCGTGGTATGTGGCTTGAATTTGAACAGGGTGCTAATGAAATTATAAAAGTTATTATGGACAGAACTAATAAAGTTACTGTTGGTATTTTCTTAAAATGTTTTGGTTTTACTGCAAAAGAAATTTCAAAACTTTATGGTGATAACCCTTATATTAATGCTGTTTTGGAAAAAGAGCCTCAAACAACTCAGGAAGAAGCACTTTTGGAACTTGCAAGAAAAACTCGTCCTTCAGAAGTTCCTTCTGCCGAATCAACAAGAAATTATTTAAATCTCTTTTTCTTTTCAGACCAATACTACAACCTTGGTCGTGTTGGTAGATATAAATTTAATAAAAAATTAAGCATTGCCAATCGTATTGTTGGACAAATTAGTGCGAATAATATTGTTATTGATGATGAAGTTGTTGTTAAAAAAGGTTTTCCTATTCAAGCAGATGTTGCTCGCCGTATTCAAAATGCGGGTATTAATGAAGTTTGGGTTAATATTAATGGTAGAAAACATTTGATGCGTGGTAATAATCGTGTTCCTCTTTCTGCTTTCTTCCCTTGTGATGAAGAATCTCTTGGTATTAATGAAGAAGTTTATTATCCAACTTTAATGCAGATTTTAGAAGAAAACAAAAATAAATCTAAAGAAGAAATTCAAGAAATAATTAAGCAAAATGCTAAAAATTTAATAATAACAACCTTAACTATGGACGATATTCTCGCAAGTTTGAGTTATTATCTTGATTTATTGGAAGGTATTGGCTATTTAGATAATATTGACCATTTAAGCAATAGACGTATTGCAACTGTTGGCGAATTACTTGGAACTGCTTTCCGCAGTGGTGTTAATAAATTAGCAACAACAATTAAAGAAACTTTGCAAGGAAAAGAACTTGTTGGAATAACTCCAAAAGAAATTGTTAATCCTCGTCCTGTCAATAAGGCTTTAAAAGATTTTGTTGCTTCTTCACAATTATCCCAACTTATGGACCAAATTAATGCTCTTTCTGGATTAACTCAAAAAAGAAAGATGTCTGCTGTTGGACCAGGAGGTGTTAAGAAGGAAAGAGCAAGCGCGGAAGTTCGTGATGTTCACTACACTCATTATGGTAGAATTTGCGCTATTGAAACGCCAGAAGGTCAAAGTATTGGTCTTATCAACAGCTTTACAAGTTATGCAAAAATTAATCATTATGGTTTTATTGAAACTCCATATCGTCCTGTTGATAAAGTAACTGGTCAAGTTCAAAACACTTACAAATATTATATGGCAGATATTGAAGATGAGGCTTATATTGCTCAGGCAGTTGAACCTCTTGATGAAAATAATAGATTTATTAATCCTAGAGTTGTTTGTCGTCATAAATCAACAATAGTTGAAGTTCCTGCAAGTTATGTTGACTTCATGGATGTTTCACCAAAACAATTTATTTCTGCGGCAACTGCACTTATTCCATTTTTGGGTAATGATGATACCCCTCGTGCTCTTATGGGTGCGAACATGCAACGTCAAGCAGTTCCTCTTTTAAGACCAGAAGCACCAATTGTTGGAACAGGAATGGAACATAAAATTGCCTATGATTGTGGGGCTATGATTATTTCTGATATAGATGGTGTTGTTGATTATGTTAGCGCTGATTATATAGTTGTTAAAGGTAAAACCGAAGATAAAAAATACTATTTAACTAAATTTGAAAAAACCAATGCGGATACTTGCGTTAATCAAAAACCAATTGTTCATAAAGGGCAACAAGTTAGGGCTGGTGATGTTTTGGCAGACGGTTATACAACTGAAAATGGTGAACTAGCGCTTGGTAAAAATGTTTTAATTGGTTATATGAATTGGGAAGGTTATAACTATGAAGATGCTATTTTAATTAGTGAAAGAATAGTTAAAGAAGATATTTTCACATCAATAACCTTAAAAGTTGAAGAAATTAAATGTCGAAGCACAAAACTTGGCGATGAAGAAATAACTCGTGATATTCCTAACCTTGGTGAAGATGCCCTTAAAAATCTAGATGAAAATGGTATTGTTAGAATTGGGGCAGAAGTTCGTCCTGGTGATATACTGGTTGGAAAAGTAACTCCAAAAGGAGAAACAGAATTAACTCCTGAAAAAAGATTGTTGCGTGCAATTTTTGGTGAAAAGGCTCATGAAGTTCGTGATACTTCTTTGCGTGTTCAACATGGCCGTGGTGGTGTTGTTGTTGATGTTCAAGTCTTCTCACGAAAAAATAAAGATGAATTAGAACCTGGTGTAACTCAAATGGTTAAGGTTTATGTCGCACAACGCCGTAAACTTTCTGTTGGAGATAAAATGGCTGGACGTCATGGAAATAAGGGTGTTGTTTCTAGAATTTTGCCAGAAGCAGATATGCCTTATTTAAGCAATGGAACTCCTTTGGATATTGTTTTAAATCCATTGGGCATTCCTTCTCGTATGAATGTTGGTCAGGTTCTTGAAGTTCATCTTGGCTTGGCGGCAAAGGCTTTGGGTTGGAAAGTTGCAACTCCTGTATTTGATGGTGCGACTATAGACGACATCAAACAAATGCTTGAATATAATGGTTATCCATCAAATGGAAAAATTCAACTTTATGATGGGCGAACAGGTTTGCCATTTGATAATCCAGCAACTGTTGGTTGGAAATATATGTTAAAACTTGACCACATGGTTGATAGTAAAATGCATGCTCGTTCAACTGGACCTTATTCTTTGGTAACGCAACAACCTCTTGGCGGAAAGGCTATGTTTGGTGGTCAGCGTTTTGGTGAAATGGAAGTTTGGGCTCTTGAAGCGTATGGTGCTGCTAGTTTGCTTCAAGAAATGTTAACAGTTAAATCTGATGATATAACAGGAAGAACAAAAACTTTTGAAGCAATTATCAAAGGGCAACCAATTAGCGAACCTGGAATTCCAGAAAGTTTCAAAGTTTTTGTTAAAGAACTTCAATCCTTGGCTCTCGACATCAAAGTTCTAGACCCAGACGGTCAGGAAATTGCCCTAGATGAATTTGGTCAAGAAGAAAAAGAAGAATTAGATTTAAGTCAAGAAGTTGAAGAAGAATTGAAAGATATTATGATAGATTTTGGTGATGATACTTCAACTGAAAGTTTAGATAAAACAGAAAATGAAACTTTTGATAAAGATTTATCTGTTGATGAATTTGACGCTAATTCACTTTTTGGAGATAATGATTTTGATGATTTTGAGGAATAAAGTTTTAACCAAATAAAAATAAAATAGGAAATATAATAAAAAAAAGATTAGGAAATAACTAAAAGCGAGGAAGTTATGTTAGACGTAAATGAATTTGACGCTATGAAAATTGGGATTGCATCTCCCGAAAAAATAAGAGAATGGTCTCATGGAGAGGTTACTGTTCCTGAAACAGTTAATTATAGAACACAAAAACCTGTTAAAGACGGACTTTTTTGTGAGAGAATATTTGGACCACGTAAAGATTGGGAATGTCATTGTGGAAAATATAAAAGAATAAGATATAAAGGTGTAGTGTGTGATAAGTGTGGCGTTGAAGTTACTAGAGCACGTGTTCGTCGTGAAAGAATGGGCCACATTGAACTTGCATGTCCGGTTTCTCATATTTGGTTTTTTAGAAGTGTTCCATCTCGTATTGGGACTCTATTAGATATAACTCCTAAACAATTGGAACAGGTTATATATTATGTTAACTATATTGTTTTGGACCCTAAAAAAACTTCTCTTACTTATCGTCAAATTTTAACAGATAAAGAATATAGAACTGCAGTTGAAGAATTGGGTTCTGATGCTTTTGTTGCGGGAATGGGTGCAGAAGCAATTAAAAAACTTTTAAGCGAAGTTGATTTGGCTCGCGAAAGTGTTGAGTTGAAGAAACTTCTTCAAACTGCAAAAGGTCAAAAACGAATTAAGGCAATTAAAAAATTAGATATAATAGAATCATTTTTAACAAGTAATAATAAACCAGAGTGGATGGTTTTAGATGTTTTGCCTGTTTTACCTCCTGAACTTAGACCTATGGTCCAACTAGATGGCGGACGTTATGCAAGTAGTGATTTAAATGATTTATACCGTCGTGTTATAAATAGAAATAATCGTCTTAAAAAACTTATGGAACTTGGTGCTCCTGAAGTTATTATTCGAAATGAAAAGCGTATGCTTCAAGAAGCGGTTGATTGCTTAATTGAAAACGGAAAGCGTGGGAAAGCAATTCAAGGGGCAAAAGCGAGAGAATTAAAATCTTTAACTTCAATGTTAACTGGTAAACAAGGGCGTTTCCGTCAAAACCTACTTGGAAAGCGTGTTGATTATTCAGGACGTTCAGTTATTGTTGTTGGACCTGAACTAAAAATGTATCAATGCGGTGTTCCAAAAGAAATGGCGCTTGAATTGTTTAAACCTTTTATTATTAAAAGATTAGTTGAACTTAATCAATCTCATAATATAAAGAGTGCTAAACGCTTTATAGAAAGAGAAAAACCAATTGTTTGGGATATACTTGCGGAAGTTATTAAGGACCACCCAGTTTTGCTTAACCGTGCTCCAACGCTTCACCGTCTTAGTGTTCAAGCGTTTGAACCGGTCTTAGTTGAAGGGCGTGCTATTAAACTTCACCCATCTGTTTGTTCTGGTTTCAATGCCGATTTCGATGGTGATACAATGCCAATTCATGTTCCATTGAGTATTGACGCAAGAACAGAAGCAAGAACTTTGATGCTTGGTAGTAATAACATTTTGAAACCTTCTGATGGTGAACCTATTATTAATCCTGGATTGGATATTGTTATTGGTTGTTATTATTTAACACAAGAAAAACCAGGGTCAAAGGGTGAGGGAAGTATTTTTTCAAGTGATGATGAAGCAATTATTGCTTATCAATGTGGTTATTTGGATATTCGTGCTAAAATTCAAGTTATGAGAACTGCAACCGTTAGAGGTGTTGAATATAGAGATAGAATAGAAACAACTGTTGGACGTATAATTTTTAACTGGGCTATTCCACAAGGTATGGGGCTTATAGATAGAAGTAAGCGTGAAAATTATTGTCAATTAGAAGTTAATTATCCAGTTATGAAAAAAGATTTAAAATTCATAACTAATGAAGTTTATAGACTTTTGGGAACAACGGAGTGTTCTAAACTGGTTGACCGTCTTAAAGAAACAGGTTATAAATATTCAACACTAGGCTCTTTGACAATTAATGCTTTTGATATGGAAGAACCACCAGCAAAAGAAGAAATTTTAAAAGAGGCTAGTAAGCGTGTTGAAGAAAATGATAAACTTTTGCGTCGTGGACTTATTACTTCTGATGAAAAATTGAATGCTAATATCGCTATTTGGAATGATGTTACAATGCAAGTCCAAGATGCAGTTATTGAACATTTGAGTGATTATAACGCATTAAAAATGATGGTTGTGTCAGGAGCCCGTGGAACTAAGGTGCAACTTAACTCTATAACTGGTATTTGCGGATTAAAGGCGTCTCTTTCTGGTAAGAAAATTGATGTTCCAGTTAAGTCTTCATATAGCAAAGGTTTAACTCCTTTGGAATACTTTATTTCTTCTCGTGGTGGACGTAAAACTCTTGCCGACACAGCGACAAAAACTGCCGATTCTGGTTATTTAACTCGTCGTTTAGTTGATATCTCACAAGATGTTGTTGTTAACGAAGAAGATTGTTTTGCTTCAAGAGGTGAAAAGGTTAAAGGAATTGAAGTAACAGACCTTATGGAAGAAAAACGTGTTATTGAAACTCTTGAAGAAAGAATTGTTGGAAGATTTACTGTTGATGCTGTTGTTCATCCAACAACTGGCGAAGTTATTGTTCCTGAAAACACAATGATTAGTCCTGAAAAGGCAAAAGAAATTATTAGTGCGGGTATTGAAAAAGTAACAATTCGTTCATTGTTAACTTGCCGTTGTAAACATGGTGTTTGTGCTAAATGTTATGGAAGAAATATGGCAGGGCAAGATGTTGTTAATGTTGGTGAGGCTGTTGGAATAATTGCTGCTCAAAGTATTGGTGAACCTGGAACACAGTTAACTATGAGAACTTTCCATACTGGTGGTGCACTTGTTGCCGCGGATATTACAAAAGGTCTTCCTCGTGTTGAAGAAATTTTTGAAGCACGCCGTCCAAAAGGTGAGGCAAAATTAAGTGAAGTTTCAGGTCGTGTTTCTATAAGAGAAGAGGGTAAGGCAGTTATAATAACTGTTAAAAATAGTGAAGGTGAGGCTGAATATGAAATTAAAAAACCTGCCTTTTTAAAAGTTAAAGATGGTGATAAAATAACCGCTGGAACTCAATTGAATGAAGGTGCTATTAATCCAACTGATTTGTTAAGAACAAAAGGATTAAAAGGTCTTCAAGACTATTTGCTTAGTGAGGTTATATCTGTTTATCGTGCTCAAGATGTTAAAATTAACGATAAACATATTGAAGTTATTATTCGTCAAATGCTAAGAAAAGTCAAAATTGAAAATTCTGGCTCAACTAACTTGTTGCCAGGTGAAGTAGTTGATGTTTACAACTATGAAGAGGCTAATGAAAAAGTCTTGGCTTCTGGCGGTGTTCCAGCAACGGCTAAACGTATATTGTTGGGAATAACAAAAGCAGCATTGTCAACAGATAGTTTCCTTTCTGCTGCAAGTTTTGAACAAACTTCTCGTGTTTTAACTGATGCATCTTTGAAAGGAAAAACAGATAAACTATTGGGCTTGAAAGAAAATGTTATTATCGGAAAATTAATTCCTGCTGGAACAGGAATGAAACAATACAGAGAAATAACTCCTATTGAAAGACCAACTGAAGTTTATTAATTTTTAATTAGTGTGATTTATTTTATTGTATTATTGTATATGTAAAAATTATAGTTTATTAAAATATATGTTGTTCATATTTTTGATTAACTATAATTTTTTTATAAATTTATTATAAAAATTTAACAATTTTGATGACAAAATATTTAATATTTGCTATATATATAATGTATATTATAAATAAAGGGGGATATTATGAAAAAAATAGGGTTTTTAAAATATGTTTTTGCATTTTTATTATTAATACCATCTATTATTTTATTTACAGCATGCAATCAAGGCGAGAAAATTGAAAAAGCGGAGGCTTATGAAGCACTTTCAAGAATAGTTTTACCTGAAAATTTAAATTCTGACAATTTTGTTATAGATATGAACTTTAAAAATATAACTACAAATAAAGAAGAAACATCTAACTTGATTACTAATTCTGAAATTACTTATAAAGCAAAATATGAATTAAAAACAAATGAAAATAATGAAAAAATCTTAAAAACAACAGTTAATGCTAACATGAAAACTAATTCTAACAACAAATACATAAATGGTGGTCTAAATTCGAATTATAATATTCAATATTATACTGCTTTTATAGATAATGATTACTACAAATTTAACACCTCTAATAAAGAAAAAGAAATTATTAGTCAAAGTTCTTTTAATAATATTGGTTTAAATTCTTTAATTGGAGGATTGCAAAATTATCTTGTTTCTCAAGAGCAAATTGATTACAGTGTTGAACAAGGTTGGGAGTTGACTACCGATTTGAGAAAATTAAATGATACAAGTTTTAACTTAACATTTGAATTAAAAAAGGTTGATAATGATAGTGTTAACAATCAAAAATGGAGTTTTGAAATAAGAGATAATAAAGTAACAAAAATAATAACACAAATTGAACAAAATGATGAAAATAACAACAATAAACTTTCAACAAAATACGAATTTAATATAAAATATAGTTCTAACAACATTTCCATCCCAACAACTATCGAAAATTATACAGAAATTCAATTCCCAGATGTTGATTTGTCTGATTTTAATTAATAAAATTTAGTTTATTAAATTTTAATATTTGATTTATTTAATTTATAATTTTTAAATTCACAAACTATAATTTCTTTCATATGATTTTGTTTAGACATATATATTTTAATAAATGTTTGTAAAAAAATAAGTATTTTGAGAATATATGGTTTAATTTTGCTGGCAATCATACAAGTTGGGAAAAGTATGGTTTTCACAAATCTTTATTCTTAAAAAATTTTATTCTAATAATTATTATTCAGTTTGCTAAATTAGATAATTCTTATGCATAATTTTTTAAAAGGTGTTACAAAATTAACACCTTTTTTATTTTTGTAAATAATTATTATTAATTAATTTACTAAATTTACATAAATGATTTTTAATATTTATTAATATTAAACAAAATTTTTTATACCATAAAGACTTTTATTTAATGCTTGTTTTAATATAAAAGGTAAATTGCTTGATTTTTTTTTACATTATGTATATAATAATTCTATATTGTTATACAATTTTTTATTTAAGTTGGGATTTGTACATATGTATAACACAAAGGAGGGGTATGGTGAAAAGAAAAATTTTTGTTTTGCTCTTGGCTATTGTTTTTATATTGCCGTGTGCAATTTTTGTTAGTTCTTGTTGTGCTGACAACTCGGATCCTAAGGCAACAGGGATAACAGTTTCTTTAAATGGACAAGAGGTTAATTCTGAAAATAATACGATAACAACTACTTATGGCGTGTATCAAAATTCAAATAATATTATTAATGATTTTATTTCAGTTTCGTTGAATTATGATGATGGTCAATTTAAAACTTTAACTTATGGTGCTAATGACGGCTTTAGTGTTTCTGGACTTCCACAAATTTTAAATGCCAACGAAACAGGTTATAATTTAAGTATATCCTATAAAGATTTTGAACCAGTTAGCGTTAAACTTATTATTAATAAAGCAACTATTGATATGAGTAATGCTAGTTGGGATTACTATGACTCTAATCCTTTTACTTATAACAAACAGCAACACTCTATTTCTATTATTAATCTTCCAGAAGGGGTAACTGTTGATTATGAAAACAATGTTGAAACTAATTCTGGAGATTACATCGCTACCGCTTCATTAAGTTATGACACAACAAATTATAAATTAGTAAACAATAATCTTGAACTTGTTAAACATTGGTCTATTAACAAAGCGGTTATTGATTTATCTTATGCTAGTTGGGATTATAATGAAATTAGTTCTTTTACTTATGATGCTGAGCAACATTCTATTTCTATTATTAATCTTCCAGAAGAAGTAACAGTTGAATATAAAAATAATTCTGCAATTAATGCTGGAACTTATAATGCAACTGCTAAGTTAATTTATGATAGCAGTAACTATGTTTTGCAAAATAACAATATTGAACTTTCAAAAGAATGGAAAATAAAGAAAGCATCAATTAATATGTCAGGTGTTTATTGGGATAATTATTCTTTTGATTATGATGGTTCAATAAAAACTGTTTCTATTTTGAATCTTCCAACAGGTGTAACAGTTAATTATAAAGGTGTTCGCTCTGCAACTATTGCCGGAACTTACACAACTACCGCAACTTTAATTTATGATAACACAAATTATGAACTTGTTGGTAACAACTTAAACTTATCTCATGAATGGACAATTTATAAGGCTAGTATTTATTGTGGAGAAGCAAGATGGAATTATAATTATAATACTACTTATATTTATGACGGACAATTAAAGTCAGTTGAAATAACTGGGCTTCCTGCTGATGTTGCTGTTACATATAAAAATAATTCTGCAACTGACGCAGGTAATTATACTGCAATAGCAACTTTTGTTTATGATAGTATTAATTATGAATTAGATTTTGCTCCATCAACTCAACTTGAATGGGAAATTGAAAAAGCAACCAATAGTATATCTGGTGAATTAGTTTTTGATAGTTATTGGACTTATGGTGAAACGCCAAGTATTCCAAGTGGACTTTCAGCACTGTATGGAGAAATAGTTTATAAATACTATATTAATGATGGTGAAGATTATACAGAAATATCTGCTCCAACAACCTCTACAAATGCAGGTTCTTATTACATAGTAGGTCATTCAGTTGGCAATAATAACTATGTTGCTCAACAAACTGAGTACCAAAAGTTTACCATTGATGTTTTTGAAATTCCTTTTAATTTAATATCAACTCCATCAATTAAATTAGAAAAGAATAGTTTTATCTACTCAGGTTCTGCGTATACTCCAATTATTTTAGAAAAACCAAATGAAAATCTTGTTAATATAACTGGTGATTTAACTGCAACAGAAATTGGAGATTATCAAATAACTCTTGAATTAAAAGATAAAGTAAATTATGTTTGGAAACTTATTGAAGGACGTTCAACCCAAAATCAAACTTTGAATTGGAGTATTATCAATAGTCCTTTAACTATGACATTAAATAATAATGAACTTTCTGCAAGTGAGTTCGAGGCTCTTTCACAATTTAACATAGGTGACAACTGGTATGTTACTGTAAACGGTGATTATAATTATAGTTTAAATTATGAGTATGTAAATACAAGCAACAATAAAGTATGGTCAGGGGAAACAGATGAAGGTCTTAATAGCAATTTTGATGTAACAGTCAATCCATCACACTTTACTTATATAATTAAAATTACTCAAAATGCGGAAGTTGTCTACACAAAAACAATAACTGTAAATCACGACATTTTTGAAAATGTTATGGTTGGCGATATAGAGATGACTTTTGATGAGTTTGTCGCAAACCCAGAAGTTGAATACGGCAAAAATTTAAAATTTAATTTAAAAAAAGAATATTCTTCTTTGTTTACTCTTTCACAAAATGACTTTACTGTAACCGACAACACAACTATAACTATCAATTATGATTTAAATGGTGAAAGAGTTTATAAAATAATTGAAGTTAATTGTTTAAAAGAACCTATTGAAAGTATTCAAGTTAATCAACAAACATTTTCTTATGAAGAATTTTGTCAAAATCCTGTTGTTAAATATGGAGATGAAATTTCAATTAATTTAAAATCTAGTTATCAAAATTTTCATACAAATTACCCAGATCCATTTGTTATAAAAAATGATATACAAATAGAAGTTTACACAGAAAATTATGATTTGGTTACAACAATTAATATTGTTTGCAAAATGGATTATATAAAAAATATAAAAATTGATGAACAAAATATAACTTTTGAAGAATTTTTATCAATGACAACAATTCCTTATGGAAGTACTTTAAGTTTCACTGTTAATGATGAATTTACCGATTTGATTGACGTAACAATGTATAATAATAACGGTCAATATGAGTTATTAAATGGTGAACAGGTTGTTGAAATTAATAATATGTATCCTTTATCTTTTACTATAAATGATAGTTCAGATCAATCTTATATTATTAAGTCATTTTCTTTGTATCCTTTGTTTTTTGATAATGTAACTATCAATAATAAAAATATATCTTTAACGCAAACAAATATTGTTTATGATAAAGATTTGAATGAAGATAATTTTACAATTAGTATAGATGAAAATTTATTATTGAATTATGACATTTATTATGAAATAAATTTAAATCGTGAAAAAGTAGAATTAAACCAAGCAACAATTCAATTTTTAAATCAAGAGATAAAAGACCGCTTAACATTTTATATAAAAATTAATAATGAATATGAACAAGTTTTAGATATTTATTTTGAAGAGTTTTCTCCAATTGAATTTTTACAGGCAAATATTTATGATGAACAATATGGAGAGGTTAATAACTCAATATCAATCAACAACAATAAATCTTCTTTAACTATTAATGGTGCGATAGTTGAATTTGACATAGTTTTTAAAGACAAATATCAAACCTGTGATTATAAAATTTTTAATGAAAACAATGTTGAAATTCAAGATTTTTCACTTATTCAAGACGGAATTTATTTCTTAAAAATTTATTTGGAAGAAGTTGAAATTTATTCTTGCTCTATTGATATAAAGTATCAATTCAATGATTTAATTAAGGGTATGAATTACGTAGGGAATAAAAACAAAGCAGTTTTATTTACGAATACTAATAAGTTATCAGTTCCAGAGTTGATAGAAACGGATTATTTTACAAATCAATCAATAACTTTTGACAATTTACAGGTTGTAGAATTAAGTGAAGGCCAACAAGAAGTTGATGTTTTATATACATTTACTGCAAACAACAAAACGTTTGAATATTCATTTATTTTACTTGTTGAATATGTTCCACAAATATATGATGTAAATCAGTATGTTTCCAAAATAAATATAACTTATAAAGACAAATGGGGTAATCCTTACAATATAAATTTTGATTCTAATTTTCAATTTTCAAAGGGCGAATATGAAGCAAGTGATGTTGCTTTTATTGAAGAAGATAATATTGAAATTGTAACTAATAATTGTAGTCTTTATTCCAAAGAAATTAAATTTTCTGCAGATAAAACATTGTGTTGGTTAGAGTTTGTTTTAACAATAGATGGTGAAAATAAAACTTTTGTATCTTATATAAAAACAAATGGAATTATTTCAAATAATGTTAATGCCGAATTTGTGTTCTCAGATGCGAAAACTGTTGATTTAAATATAACCGATTTGCTGGTTAATGATTGTTATACTATAGATAAAGTTAACGCTTTTGGAAATATTGAAATAAATTTAGAAGATGAAAATGCTAGAATACAATTATATTTTAATAATGAATTATTAAATGAAGATTATTTGGAAATAAACGCAATAGGAACTTATACTATAAAAATAACATCTTCTGACAAAACTATAACAAGAACAGTAAAAATAATTGTTGAAGATTATGAAAGTTTAATGTTTGAAGTTTTTTATGGGGAAAATAGATTATTTTTAGAGAATGGAAATAATGGTCCAATTGGTAACATGAAAATAAAATATGATGAAGAAAGAGAATGTATTTACTTTGTTGGATATTTTGGTTCAAAAAATCCCGACGATGAAACCCAGGTAACTTTATCAGGGAATACTATTTATGAAAATATGATTTATTACGACGACATGAAAACACCAATACAAAATCTTAATAATTTGGTCTTAAATTTATTGGTTGATAATGATGGTTCTATAACCGGTATAGTTGGCGGAGAATACGTTTTAATTTATATGATTGTTGAAAACTTATTTTATCCAGTATATTTTGTTTTTGAAGAAGAGTTGCCTTATCCTATGACATTTGCTTTTGACAAAAATGG
Organism: uncultured Clostridia bacterium; assembly: GCA_944376905.1. Classification (GTDB taxonomy): domain Bacteria; phylum Bacillota; class Clostridia; order Christensenellales; family UBA1242; genus UBA5489. Next base: position 17,865 of record CALWEA010000017.1, read on the forward strand.
TGATGGAAACTTAGACGAAAATGACACATATATTAAATTAAAATTAAATCTAGATGATGTTCAATCAGGTATAATTGATTTAGGTGATTTTAATAAAGGAGAAATTGGCCCCGTTGTTTATGTAAATAAAAATGATTTAGGAATGGAATCAACAGAGATGGCGGTTACAACAACAATTAGTTGGTTATCAACTTTTGAAGATTATAGTTATTCTTATGTTTTAGAAAAGCCAGAAGGACAAGAAGAACTTAATCTGGTAGGACCAACATCACAAACCTTACAATCAACTGTAACTCTTAATTTTGTTGATAATGGAAGTGGAAAATATATTGCAACAATATATGTTTGTTCGGAAAACACAACTGAAAATGATTTGCCATATAATTTAGTTGCTGTTAAATTTATTTTAAATTCTTAATGTAATTATTAAAGAAGATATGATATTAAAATTTAAATAAATTAATTATTTTTAAATAAAAAACATATTAATTTATGAAAGTATAAAAAAGAATTTTATAAAAGTAAAATTCTTTTTTTGTAATATTATTTAACATATCAATTAAAAAATTTTTAAAAACAATAAACCAATATTTTTATTTTAGATAAATATCATTATTATCAAAACGAAAAAATAAAGCAAAAAAAATAAAAAAAATATATAAAAATGAGGTAAATATGAGTTTAATTAATGACATTATTTCAAAATCTGCTAAAAAAAATGTAAATCTTAAAGAAGAAGAAATAAAAAAGGTTTTAACAGAATTAGATATCATGCTAACAAGGTCATATTCAAAGTATAGTAGTATTAAAGTTGCTAGCGTTTTATGTTTTAAAAACGGAGATATTATAGGCGGTTGTAACATTGAAAATTCCAGTTTCTCGCATACAGTTTGTGCGGAGAGATGTGCGGTCTTTTCAAGTTTGTCTCAAGGAAAAGATTTGTCGCAAGTTAAGGCAGTTTTTATAACATCTAGTGAAGATTCATATTTTTATCCTTGTGGTGCTTGTAGGCAAGTTTTAAAAGAATTTATTCCATTAAGTGTACCTATTATCATTTTGAAAAAGAATAATAGTATTTTCAACGAAAGGAGTGAAGTATATACATTGGGTGAACTTTTCCCTTATCCATTTAATTTATAAAATCATTTTATATAAATAAATATTAAAAATAGTTTTTTTCATTTTATGAAAAATTGTTAAAAAAAAATAATAATAAAAAATTTTAGGGTTTAGTATTTTGATAAATTTTAGAAATAAGGTTTTTAGTATCAAAAAAGTATTTGGGAATAAATAAGAAAATTGTTTAAAACATATTATAATTTTTTGTGATTAAAAAAATTAAAAATAAGCCTTTATTTGTGTATGGTTTAAATTAAGCAATATAAAAAAATGTGTTTAAAATGTTTTAATATTAATGTTTTTAATTATTAATTGTTTATCGTATAAAATTATAATAATTATTATTTAAAAAAAATAAAAATAAATTATAATTAAAAATAAGTATTTTTAATAAAATTATTTTATTTTTGTTAATTTTATGTATAATATAATTATGATATTAAATTTTAAAATTAGAGAATATTATGAATAATGTAAATGAAAACATATTAAAAAAAGGAACTATTGTTGAGGCAATAAAACTTCCTGTCATTACCATAGAAATTGGTCCAGTTAAAAATTTAAAAGATTTAAGTGGTGTAATCTGGCATGATAGGGGAAATGTCGTTATTGCAACAAAAGAAGCCCCTGATGGTTGTATTTATGATCAAAATAGAATTGCAGTTGTTCGAATAATTAATAGTAAAGTTAAAATGAATGGAATGTTTGATATTTATGCAATAGATAAAAATAAGGCGGAAAAGTTATTAAATAAACCTTTTGATTTAAACTCTTTATCTTATGAGCAAATTAAAGAATTAAAACCTTTACTTGATGTGTCGTCAAATATATGTCCTAGTGTAACGCCAGCAGAGTATGGGCGAAAAGTTGTTGTTATAACAGAAGACATGATTGGTGAACAAGGGTATACATATTGTCATTGTTCTTGGGAACCAGAAGAAGTAAAAACAAAGATGTTTAAAGGAGATGTCTTTTTAATAGAAGATGAAAAAAATTGTCAAGGTTATCGTATTGGCAGGGAAGAGTTTGAAGAAACTCATATTTTTGTTAATAGTAATAAATATGGTATTAATAATATACACAATTCTTACACAAGTCAAAAAAAAGAATTAAACAACAATCCAAGTGATAGACAAAAGTATAAAAATGATATGGGTTTAGAGATGTAAAAAGTTTGATTGACCACACAATATATTTAGGAAAAAAAATAAAAAAATTATAGTTAAATTGTTAATGTATTTTTATAGCATTTTAAAATAGTGGAATAAATGAAAAAATTTTTTAAAAGTGTAAGTTTCCTATTATATTAATTTAAAAAAATAAAAAACTTTTTTTTATCAATATTTAATTTTAAACATATTCACTTCACACTAAATTAAAAATATGATTTTGATGATTCATGAAGAGAAAAACATTTTTGGTTTTAAGGCGTTAATAAAAATTTCAAAGATAACTTTAAGAATTAATGATTATCTAAATTTAGACAATTTTAATTTTTATGATTAGTTAAATGTGATATAAAAAAATTGTTAAATTTTATAAAAAATATTTATATTTTTGAGGGAAAATATGAAAAACTTAGTAGTTTATTTTAGTGCAACAGGGACAACCGAAAAAGTTGCAAAAAATTTAGCAAAAGCAAACAATTTTGATTTGTTTGAAATTATACCCAAACAAAAATATACAAATCAAGATTTAGATTGGACCAATAAAAATTCGAGAAGTTCGATAGAAATGAAAAATTTAAATTATAGACCAGAAATTGCTAATAAAATTGATAATTTAAAGGATTATAAAAATTTGTTTTTAGGTTTTCCTATTTGGTGGTATAGGGAACCAGCAATTATTGATACTTTTTTAGAACAATATGATTTTTCTAATATAAAAATTATACCTTTTGTAACATCTGGTGGAAGTGGAATGGGAAATATAAAAGATAATTTACAATTAATTGCCAAAAATTCAATCGTTGAAAATGGTATAAGATTTTCTTCAAATGTTAATATTGACACATTAAAATCATGGGCAAATAATTATTTAAAATAAAATCAACAAATTGTTTAATAAAAGTTTTTGCATTTAAATATGTAAAAGAATTTGATAATTTATAATAAAAAAATATTACAATAATAAAAAATATTTACAACAATAAAATATTATTTATATTTGAAAAAAATGAAGTGAACCCCAAAAGTTAGACAACTTAAGGAGGTTCACTTTTTTATGAGAAAGAACAGAAAATATAGTCCAGAA
>CALWEA010000018.1 GCA_944376905.1 uncultured Clostridia bacterium
TAATTATGTTTTATTATGCTAAAATATTATTGTTGAGATAAGAAAAAACTGCGTATATATACATTAAATACGCAGTTTTTTTAATTCTATTTTTATTTGTTTTTTTTAATTTTTTTTATTTTTTATTAATATTTTTTGTAATGCTATTATTTAATTTATAATGATAAATATTGAAGTATTCCAACAAATATTGAATAACAAACTAAATCTCTATATTCTGGTTTTATTAATAACGCTTCATCATTTGCATTGGACAAATATCCACATTCAACTATAACACTTGTTATTTCACTACAATTTAAAATATAATAATCTCCAACTAAGGCTGTTTGTCTTGCATTTGGTAATGTTTGTAAAAAAACTTGTTGAATTGACGATGCTAGTTTTTCAGAACTTTCACAATTTGTTTTATAAAAAACTTGTGCACCACTATAAGACCTTAATGAATGGCTATTCATATGGATACTCACTACCAAATCTGCATTGCTCGACTTTATTATTTCTTCTCGCTTTTGCATATCATCTTTTTTCTTATTGACACTAAAACTATTATACAAACCATTTAAATTATTTCTTGTCATAACAACTTTAAAATTAAATTTTTCTAATATATTTTTTAATGTTATTGCATATTCCAAATTTAAACTATTTTCATCTTTTCCTGTTGTTTTTCCAACTGCCCCGCCATCAATTCCACCATGTCCAGCATCTATAACTATTGTATAAGCATAATTGGGCGTACTAACTATTGCAGATGGTAGTGCAAAAACTGCGGATATAATGAGCATAAAAATTAAACAAACAATTATAAATTTTTTATTTATTGCAACATACATACTATAAATATATTAAATAATTGAATTTTTTATGAAATCAAACTTTTATATTAATTTTAATTTATTTCTTATATTTGATTTTTATGTTTATTAGTTTCTTATTTTTATTGATTTTTTATATATAATTTGCTAAAATTATTCCTTATAAGATGCAACTATAAAAGTGGAATTTATATTTATTCTTTTTCATACTATAAATAATTTTTGCTTTTTATTTATTCATCGCTATTTACTACATTTAACAAAAGGATTTTTTATGAAAATTACTATAAGTGAAAATTTAAAAGAATTGGCAGAACTTTTAAAGCGTCATGGTTCTCTTTATATCGTTGGCGGACATATTAGAAATGCTATTTTAGGGTTTGAGGGTACTGATATTGATTTAACAGCAAAAATAACGCCTGAAAAAATGGTCGAGTATTTGAAAGGTACTAAATTTGAGATAATTGAAAAATCTTATAAAATGGGAACTGTTAAAATTGCATGTGAAAACGAAATTTGGGATTACACAACTTTTAGAAAAGATAATTATTCCAGCGGTGGAATGCATAGACCTCAAAATGTTGATTTCATCGAAGATTTACGTCAAGACGCGCAACGTCGAGATTTTACAATGAACGCTATTTACTATGATATTCTTAAAGAAAAAACTATTGATATTTATAGTGGAATACTTGATGTTAAACGTCATATTATTAGATGTGTTGAAACCCCGTCTTTTGTTTTTTCTCATGATGGACTAAGAATTTTGCGCATGGTTCGCTTTGCAAGTGAACTGGGCTTTAAAATAGACCATACAACCTTGGTTACCGCTAGAAAAATGGCTTATCAAACTAACGACATCTCTCCTTTTAGAAAATTTACAGAATTAAATGCTGTTTTAAACGCCTCTAAAAAATATCCTATTTCTAAAAAGAATGCACATCTTATTGGTCTTAATCTTTACAATGAATTAAAACTTTGGAATTCACATTTTGTTAGTGCAAGTAAAGTTCGCCTGAATATGTGTAAAAAATTAAATGTTGAAAATCTTTTTTTAGGACTCCTTATAGATATTATCGACACTATTTGTCCTCCTTGCGTTGAATATTTTATTAACGATTTTTTAGGAAAAGAAGGTTTTAATCTCCCTCCTCAAACAGTTAAATTTTATAATCTTGTTATTTGTGGGTATTATGACGCTTTAAACAAAATGTCAAATAAAAAATATTTCTTTAAGTATTATAATGTTTTTGAAAAAGTTGGAGAAATTCTTCAAAGAAAAAACAAATCTTTATTTTCCAAATATAAATTCTTTTATTCCTACATAAACAAGCATAAATTACCTATTAATATAAAGGAATTGGATATCTCAAACGACGATTTAAAAAAGAATTTTCCAACTCTACCTCCCAAAAAATACGAAATTGTTCTTATTTCATTATTGAATAAAGTTTTTGATGGTATTGTTAAAAATGAAAAATCTTTACTATTAAATGAAATTAAAAACGATTTATACAATGATGTTTACTAAAAATTTAATACCAATTAACAAAAAAATATAAACTTTAAAAGGATAAAACAATGCTTGATATAATAATTGTTGGTTTACTTATTACTATTTTAATATTTTGCGTTATAATTACAGTTAAATTATTTGGAAAATTTAATTCTAAATATGGAAAACAAAACAATTTTGATTATGGCTCAATAGAGGAAAACAATGCTTATATCAAAAGCGGTTTTGACGCACAATCTGAATTACTTAAACAAGTTAACAATTTAATTTTAAACGCTATTGAAAACTATAATAAAAACACAACCAATTCAATAACGCAAAATTCTTATTTGCAAAAACAAGAACTTAACATTATTCAATCTCGTTTAGAAAATATTTTAAAAAGTAATGAAGAAAAACTTAATCGTGCAACAGATGTCTTGGAAAAGGGTTTAACAAAACTTCAACAAGATAATGAACGAAAATTAGAACAAATGCGTTTAACTGTTGATGAAAAATTAAGCGTTAATCTTGAAAGAAGATTGGGCGAAAGTTTTAAACTAATTAATGAACGTTTGCAATCTGTTTATGAAGGATTGGGCGAAATGAAAACTTTGGCAAATGGAGTTGGCGACTTAAAAAAAGTTTTAACAAATATTAAAACAAGAGGAACATGGGGAGAAGTTCAACTTGGAAATTTATTAGAACAAATGCTAGCAAAAGAACAATACAAAGAACAATTAGATATAAAAAATAATGGTGAAAGAGTTGATTTTGCTATTGTTTTACCGGGAAAAGACAACAATAATATATTTTTGCCAATAGATGCTAAATTCCCTATAGAAGATTACCAACGCTTAGTTGAAGCAAGCGAAATTGGTGATAATATTAGTATTGAAAATGCTTTGAAGGGTATAGAAAAAAGAATTAAAGAAGAAGCAAAAAAAATAAAGGAAAAATACATTCAAGTTCCATCCACAACAGATTTTGCAGTTATGTATTTGCCTATTGAAGGACTATATGCCGAGGTTCTTCGTCGAAACGGCTTGGCAGAAAGTTTGCAAAGAGATTTTAAAGTTGTTGTTGCTGGGCCAACAACATTAACTGCTCTTCTAAATAGTTTACAACTAGGTTTTAAAACCTTGGCAATCGAAAAAAGGTCTAGTGAGATATGGCAATTACTAGGAATTTTTAAACAGGAATTTAGTAAATTTGTTGAGTTGTTATCTAAAACTCAAAAAAAATTATTAGAGGCTTCAAACACCATTGAAGTTGCAACTAAAAAATCTCAAACCATTGAACGAAAATTAAAAAATGTTTCTTCCCCATTAACAACAGAACAATCTAGTTTGTTTTTTATTCCTGATTTTGTTGACCAAGATGGCAATTTAGATGATGAAACAATTAATGATAATTAACAATTTTATATTTTTAATTTTATATTCTTTAAAAAAATGTAATTATTTTTAAAATATAAATAGTCCTTTTTTATAGATAAAAAAATAAAAATAAAAAATTAAGAACAATTTAAATTACTTAATGTTGCTAAAATTTGAGCAAAAAGTTTCTTAAACGCCTGAATTTCTTTTGGGCTTTTATTTTTAACAATATCAATTGCAATTATAGTTCCCAAAATAGCAATTTCTTCACATGTTAAATTTTCCATTATTATTTTATATGTTAAGATAGCAACAAAAGTACTTTAAAATATATAACACTATATTATTTACTTTAAAATATTGGACACTATATTAAGGTACTTTAAAATATTTAAAACTATATTAATATCATTAATTATAATTTTTCTTGATTTTAAAATTATAATTTGTTAAACTTTGTTTAGATAATTTTGTTTGTTCGACTTTGTTTAATAAATTTTGTTTGTTAAAATTTGCTTAGTAGGTTTTGTTTTTTAAACTTTAATTATAAAATTTGACTTATTAACCATAAGAGGAGAAGTTATGCAAAAAGATAAAAAAAATAATTTATTATCACATTTTAATTCATCAAATTCTTCTAACAAATGTGAAACAATAATTATTGATGAATTAGAAGATAAAGAAATTAATTTACATGATAAAATAGATAATAAATTTTTACCTCCTCAAAATGATAACAATAATGAATTTAACCAAATAAACAATAACAACAATATTTTTAATCAAACAAACAATAACAATTTTTTAAAAAATACAACCATAAATTTAAGTAATAAATTAAGCAAAAATATTGACATTGTTTCTAACAAAAATTTTGAATCTAATTTAAAAACTAATTTTAATGAAAATAAAAATGATAAAAATTTAAAAATTGATAACCAAGAAGAAAACACAAATAATAAAAAGGAAAATAATTTAAAAAAGAATGTAGAACTTCAAAAGTCTTTAATTATTGAAACTCCAAATTACGACTTGTTGCAAACTGAAAATTTAAAAAATGAAGAAAATAATTTATCAAATAAAAAAGATAAACAAACAAAAAAACGAAAATTCCGTTTAAAATTAATAACAGCAATATTTAGTGTTTTAACACTTATTGGCTTGGGTTGGGTTATAGGAAATTCAATAGCAATTAACAATATAAACAATTCAATACAAAGTACCGAATATCAAATATCAGAAATTCAATATTTAATAAAGATTAGTCAATTAGATAATTTTGAAGAAGTTACCAACAATGAACCAAACGCTATAACTTCAATAATAGAAATAAATCCGCCTAAACTTTCTAAGCCAACAGAAATCCAACCTCAAACAAACTGGTTTGATAAATTTTGTAATTGGATAAGCAATATTTTTACATAATTTTTATATGATAAAAATAATTTATAATTAACAATAAATAATAATATAAACTTTAAGATTAAAAAAATAAATGTTTATAATATATTTTTTAAAAAATCATTATTTTCAACATAATAAAAAACCACACAAATTTATGTGGTTTTTTATTATAAAATTCTAAAATTTAGATAAAAATTAAAAATATAATTTAAATAATTAAAGAGAAATATTTTTAAATTTTTATTTTTTGAGAAAAAAAGTTTTTTCATAATTCATATTTTTATTTATTAATAAAAAACATAATTACATTTTAAAAATTAAATAACATCAGGTATGTCAACTTGAATCATTGATTGATTAACTATTGGCCAAGGAGATTGTGAAGTCCAAGAATCTAATTGAACATAAATTCCAGAACCCCCATATAAATCTGAAGCCTCATCTTGAATTCGAACATTGCTATTGACATAATTATTTAAAACGGTTAGCAAAGTTGAAGAAGTGTATGCTGGGGTTGAAGTGTAACTTGTTACAACTGATATAGAACTTGTTGATGTGTTACATGCTCCTTGAAAATTTCCACCAGATACAACATTGTTGGTTTGAATATTTGATAATGTTACCCCACCACTAAATCCTACTGAATAATAATATGATGGGCTACCAGTACATTGTATTGAACCTCTATTATAGCAATAACTTATTGTTCCACTTTGGGCATATCCAAAAATGCCACCTATGATATTATAATATTCTGAAGAAGAAAAAGCCGAAACTATTTTACCATAATTATAGCAAGCATTAGCAGAAGAACCACCAATCGTTCCAATTTGCATTAATCCTATAATTCCGCCTACATACTGTCCTGCACTTCCACCATTAATTGTTCCATAATTTGTTGATGCGGTTATTGTTAAAGAACCAGAAGCGCCACCAAATCCCATTATACCGCCAATTCCTTGCGTATTACCAGTTACATTTCCTTGATTAACACAAGCATTAATTACCATATTAGCACCATCATACATATAACCAACTATGCCACCAGCACCTATTGATGCCGTTACAGAATTCAAATTATAAGAATTTGCAATATTCGCATTTGTAATAACGAATCCAACAATTCCTCCCGCAACTGCACCATTCCCATTTACAACGCCATTATTATAACTATTTCGAATTGTAACGCCAATACTTTGTCCAACCAATCCACCTGCTTGCTCTGTTTTTACAGTTACTGCTCCTGTGTTATAACAATTTGATATTGTTGGATATTGCGTTTGTCCTGCAATTCCCCCAGCGCAAGTATTAGCATAAACTGCACCTGTATTAAAACAATTTGCTATTCCGCCTTCTGCATAGCCAAACAATCCGCCAACCAAAGTTGAAGATGTATGCGAAGATAATCCAATTGTTGCTGTGTTATAACACCCTGATAAAGGTCCTCTATATTTATAACCTATAATACCACCAATGTTTTGAGCAACCTTTCCAGAAACTAATTCTGCATAAACATTACCTGAATTCCAACAATTATAAACTTCTGCAAAAATACTAACCGAATCTGGATTTTGATAGTTTGGAGAAATATTTTCTCTATCTATATAATTTGAATAACCGCCAATTCCTCCAATATTAATAGAAGATGAAGGTTTTCCGTCATAAGATTCAAGGTCAATAGTATAAATACCTTTAATCGTTCCAGTGTTATAACAATTACTTACAATTCCTCCTATAACTCCGGCAATACCACCAACTTGATAAGACCCACTAATAGTACCCGCATTATTACAATTTTTAATAATTGCTTGATACGTTGCCAATGTTCTCATTAATGTTCCTGTTATTCCCCCGCAATACGTTTGCCCTATAACACTTGCGCCACTTTGATTCGCACAATCAACAACAAATCCATTTTGTATGTTGGAAACAATTCCCGCAACATAAACAGTTCCCTGAATGGTTGCGTTATTATAGCATTGTTCAATTTTTCCCTCATCTGAAACACCAGAAATTCCCGCAACAAAATTAGTTCCAACATGATTAACAGTGTTAGTCAAATTTGATATAACACCTCCTGCATTATATCCAACAAAACCTCCAACATATTGAGTTGTTAAAGTGTTGTTATCATAAGTTACATTAAAATTTGTTCCAGACAAAACATTTGTTAAAGATTTTGTATTAACACATGAAGAAATAGTTCCACTATTTTTACCTATAATTCCACCTATTGAACTCAATGCAAAAACATAACCATGATTTGTACAATCAACAACATTACCATTATTACTACCAACAACACCACCAACAATATTATTTCCTATTATTTCGGCAACTGATTGATTAATACACCCGCTTATTTTTACATTATCACCTATCCAACCAGCAATACCACCAACATAATTTTCATAGCCAGTTGCATTTGTTAAATTACTATCTACATGTCCAAAATTTTCACAATTTACAATAACAGTATCATCAACATTTTCAACAGAAACAGCACTTCCAACTATTCCTCCAACAAAATTACTTTTATCTATTACCGAACTAACAATTGTTCCATAATTAAAATTTGAAGAGATATTTCCATTTTCAATCCACCCAACAATTCCACCAACACGATAATCAGCAGTTACATTACCATTATTAGTTGCATAACTTACATTCGCATTTTCAACCGCACCCGCAATTCCAGCAACAGAACTACCGCCACTTACTGCCGATTCATTCTTAACATATTGCACGCTTGCTCCATTACGAAGACTGCCAACAATTCCCCCAATTATTTGAGAATTAACTGTTTCGGCTGTGTCTGTTGAAGTTCCTTCCCCAACGCCAATAACTGCACCCGTGTTGACAATATTGTTAGACGACGTTCCTAAAATGGTTCCTGTGTTATTATCCCCTGCAATTCCACCAACATTTATAAAACCAGAAATTTCACCACTATTACTACAAGATTCTATTTGTGCTGGAAAATTTTCAACACCATCTGCACCACTTGCTTGTGCATACGAATTAACACCAGCAATTCCACCAGAAGCAGAATATGCATAGATATTTCCTAAATTAACACAACCATTAATAATGCCTTGATTTTCTCCAGCAATACCACCAGCCATTAAATTAAATCTTGAACTTTCACTAGTTGCTTTAACTGTTGCATTGTTAGTACAGTTATTAATCTTACTTATATCTTTAACCCCTAAGTTTGAACCAACTATTCCGCCAACATAAGCACTATCCGTATTAGTTGCAGTTATTGTAACTCCTTGCGCCACACTACAAGAACTTAATGTTCCAAAAGCCTTGCATCCAGCAACACCACCAACTTGTTGACTTCCTGTAATAGTTGTTGCAGTTGTTTGATTGACCTCAATTAAATTAACATTTGACCAACCTAAATAACCAACAACCCCTCCAACATAAACACCACCATTTATAATCATATTATTAACATTAACATTAGAAAGAGTTTTCGCTTGACCATCTGTTCTTCCAAAATAACCAACAACTCCACCAACATTCATATTTCCACTAATTGAAAAATTATCAACATTTAAGTTTGTTAAATTTCCATGCATAGACCCAAACAAACCTTGATAATTATCACTTCCTTCTATTATAATGTTTGAAATTGTAAAAGATTGACCATTGAAATCTCCCTCAAATCTTAAACTTTCATTACTTCTACCTATTGCTTCAAAATTTGTTGAACCTTGACGATTAGGCAAAGTTGATTCATCTTTAAAATCAATATTATTAGTTAATAAAATAGTTGAGGTTTTCAAAGAATTAGCAACTCCAAAAGCAGTTGATGAATTGTCGAATCCTGCTGTTTGTTCTTGGTTTAATGTGTTTGAATTGTTTACAATTGCAGATAAAGAAAGCAAGGAATCAACACAACTAACATAAAATGTTTGATTTTCTGTTAAAATAGTTGTTGTTGTTGAAGGACTCTCGCTAAATGTTAGTTTCCCAACTTCGCTACTAGCAACAGCATCTTTTAAATCAAAATCATGATAATTTTCTAAATCAAATTCTAATTGAACACTAACTTTACCATTTTGACTAACTGGCAAAGAAATAATTCCCGTTGAAATATTTTCTGCGGTTGGATTATCATTTGTTCCTATTGTTAAATGACGAACATTCGAAAGCGTTAAGGTGTTCCCCCCCCCGCACTTTGCAACCACTTTCAGCGCAGGACCATAGGAAAACAATTGACTTCCATCTGTGTCTAAATAATCCTCATTTGTATTATAATTTGAAAATCTTAAATTAACTATATCGCCAACTTTGACACTTGAATTGTAAAAAGAAATATAATTATTACCTTCAAATAAAACCCCATCTGGCAATTCAACATCTGGCAAATAATCTAACCCATCTTCGTTTGTTGTTAATGGATAATTATTAAATATTAAATTATATTCATCATTTGTTATTCTTCCATCTTGATTTTTATCATAACCCAATTCAATAGAATATTTTGAAGTTATACTATAATTTAAACTAGTTGAAAAAGGTGTTGATTGCTTAGGAGTTGTTGCAAATAACCATACACCCATTACCAAACAGCAACACATAATAAAAATAACAATAATAAATGAATAATTAATTAAACTTTTTGTTTTTTTTCTCATAATATCTCCAATTATAATACAAATATATTAATTGCTAAAACTAAAAAAATATAAATTATTTTTTTAAACTATTCATTTAAAAAAAATAAGTATAAATAATCAAAAATATAAGACAAATTTTTCTTAAACGTAAATATTTTAGCATAATAAAACATAAATCGTCAACTTTTTTTAGTGTTTTTTTGTGAGCGAAAATAAAAAAAAACAAATTTTTCTACATAAATTTGTTTTTTTTGTTGTTTTTTGTCATTTTATATTGGTTGACTATACTCAAAATTATAATTTATAACTTAAATATTATGATAAATTTATTTAATTCATTATTTATATTTAACTTATTTGTATATTCACCTTATTTTATATACTTTAATAATTTTATATCTTGTATATTATAAGTAATCTTTTATAATCATTAATACATAATGGATTTTTTAATTTTAAATATGAAATTAAATATCAAAAATACTATTTAAAATTTTTTGTATATATCCAAAAGTTTATATTTTTATTATTTCAAATTTTATACATATATTTGAGGGGAATTTTTTAATGTTGGGAAATGATTTCCTGCGTAATTAAAGTTCCATATATTTTCACTAAATCCATTATCAGTATAACATGTATAATTTTTGCTTCCCATTGCTTCTTCTGGCTTGTAAATCATTGCATACTTATTTTGGAAAATACCAATTTCATCAAGCAAGTATTCACCACTTTGAACATAAGCACCTCTATCAGCAATAACACATTTTTCCATAATTCCAAATCTTTCACCAAGCCAATTATTTATATTAATAGGAGTGTTAAGAGTTATTGCTTTAAAACGACATGTGCTTTCTGCAAAATCGTTTTCTCTTGAATTAACACTATTAAATTGAACACCACAAGCAGTTTGAGTTATAATAGAAGTGTTTTTCATTGTGTAGGCAACGCCACTTGCAGAGCCATCGTTAGATATAGAACCTATAACACTGATAGTTAAGTTATTAACACAAGAAGCATTTTCATGATTAGTGTAGACCAAACCTGCAACATGAACACCTTTAATAACTCCTAATCCCAATGACTCATCTCCAACACTAATTTCTGTTATGCTTCCATAATTATCCGCACAAGCACCACCAACAGCATAAGCCAAAATATTACCATTAGTCCATGTAGATGTTTTTAATTCTCCGCTCGCTGAATTATATGCACTTATACCCCCTGCACGAGAAGATGTATTAACTGTATTTAAAGTTATGTTAACTTTATATGCAGTGCTTAAACTAACTGTTTTATTGTTGTAGCCACTTATTCCACCGGCATAAATCATTGTTGCAGAATTTTCATTTATATCAACTGTTGATGCCGAACTATTTTGTAGTGAGCCATAATTACCGCCAACAACTCCACCAACAAATGCTTGATTGTCATTGTTGATAATTAATGTTAAACCTTTAACAGTTGAACTATCAAGCGTTGCGTTATTCTTTCCAACAATTCCACCAATTTCAGAAGAATATTTTGTTGCGGTTAAGGTATTATTAATAACTAATCCGCTTGTTGAACCACCAATTCCTGAACTTACCTGAATATTTTTAAGCGTTCCATTATTAATTCCAACAGCACCACCAATAGCATTTCCCGCACTTATATTAACACCACTAACGCTACAATCTATTATTCTTGCACCAGAAGAAACGTATCCACAAAGAGCACCAGTTGCACAAGTTGATGAAGACGAATAATCGTTGTCAATCCAAACATTTTGTAGATTAAGTCCTTTTATAACTGCTCCGCTTCCAATGTTACCAAAAAATCCGGCATATTGATAATCTAAAATTTTAAAGTTTTTAACTATAACTTCAACACCATCTTGAACAAACAAACTTCCATAGAAAGGTCTTGTTGCTGTTCCAATTGGAACCCATGTTTGCCCTTCAAGGTCTAAAACCATGCTTTTTGTTATAGTATACGACTTATCACTAGAAGGATTGTTCCTCATCTCCTCAAAAATTGCTAAAAGCCCGTTTTCTTCATTAATGTCTTCGCTATCATCAGGAATTTCAGGTTCAAAATTAGTGTCATCATCAACATTACCATTATTTCCACCTGTGTATATTGCACCAAAATTAATAGTTGCATAATCTCCTTCAAGAATCCAATAATTTGTAAAGTCCCAATTAATATAGGTTTCTTTTAGTTTCATATCCTCGTAATTTTTACCACTAATTTTGTCTGCGCTAATATCTCTTTGTGCTGTTCCACTTATTCCGCCAATAGCACTCAATCCATTGCAAACATAATAATTTCTGGCAAAAGTATTGTTATTCTTACTTGGATTATCTGAATTATTATCTCTTAGCAATCCAATAAATCCCGCATGATAAGAAGAATTTAGAGAACCATAACCATTAACAATAGCATGACAATATTGAACACTTGCATTTCTATAAATTGCTGAATTTCCACTTTGACTGCGATAACTACTATTATCACCAATCAATCCACCAAAATATGAATTGTTTTGAACAACAACTCCACTTATAACCGCACAACTATTTTGTATGTTACTTGCAAAATTTTCTCCAACAAGTCCACCATTATACAAACTTTGCGTGTTTAAAGATAAGTTTATAACTTGACATAATGCTATATTAGCACGAACGCCATTTCCTGAACCAACATTAGTTATAGTGTATTGATTTCTTCCAACCAAACCACCAGTATAGGAATTAGATGTGTTGTTTGATATTGTTGCATTATTTATATCACAAAGAATTATTGTTCCATTATTAATACCTGCTATAACTCCAACACTATCAAAAGCCCCAGAAATGTTGGCATCACTAACTTTAACATTTTTAACTATTCCACTAACTCCTATTTTTGCGAAAAGTCCCGCATATTGTATTCCAGCATTAGAATTAATGGTTAAATTGTAAATGGTGTGATTTGCACCATTAAATGTTCCTGTAAATCCGCTTTCAACTCCGTTACCAATTGGAATAAAAACAACGTCTGAAAGATATATATCTGCAACTAATTCATAGTTTTTATCTAGCGTCCAGTTGCTTCCAGTTTGACCAATAGAATTTAACTGAGTTGCAGTGCTTATATAAATAGGACTATCTGAAGATGAACCATCACCAACTTTAACTATAAGAACGTAAGGACCAAATTTTTTATTATTTGGTGTTAAAGTTATATTTGATGTTCCAACATGTTCTGCAAGAAAAACACCGGTTTCTTTGTTATAAGATAAAACTGTTTCATTACTCACAACAACATCTATGTTATCTTTAATATTGTCTTTATTGTATTCAACAACATCACTTATTTCAAAACGGTCACCAACATTTAAACAAATTGTTTCTGTTTCGGCAACAGCCAATTTAAATTCTTCGTCTGTCGCAATGAAATAGTAGGTTGTAAAACCAACAAAAAGAGCAACGACAATGATTAGACAATACATCAAAAATTTTTTCATTTTTCTCTCCTATAAATTTTATGATTTAATAAAAACAAAACCACACAAATTTAAACTTATTTGTTGATATTATATAATTTTTCTTGATTAAAGTCAATACCAAACTTTTAAAAAATTTTTATTGTTATTTATTTATAAATAAAAACTATAAAATTGAACAAATCTTACAGTTATATAATTATGTCAATATTTTAATTTTTGCGTTTTTAATTATTATCAATAATTTCACATGTCGTTATGATAATTTAGTTTACATTTTTTTTATAATAATGTAAAATAATTGTGATTATCCTTATATCAACAAAAAATAAAATTAAATAAATCTTTAAACTTAAACGATATTTCAACATTTTAACAAAAAAATAAAGATTAGTTTACATTAAAATTAATAACAAAATTTAATAAAAAGGAGAAATTTATAATTATATGTTAAATAAGAAAAAAGATGTTTTGTTAAAAGATGATTGTTTGTTTTGTAAAATAATAAAAGGCGAAATTCCTTGTTATAAAATTTATGAAGATGAAAATTCTTTGGCATTTTTAGATATTGCAGAAGATTATTATGGACACACTTTGATTATCCCTAAAAATCATTGCACTAATTTATATGACGCAGATTCTAATCAAATTTTATCAGTTATGCAAACCGTTCAAAAAATAATAAAACATTATAAACAACTTGGTTTTGAAGGAGCAAATGTTTTAATATCAAATGAATCATGTGCTGAACAGTGTGTTTTCCACCTCCATGTTCATGTTATTCCACGCAAACTTAACGATGGTTTAAAAATTTTCCCAACTAATAATAAACAAAATTTTGATTTAAAATCTATATGTGATTTATTAAAAATAAACTAATTAATTTTTTATTTAAATTTTATTAATTTTTATTTAAATTATATTTTTCTTCTTTTAGTTGTTAAAAATTATAATTTATGATAAACTATTTTTGAATATAGATTATAATATATTAATTTATGTTGTTATTGAATCTTTTAATTTTAAATTTATTCTTAAAAATTTTATTGATTATTCACAAAAACTTATTATTGTTTTAAATTTAACATTATGTAAAAAAATTATTGTTTTTACTAAAAATTACTAAGTTAATAATTGTAGATAATAATAGTAAATAGATTTTTCAAATTAAAAATTTAAAAGTAAAAAATTTGTTATATTATTTTTTCAATTAATGTTGGAATTTTTGTGTGATTTTCTATAAATTTAATAAATTTAATAAATTTAACAAGTATTTATAAATTTAAATGCAAAGTAACAAAAGGAGAATGGAGTGGCTAAAAAACAAATCATATCTGAATACGAAAAAGTTATCTCAACTTTAACTGGCGGTTTTAGAACAGATAAAGAATTAATTATTAATGCAATTAATTCTCTACGCTATAAAGGTGATTACAATGTAGATATCTCAAAATTAGGTCAACATTTATATAAAATATTGCTTGATAACGGGCTAAATGAAAGTGATATAATTAATTTTGAACGCTTAACTAATAAAATAGATGTTTATCTTTATGAAAAACAATATCAACAAGCAATAGAGATTATAGAGGTTTTAGATAGTCAATTATTTTTTCTTCAAAAAGATGGTAATAATGAAAAAATTTATTTTCTTAGAAATCCAATAGAATTAGCAATATTAAGTTTAGAAATATTAAAAAAAGACCAAAATGAAATCAACTTTTTTATTTCTCAACATTCTCAACTTTTAGTTTTAAAAGCACATTTATATTTTTTGCAAAAAAATTATAAAGAAGCAGAAATTTTATTAAATCAAATTTTAAGCATGAATCCAGTTTGCTTTGAAGCATATTTGGAATTGGCAAACATTTATTTTGAAAACAAATCAAAAAATAAATTTGATAAAATAAGAAAATACTTAGAAGATGCCTATAATGTTTGTTATCAACCACAAAATTTAGTTGACTATTTACTCGTTATGAGCAAACTTTACGAAGAAAAGAAAGATTACTTAACAGCGTATGCTTGTTTGACATGTGTTGGACTTTTTGAAAATCCTTTGGCAATACAATCTAATTTTAATCATTTAAAAATTGAAATAAATAAATCTCAAACAACACCTTTTAAAGGATTGACAATGGATGAGGCAAAACGCATTTTAAATCGTGAAAAAATCCCTTATCTTATAAAAGATAATATTATATCTATTGCCCTTGAAGCATATAAAACAATTTTGGTTTACGATTTTAATAACATTCCTCTAATAAACATGTGTAAAGAAATAGTTGAAAATCTTGTAGTTAAATCACCAGATGTTTTAAAAGAAATAGAAAATATAGCAAAAAAAGAACGAGATTCTTTAAAAAATTAAAATAAAAAAACTAAGATGTTTAAAATAAAAAATTAATTACTTACAAAATTTTTATTTAAATTAAAAAAATATATTAAACAAACGCTTTAAATAAACACTCTAAATAAACATTTTAAACAAACGCTTTAAAAAAACGCTTTAAAAAACACTCTAAAAAATTCAATTTATATTAAAAATATGGAGTTTGTACAATGAAAAATATTATTAAAAAATCACAAAATTTAAAATCTAAATTTATGTTTTTGTTCTCTCTTTTTCTTTTGCTTCCTCTTTTATTAATTGGTTGTGGCGAGCAACAAATTTGTTTCTACACCAAAGCAACTTCTTCTCAAATTTTAGAATTTTATCAAGGAATATCAAATCCCGTTGGCGTGGCTGAAAAAGAAAAATCTTACATTAATAATTACGCCAATCAAATCGTTAACCAATCTAAATTAACAGAAAACCAAAAAACAACATGGTTAACATTGACAAACAACTTAACTTCTTTAAATAATAATATGCTTTTAGCATTAACTGCAATAGATTGTAAAACAGAAACACAAAATGCAATTAATATGTACGACTTATCAAGAATTGGATTATCTAGATTTGCGGAATTTAAGAATAGACAAACCAATAATGATTTAAAAAATTTTTATATGCCCTTAAAATCATTAACAAATAATGATAATAATTTAATACCTAATCAAATAGTAAGTTCAACTCAAATGGTGGACTCAGCAGATAATTTGATAAAAAACTGGGGAAATTGTTTAAACTTTGATGTTAATTTAACTAACGGAAATCTCTACACTATTGATATTTTTGGTGGATTTTATTTGCCAAATGAAGCAGAATTGCCAGAAACCAATGATGCAAATTTAAATAATTATAAAATTGTTCGAGGACAATCAGCACAAAATTCAAAAATCATTATAGTTTATAAAGAAATTGTTAATGAGGTTGAAGAAATTTATAGTAAAGAAGTTATTTTTAACGAAACTTCTAAAACAATACAAAAATATAAAGGAGACATAACAACAACTTCAAATCCTCAAAAAGTTGGTGCACAATATTCATATACCTTTGAAAATTCACCAGCAACAGGAACTTATGAAATTAGATTTGATGCTCAAACAAGTTACATTTGGTGTAAGTTCACAAACAATGTTTCACAATCAGGCGTTTATTCCACTCTTGAAACTTATGAATTACAAGATGGACACATAATTGCAAGACTTAATAACGTAGCGGGTTCTCAAATTTTTGTTCAAGATTTTTATTTTTCAGGTGATGGAATTAATTGTAAAATAAAATCAAAAGAAACAACAGGCAATTTAGAATATATAAAAAATATTTCAACAATTAATGCAAATGAATTTGCAACTTTAAGTGAACAAGAAAAAAATACTTCATTAAAAATAACTGCAATTGAAATCCAAAATGAAAACATATTTGCTACATCAAATTAGAATATAAATAACTTAAAAATAAATAACTTAAAAATAATGTTAAATACAATAATAAAAAAACGTTTTTTTATAAAGCGTTTTTTTATTCATAAAACTTTTAATACAAAAATATTTATTTTTAAAAAATTATTATTATTATTTTTTAATCAATCTTTACAAATTAATAAATTTATACTATAATTTTAATATGGAATTTTTGGTTGTAAATTTAAAATATTATCATCCTAGTAGTTGTGTTGCACTCGCAAATGTTGAAATTGAAATAGAAAATGCCATAAAAGCAAAATTAAAAGCAATTAAATTTATTCATGGTTATGGTTCACATGGCACTGGCGGAAAAATTTGTCAAGAAGTTCACCGAAAATTAATACAGTTGAAAAAACAAGGAAAAATAAAAAATTTTATTTTAGGAAGTGAATGGAATATATCAAACGAAAAAACATTAAATTTATTATTTAAATGCCCAACTGCCGCTAACGATGAAGACTTAAATCATAATAACAACGGAATAACAATAGTTGTTCTTTAATTTTATTTTTATTAAAATTAAAAAACTAAAAAAGTATTCATAAGGTAAAAAAATAACCGTATAATATATAAAAAATCTTTTATAACGTATACTATCATTAAATTTTAATTAAAAAAAAAGGTCTCATATTTAATACATTTGAGAACTTTTTTTACAACGAATTACAAAAAAATGGTGCTCCACGAGGGATTCTAACCCCCAACCCTTGGTTCCGAAGAAATTAAAACCAATTGCCAAGAGTTCGACTTTTTGTATCATATTTTATCATAAAATATCATATTAAAAATCTCTCAATCCCTTTATTTATCGGCATTTTAGCCACTTCATCTTATCAAACAACATAATACAATACTTCCACCCTAAAAATACAACACAAAACAGCCCTTTTGCAAAAATCTTGCATTTTTCTTGCAAAAATTTGTAGCAGTAAATTAATATTTTAGTTCTTTTGCTGTTAGTTTATACTTTTGCTTATCTGAATTTTCTGACATTATATAAATTTTAATTTTCTTTTCTTTCGCAAGTGTTATAAGAAATTTTTTATAAACATCTTTTATTCTGCAACCTAAATAAATAGCAACTGGTTTTATATTATATACACAGTCGATATCATTTGGATTAATATAAAATAATCTCCATTCTTTCTCATATTTCCATATTGTGTTTTTGTAAATAGCAGTTTTATAATAACTCAACATATCTGAAATTTTCCATAAATTAAAGTCTCCCAATTGCGAACCAACAATATTTTTCATTGTTAAAGCCGAGACTAAATCTGTTGCGTCATATCTATTTTTTGTATACACAATTGGCATCAATAATAATGAACTTCTATTTGGACATATTTTATTACAATCTTTACAAGCATTTTGCAAACTGTCAGTGCTATATTCTAAAACAAATCCTTTATGAAAATCAGCATAATGTGACCACATTAAAGGGTTTTTATAATCTTCAGAAAAACAAGCCATTTGCAAATAATTTTTAAAATATTCATTTGTTTGATATCCTTGTGATAAAAAATTTTCTTTTATATGTTTTTTCAATGTATTTAATATATCCATCAATGCTTTCTCATTTATTTCTCGTGGAGTTACTTCTTTGATTTTTGATAAAAATTCGGATTGATTGGATTCTATATTTGCATTGCTGTGTAACGCGTTATTAAGAGCTAATACATTTTCTAATTTAATAGAATCTATTTCTTTTAATACTTTTTTGTTATCTACAAATACTAAACAATCATAAGGGTCATTAAATCTAGAAGCATGATTGAAATATATTGTGTCTTTATTAAAAGAGTCCAGACTATATTCATTACAAACTCTATATCTAAATAGCGACTTGGGTTGATTTGTCTCTATTAATTTCATAACATTTTTTACATTTATATCATAGTTTGCTGAATTTTTCGTTTTATCTAATAGAATTTCTAATTCTTTTTGTTTTTTCATTTTTCCACTCCCTTTATCATTATAAAATTTAAATTATAAAATTACAATATTTTTAATAAAAATAAAAAGTTTGTATTAAAACTGTAACCAACAAAATCTGCAAGAAATATGTACATTGATTAATGCTTAAGTTTATTAATCTAATTTTATATTTTCAAATTAAAAATTAGTAATTCTAAAAATTAATAATATATGAGCAATTAGTTGACAAAATAGAATAAAATTGCTAAAATATGAGCATTATGAAAGAAATGTATGATATAAATGATTTTGTTTCTGTTCCAACAGAAAG
>CALWEA010000019.1 GCA_944376905.1 uncultured Clostridia bacterium
CCTTGGACTTTAGAATTAATCTACATACATATTTCTTAAGAATTTTTGACATTTAATTTTAAATTTATTTCTAGTAAAAACATCGTTTTTCGTTCCATATATTTGAAATTTTATTAAATCACCTTTTTTGCACACATAATTTAACATAATAAATAAAGTTAAATTACCGCTTTGCGAATAAGAAGACATTGTTTCTTCTGTTAAAACTTCATTATCTCTAATTATTTGTATTTTGCAATATTTATTTTCTGGGGTGTTACTTTGATTTGCAACTTGAGTACTAAAAAATATTTCCATCACGTTAAAATCTTGTAAAACTTCTAAACCTTCGCTTGTGTGATTAAATAAATTAGTATCACTATTTTTTCTTTCTGTAACATTTGTCATATTTATATTTTGATAAGAATGAGTAATATTTACAGTATTATCGCCAACTATAAAAAATGTGTTGTAGGAAAATAATTGTAATATCATATTTTTTAAATTTATAATCATTAAATCAATAAAATCTCCAAGCCTGAAGCCCTTGTGATTTAAGTTGTTTGAATTATTGATAGGAAAAATATTTTCTTCTTGATTTTTTAAAATTCCATTATTCAAAATTTATCGCCTCCGTTCTAAAACCAATTGCACTAGGAACAGGTCTACCACTTTCTGTATCATTGTCAATGACAGGAAAATTAATAAAATGATGATTAAATACAGTTTGAACTGAACCTCCACCGTCCAAATTAAATACGTTTTTATAATTTTTATCTGCAAAATATTGTAACATTTCATCGTAGTCCATTCCTTGGTTAAAAGGAAAACGACCCAAAATTTGAATTACATAAAAGTTATTGTCAATGTCATTTGCTATTAATTGTCGAGGGTGTTTTTGTTCTACTATATAATCTTTAAAATATTTAGCAATAGTTGAAGAACTTGCTTTAGATGTGATAATTTCGTAATTATAAGGTAAGTGATTTTGAATAATAGGAGAATACCCAGAAAAAGCATTAACAATTCCTTCTTGTTGTAAGTAAGATAAAGTTATATTATTATTTACAGCGTCATAAAATTTCATTTCATTATTATTTGTTAAACCAATATAAAATGGACTATCTAGAGTAGATTGAAAAACAACATTGTCAAAAATCATGATACCTTGCAAACCACCGTTTATAAATAAATCAAAATTATAATTTGAATTAGCTAATTCTAAAATATTTTTTTTATTAGTATTAGGGTCTGATGTGTTACCATTCGTAGGTAAAAAGCTAATTTTTTCTATATTTTTTATTTTTGTAATTTGTACAATAGAATTATTAATATATTCGTTTTTTGTTTCGAAATTAGAAAATTTATTATAGATAGTTTCTGAATTATCAAATATTTTATTATATTTTACTGATGATTTAAGCTCTTCTCTTGCTTCTTCGTCTTTTAAATTATAAGTTTCTGTCTGTCCATTTGTTCCTTGAATTTGTATTTTAGAAATATCTGCCATTTGTTACACCTCCCCCAACTCTAAAGAAATTTCAAGAGTTTCTGTTCCTGAAGTATAAGTTCCAACAACAGAAGCACCATCGATTTTAGCATTTGCATTTTGTTGACCAGAGTTTGCTGTATTTGCTATATTTTGAGCTTGAGTAGCAGTACTTGTTGCTGTTGCACTGTCTGCAATTGCTTGGTCGGCTTTTGTATCTGCGTTATTTGCTGTAGTATTTGCATTTTGAGCTTGTGTTCTAGCTGTTGTATCTTTTAAAGAATACGTAGTTGTGCCAATTTTTAAATTACTAACATCTGCCATTTTATTATGCCTCCTTGTTCAAATATAAAATTAAAGTTTCTGTGTCAGCGTCATACATAGACGCTAGCATTATGTCATTAAATTTAGCTTCAATATAATCATCAATTTTTTGTTCTAATAAATTATTTATAAAACAAATTATTTCATCAAGTTTTTTACCTAGTAGTAAACATTGTTCTTCATATGTTAAACTTGCAATATATGAAGTAGGTAACATTCCGTATTGTTAAAGGTCTTTTATCTAAATGTAGCTTTTTTATATCAGCCATTTTAATCTCCTTTCATTTAAAAAATTCCGCATAAATAATTTTGAAAGCTCTTGTATTATTTCTTCATCAACGGCCACTATTATTTCGCGATACTCTCTAATTAAATATTGATTAGTAACAATGACGCCATTGTCACCTTTCATAGAATGAGAATATTTTTCAATAGTATTAGAACTTCCTTCGTTTTCGGTATTAGTAGTATCTTGAATAGAGCTTTCTGTTTCTGAAGCTCCTGTTGAGCTTGCATACTTACCATTCAAAATTTCTTGTTTATTTATTTGACCTTCTGGTGTATCTGATGAAACAGATAAGCCACTTGCATTATTTGAAGAATTTGAAGTTGATTTTCCTTTTGCGTTACTTCCACTTTGAATTTCACGTGTGTATTCTTCTGTATAGTCAACGCTAGACAAAGGGTCATATTCAAAGAAATTTGAATAAATTTTTGGAAGCTTTCGTTCCATAATTTCTTGCATATAAACTTTAGCGTAGTGTTTAAAAAGTGCGGGTGTTTCAAAACCGAATTTCTCTCATATAATAGTGGTCTACTATCTTTTTTGCGAGTCTATCTTTACTCCAAACTTTGTTTAGTTCAATTTGTTCAATCTGTTTTGTTGTTAAAAAGTCTGTAAGCTCATAGTCTTTAAACCAACTTTCTACTTCTTCACGTCCGAATATATCACATATTCTTCTAAGTTCTATTGTGTAACTAGCCATTTTGAAGGTTCACCTCGCCTTCTTCTGTTATTTTATTATCTAGATTTTGCATGTCTTCATAGTCTGATACTATACTTTGAGCATTTTTTATTATATTGTGTAAATCTGAGCGAACTCGAACTGAAATTTCTTTATCTGTTCCTTCTAGTCTAAATTTTTTGTTAAATTGACGGCAAGCTTCTTGACGAGGTGCAAGATAGCTTTGTAAATTTAAGTTGATAAGCTCGTTATTTGAGTTTGCCTCATCTGTAACCAAACGTTCTTTCTTGTCTATCATTATATTATTTATACCCAAAAATGTCAACGCCTCGTTCCAAATTTCTTTTTTATAATCTTGAAGTTTGTCTGCGACAAATGGTGCGTTAGTTTCTAAAACTTTAATTTGGTCTGGTGTTAAATTATTCTTATCACCGACAACGTGAAATTCATTTCCCTCTATTTTCTTTAGCATATTTATAATAGTAAGTCTTTGACTTTCGTCGCATAAAATAAAATATGGATATTTTTGAGTTTTTATGTTAACATCACAAGAACGTTCTGCCTCATATAGTCTTAATGCAAAAAGCTCCATTGAACCAGCAGTCGGCTCTCTGTCCCAGTTATTTTGTACTAAAATACACTCATAGTAGTCGCGTGCTTCTTGCTGTGCTTCTGAAAGTGTCTCATCAACACCAGTAAATAGTTTTCTATCTGTTGAATATTCGAAGCTGTAGCAATTCAAGTTTGTTGGAAGTCCATAAATATTAATATTTCCGTTTGAACAGCACTGAGTATTTATAAATCCAAAACGCTTGTCCTTAAGTAAAGTTGCTTGTCCGTTATAATAAAGACAACGCTCTAGCCATCTTGCGTCCATGCTCTCGGGCAAGTTTACCCACTCAAAAACAGAAAGTGCAACTTTTTTAAAGCGGTTTAGATAGTCCATAAATGTTTGATTGTTAAGATATGCGCTATCTATGAACTGTAGATTATTTCTATAATTTACTTTTCTTTTTGCCATTTATTTTTTCCTTTCTATCTATTATTTTGCGAATAATCTAAAAATGTGTTAGTATTATGCCACAAAGTAATTCCGTTATCAAATAGATTTTTTAAAGTTTGAAGGTCTGTTTGAGGAATATCTGCAATTATATTTGCTCCAATAGTTTTAATATAGTTCCAATTTGGACGATTATTCAAATTTGGAAGTTTAACTTCATTAGTTAAATAACCGTACATATCGAAAAACTTATCAATACGATCTGCAAATTGTGATTTTATAGAAAATCTTGCAAATATATCATTGTCAATGTAACCGTACCCAACAAGTGTCGCGTTGCTACTTCCAATACTAGCTTTATCTGGTATCATTTGTTGCTGTTCAATTTGAGCTAGCATTGTTTGAATGTAAAATTCGTGATTTACGTCATTTGTAGCTATGTCTATTCCTGAATTTACTGCTCCTGTAAGTGTTCCTCCAATATCTCCAGACATTGCATTTCCAACTATTCCACCAATTGCATTAACACCACCGCGTACTGCATTTACTTTATAGTTAAATTCTTCTTGTTGCATTTGTACTGCAAGTAAAGAAGAGTTTTGAGCAAGCCAAGAATTAAAATAATCAGTTCTAGTTGACAATTGAGGATACCCATTTAAACTTACTTTATCATTTAAGTTGTTTTGCACACCACGGTAATTTTGAGGAATAAATAAAACAGTAGGGTCTGGATTTATTTCTGATATTAAATTAAAAACTGGAGTACCATTAGAAAAATCTTCATATCTAAAAATCTTAGTTGAACCATTGGAAGGGTTAAATCCAAGATACAAATAAGGGTAAGTTAATAACTTTTTATTTTTTGGTGTGTACCCGTCTAAGTTTGAAGGTCTACTATTTAGAGTTTTAGTTAGAATACTTTGTAAAAAGCTTTTACCATTAAAAAGACCATAACATTCTATTAAGTTTAAAGTTAGTTTATTTTCACTTGTTAGAAAATCTTGTACGGCAAATTTTGGTACTGTAAAAGCTGTAAGTACTTGTTCACTATAATTTTGATTTTGAGCGTTTTGTATTGCGTTCATTAATAATACGTAATTTGTATTATCACAAAGAATAAAAGCAACTGTTGATACTATTCCGTTTGCTGTAAAGGAACCGTTTGGAATTTCTACTGTAGTTTCTCCTGCTAGACCTCCAGGGAGTTCATTTCCAAGATACGCTATAACGTTATAAGGTTCAAGTTCGTCAAATTGGGCTACAGCGTCTATTTTGAATTCTCCTGTTTCCAATCCTTCAGTTTGAAGGTTAGCTCCGAGGCACATCATCGGCAACTGCTATCATTTCACGTTCAATAAAACTTTCTTTAAAAATAAAATCAAATTGCCATGTCTGAAAAACGTCTGTTGTAATATAAATATAAGTAGTATTATTATTTACATATTCCATTCCAGTAATGAACGCGTAAAAATATTTATCTGAATAATTATTATTTTTATACATTACATAGTTGTATTCGATTATGTCATCAATATGTGCATTAAAACGTATCACACTATCTTTTCGTTGATATGTGCAATTTTCCATTTCTATATATGGAAGTGATTTAAAATATTCTTCTTGTGCTTGTTTTGAAGAAAACGTA
This sequence comes from uncultured Clostridia bacterium, assembly GCA_944376905.1. Classification (GTDB taxonomy): domain Bacteria; phylum Bacillota; class Clostridia; order Christensenellales; family UBA1242; genus UBA5489. The sequence continues at coordinate 5,403 of CALWEA010000019.1, forward strand.
ATTTGATTTTTATTATCAATTGACAATGGAACTTTTATTATTCTAATATCTGTGTTTGGAGTAATTGCCATTTTAATATTCCTTTCTATTAAAAATAGGAAAGGAAGCTAAAGTTCCTTCCCTATAAATCTATATTAAAACACTAAGGGGTGACTATTATTTTATTCTGCACTTTCTACAGTAACATTTATAGTAGTTTCAACATTTCCTGCTTTTACTGTAACAGTAGTTGAGCCTTGAGCGACACCTGTAATAGTTATAGTTCTTCCTTCTATTTCTGCTGTTGCTGTTCCACTTGCCCCAGATGTTGCTGTTATCTCTGGAGTGTTTGCTTGAGCTGGAGTTGTTGATACTGTAACAGTTGCTGTTTCATCTTCTTTTACTGTTACGTCTTTTTTATCTACTTCAAGACCAGTTATAGTAACTTCGGGTTCTTCTGTTACAAACAACATTGCATTACAGAATAATGAATATTGATACATATTAACGTCATTTAGATATAGTTGATACGTTTTGTTATTTGGGTTGAAAAATTCGTCCATTGTAGTTTCTTGATTTTTTATTCTAAACCAACGCTTATCACACATCATTGCTATTATTTTTGAACCGTCTACTACTACGTTTCCGTCTTTGTCTCTTTCTGAAAAATCTTTTATATATTTTACTCTACCTAAAAGTTTAGCTTTGTCAATATTAAAAGCTTGAGCTAATACGTTTACATCTAAGTAAGCTCCTATATCATTTCTAATTAAGAATACAATGTCTTCTGACTCTGTCCATGTTAAAACATCTTTTCCATACCCGCCCACTTTTCGCCACGCGTTGTAATCACTTGTAGGTTCTTGAAAGTTAAGATATAAAGCTCTTGCTTTTGTTAGAAAATCTTTTGCTAAAGCTTCTGTATTTGGATTTTGAATTACTTGCATTTGAACTGCATTATCTCTATAAGCCTGTGCAACTAAACCTTTTGTAAAATTATAGCGGTCAATATAACAACCATTATATAAACTTTGAGTAATTCCGTCAATAAAAGATTGTAATTCATTCCAAGAAGTAAAAGCATTTCTAAGTTTATCTCTTGTAATAGTTTTTGGGTACTGCACATCTGAATTTAAGTGCATATATTGTATTTTTACATCACTTTCATATTTTGCAAGTAAACCTGCAAAATCATTTACATCAAAACGTCTACCTTTTGCTGGATTTATAAATATTTCTTGTCCTATAGCTCCTAAAGGCATTTGTTCACCTTCTAAAAAACTTAAAGGGTTGTTAAATAGTTTGTAATTAACAATTTGTGTATAAATAATTCTTTGCACTAAAACATTCATAAATTCATTCATTAAGTTTGTATTATTAAAAAGTGCGTCTCTTAAAACTGAAATATCCGTGGTTGGTGATATTTCGTCGATTTGCTTTGCGTATAAAGTATCATTTTGTATACTAGTCTCTCTTATTTGATTTAAACTAGTACGTAATCCTTCTGAAATAGGCATTTTAATTCCTCCTTAAAATTTAATTTATTAGTTAAATTAATATTATATCATTTTACGTTAAAAGTCAATATTAATTCTTAAAATTTCCGTTTTTCGTCAAACGCATCTTTAAAATTTATATATTTTGGTTTTTCTTCTTGTTTTGCTTCTGGTTTTATGTCTTCTTCCTTTCCCATTGATACTTGCTGTAGTAAGTTTCCGTTTACTTTTTGAAGTGTTTCTATAGTCTTATTTTTTGCTTCAATTTGTTTATCTTTACTTGTAAGTTCTTCATTTACTTCTTTGTTATCATTTAATAGTTCTCCAATATCGTCTAAAATTAGATTTGACGCGTCTTGTCCAATTTTTTCTTGAATTGAGTTCATTTTTTCTTGAAATTTTTTAACTTCCATTTTCTCATCTCTCCTTTTAATATTATATGACTTAAAATTTAAAATTATAACCTTAAAATAATTTTTCTTGACCTAAATTTTAACCACTTAGTGCTATTTTTATTTTTTTGTTCAGGTTCCGGAGGCTGTGGCGTTCCATTATATATTGCACTTATTCCTTGCGTATTTGGAATTCCCATAAAGTCTGCGGGATTTTCATATTGCGAAAGGTCTGCTCCAAATACCCAATCGTGACTTGAAATATCTTGCATTTCTAAATGAAGGTGTATTCCTGTTGAACTTCCTGACGTGCCTTCATGACCTACATATTGCCCTATTGTCACGCTATCACCCACATTTAGCGGACTTTCTTCCTTTAAATGTCCATATAAAAAACCCATACCCGTTTCATTATCTTTCATTATTATATAGTAACCAAAACCGTCTGCGTCAAAAGTTTTATATACTACAGTTCCATTACACATTGAATATAAATCTGCCCCGACCTAAAGCGGAAGGCGTTGCAATATCTAGTCCGTTTGTGTGGGTCTCTTCCACTACGTGGTTCTCCAAATTCGCTAGTTACCCAAAATTCTTGATTTATAAAAGGTGCAATTTTTGCCTCATAATCTGCCATTATTTTTCCTTTCAAGTCGAATTTTTGCTAAAGATACGGAAGTTTTATTTACATTAATTTTTTATTATGATATTATGTAAATTAAGGTTTACCGTTAGATTTTATAAGATAAAATTCGACTAACATATTATAACTTAATTATACTTTTTTAGATTTTATTTGTCAAATTATTTTTAGTGATTTAAAAGTATTTTTAATATTATTTACAAAATAATTTTAAAAAATTCTTTAAAAAATTTTAAAAAGTACTTGCAATTTTCGTAATTACGTAGTATAATTATAAGTAAAGAAGGGAGGAAATAATAATGAATATTTGGTATGAATTAGAGGAACTTGAAAGAAAATACAATAATTATGAAATAACAATAAAACAATATTTTGATTTAAAAGCAAAAATTTGTGATAAATATATTAACAAAAATAAAGTTTTAGGAAAGAAGGAGGAAAAATAATGAAAGAGAAAATTTTTGAAGTAAATGGAAGAAACTACAAAGTAATTGAAATTGAAGAAGGAAGGATTTATGAATTTAAAGAGCAAAGAAGAAATGGTGTATTTTACAAAGTTTCAAAATTTAATGAAACTTCATTAGATGACGCTATAGAGTATTGTAAAAATTTTAAAGTAGAAAATGGAAACAAACTCAAAAAAGTATATTTTGAAGAATTTTAAAAATGAGGAGGAATTTATTATGAAATATAGTAAAGAAAATCAAATTGAGGATTTAAAATATGTAATTAGCGAATTTAAAAGAAAAGGCTTAACAATACTTGCTAAAGCAAAAGAAAAAGAATTAAAAAATTTATTAAAGGAGGAAAAATAAAAATTGTGAATATAAACCTAATTACAAATATCAAATTAATAATGATTTATCTAAATTAGAAGAAAATTCAAAAGAATGCCTAGACGCTTTAGAAATTATAGGATTTGAGGTGATATAATGGACACTTTAGAATATTTATATTTTTATAATAATGGAATAAAAACACATCATAATAAATTGATAAATTTAAATAGTATGAAAAAAGAAAGTAAAAACGCTTCTTCTGTTAAAATTTTTTATGGAAATAAATTTGTGCAATATTTTGTAAATGAATTATATTTTTATGAGGTGATATAATGAACAGAGACTATAAAAAAGAATACTCAAAAGAAAAAGAAACTAAAGTTACAAAAACAATTAAACTTGATAAAAAATTATATAATAATTTAAAGCTAAAACTCAAAAATCAAAACAAGACTTTTACAAGTCTTGTTATTGATAAAATTAATGAATATCTGGAGGTAAAATAAAATGAGAGATTCGCATTTAAAAATTGAAAGTAAATTAAAAGAAATTTTTCCTAATTTTGAGATAAAAGTTTCGCAAAATTTTGGAATAATCAAATGCCAAGTTAATTTACAAAATCTATTTGCTTGTGAAATAGTAACTGATGTTATAAATAAAACTGACTTTCAAATTTTATATTATTTTATAGAACAAATTTATACACAATTTTTTGAAAATTTTATAAATTTAGAAAAAATTAAACAAATTAGATTTTTTAATGAAAGATATAATAAAAAATAAGAGGACGTACTCCTCTTATTTTCTGCTTTTAAAGATTTATATTGGCGTATTCTTTTATTTTAGGAAGAAAAATAATAAAATACAATATTTATATTACTACTTTATTTTAATTTTGTCAATAAAAATACTGGGAAAATTGAAGAAAAAACCCAGTATTTTTAATGAACAATAAAATAGAGATCTATCTATTATAAATAATTAAATTTAATTTGTCAATATTTTAATTAAATAAAGCATTAAATGTGTTTTTACCGACAATTCCATCAACAGATAAACCATTATCGTTTTGAAATTGCTTTACTTTTGCTATCGTATCTTGTCCAAACTTTTTGTCCATAGATACATTATAACCTTTGATAAATAAACACATTTGAATTAGCATTGTTATGTTACCTTGTGCTCTAATTCTTACATTTATACAAGCATTATAAGTGTTAGTTCCGAATATTCCGTCTACTGATAGCCCTTTATTAAATTGTACGTTTAGTTCTGTTTGTAAACCTTTTATTAATGCTTTTTTAGTTTCTGTTCCATAAATATTATCTAATGCTAATCCTGTACTATAATGTCTATTTAGCCATTCCTGAATGTCATAAATGCAATTTACTAATCCGTCATTATAAATATTTTTGTTCGTTTCTTCATTACTTGGTTGTTCATCTTTACTATTTAGTAAATGTTTCATTTCTTCAAGTGGAAAATTTGAACCTGGACATGAAGTTGAATTTACATCTTTATGTCCTTGTATTTTTTCAATTGAATAATTATCTATTAAATAATTTATAAGTTCAATTAATGAGTTCTTTTGAGCCTCTGGCATTTGCTCTACTTCAAAATTACCTTCACAGCAAACTCCAATTGAGTCTGAATTACTTCCTGAAGCATGAGCACCCAGACATTCAAGAGGACGTCCTTTGTAGATACTTCCATCCTTTCTTATATAAAAATGATAACCAATTCCTGCCCATCCATTCGTATTTTTGTGATAGTTATGAATTGTTTCTACGCTTTGCAAAACGGTTACTCCTGAATGATGAAGAATTATTCTTTTAATTGAATTTACGTTTCTTAGTGTCATATTTGAATTAAACTCTAGCCCAACATCTATAATATTCATTTTATATCTTCCTCCTTCTTTTCTTCAATAGTTTTTGTTAATTTATTTATACTTTCTTCTGTTGTATCTTCTGTTTTATCTTTTACAATTTCTGATAGCCAGCCAATATCAATTCCTGCCTTTTTTAGATTTTCTACTATTGAAAATAGCTCCATTAAAACAACATATACACAAGCAAAAGTGGGAATTGACATAATATTGAAAGCTAGTCCGAGTACAAAACTTAAAAATAAAACTAAAATAATTAATACTTTGTGATACAATCCTTGTCTCATTTTTTGACTATCAACAGTGTGATTTATAACTGCTTGAATATAGCCTGTTATTATATCTGCTAAACTAAAAAGTAAAGGCGTTACAATCTGCCAAAAAAGACTTGAAAAATTTAATTGTTGAACAATTTCTAAAATATTCATATTTAAAAACTCCTTTTATAAAAATATTATGTTTAGTTTTATTTTAATTATTCTTTTTACGTTTGTCAACAGTTTTTAGAAGTTTTTCTTCTTTTAACGTAAATGGCTCAGGTTTTAGTATTATTCCGACCTTTTACGTGGTGTGGTTTTAGCTTTCCTGGAACGCTCATTCCTGGTTTAAAATCTTCCCATTTAACATATTGATAACAATCGTCTGGCATTCCACAACATGTTATTTTCATTTCATCTTCAATTTCTTCCACATAACATTTTTGACGTATGAATTTTGCTCGTTTTGCAAAACCTTCATTTTTCCAAGCACCAAGTTTTACGCTATCAATTTCGCAAAACTGTTTAAGCTCATCTATTCTTAAAAGTGTATGAATACTATCTGTATCCGAATATACAAAAGCGTCATAACCATATTTATTAATTGAATAATCTGTTATTGCCTGCGCTGTCCTTATTGTTTTATTTCTAGCCCATGCTGTTACAAAACAGCCGAGTGGCAAATAAAGACCTTTTTTAGTTTCTTCTTCTCCAAGCGTATAGTGAACCGCTTCATCTTGACCTAAATATGGTATTTTACTTTGAGCGTCAAGACTTGTTGCAAATTTTCCATATAACGCGTTAAGCATTAGTTTTGCAAGAGTTCTCATTCCTTTATTACCTGTTTTTGTACTTTCAATTTTAACTTTCATCCACTTATCTACATATTCTGTAAACATACCTTCTAAACTCTTAAACTTCCAGCCACAGTCAAATGTTAAGTCTTTTACATCATATTGTTCTCTAAATAATTTATAATCAACAGAAGTCATACACATTGTAACTAAATGATTTTCACTTGAAGTAAGCCATTCTGTTTCCTTAAAATATTCTCGATTATTTTTTACTTGTACACATGGAATTTTATTTTTCTTAAGTTCAAAACTACAAGTAAACATCTGAATGTATAAATTGTAAACTTTGTCCTCTTTGTACTCACCGTCAAAAAATAATCCTTCGTCATATGGGAGTTTACAGTCGTGTAATACCCATGGATAAAGTGAATTAACGTCAAGTACAGTTATATTTTGAAGTTCTTTTTCTTTGTAAACAGGGTTAAGATAAGTAAATCCACCGTTTATAAGCCTGCCTAATATCTTTGTCTATATCATAATCAAGCTGTGGAAACCAATGCTCAAATTTTTTCATAGATACAATTTTTTTATAATCTGAAAGAGCATTTGAACCTTGGGTCATTCTTGTTAAACCTTCATTAAATAAAGTATTAAGAGCCATTGCAACTATTTTTACATCATTTGTTATATACTTTTTTTCTTCTTCTGTTATAATGTGACCGTTTTTCACGCGGTTTATTATAATCAAGTTCAAGCTTACTTATTGAAAGCTTAAAACTTTTTGCTATTTCTTCGACTTTAAAAGGAATTATCTTTAAACTATCAATAAATGTGACTTTTTTAGCATTTCTATTATGATAGTAATAATAAACTGTAATTTGATAAAATTGTCCCATATCTGAAATAAGAGTTTCAAATGTATTTGCCTCACGTTCTTCAATACTTGTTATATGTTTAAATCCATGTGTTAATAACCAATATATTATAAACTCTCCGTCAAAACGCAAATTATGAAAATAGAATGTGGAATTTTTTGAATTTTTACAAAACTCCATAAAACTATCTATATTATTATCAATAATAATATTTTCCTCATTTCCAATTTCACAAACAGCCCAAGCCCAAACCCAAGTTTCATTTTCAAGCCAAGTCGCTGTTTCAAAATCTGCTGTATATTTCACATAAAATTTAACCTCCTAAATTCTTAATTTTTTATAATTTTCTAAAACTTGAAATAAATCTTCTGCATTAGAAATTGAATTTGCCTGAGCTTTAACTAAATTCCAAGTTTTTAGATTTTCTTCATCTGTAACTTTAGTAATTCTTTTATTTATTCTATTTATTATATTTTTCTTTTCATTATCAACAATTCCAAGCTGTTCTAAACCCATATTAAATCTATCTTGGTCTGTAGCAAAAGCTCCCATATTATAAACAACACTATCGCCGTGGTTTATAGTAAGCAAAAATATCACTCATTACATTAGATTTTTTAATATATTGATAAAAACGTTCTGGATTCTTTATTCTATTTAGATATTTTTGTAAAATATCAAAACCTTCATATTCTTGTACATGTTGTAATGCATATTCAAAATTTTCTCTATAAATAGTAGCCTTTACCATATTGTAATCTAACGTTCCAATATCATTAATTCTTGATTTTAAACGTTTAAAATCACCACTTGACTTTATTTCAAGCTGTTTTAAATTTCTTATAGTATTTACAATTTGTCTATAACGCAAACTACCGCATTTGAGCTTTAGAATATCCAGAAGAAATTGGCTGTTCAAATTCTTTTGCTTCTTGACGCAAATTTCTTTCTGCTATTTTTTGTTGCTTTACAAGCTCATTGTGTTCCCAGTTAGTCATAACTTCACCTGCATTATTTGTATATATTTCTTCTGCTCCCTCTTTACTAAAACGTCTAAGTGAAGAAATAACTCTGTTAAGCTCTGCTCTTGTATGAATTCTTCCTTTTACATAGTTATAATCTTGAATTTCTGGTAAATATAACTTTTTTTCTTCTTTGTTTAATTCGTTTATTTTTTTATTAAATCTTGCAACTTCTCTTCCTAAAGATAAATAGTCACTTTGTTTCCATCTAATTGCCACATTTTTTCACCTCGCTTTTTAATAAACTTGAGGTTTAATGCTAAAAAATAAATTATTGCATTTTATATTTTCTGGTGACTTTACATAAAATCCACGTTTTTCAATTTTCTTATAATAACTAATAGCTAAATAAATTCGTGGATTTATATTAATTTTATATTTATTAATTAGTTTAGTTGTTTCAAGTTCTAAGTATGTTTCTAAAGTAGAATCAAATTTTCTTTTATAAAACAGGCTTGAAAAATAAAACGTAAAACCTTCATAAACACTTTTATATTGTGATATTGCCAAATTAAGCTCTATACCATTTGCTGTTTTCAATTTACATAACACCTCCTTGTAAAAATAAAGAGCTTGTAATTATACAAGCTCAAAACTTAATGCCTTATTACCTGAACTTTGTTTAGTTTTTACTATTTTTATTTCAAAACCTTCCTCAGAAACCCCAAACATTTGTAAATATCTCATCATTTGAATTGTAAAAATCTTTGAACCTGTAGCATAGCTTTTATTTGCGTCATCTACTAAAACGCAAGCCATTGTATATTCTTTATCTTTTAAAACTTCTCCAGTTTCTTCATCTATTATTGGCTCTTTTAAAGGTTTTTCATATCTTTTAATTAAAACTTCTTTTACTCTTATAAGCTCTCCTTCACAATCATTTAAAAGTGTGTCTACATGTCCATCTAAATTAAATAGTTTTTTCTTATCTGTAATATTTGTAAATATATCAACTTTAGTATTTGTAGATTTTGAAAGTGCGTCAAAACCTTGTACTGTTGCTATTGCTGTCTCCTCTTTTACTTCTTCCTCATTTTTTAAATTTTCTTGATTTTCTTCCATTTTAAAATCCTCACTTTCTGCTATTTTAGGCTATAGCTTCCGCAATTTATTTGTTAGCTTTAAAGTTTAGCTATAACTTATATAAAATTTAATTTATATACTATCTAAAATTTTCCATAACTCATTTGCAATTTCCTTTTTTAAACTTTCTGAATTCCAATATTGTCTTTTTTTATTTACATTTAGTAATTCTTTATATCTATTAAATACTTCAATTTCTGCTTTTGTTGGTTTCATTCCTTTTTCTGTAAATTCTACATCTAGTTTTGTTCCAGTAAAATTTTTATCTTCAAATTTTCTATCTTCTTTTATATCAATTATTAATCTTATCATTTTACACCCTCCTAATATTTATAATACGTATATTTCCTGTTCCATACATATTTGTCATAATCTGTGTTACTTGTACTGCGTCATTACCATTAATCATTATCTTTTTTATTAGTCCATTAAGACTATAAGTTACTTCAAACATTGTTTTTTATTCCTTTCTAAAAACTTTTAATTCTAAAATCAAAATCTTTGTCAATACATATTTCATTTAGTCTCTTTATAAATTCTTCTTTTGTTTCATTTTCATTTGTATTAAATACATAATATTTATCAATCTTAACATTCTTTATTCGTACTTGCATTTTCTACACTTCCTAAAATGGTAATTCATCATTATTTTTACAAATAAATTCATTATATAATTTAGCTTCTTCTGTTTCAATAAAACTTATAAATTTATTTACATTTAATGTTTCACTAACTTCACAAACTTCATATAATTTTCTTCTTATTGTATTATATAATTCTTCATAATTCATATAATTACCCCTTCCTTTTATTAATTTATTACATTTTATATCATAATTTGAAAAATGTCAACATATTTTTACAAAAATAATTTCAAAAATTATTTTTAATTTTATTTTTAATTTTATTTTTAATAATATTATTGACAATTTATTGTTGTATTATTCATTAATTTGTGTTATAATAATTATGTGGAACTTTAAAGTAATTTTAAAGTGCGTTTTTACAGATTATCACAGGCGAAGAGTCTGCTGTAAAAATTTTGGAGTGATGTCTCGCTTTATAACTTTAATCATTCCACAATCATCAATTCTTAATTTTTTTGGAGGCGGTTAAATTGTATTATAATTATAATAAAATATTATCTTACAACGCCTTCATTAATATTTTAATTGGTGAACGTGGCGTTCGGTAAAACGTACGGAGCATCTAAAATGTGCGTAAATAAGTTTATTAAAAAGAATGAACAATTTGCATATATTAGACGTTACAAATCTGATTTAAAAGAAGGTAGCACAAGCTTTTTTGAAGCTTTAAAATCAAACAACGAATTTGAAGGACACGCACTAGCCGTTAAGCGGTAATAAATTCTATTGTGATGAGAAAATTTGCGGTTATGCAATGACTTTATCTACTGCACAGGACTTAAAAGGCTCAAATTTTCCAAATGTTACAACATTAATTTTTGATGAATTCATTATCGAAGAAGGTCAAAAGAAATATTATTTGCATAATGAAGTTTTTGTTTTTCTAAATTTAATTGAAACTATTGCTAGAATGCGTGATGTTCGAGTTTTCTTACTTGGAAATCCTGCAAATGTATACACTAATCCGTATTTTTTATATTTTAATTTATCTTTACCTTTTAACAATGATATAAAATTATTTAAAGATAATTTAATTTTACTACAATATATGAAAAATGAAGAATACAGAGAAGCAAAAAAGAAAACGCGTTTCGGAAAGTTAGTGTCGAATACAAGTTTTGAAGATTATGCTATAAATAATAAAATTTTAAATGATAACAAAAATTTTATCGAACACAAAAGCGGAAGTGCTAAGTTTTCATTTGCCTTTATATATGAAGAAAATACGTTTCGGTGTATGGTTCGACTGGAAATTGGGCAAAATATTTGTATCAAATGATTATTTAAAAGATTACCCTTTTACATTTGCTTGCACTTTAGCAGATCACACACCTAATACTATGTTTTTAAGCTCATGTAAAAAATATTCTTGTTGGAAAACATTTATCGACAACTACAATCTTGGCAATGTACGTTTTGAGAATAGTAAAATAAAGTATATTGTACAAGATTTAATCAAGCAAATAATGAATAAATAATCATTTGAATGATAACTTCCATTTAATATATCACTCTTTCACCTTTCTATAAAGGCACAAGA
>CALWEA010000020.1 GCA_944376905.1 uncultured Clostridia bacterium
AGAATTGGGTGTACGAAAGTAAAGCAAAAGTATTTATTTTCGGGGGCAGAAATGTCGCACTCAATTCTTTTTTTATGTTTTGACAATTCATAATAAGCGCAATACATATCCCAAAATCAAGCGAAATAACGGGGTTGTATGCGTACGCTCGCCTACGGCTGGCATTTGTTCAAGGTGTTGAAACTCTCCGCGAAAGAGTATGAACCCGACAAATTTTCAGGGCTAAATCTCTTGGTTTAGTTCAGAAGTTTGTCGGGCTTTTTTAATATGTTTTTGCGCCCGTCAGATCGAGATTTAGTTCTCGGCTGGCGGGCGTTCTTTATTGCGAAATTTGTCCGTTTCAGTCGGTTTTCAAAAACAGAAAATCGAGGAACGGACAAACAATGCAAATAATTTATAAAAAACAAAAAAAGTTTTGTAAAAAACGTTGCCGTTTGCCCTCCGCCACGCTTATAAGCGGAGGGTTTTCTATGCAGACAATCAAATATAAATTCGCAGACGGCACTACAAGCACGGTTGAGGTATCGGACGAACTTCACGCCGTACACCTTGAAATCGTACAACAGGAAAAGCGCAATCATTGGCGGGAAACAAGACGGCATACGTCGCTATACTATTTTACCGATACGGGAATAGACTTCGAGGACAAGCACACGGACAGCCCGTTTGAAAGTTACATACGCAAAGAAAATATCGCATGCATACGAAAAGCAATATCTATGCTCACGCCCAAAAGACAGGAACTTGTTTATAAAGTTTTCTTTCTCGGAAAGTCATTCAGCGCAATCGCAAGAGAAACGGGCGTTTCAAAGTCGGCAGTATCAAGGCAAATGCAGACGGTGTATAAGCATTTGCGCAAGTATTTAGGGGTATAGGGTTATGGAAAAGGAATTGTATCAGGTCGTGGCATATATTGCTTTACGCAACAATGACGGCTCACCTATGATAAACGTACCCTTGTATGTTAAGGTTACGGAATTAAACAAAAACGGTATGACGGAATCGCAGGAAAGCGTTATGCACCGCATATCGGAAATAATGATAAAGCGGAACGAAAAGCAATTAAGCGATTATTTTGCGAATGCAAAGAAATCGGCAACGTGCGCGGGTGGCTTGCCACCCGCGCGTGGCGTATAGTATTATCACGCCACTATGTCATAGTGTAACGCATTGGCGGCAATTATATGGAGTTTTTGATATGGACGAAAACAGTAAGATTAAGATAGATTTGCCCGTTGCGGACGAAACGGACGGAAAAACTAAAAAGAACAAACAAGCCCGCGACTGGTGCTATACGATAAATAATCCCGTGCAAACGGAACAAGAATTTTTGGAATATCTGAAAACCGTATCTGATTTGCGATACGCAGTCTTTCAGCGTGAACGCGCACCCGAAACGGGTACGGAACATTATCAAGGTTATTTTGAGTTTACGCAACCGAAATGGTTTACCACTATAAAGAAGTATCTTTCAAAAGCAAATATCGGCGTTGACGCGCATATAGAACAACGCAGAGCCAAACGAACGCAAGCCCGCTTATACTGTATGGACGAAGAAACGAGAATCAGTCCTACCTACTACGAATGCGGCGAGTTCATAGAGGACGGCGAACGCACCGATCTGACCGATATAATGCGCAATATTGAAAGCGATATGAGTTTTTACGACCTTTCCAAAAAACACGGCAACCGCTTTATCCGCGTTATGAAATGGGCAAAAGAATACAGGCAATCGTACTTGGAAAATAAGTTCAAGCGGGTGTTTCGCAATATGAAAGTTTATTACATTTACGGCTCGGCGGGGTGCGGAAAAACAAGTTATGTATTCCAAAAACACGGCTATGATGACGTGTACCGAACGACGAATTACGAGTTCGGCTGGATAGACGATTACAACGGCGAAAAGATACTGTTTTTAGACGAGTTCCGCAGTTCTTTCAAAATCTCGGAAATACTGGACTATCTGGACGGGCAGCCGATACGCATACGCGGGCGGCAATTCAACCGCGTGGCTTGCTATGATACCGTGTATATCGTTTCTAATCTCTCATTGAAAGAACAATATACGAATATACAGCAAACAGAGCCGAAAACGTGGGCGGCGTTTCTGCGGCGAATAACGGCGGTATATAATTTCGATATAAGCAAAGAAACGCCCGTAAACAAGCATACGGGGAAATTAAAAGAAAAAGCAATAACTTTGATACCGATTGACGATGAGGGAGATTGCCCGTTTTAGCGACACAAAAGGGTGGGCATTCTTGGGAGGGAGATGGGAAAAAGCACAAGGCATTGAACCTTGTGCTTTTTTCTTACCTTTCAGAGATAAAACCCGCTACACCGTTTACGAATAGATATATAGGGTTCAATCTCTGTCTGCTTTGGTGCGGGTAGAGGGACTTGAACCCCCACGGTTGCCCACTAGATCCTAAGTCTAGCGCGTCTGCCAATTTCGCCATACCCGCTTATTTCTATTTGTTTTTTATTAATTCTTTTATAAATTATTTATTTCATTCTTATCTTAGCATTATCGCTTATACAAATTTTAATTTTATAATTTATTTGAACTAATGTTTAATATAACTTTTGATTCAAAAATTTAGTTAGTCTACAACGTATGATAACTTAATTTTGGACAAAAGTCAAGATTTTTATTGATTTTTTATTTTTACTATTTTAAAAATTAAATCTATAAACATATTTATTAAAATATTTTTTTAAAATGTTTATTTTTTATTTTTTTTGTGATATATTATACTTAGTTATTATATTACTATAATAAATTAATAGGTTATATATTTTTATTTTATTTACAAATAAAAAAGGAGTTAATATTATGATTATTCTTGCTTGCGACCATGCAGGTTTTCCTCTCAAAGAACAAATAAAAGCTTTTTTTAACAGCGAAAATATTACAACAATTGATGTTGGAACATATTCAACCGAACCTGTTGACTACCCAGATTATGCGAAAGCAGGTTGTGAACGCGTGCTTGAAAACGACACAAATGTTGGTATTTTTATTTGTGGAACTGGAATAGGTATGAGTATTGTTGCTAATAGAAATCCACAAATTAGAGCGGCTCTTTGTTACAATGCTAAAATGGCTAGTTTTGCTAGACGTCATAACGATGCAAATGTTCTCGTTTTACCTGGAAGGTATATGAAAAAAAGAACTGCAATAAAAACCATTAAAGTTTTTTTAACAACTGATTTTGAAAAAGGACGACATGCTCTAAGGCTTAAAAAGTTTTAATTTTAATATTAAAACAAATTATTTATTTTATGCAATAATAAGCGGTTAAAAAATGGTTTATAAATTAATGGTTTCGTGTTAACAAAAATAATTCTTTAATTAAGAAAATTATAAACATTTTAACAAACAATATATTATTAAATAACTAATAAAAATATTTATCGCAATTAAAAATATTTTTTAATATTGTTTGGTATTAAAAAGGATGAGTATGAATTTAACTATTTTATTAAGTTTAAAATCACATGAACCTCAAAAAAAAGAAATAATCAATTTTTTAAACTTTTCAAAAATTCAAAAATATCAAGTTATCTTTTTGGCAGAAAAAAAACATAGTATTTTAAATATTGTTGAAGAAGTAAAAAAGGAAAGTGAATTTAACTCTAAAACTCTTTTGTGCCAACAAACTGGAAAAAAATCAAAAAATTCATTATCTAAAAAAACAAATCGGAAAAAAGATAATTGTCTGGATAATTTGTCTAACGTCTTTAAATTAATTATTTACCCAAATGGAACATCTGAAGAAGCAATGATTGAAGATGGTTTTTCTTTTGTTAATGACAATGTTTTTTTGATTCGTGATGATTGTCTTGATTGGAATTTAGATTTATTTCAACAGATTATTTTAAAGGGATTTAGTGGCGCTGATATTGTCATGCCTAAACAAAGCAAAAAATCATCGAAACTAAAAACATGGTTTAAAAATAAAATTAAATCTATTTACAAAAGTTTATTTAATTTCAATTTTTATAGTGGAGATATTTCTTTACAATTTTTTAGTTTTAAGGCAGTTGAAATTATGAAATCAACTTCAATAACCAACTTATCCAAATTAAATAAATGGTATCAAATGAATGTTGACTTTGTTGAAAATAATACTCCACACTACAAACATAAAAATATATCATTTAATAAATTAAAACTTCAATTAGTTATATATTGTTTATTAATACCACTTTTAATAGTTGGAACATGTTTTTTGGCAATTAGTTTTAAACTACCTTTTTATGTATGGCTTGCAGTTATTATGATTTATATACTCATTTTGGGATTAATTGCATTAACATCTTTAAGAATTTATACTCTAAAACGAATAGGAAATATAAAATTTATAGAAGAAAAACATATACAAGTAATTGAATTTTATTTCAATTAATAAAATATTTATTAAATTTTTAGTTTTTATAATATTTAAATCATATTAATTTTGATTTTTTTGAGAATATTTAAAATTTTTAATTTAAGCAATAATTTTAAGTTTTTATTAATTTAATATTTAACTTTTAATATTTTAATTTGTTCAATTTATAAATTATTAAATTTTATTATTTACAATTAAAATATTTTGTTTTATAATATTACCTATTAATTTAAATTAATTATTTAAAGATATAAAATCTATTATTTTATACTGCAAGAGGTTTAATAAATATATTGAAAATGATTCAAACACCATAAACAAATGAAATAATAAATTTATAAATTAAAAATTCAATACTAAAATGTTTGTAATTCTATTTAAATGTTTAAATATTTAATTTTTAAATTTGATAAGTTGTTTATTTAAAATATTAACAATTAAATCTTACAATCATAATTTTTTAATATAAAAATTTTAACAAAAAATATAAAACAAAATAATTTAGGAGATATTATAATGTTAAACAAATATAATTTTAGAGAAAGCGAAACTAAATGGCAAAAATTTTGGCAGGAAAATAATGTTTATAAATTTGACATAAATTCCAAACAACCTATTTTTGCTATTGACACTCCGCCACCAACAGTTAGTGGGCATATACATATAGGGCATATATTTTCATATTCACAAGCAGAGTTTATGGCAAGATTTAAAAGAATGACTGGATATAATGTTTTTTATCCATTTGGATTTGATGACAACGGTCTTCCAACAGAGCGACTTGTTGAAAAAGAAAAGAAAATTAAAGCGCATGAAATGAGCCGTGAGGAATTTGGAAATTTGTGCCGTGAAGTTGCACAAAAATATGAACAAGAATTTAAGGAAATGTTTATCAAGGCAGGAAATTCAGCAGATTTTAATTTGTTATACTCAACTGCTAGCCCTAGTGTTCAAAAAGCCAGTCAAAAATCTTTTATTGAACTTGCAAAAAATAAACTTGCTTATTATGCAGAAAAACCTGCAATATGGTGTCCAGAATGTAGAATTTCAATAGCACAAGCAGAACTTGAAAGTAAGGATATTCCATCTTTTTTTAATTATTTACATTTTCCTCTTTCCGATGGTAGTGGTTGTTTGGAAATTGCAACAACTAGACCGGAATTATTATCCGCTTGTGTTTGTGTTTTTGTTCACCCTGATGACAAAAGATATATTGATTTTGTTGGAAAAAAAGTTATTGTTCCATTTTATCATTTTGAAGTACCAGTTTTAACTGATGATAAAGTTTCCTTAGAGAAAGGAACTGGTGCTGTTATGTGTTGTACCTTTGGAGATGAAACAGATTTATTTTGGCAAGAAAAACATTTTCTTCCTATAAAAACCGCTATTGATGACGGCGGTCGAATGACTCAACTCGCAGGTGAGTTTGCTGGGTTAAAGATAAAAGTTGCAAGAGAAAGTATTATAGAAAAACTAAAACAATCTAAAGAACTTTATAAACAAGAAAATATTATTCATGCAGTTTCAACCCACGAACGTTGTGGAACTCCTATGGAAATTAACATAAAAAAACAATGGTTCATTGACTTAATGTCTCATAAAAAAGAGTTTTTGGAATTAGGAAATAAAATTAATTGGTTCCCTTCTTTTATGAAAAGTCGCTATTTGAATTGGGTTGAAAATATTGATAGAGACTGGTGTATTTCTCGGCAAAGATATTTTGGAGTTCCTATTCCTGTTTGGTATTGTAAAAATTGTGGAGAAATTGTATTTGCCGAAGAAAAACAACTGCCATGTAACCCTTTAACAACTCAACCTCTTCATGCTTGTTATAAATGTGGAGGAAAAGATTTTGAGCCTGAAAAAGACATCTTTGACACATGGCAAACCTCTTCTATAACTCCTCTTATTAATGCAAAATGGATTGATGGTGAAAACAATGAATTAATTAAAAAAATTTATCCAATGAGTTTGCGCCCTAATGCTCACGACATAATTAGAACTTGGGATTTTTATACAATAGTTAAAAGTTTCTATCACACTAATTCTCTACCTTGGAAAAATGTTATGATTTCTGGTTTTGTTATGGCAGATAAAGATAATAAAATAAGTAAGAGTAAAAATAATGCTAAATTTAATCCCTCTGACTTAATTAATGAAAAATCGGCAGATGTAACAAGATACTGGGCAAGCACAGGTAGTTTGGGACGAGATATAATATTTAGTGATGAAGAAATGAAAAATGGTGCAAAATTAGTTAATAAAATTTGGAACGCATCAAAGTTTGTATTGTCTTTCTTGCAAAACTATCAGCCTAAAGAAATTGAATTAACTCTTATTGACCAATGGATTATTGCAAAATTTAACAATATGCAAAAAAACTTTATTAATTATTTTGAACGCTATGAAATAGGTCTTGCTATTGGTGAATTGGAAAAATTCTTTTGGAATTTTTGCGATAATTATATTGAAATTGCAAAAAGAAGATTATATAATCCAGATGTTTATGGAGAAGATGCAACGGAAAGTGCAAAATTTTCTTCATTTATGGTTCTTAAAGAAATGCTGAAAATGTTTGCAATTTATTTGCCTCATATAACAGAAGAAATATATAAAGATTTTTATGAAAACTATGAACATGAAATATCAATTCATAAAACATTATTAAAACAAATTTCTTGTCATTTTGATAAAAAGTTAAGTCTTGAAGAGATAATAAAATTAGGTGATGATGCTTGCGAAATAGTTACAAGTGTTAGAAGATTTAAAAGTGAAAACAATTTATCTCTAAAAGAAGAAATTTCCTCAATTAATATTTCAGGTTTTTCTCAATCAATTAATTTGCTCGAACAAGATATCAAAGCGGTATGTACAGTTAAAAATATCTGTTATGATAACAAAAATAAAGAAAAACAAATTATTATAAACAAATAAAATATTTTAAATTTTAGTTTTAATATAAATTTAATTTTTGTTATTTATTTTAGTATCTAAATAAACTTAAAATTTTGACAATAAAAATTTTATATTATAATATTTTAATTTTGTTTTAATTTTTAATATTAGTGGTTTATCAATTAAATAATTAATAAAATTAAATTAAAAATATCAAAAATATTAGAAAAATATTAAAAAATTAAAAATATTAAAAATATAATAAAAATAAAAATTTTAACTACAAATTAAATGGTGAGGTTATTTATGCTAAATGATAAAGATTTAAAAGAAGAAAAAAAATATTTAAGTTTAACTCACTCAACTCTTGATAATGCAATTAAAATTTTAAATAAAGGTATTGAAGAAAGTGAACAAGGCTTAGATGAATTAAGTAAATTTATAGCATTATCTTTTTATGAAATGGATAAACAAGAAGCTTCAGTTCAAAGAAGTATGCTTGAAAAACTACAATTAGATTGTTTAGATTTAAAAAGAAAACTTTATCTTTTAAATAAACAAAAAGAAAGTCCTTATTTTGGCAGAATAGATTTTATAGCAGATGATGACAAAACTTTACTTCCTTTATATATTGGTATTGCACACATAGGAAAACAAGGCTATAATCTTCCATTGGTTATTGATTGGCGGGCCCCAATATCAACACTTTATTATGATTTCGAAAAAGGAAGATGTTCTTATATTGCCCCAATGGGCGAAATTTCAGGAGAAATAACACTAAAAAGACAATATAAAATTCAAGGTAATAAAATCATATATGCTTTCAATTCGAATTTGACGATTGGCGATGAAATTTTACGTGAGGCACTAGGACAATCTTCTGATGATAAGATGAAAAATATTGTTGCTACAATACAAAAAGAACAAAATAAAATAATTCGTGGTGATGAGTTTGAGAATATGTTGATTCAAGGAATCGCTGGAAGCGGAAAAACTTCAATAGCATTACACAGAGTTGCTTATTTGCTTTATAAAAACAAAATATCTTCTAAAGATATTTTAATACTTTCTCCAAGCGTGTTATTTAGTGATTATATTAGCGATGTTTTGCCTGAACTTGGCGAAGAAAATACACCTAAAATAACTTTTGAAGAAATCGCAAAAAGAGAATTGTTTGGATTTTTACATTTTGAATCTCGAGCAGATATGATTGAAACACTATTAAAAGAAAATTTTTTGAAACAAAATGTAAATTATAATAATATTAATTTTAAAGAATTAAAAAAGTTTAATAAAAATTTAAAAAACTTAAATTCAACACAATGTACTAATTTTTATAAAAATAAAATTATTAATGAAAAAAATAAATATTTAAAATATAGTCACAATAATAATTTGAGAAATTTTTATAAAAATAATAGAAAAATTTATTTAGATAAAAATCTAAAAAGAAATATTTATTATATTAATAATTTTAGTCGCTTGCAGGAAATTCAATTTAAATCAAGTTTTAACTTTTTTGAAAAATTACAAAATTTTTGTTTTAAACATTTAAAAACAATTTTTCATGCAAAAGATATTGCAGTTGGAAGTGTTGTTATTAAAGCGGAACAAATTCAAAATTTATATCAAAATAGATATGCTGATAAAAAGCCTTCTATTAAAATAGAATGGATAGCGGACCATATTGTTGACCAATTAAATCTTTCTCGTCAAAATGAAAAAATTATTTTTAATAGAATAAAAAAAGTTTTGTATAACATGTTTGAAAACACAAGCATTATTTCTATATACTCAAAATTTTTAAATGAGGTTGGATTAAAATTACATTACACTTATAATAAAGAAAAACAAAATAATTTAATTCGTTTTGAAGATGTTCCTGCTCTTCTTTATATTAAAGATTTTCTTCTTGGAATTGAAACACATAACACATACAAACATATTATAATTGATGAAATGCAGGACTATTCCCCAATCGCACTTTATCTTTTAAATATAATATTTAATTGTAAAAAAACTATTTTGGGTGATGTAAATCAATGTTTAGAAAGAAAATTATCTTCAAATTATTTAAAAAAATTACAAATTATTTTGAATGCTAAATTGAGATTTTTAAATTCAACATATCGTTCAACTCGTCAAATATCAGAATATTCGCAATCTATTATAAATTTAAAAAACTCAGCAAATTTTAATCGTAATGGAGTTCCTGTTAAATCTTTATCAATTAATTTATTTAATAATGTTAATAATATTAGTTTATCTAATGAATTTATCCAAAATATTAATAATGAAATAGATAGACTTTCTAAAATTTATAAAAAAATAGCAGTAATTGTTTCAACTTCTTTTATAGGAAAATATGTTTATGATATAATAGACAAATCCATGATTAAAAATGTTAAACTGATAGACAAAACTTTGGGACGCGTTGGTGGACTTGTTAATGTTATACCTGTTGTTTTTTCAAAAGGATTGGAGTTTGATGCGGTTATTGTTGTTAATGAATTTTCTAATAAAACAACCGATTTGTTACAGCAAAACTTTCTTTATATAGCAACAACAAGAGCCTTGCATGAATTAATTGTTTTTAATAATTTAAATAAATAACTTAACGAAATAATGTATAAAAAAATTTTAGGAGTGTAGAATGAAATATAATTTTTTATTTGCAGGTTTAACTACTGAAAATATAATATGTATTATATTTGCTGTTGTTTTGATTAGTTTATTTATTGTCAATTATTTTGTTTGTGAAAAAGTTAAAATTAAATTTTTCGAAGAAGAATCTTTTTTTTGGTTAAATAATATTTTTCTCATTATCTTGTTGTTTTTGTTAATTTTTGGTATGGTTGTTTTTATCGTTGCTTCTCTCATATTGGTTTTAATTTATTTTATTATTGTTTTTATTTCTATTCGCAGAAACAAAAGAACTCGTTTAAACACCAAATCAAAAGATGCAGAAAAATATTATGATGAAAATTTGGACAACGATAACAACAAAAAAAATCTCTTCTAAATTAAGGCAATTCTTTATTATTTTAAAATAATTTATGAAAAATATTTTTTTATTAATTTTTGTTTTATAAATTTATAGGTAAATTATTTCAAATATTTTATTATTTTTGATTTTTTTATTATAAATATTTTATTTAATAACAAAAAAAGTAGTTAGATTTATATCTAATTACTTTTTTTTAATTATAAAAAATTATGATTTATACTTTATAATTTGATTATTTATTTTTTTAAACGTAAATCGCTGTGATTGATATTGAATGCCCTTCCGTTTTGTTTACTTAATATTCTTGAAAAAATGCGGTCTCCATATCTTTCTTTTATATTTATTAAATCTAAGTTAGTTGATAAAATGTTTATTTTATTATCAACCATTCTTTGGTTAAATAATAGATAAAAATATTCTTTTGTTATATTTTTAAATATAGGTTCAGTTCCTAAATCATCTATAACAAGAACATCACAATCAAGATATTTTTCTAAAAAACTCATCTTATTTTCATCAAAGGTTGTGTGATATTTTAAGAAATCGTTATTAATTTCAAATGCTGATGAAAACACAACATATTTACCTTGTTTTAAAAATTCAGTTGCTAAACATTCAATTAAAAAAGTTTTTCCAACACCAGTTCCACCTTGGAGTAAAATATTTTTTATATTTTTTTGATTATTACACCATGCTTTTAATAATTTATAAAGTTTTGGCATTGTGTCATTTTCAAATATTGTCATGTTGGCATCATTAAAAGAATGTAGAGATTTATTAGAAAAATTACTTTTATTTAAAGTGTTCAAGATTTCTTTAACACACAAACATTGTTCGCCGTTAACAAAACCCGTGTCGCAACATTTGGAACAATAATAAGAAGGCTGTAAATCATTCAAAGATAAATTTTTTTCTTGCAAAATATTGTTTAATTGATTTTTAATATTTAATATTTTGGTATCGTCATTAATTTTATTTTCAAGAACTTTTTTTCTAGCATTTTCAATAATTGCGGACTTGTATTCACTATATTTTTTTTTAAAATTGGGAATTAGACAGGCGGTGTTAAAATTAATATTGGCTGTTATTTGTGCTTGTAAGCGTCTATTATTTAAAATATCATTAACTTTTTTATCCATAATTATCATTATCACCTTATATTTTTTATTATATCATTTATCGTTAAAATTAAATTTCTATTTCTTCTAAACTATCAAAAAGAGCAGAAAGGTCTTCTTTTTCTATAACTTTGTTTTTGGATTTTTGTGTTTTATTAGTTTCCTTTGACAAATTTTGAGACCAATCAATTTTTAATTTTTCAGCATCTTCAACTGTTTTAACATTATTAACATGCCAGGTTGATAAGAGTTTATTAATATACTGCATAGGTTGTATTTTTCCGAGTGCTTTTTCTGTTGCAAGTTTTAGTAAATCGTCGGACATAAACCAAGAATATTTCCAAGTTTTATAGAAATCTCTATCTTGTGAGTTAACATTTCGAGAAAGACCCAAAAATTCCAAAATATCTTTGATTTGTTTGTCTGTTGATATAATTTCGTTAAGATACTCATCAATAGCATTTTCACTAACAATTCCAAGTTTAAATAATTTCAAAATAATTTTATCTAAACCATCTAATGTTCTAATTGAGGTTTTAAAGCAATAACTAGCAAGAGTTAATAATGAATTTTTAGTATGTCCCAAATCCAGCCATTTTGAAACATAAACATCAACAACATTTTCCAAATTTTCATAGAAAACGCCAATAGTTTTACACAACTCTTTTGCCAAATCAAACATAGAAGATTTTTGTTGTTCAAATTCTTCGATTTCTTGTATGCTCAACTTTTTAAGTTCATAATATTTTGCCAGTTTTGTATCTATTTTATCAAAGTTTGTTCTTCCCTGTTTTTTAACCATAGTTTTAGCAACATAAACAATACAATCAAGTTTAAATCCCCAACTTTCCGTCCATTTGATTAATTTTTCTTGTTCTTCAACTGTTGCTAGTCTTCTGGTTGAACAAATTTTTAAAATAGTTCCAACATCAGAAGTTGTTTGATTTAAAATTTTAATTCTTTCTTCAACACTTCCAGAAGTTGTTATTCCCTCTAATGCCCAATTTCTTGCGACGGTTAAGATATAAGGATAACCAACATTTTTTCCTTTAAGTTGTGTACAATAATCAATTGTCATTATAAGTGCTTCGGGTTGAATATGATACGCTTCCATAATTGTGTAATATTCAGCAAATTCGTTAGGCGTTATCATACGTCCTTCAATTATATGTTGAACTTGAGAATTAAACTCAGTGTATTTATCTTTTTTAAATTTTTTAGTGTTATTAATAACATTTTTTAAAGGTATGTAGCGGATTTGAATTGGGTCAGTAAATAGAACTTGAACTAAACCCTGTTCTTGCCAGTATAAAAAAGCATCTTCAATATCTTGAGTTGTTAGATGCAATGTTTCTGCAAAAGATTCAATAGTATTGTCAAAACTATTGGGATTATTACATTTATAAAGCCCATAGATATAAACCTTTACACAGTTATCAGGTGCAAAGGGTAAAAACTCATTAATAAAAAAGTTATCAACAGATGTTTGATTACTTATAACATATTCAGATGAAAATTTACAAAAAGCCATAATAAAATATATATAACATAATTTAAAACAAAAGTAAAGAAATGTTAAGCAAATAAAGTTGTAAAAATATATAAATAGTTAAATTAAAATAAAAAACAACAAAATGAAAAAAATAAATTATACAAATAAATAAAATAAGAACAGAAAAATGACAAATAAAAAATAAAAAATAAAACATAAAAAGTATTTACAAACTATAAAAAATATTTATAAATAACAAAGACTAGTTATAAATTATAAAAAGTATCTATAAACTATAAACAATAAAAAATTATAAAATAAAATTTGATAAAAATCTGTTTTTTTTAATTAAGTTATAATTAGGCAATAAAAAACTTTAACAAGTAAAACTTGTTTTTATTCAGTATATGATAAAAAGGTGAATTTGTTAAGAATTTTTTGATTATAAAAATATTAAATAAAAAAAACCATTTTAAATTATTAAATATTACCTATCAATTTTAAAAATAAAAAATAAAACCATTAAAACTTAAAACAACAAATCAAAATTTTTAATTTTATTGTAAATCAAATTTCCGATTTGACATCTTTAATCATTTTTTCTATTGCTTTTTTCTTTGTTTCCCATAGACTATGACAATAAATTTGAAGAGTTATATTAGCACTTGAATGTCCTAAAATTTCAGAAAGTGTTTTAATATCCATACCGCTCTCTAATGCTCTTGTTGCGAAAGTATGACGAAGAGAATGGAAATTTAGTTCTCTAATATTATTTTTTTTCAAAAAAGTTTTAAAAATATATTGGTAAGAACGCATAGACATTCTTTTGTGGTACTTATTAACAACAACATATTCACTTTTTGATAATTTTTGGAAATAAGTTAGGTAAGGATATAGAGTTGAAGCAATAGGAATTTCTCTTTGTCCACTATAAGATTTTGGAGTACTGTCAACACAACGCCAGTTACCATTTTCTTTAACTCTGCTTGCTGTTTTGGAAATTTTTATAACACCTCTTGCTAAATCTATATCTTCCCATCTTAGAGAAATCAATTCACCAAGACGAATTCCCGTGTAGAGACACAATTTGATACCAAGAGTTTTTAAACTTATAACTTCTAATGCCTTTTCCATAATTTTTTGTTCATTTTTAGAAAAAATTTCTTTTTTTTGTTTATTACTTTCTGTTAATTTAACAACAGAACAAGGATTAAAAATCATTAAATTTTGACTAACAGCAGTGTTCAATATGCGACTTAATAATGAAAGAATTGTGTTAGAAGTTCCAATAGAAAATCTATCTAAACTATTTTTAAGTTTTTTGATGTCATCTGTTTTTATGTTTTTAAGTTTTTTATTTTTAAAAATTGGTTCAAAATGGGTTTTTATAATCATCAAATAATGATTATATGTTTTTAATTTAATATCACCTTTATTATTTAGCCAATTTAAGCAGTATTGAATAGTATCCACAAAAACATTATACTATAATTGCTCGAAGTTTTCGAGAAAAATTATACTTTTTAAGACTTTTTCTTAATAATTTCTATATTTGGGTAAGTTTTAATAAATTTTTATTTTATTTTTTAATTTAAAATTATAAATTAATCTTGTATTGTAGTATATTATCAATTTCAATGTAGATAAATTTCTTTAAAAAATGAATTATGAAAAATATTTTGAACAAAATAATGGTATGGTAAGAAATTTATATTTAAAAGAT
>CALWEA010000021.1 GCA_944376905.1 uncultured Clostridia bacterium
AATGAGTCCGGTAAAATACCGAACTCAAAATCAAATAATTTAATTAAATTTTTGTCCAACTTTTAGGGTGCACCCCATTTGAAGTGTTTGTTTTTTTATTCAATATTTTTAATTTTTTATTTTTTTTCTGTATTAACTCTTTTTTGAAATCTTTCTACGCGACCACTTGTGTCAACAATTTTTTGTTTACCTGTGAAAAATGGGTGGCATTTATTACAAATATCTATTTTAATAGTGTCGCCATTTGCACAAGAACCAGTTTTAAAAGTATTTCCACATGCACATACCACTGTTACTTGATGATATGTTGGATGAATTCCTTCTTTCATTCTTTTCTCCTTTTATAAAAATTTTCTATAAACTTAACTTTACAAATAAAAGTATAGCATTATCAAATATTGTTGTCAATACTTTTTGACAATCTCAATCCATATTTAAACAATCTTTTATTTCTTGACTTTATTTTTTTTTAATTGTATACTAATACAAGTTAAATAATTTAACATTATTTAATTGTTTTTTATCTAAATTAATGTTTTTTTATTTATAACAATTAAATTTGCTTATTAATTTTATTTTAAAAAAACATATTTTAACAATTTTTCTTATTTATGCTTATTTTTTCTATTTTTACATACTTAATTATTATTGCGTATTTTTTATTATTTTAATTTAATTTATTTTAATTTATTTTATTTTAATTTATTTCAATATAATTATTTTATCTTATTTTAATTTAATATAATAAATATTTTATCTTATTTTATTTAAATAGAGGGGTATTATGTCTAGTAAAGAATTATTTATTGATATTTTTCAAAAAGAAATTAAACGTGAGGGGGCTGATAAACTTTTAGATTGGTTAAAGTCAACTGATTTTTTTACCGCTCCTGCTTCAACTAATTTTCATAGTGCTTACAAAGGTGGACTTTGTGAACACTCTATTAAAGTTTATTATCGCTTTATAAAAATTTTAACTTATGAATATGGTGAAAAGTGGCAAGAAATTTTTTCACCGGAAAGTGTTGCTATTTGTTCTCTTCTTCATGATGTTTGTAAGGCTAATTTTTACAAAGAAGATGTTAAAAATGTTAAAGTTGACGGAGTTTGGATTCAAAAACCTTTCTTTTCTGTTGCAGACTCTTTGCCATATGGGCATGGTGAAAAATCTGTCTACATAATTAGTGGGTTTATGCGTTTGAATAGAGAAGAAGCAATGATTATAAACTGGCATATGGGTGAATTTGATAATCGTGTTAAAGGTGGTTCGTATTCTTTGCCTGATGTTTTCTACAAGTTTCCAAATGCATTACTTTTTCATACTGCTGATGTCCACGCAACTTATTTAGATGAAGAAAGAGGTGTTAAATAATTTCCGAACAAAATATTCTATATTTATTTTTTTAATACTGTTTTTTTAATAAGACATATTGATGTGTTTTGTTCTCTAAACTTATATAAATTTTTATATGTTTGTTTGTGAATGTTATTACGAATTTGAAATGTCAAATTTGCAATATAAAATTTAATGTTATTTTATTGACAATAAATTTTCTTTGTGGTATATTATCTCAAATCTAAATGCTTTTGTTTGGGGGCTTAGTTGCAAGAATTTATTAATAATATAGCAAATTTTTTAAAATTTGAAGTTAGTTTAACAGTTAGAATTTTAATTGTTGGAATATTAACAATTTTAGGTCTGTTGGCTATGAAAAATGCTATTAAATTTTTAGGTGATAGTAAAGTTAAATTTTTTAAAAAGTTCTTTACAATTCTTCTTTGTGTTGTTTTGATTTTGCTCGCTGTTTTTGTTGCAACTGTTTAATCCCAATTGGCTATTATTTTATAAGGAGTTGAAAATGAATTTGTTTTTAATGTTTGCTGAGGCAGAAGGAGTTATAAGCGATTTTGTTGCAAATGTTTTTCCTATTGCTCGTCTTGTTTTGTTGATTATCATAACTCTTTGTGCTTTGGTTTTAATAGTAACAACCTTAATGCAATCTAGTGCAAATCCTGCTGGTTCATCTGCAATAACTGGGGGAGCGTCTGAAACTTATTTTTCTCAAAATAAAGATAATTCTCGTGATGGAAAATTAAAACGAATAACAATATGGATGGCGTCTATTCTTGTTGTTTGTGTTATTCTTTATTTTGTAACTGGTTTTTGGCTTGCTTTTTAGTATTTTTTAGTTGATTACCAAAAATAAGCGATTTTACAATTAATAAAAATTAAGAAATTTTCACTAATTATGAGTGGAAATTTTTTTATTGGTTTAATAAAAATTTAAATAATAGATAAGGTTATTTATTGTCTATAAAAATTTTTTTAACAAGAAATTATAAAACATACAAAAAAAATAACTGCGTATTTAATGTATAAATACGCAGTAATTTTTTATTTTATCAAAGATATTTTAGCATAATAAAACATAAATTGCAAATATTTTTTAAAATTATTTTATATTTTTTATTATTTATTATGCTTTTTATGTTTTTATTTACTAAAATTTTTTACTCATATTGAAAATTACTGCGTATTTATACATTAAATACGCAGTTAAAAGGAGCATTAAAATTTGAAAAAAGTCTTATAAATAAAGGGTTTGTTATTAAAAATTATAAATTTTTAAAAAATACAAATTAGAAATTTTAAAGGTTTGAGAAATTGTAAATTTGAAATTTTAAAAGTTATGAAAAATATTAAAAAGTTTTGACAAAAGTATTAAAGGAATGATATAATCTTATTAAGACTTAGAATAAAAATTAGTTTTTAAATTAATTTGTTTCACTATTTAAAATCAAGAAAATAAAATATTAAAATTATTTTAATCAAATGTAAAAAACAAAAATTGTTTTATAAAAATGACAAAAACAAAAAGTTTCAAATGAGATAAAAACGAGATAGTATATAAATTTAATACAAGTTAAAACTATAAGAGAAAAGGAGTTATATTATGACACAATCAAAGAAAATAATATTATTAACAACAAGTTTAATTTTAACAATATGTTTAATGGCATTTTTTGGAGTTTATGCTTTAACCACATTAAAGAATTCAACATTTAATGTTGGGGTTAAATATGAGCCAGAATATTTGGTTAAAGTTGAAATGTGGATAGACGGGGCAAACGGCGGAACAAAAGACAAAATCATTGACGATAAGGAATATGTTGAAATATTTAATAGTTTAAACCCTGTTTCAAATGGAATGTATATTCATAGTATGTCTAATGACACAATACACATAAACTCGCAAACATTAACACCAATAGGGGCTAATGGTGAGGTTCATTTTAAAATAACATCTCTTGAAAGTGAAACAGGCGGAAAAGATTTAAAATGCGTCATAGATTGTGGAAGTTCAACGGTAGATAGTGGAAAGTTGATAGTTGATACACCAACAGAGTTAACAATTGAAACTGGAATAGATGCAAGCGGAACAGTAACAAGCAGTTCTTTGGGTATGATAAAAATAAATTTAAAATTTAGCGAATATATTTTAGATTTTGTTGACCTTAAAGATTTGGATAGTAATAGTTCAACTGAACTAAGTTTTGGGGAATTAGGAACAATTAAACATAGTGATATAACGGGCAAAACATTTTATGTTTCAGACATAGACGGCTTATTAAAGTTATCTGCGCTAGTTGGAAAAGTCAACACAACAACTGAAGATGGTTCTAATTATGGCTCTAATTATGGCTATGATAATTCATCAGAAGAAAAAAAAGCAATAACATTTGAAGGCGCTACAATACAAATGTTAAATGATATAGACTGCGAAAATGGAGATAAGAAAGATAATTTTTCAAAAAAATTTATTCCTATTGGCAATCAAACAAATAGTTTTCAAGGAACATTTGACGGCAATAATAAAATAATAACAGGATTATATATTGAGCAAGAAACGGACAATGCTGGATTGTTTGGATATGTTAAAAATAATGCAGAGATAAAAAATTTAAAAATGCAAAACTGCAAAGTTGTTTCAAAAGGCAACTATGTTGGAAATTTTGTTGGTCATGTAAATAATAATTTAACAATATCTAATTGCAGTGCTGAAGAAACAGAAGTTAGTGCTAGGTGGTATGCTGGCGGAATAGTGGGGCGTACTTGGCATACTTATGGAGAAATAACAATAACGAATTGCTATAACACAGGAAGTGTTAGTGCTTCTTCTGATGTTGGCGGAATAGTGGGGAGGATTGATGGAAAAGCAACAATAACAAATTGTTATAACACAGGGAGTGTTCGTGCTGTTGGAGAATTGGTTGGTGGAATAGTGGGGTTTGTTCATGGGACAACAACAATAACGAATTGCTATAACACAGGTAGTGTTGTTGGTGGTTATCATAGAATTGGCGGAATAGTGGGGATGTGTGGGAATGTTGGCACAGCAACAATAACGAATTGCTATTATTTAAAAACAAGTAGTGTTAATGCTAGTTTAAATGGAGTGGGGGCAAATAATGGAACACTAACTTCTAGTTCATACTTTGGGACATTTAGTTCGGCGGGGAGCGAGTTGAAAAAATGCGATGATAGTCCTCTTAATGAAAATGAATTTGCTTATGGAACAACTGATTTATTAACTGTTTTGAATGCGTATGTTGGTGAACATTCTAGTTATACTGATGAAACAAGTGGTTTGGAAATTGAGTTGACAACTTGGGAGATTCGTGCTGGTGAAAATGATGGTTATCCTGTTTTTGTTATAACTGAAACAGTTGCTTAATTTTGTAGATTAAATTTAATGTCTAAAATTTTATATAATATTTAAAAAGTTGTATTTAAAAAGATTTTATAATTTTTTGTTTTTAAAATTTTTTAATCTTTTAAAAGTATGACTTTTTTATTTTTTATAATAACATTATAAAATTTGTATACTTTTAATTTTATTTAAGTTTATGTTTTTGTATTTTGGGTTAAAATATTTTTTATTTTTTAATTTTTAGATATTTAATTTTAAAATTTGGAAAAAACTGTTGACTTTTAAGGTTTTGCGTGATATACTCCTTGTTGTAAAGTAGAGGTTCCCATCTTCTCACCAATCGGGCGTTTTATTGTTCGTACTTAGGTTGGTTGTTGATTTTAAGATTTTCTTTTTTCAGATTTTCTTTATTGGTGGGGGCTATTGCTTTCACCATTTTTTTTATTGAAAGGGGGATTATCATTATTTTTAAAGAACTTTTAACAAACCAGCAAATTAGAGCAAAAGATGTTAGGTTGCTGGGCGAAAACGGTGAACAACTTGGTATTGTTAGTTTTGATAGTGCATTACAACAGGCTGAAAACAAAGGGCTTGATTTAGTCCTTTTAAATCCAGGAGCAACTCCTCCTGTTTGCAAAATTATGGATTATGGAAAATATAAATTTGATTCTATTAAGCGTGAAAAAGAATTAAAACGTAATCAAAAAGTTAGTGAGTTAAAAGAAATTCAATTGTCTATGATGATAGATAAACACGATATGGAAACTAAGGCTAGACATGGTAATAGATTTCTTTTGAATGGCGACAAGGTTAAGGTTGTTTTGCAAATGCGTGGTCGTCAACAGGCTTATGCTCAAAACGCTGTTCAAGTTGTTAGGGAATTCTTTGGTATGCTCGAACAAAACGGAGTTATTGACAAAGAACCTCAAATTGTTGGAAGAAGAATTATAATGATTGTTACACCAAAAACTAGTAAGTAGGAGTTAAAAATGCCAAAATTAAAATCACATAGCGGGGCTAAAAAGCGTTTTAAAGTTAACAAAAATGGTAAAGTTAAATACGCTAGTACTGACCGTGGTCATTTCATGACAGAAAAAAATCAAGATAGAAAAAGAAAACTTAGAAAAGGAGGCTATCTTTCAGGCAAGCAAGCCCAAAATATTAAACGTTTAATTAACGATTAATTTCGTTACTTCTAATTATAACAAACTTTCAATTTTTTGTTTATATATTTCTTTTTTGTTGCAATTTTATTGATTGTTGTTTGTTTTAGTATTTTGAGATAGGATTTATTATGAGAATTAAAAGAAGTGTTAATGCTCTTAAAAAAAGAAGAGCAATTTTAAAACAAGCCAAAGGATATTGGGGTGCTAGAAGTAAACTTTATCGTGTTGCAAAACAAGCTGTCGCTAAGTCTGGTAGATATGCTTATATTGGTAGAAAACAAAAGAAACGTCAATTCCGTGCTCTTTGGATTACAAGAATTTCAGCAGCTTGTAAACAAAACAACATATCTTATTCAAGATTTATGTTCGGTTTAAAACTTGCTGATATTAATCTTAACAGAAAAGTTTTAGCTGATTTGGCTGTTCGTGATAGTGTTGCTTTCGCTGAACTTGTTAAAACTGCAAAAGCTAAGTTAGATAAAGTTTCTGCTTAATTTTATTTTTTATATTTATTTTTTATATTATTTATTTTTATGAGATTTATTTTGTTAGAGGTGTTCTTATTCTAACTTCAATGCAAAATGTTAAAATTAAAGAATTTAAAAGGCAAAAAAATGACAAATTTTTGCTTTTTTTAGATACGCCAAAATTAATTGAAGAGGCTTGTTTAGCAGGCTTTGTTCCTAAAATAATTTTTGTTGATGATGAAAAAAAAGAGAAAATTTTTAATGATTTTAACATTTTCTCAAATAATTCTTTTACAAAAAAATGCTTTTTTGTTTCATCTAATATTATTGCAAGTCTTGCTGACGTTAAAACGCCCCAAGGTATTGTTGCCCTATTTGAATATCCTGAACTTGAATTAAAACTTCCTTCTAATAATTTTTTAGTTTTAGATACAGTTCAAGATGCAGGAAATGTTGGAACTCTTCTTCGAAGTGCTGTTGGGGCTGGGTTTAATGATGTTTACTTGTTAGATTGTGCAAAAATTAATAATATTAAACTTATTAGAAGTTCTATGGGTGCCATCTTCAAACTTAACATATTTCAAACAAGTAAGAATGATTTTATTGATTTGTTTAATTTTAAAAATAATTCAAACTATAAATTATTTGGTTGTGATATGCAGGGGCAAAATATTTTCAAAATTAATCATAAAATATTAACAAATAATTTTGGAATTGTTTTAGGAAATGAGGGAACGGGTTTGAGTTTAGAAATTAAAAATATTTGTGATAATTTTTTATCTGTTCCAATGTTAAATAATTTAGAAAGTTTAAATGTTGCCGTTGCTGGTAGTATTATAATGTTTTATCTTCAATTTATTAATGATAAAATTTAAGAATAATTATTGGCTTATTTTTATTAACATGTATTCTATTTTATTTTTATTCTCTCATTATTGACTAATAATTGTTTATTTTTAATTTATTTATCTATTAATCATTAAAATAATTGTTTAGTTATTTTACATATTTGCTTAAGAAATGATAAAAAATAAATGCTAAAAAATTTTATAAATTATTTATATTTAAATCAAAAAATTTAAAATTAAATATGACAAAAAATATTGAAAATTTTTACTAATTATTTTTTAAAGGAGGGTGTATTTCTATGAGTGGACATAGTAAGTGGCATAACATTCAGGCCAAAAAAGGAAAAACAGATGCTCAAAGGGGTAAAATTTTTACAAAACTAGGTAGAGAACTTGCAGTTGCTGTTAAAGAAGGTGGTCCAGACCCTAGTTCAAATACTAGACTTCGTTATGCTATTGATAAAGCAAAGCAAAGTAATATGCCTTCAGATGTTATTAATCGTGCAATAAAAAAAGCAAGTGGAGAATTAAACTCTGTCAACTTTGAGTCTATTACTTATGAAGGATATGGTGTTGGTGGTTCTGCTGTTATTGTTGAATGTTTAACTGATAACAAAAATAGAACTGCGGGTGATGTTCGTCATTGTTTTGATAAATTTGGAGGTAGTTTGGGCTCAACAGGTTGTGTTAACTATCTTTTTAAATCAAAAGGTATTATTATTATTGAAAAAAAAGATGGGTTAGATTTTGATTCTGTTTTTATGCAGGCTGTTGATGCGGGTGCTGACGATATCGTTGAAGAAGACGAAGTTTTTACTATCTTTACAAAAAGCGAAGATTTATTGAAAGTTAAATCTAATTTAGAAAATAGTGGTTTAAATAGTGTATCTAGTGATATTGAATTGGTTCCAGATTTATATATTGAATTAGATGAAGACAAATTTGAAACTTTTCAAAAAATGATTGAAAAACTTGAAGATTTAGATGATGTTCAGCAGGTTTATCATAATGTTAAATAAAATTGCCAAATGAAATTCTATTTCGTGTGGCATTTTTATTATTTAATTTAATTTTTTTGTTTGAATATTTTAACAATTTATATTCTTAAATTTTATATTTTTAACTTATATTTTATTCATTTATTAAACTAAATATATTATGTTTTTATCAAAAATTTATTATTAATTTAAAATTTAAGATATAAAAATAGTTAAATTTATTTGTATATTTTAGTAAAATTCTTTGTTCATAAGGTTTTTATGAAATATTTATGTTAATTATAAAATAAACAATTTATAAATTAATTTTTGAATTCTTTTAACATTTCAATATACTCAAATTAATAATTTTTTATAATGTTTATAAATTTTATTTTTTTATTGTTGTTTAAATTAGACTATTATAAGTTTTTGTGATATAATTACTTTAATTTATAAAAAAGGTTGTTTAAAAATGAGAATTTTAGGAATAGACCCTGGATTTGGTATTGTTGGCTTTGGTGTTATAGATGTTACTCAATTTGGAACAAATGCAGTTGATTATGGTTGTATAAAAACACCAAAAGAAAAAAGGTTGCCGGAAAGATTGTTTATTATAGAACAGTGTTTTGAAGAAATTTTAGATAAATATAAACCTGATGAAATTGCTATTGAAGAATTATTTTATTTTAAAAATCAAACAACTATTATTCCTGTTGCAATGGCTCGAGGGGTTATTGTTTCAACTTGTTATAAGCGTAATCAAAATATTTTTGAATACACTCCTTTACAAATTAAACAGGCTTTAACAGGTATAGGACGTGCTGAAAAAAAACAAGTTCAATACATGGTTAAAAATATTTTAGGTTTAGCGAAAGTTCCAACTCCTGATGATGTCGCTGATGCACTGGCTGTTGCTATTTGTCATAGTCAAATTAATTCGCAGTTGAATGATAATTTAATGTAATTTGCAGTGTTTACAACTTTTCAATCAATACAGTTAAAATTTATATATTATTTTTTATAACGAGGTTGTTTATGATTTCTTATTTAAAAGGTGAACTTGTTGAAAAAAAAGATGGACGTGTTATTGTTGAAACAGGAGGTATTGGTTATGAAATTTTTGTTTCAAACAACACTCTTGTTGAATTGGGAGATATTAATCAATTGTGTTGTGTCTATACTTATTTGCAAGTTAGGGAAGATGGGCTTTCTTTGTTTGGATTTGCAACACTAGAAGAAAGAGAAATTTTTAATCTTTTAATTTCTGTTAGTGGTATTGGTCCCAAAGGGGCTATTGCAATACTGTCGGGAATGAAAATAAGCGATTTAATTGTTTGTATTTCAAGTGAAAATGTTAAGGCTTTATCCTCTATTAAAGGCTTGGGCAAGAAAACTGCTGAAAGACTTGTTGTTGAACTTAAAGATAAAGTTAGTCCTATTGGGTTTGTCAAAGAAGTAAGCGAAGAAGAAGATGTTGATGTTTCTGCTATTGATGAAGCAGTTTTAGTTTTAACTTCTTTGGGTTTAACAAAAAACGAAAGTTTACATTTAGCAAAACTTAATGCATCTGGTTTAAAAAGTGCAGAGGATATTGTTTCTGCTGTTCTTAAAAATATGGGTGCGTAAAGTTTACAATAAAAGGAGTTGTTATGGATAATAATAGATTTATAACAAGTGGAAAAACATTAACCGATTTGGAAATAGAAAATAATTTGCGTCCGCTTTCTATTGATGAATATATTGGACAAGATAAAATAAAATCTAATATAAATGTTTATATTCAAGCAGCAAAAAAAAGAAAAGAACCTTTAGACCATGTTCTTCTTTATGGTCCGCCAGGACTTGGAAAAACAACTCTTTCTCATATAATTGCCAATGAATTGGGCTCTCAAATAAAAGTTACATCTGGACCAGTTATAGAACACGCGGCAGATTTAGCAGCAATTTTAACAAATTTAGGAAAAAATGATGTTCTTTTTATAGATGAAATTCATCGTTTAAACAAAACTGTTGAAGAAATTTTATATCCTGCAATGGAAGACTTTGCTCTTGATTTTGTTGTTGGGAAGGGGCCATCAGCCAAAAGTATGCGACTTAAAATTCAACCTTTTACTCTAATTGGAGCAACAACAAGAGCAGGTATGTTAACAAATCCTTTGCGTGATAGATTTGGTGTTATATGTAGATTAGAGTTATATAATGAAAATGATTTGCAACAAATTGTTGAAAGAAGTGCTAAAATTTTGGGCATAGACATTTCACCTGAGGCTAGATTGGAAATAGCAAAGCGAAGTAGAGGAACACCGCGTATAGCAAATAGAATTTTAAAGCGAGTTCGTGATTTTGCAGAAGTTTACTCCAATGGTAAAGTCGACTTGAATTCGGCAAAAAATGCATTAAATATGCTTGAAATTGACGAAAAAGGTTTAGACCAAATTGATAGAAAAATTTTAGAAAATATTATTGAAAAATTTGGTGGCGGTCCAGTTGGCTTAGATACTTTATCAGCGATATCTGGTGAAGATTCTGTAACCATTGAAGATGTTTATGAACCATATTTGCTTCAATTAGGATACATAGCAAGAACACCAAGAGGAAGAATTGCTATGAGAGGAGCGTATGAGCATTTGGGGAAAACACCACCTGATGATGTAAATTAATTATCAAAAAATGTAAATTAATTATCAAAATAAATAATAAGGAAAGTACTTTATTGAATGGAAGAAAATAAAATTTTTTTGAAACAAACTTATAATTATTTTTTACCTGAAAATTTAATAGCCCAAACACCTTTGGAAAATAGAGAACAATCTAGAATGTTGTGTTATGATAGAAA
Source organism: uncultured Clostridia bacterium (assembly GCA_944376905.1). GTDB lineage: Bacteria > Bacillota > Clostridia > Christensenellales > UBA1242 > UBA5489. The sequence goes on from CALWEA010000021.1 coordinate 11,010, forward strand.
ATCAAAAAATATTGAACATAAACATTTTTATGATATAATCGATTATTTAAAAGAAGGCGATGTTTTGGTTTTGAATAGTTCCAAGGTTCTACCTGCTAGAATTTATGGTTTTAAAATAGAAACCAATGCAAAAATAGAAATTCTTTTGCAAAAACGTCTAGATTTAACTTCATGGAAAGTTTTAGCAAGGCCAGCAAAACGTTTAAATGTTGGAACTGTTATAAAATTTTCTGATAAATTATCTGCAACTGTTTTGAAAAAACTTGATTATGGTGAATGCGAAATAGTATTTAAATATAATGGTGTTTTTGAAAATATTTTGGCCGAGATTGGAGAGATGCCTCTTCCTCCTTATATTCATGAAAAATTAAAAAATAAAAATAGATATCAAACTGTATATGCAAAAGAAGAGGGGTCTAGTGCTGCTCCAACTGCTGGGCTTCATTTTACTTTTGATATTTTGGAAAAATTAAAACAAAAAGGTGTTAAAGTAGTTGAAGTCTTGCTTCATGTGGGTTTAGGAACTTTTAGACCCGTTAAAGATAACAACATTTTAAATCATCAAATGCATGAAGAATTTTTTGTTTTAACAGAAGAAACTGCTTTTGAAATAAACAAGGCAAAAGAAGAAAATAGAAGAATTATTGCAGTTGGAACAACAAGTGTTAGAGTTTTGGAAAGTTGTGCGAAAAACGGGAAAGTCGTTGCTCAATCTGGTAACACAAATATTTTTATTTATCCTGGTTATAATTTTCAAATAGTTGATGCATTAATAACTAATTTTCATTTACCAGAATCAACTTTAATTATGCTTGTTTCCGCGTTTTGTGGTATTGAAGAAACATTGGGTTTTTATAATGTTGCAGTTAAAGAAAAATATAGATTTTTTAGTTTTGGGGATTGTTGCTTTTTGTATTAATATGTAATAAATAAAAATTATATTAAATTATTATAAGAAATATTTAAGCAATAATAATAAAAAGTTACTCAACCTATGTATAATTATTGTATTATTTTATACAAATTATAAAGTAAATTTATTAATAAATAAAAATTTTAAAAAAATTGAAAAATTAAGGAATAAAATGAAATTTAATTATGAAGTTATAAAAACATGTAAACAAAGTGGGGCTAGAATTGGACGATTAACAACACCGCATGGTGTTGTTGAAACTCCTGTTTTTATGCCAGTAGGAACGCAAGCAACAGTTAAAGGTTTGCGTGTTGAAGATTTGAATGAAATGAATGCCCAAATTATTTTATCCAACACTTATCATTTATTTTTGCGTCCGACACAACAAATTGTTAAACAAGCAGGTGGTTTGCATAAATTTATGAATTGGAATAAACCAATTTTAACAGATAGTGGTGGATTTCAAGTTTTTTCGTTGAGTGAGATGCGTAAAATAACAGATGAGGGGGTAACATTTAATTCTCATTTGAGTGGTGAAAGACATTTTATAACTCCTGAAAGATGTATGGAAATTCAAAACGATTTAGGCGCAGATATTATAATGGCATTTGATGAATGCACTCCTTTTGGTGCAACGAAAGATGACAGTGTAAGGGCAATGAAAAGAACGCATGATTGGTTAATTAGATGCTTCAATAAACAGCAAAATCCAAATCAAATGTTGTTTCCTATTGTTCAAGGAAATATGTTTAAAGATTTAAGGGAGCAAAGTTTAGAGTTTTGCAAAAAGTATGCGAAATGTGGATTGGCGATTGGCGGGTTGTCTGTTGGAGAACCAAAGGAAACAATGTATGATATATTGTCGTTTATGCAACCTAATTTACCATCAAATATGCCACGTTACTTAATGGGAGTTGGTAGTCCTGACTGTTTAGTTGAAACTATTGCACGTGGAATTGACATGATGGATTGTGTTCTTCCTACAAGAATTGCAAGAAATGGAACTGTTTTTACTAAAACTGGAAAATTAGTTATAAGAAATGCTTGCTATAAAGATGATTTTTCTCCAATTGAAAAAGATTGTGATTGTTATACTTGTAAAAATTATACAAGAGCGTATTTGCGTCATTTAATAAATGCAGGAGAAATGTTAGGAGCAGAATTATTAAGTATTCACAATCTTAGATTTTTAATTAGATTAACAGAAGAAATAAAAAGTGCAATTTATCAAGATAGATTGCTTGATTTTAGAGATGAATTTATAAAAAATTATAAAATTTAAAATTTTAAAGTTATAAAAAGTTATAATATGTAAATTCAATAAAATTATTTTTTTAACATTATTTAAAAATTTTATATTTTTTGACAAAATAAGATGTGTATTTAATTGATTTTTTTTGATTTATATGATATATTATAGAAATGAGGTTAATATGATATTATTACTTGCAACTATATCTGATGTATTGCTTCCAATTTGTGCCCTTGTTTTATTAGTTATATTTTGGGCATTTTTAGTTTAAAAAGGAGAATGTAAATGAAATTTGGTTTGTCAAATCTTGGCTTTTTAGATGGAAACATTATTTTGCTTATCATTATCGCGGTTCTTTTAGTTTTATATCCAATATTTTTGTATTTTAGAAATAAAAAAGAACAAGATAAGCAAAAAAGTTTAATTGATGGTTTAAAAGTTGGTGAATATGTTATAACATATTCTGGTGTGTTTGGAAAAATTGTTGAAATAACAGAAAAAGAATTTGGTAGATTTTTAACTTTAGAAACTGGTGAAAATCATAAAAATTATGTAACAGTAAGTGCTAATGCGATTTACATGATTGCTAATAATAATCCAAAAGTTTATGATGCAGACGGTAAAGAAGTAAAAACTGAAAAAAATCAAAATGAAGTTGTAAACAATGAAGAAAAATTAGAAGCAGAAAAAACAATTAATTCTAAATCAACAGAAACTTCTAAATCTAAAAAAACATCAAAGAAATAAAGAAAAAATAAATAACTGCTTGTGCAGTTTTTTTTATTGAAAAAATTTTTTAATTTTTATTAACATTTATTTTATTTAACTGTTATTAAAAAAGTTTTAACTATATAACTTAACAAAAAAATTTATTATTATAAAAAATTATCATTAATATTAAAATTTACAAAAAACTGCGTATATAATGTATAAATACGCAGTTTTTTTTTATTTCAACAATAATATTTTAGCATAATAAAACATAAATATCAAATATTTTTTAAAAATTTTATATGTTTTTATTTTGTTTTATGCTTTTTATGTTTTTATTTACTAAAATTTTTCACTATATATTGAAAATAACTGCGTATTTATACATTAAATACGCAGTTAAAAGGAGCATTAAAATTTGAAAAAAGTCTTATAAATAAAGGGTTTGTTATTAAAAATTA
>CALWEA010000022.1 GCA_944376905.1 uncultured Clostridia bacterium
ATAAAAACACGCCCGGCAAAAATTACAAACAGCAGGCAGCTGTTTTTTGCCATAGTTCGTGTAGTAATTGTGCTGCCTGTATTTTTTGTATTTGTTCGTTACGGCGGAGCTTTTAATTATGCAAATTCAATTAACTTTGAAAGTGCGGAGCGTTTAAAATCAGCATTTTTAAACGAAGCAATACTCGATGACGGGCAGGCTTTTTACCGCGTTTACAAAACATATAAAGAGCAGCAGAAAATAACGGATGTTAATATAACTGCTGAAGAACTTCGCAAAGAAATCACGGTTCTTGGCGGTAATCCGCAGGCAGATAATATTGAAGACGCTTTTATCAGAACGGTTGACGAGCCTAAACTTGCAAATCAGCCGGAAAATGTAATTATAATTTTAGGCGAAAGCTATGCCCTGTGGCCTATGCTGCCGAAATATCAGCCCATGGGGCTTACTGATGAAGCCCTACGCATGGTAAACAGTGATAAAAGTTGTACAACGGCGCTTATGCTTGCACATGGCAGCGGCACTATGCCTGCTGTTAATGGTTTTGTGTCAGGTCTTGCCGAGGCAGGCATTACAGAAGAAAGTATGCCCGAAAGCTATAAAACACAATATGCTACCGGTATAGGCAAAATTATGAAAGATGCCGGGTACAGAACGGTATTTTGGTATGGCGGCATGCCTTCGTGGCGAGATATTAAAAACTATGTGCTTGCACAAAATTTTGACGAGTGTTATTGCGCCAGTGATTTTAAATACAGCGGCGGCAACTCCTGGGGCTGCCCGGATAAAACATTGTTTGAACAGGTATATCAGTATATTGAAGGTCATCCTGCACAGAAAACATTTCATATTATTTTGACAACAACTAATCATCCGCCTTATACTATTAATGTAGGCAAAGAAGGTTTTGATAAAAACAAAGTTTTGCAAAACCTTCCGGATGATATTGCTGCTGACAATGAAAAAATAATTGAACTTGGGCATATTTGGTATGCTGATATGGCAATGGGTAGTTTTGTTCGCGATACAGAAAAATTAAAACCGGATACATTGTTTGTAGTAACCGGTGACCATGCGGAGCGTTTTACTTTCAGTAAGGATGTTGACGATAAAACGTATTCTGCTATACCTTGTATTATTTACGGGCAGGGCGTGCAAAAAGACTGGCTGCCTGATGATGTTACCGGCTGTGCCATGCAGATTTTGCCAACGCTGGCAGAAATAGCAGGCAAACCGAACATGCAGTACAGCAGTATTTTACTAAGTTTGTTTAATAACGATAAGCCGGTATTTAACCATAAATTTTACGCATGGAAAGATAAAATGTATGATTTAAATGCCAAAGCACCTGATGATATTAAAAAACGTGCAGACGCCGCCAAAAAAATAACCGCCTGGCGTGTTGTAAAGGGAAATAGAATAAGCACAAAATAATTAAAAGCCATTAACTTTAAAAGTTAATGGCTTTTAAAATTTTATTTTATTTCTTCGATTAATTTATTTATTAAAGGTGATTGGTAATTATTTTTCAAAACATCTAAAAATTTGGTCCATCTGCGTAAAATTTTAGTATGGGCAAAGTAAGTAAAATGATATTCTAACGGAATTAAAACAGAACTTCCCATATCATTTATTATGCGAAGGCGGTATTTGTTTTCTGCTGTTTTTTGAAATATAATATTTTCAGGAAATAACACCATCGTAATAATTTCGTTTTTATAAAGTTCGTCTTTTAGTCGTTTTAATAAGGAGGCAATCATAGTGAATTTGTCTGCAAACAATTCTGGGGAAGTTATAAAATCTTCTAAAGTCTGGCATTTATTCCCGTCATAATCTTTGATTATTTCAAAAACATAGCCTTTACCTAAGTTTGTATTTACCTCACCATAATATTGAGGTAAAAGGCTATAATCTTTGTTTCGCCTGCGCAAAACGCTGATGTAATTTATCTCACGCAATAAATCCTTTTGTCCCCCCCCGATTGTACGCAATTTTGATGCATAAATCTTTTTTATCAGGATATAAATAACATTTTTTATGCGTTCCTTTGCCATAAAATAGGTTATCATTCAGTTGTATAAGCGTTTCTGATGCTTTTGCCATTTTATTCACATCCATAATTTAGTGTAACGATGTTTCGTTGTCTGCAGTTAATGGAGTTTCACCTAAATTAGTTCTGAGAGTTTCTCGTGTAAATTTATATTTAGGTGAAGCTATACTTTGGGTCTCATCATAGTTTGGAGATTTTATATTTAAAATTCCGCACATCATATCATAGATAAGATCATTAGTAAAATATTTATTTTTATTTTCAATTAAAGTTTTAGTAGTATCCGGATATAAATTTTTATATTCATCAGATAAATAAACGAACAAAGGTATTCTTAAGGAAGTGAACGGATTTTTATCCGGATGACGCTTCCAGTCAGGAACAGTGCCATGATCAGAAAAATAAACCATTGCTTGTAAATTAAGGTTATCTTTTGCATATCTATATATTTCTGATAATACATAATCAGAATAATATAAAGAATTATCGTAATTTAAAATAGGTTCGTTTATTTCAGGATTGCCCCATTTTGCAAATTCCACAGGATATCTGTTCTGATAGTTATCATGGCTGCCCATAAAATGCAATACAATAAAATTATTTCTTGTGTTATCTACTTCTTTTAAATATTCCAATAAACTGCCATCGTATTGTACTGTTGTAGGGTCTTCGTTTGTCCATTTGGCTGTATCAGCTGTACGACCAACCAAAGTTATAGGTGTATCAGAACTGTCAATAGTTCCTTGATTACTGAGCCAAGTAGTATAATAACCGGCCTTTTTTGCAATATCTATAATGGTTACACTTTGATTAAATTCCTTATCATTGTATTGGTTTTTTTCTGTTAAAGCGCGTTCCAAGGCTTTAACCGTGTTTGTTTTTGAAGCGTAACTGTTGGAAAATAAAATAAAATTAGAATTATTACTTTCGTTTTTTAACCAAGGAGTAGTATTATTTTTAGTTGGAGAAAAGGCGCTCATAAATGTTCTGGAAGCAGATTCGCCAATTACTAATATAATTGTACCCGGTTTTGAAAAACTGACTGCAGGTTTTTCAACATATAAATTTTCATAATTTTGAACATGATATTCTTTGAATTTATCTACAGCTGCAAAATAGTTATGAACATTATTAAATAAGGTCATGATACCGGTTTGAGGAAAAGCATTGCCAAAAGAATAACCGGTAGCAGAGATTGCTGCAACTAATAAAAATACACTTACTTTTTTATTAAGATTGTAGTCAAAAATAGTAACAAGAGCAGCTTTATTTGTTTTAATAAGAAAATAAAATATGATAATAAGGGCAACTGCAATAGCTGTTAAGCCCCCAACGCCAAGATTTTGCAATAAAAATTCTTTGCTTTCAGCAAAATTTGTTTGAAATAACAACATTACTGCTGTTTCAGAAACACAAGTACCATAGGAATAAAAATATAGTAATTCCACCAAAGGCGGTAATAACATTAAAAATTGTAACAATGAAATAAATATTACAGTTATAGAAGGTTTTAAAAATTTATTAAGGCAAAAAACAAGAGCAGTTAAACCTACAAACGAATATACAGCAAAGACAATATCAAAATGATTGCTAAAGAAAGGCATATTAGCGTTATATGTTAATTTATATGTTATCGGATACACTAAAATCCAGCTAAAAGCGGTAAGCAAAAAAGTAATAAAATATTTTAATGAACTTTTTTCTTTAATGAAAGTAAAGGTCAAAACAGCTATAATTGACATGGGAATAAAACGCCGGAACTGAAGCCAGTAAGGTTTGTTTCCTAAACCATTTGAAGTAAGAACATAATATAAAAACAATGCTGCAAAAAGCAGTAATGATTTAATCATAATATTTTTTGTAAACTTGAGTTTCAAAGTAAAAATCTCCATTCATTAAATTGATATAATTACCTTTCTATATTATACTATAACTAGAATTGCATTATCAATAATAAAGAGGTTTGATTATGGTTGACGTAAGTGTGCTTATTTTAGCTAAAAATGAAGAACGAAATATTGCAGATTGCATTAAAAGCTGTAATTTTGCTAAAGAAATAATAGTAATAGATGATAATAGTACCGATGCAACAAAACAAATAGCGATTGATTTAGGCGCAGTTGTTATTAATAGAGCTATGAATGGTGATTGGGGCGGGCAGCAGACTTTTGCCATTAAGCAGGCAAAATATGATTGGATTTTTTTTATTGATGCTGACGAACGCTGTACGCCGGAATTGGCCAACGAAATTGCCGAAGCTGTAAGCAAAAATGAGAAAATTGCTTACTGGGTTCAACGTAAAAATAAATTCAGGCATAACAAAGCAGAACACGGCATATTAAGACCGGACTACGTATGCCGTTTAATGCCGGCAAAGGATTCATATGTGGAGGGTTTTGTTCATCCTGCAATTATAACGCCTTATCCAAATAAAAAATTAAATGGTCATATGTATCATCATACTTATGATAATTGGGGACAATATTTTAATAAATTAAATAATTATACAACATTAGCAGCTGAAAAATATAAAAAAAATAATAAGAAGGTATCATTCTTAAAAGATATAGTTTTAAGACCGTTATGGGCATTTTTCAAAGTTTATATTCTTAATTTAGGGTTTTTAGATGGTAAATTAGGATGGATTTTTTCTGTTAATCATTATTTTTATACAATGACCAAATATGTTAAACTATACTATCTTTATAAAGATGATGGTAAATTATAATTAATGGTGGCTGAAATGAAAGTTGCAATATTGGAAAGTATAATTATGCCTGCCGGGCACGAAGTTGAATTTGACAGAATATTGGTAGATGAACTAAAAAGACAGGGGCATGAGCCAATAATGCTTGTGCCGGAGAAATTTAAATTTAAAATAAAATATAATGCTAAAACAGAATATTTAGATGGTGGAGAAGTTGTAACATATGCGGGAGCTAATAAGTTACAAAAGTTATTTTTATCTTTAAAGCGTGAATACAGACGAAAAAAATGGTTTGAATCCGCCTACCTTAAATCGCAGCGAGGCTTATTTGATGCATTAATTATACCGACAGCTACTTATAGATACTTACGGACGTTATTAAAAACAAATTTAAAAAAATCTCCAGTTCCGGTTTATTTTATTTTTCATGGCATCAATCCGCATGAAAAGGCAAATTTTGTTAAATATGCAAAAAAATGCGAAAAGTATGAGAATATACATTTAAAGGTAATAACTTTACGTAATGATTTTATCAAAGATAATTTAAAAAATGTAGATTTAATAGAGCCTCCTGTTTTTAAACCGCTTTTAAAATTAGACAAACATAGTGAGAATCCCAAAGAACTTGTACTTGGTTTTTTTGGGCAGTACCGGCGTGAAAAAAATGTCAGGTTCTTTTTGGATGCATTTAAAAAAGCAAAATTTAGTATACCGGTAAAGCTTATAATGCAGGGAGCTACAGCCAGAACGGAAGACAGCGTTGAATTTGAAAAAATAATAAACGAATATAAAGATATTGAAAATATAGAATTCTGGCATAAAAATTTAATTGGTGAAGAATGGGAAAGGGCATTGCTTTCAGTAGATGTTATAATTGCGCCGTATGCAGCTGAACGGTACCGCTATCACTGGAGCGCTATGCTTTTTAATGCAATAGGATTTTATAAGCCGATTTTGCAGTCTCCTGAAATGAATCCGGAAGTTTTACAAAAATATAATGTTGGTTTGGCGATAGATACTACTGATGAACAATCTTTTGTAAAACAACTGGAAAGTTTTGTTAATAATTTTAGTAAAAATAAAGATAAGTATTTTTATGAACTGCAAAAAGCTAATGAAGAATATAGCCACAAAAGGTTAATAAAAAATATTTTAAAATAATTACAGGGGTTAATTATGCATATTTTACTTGCTAATTTTACAAAAATGGTAAATGATAGTGGAGGCCTAGCAAAGGTAACTTGTGCTTTTGCCAATGAAATGATTAAGCGAGGGCATAAGGTAAGCTTATTATATAGTGATGAAAAAGAAGGTGACTTCTTTTATCCGATTGACGGTAGTGCTGCTTTGTATAATTTAAAGAAAAAAGAAAATGGCAGCATTATTAAAGTACCTTTTTATGTAAAAGCATTGCGCGAAATTTTGCGTTGCATTGGTAAACGCCCTGCACGAACAGTAAATAGCTGGTTTGAAGAGCATAATTTGGTTGTTAATTTGCAATATTATTTGAATAAAATAAATCCTGATATTATTGTTTCTTATCAGCCTGCCGCAAGTAAATTATTATTGTGCGATGTACAGACAAAGATTCCTGTAATTACAATGTCGCATGGTGATCCGGAAGATTATTTTCATATCTATCCTGTAAAAGAAATACCTGCTTTAGAAAAAAGTGCAGTTTGTCAGGTATTAATGCCTTCTTTTGAAGAACATATAAAAAATCATCTTCCGAATGCTAAAACTGTTGTTATTGGCAATGCTATACCGCAATTTGATTTTAGTGCAGATTTAGATGCTGAAAAGCAAAAATATAAAATTATTTTTGTTGGACGATTGGCAAAGAATCATAAAAGGCCTCATTTATTATTAGAGGCATTTAATAGATTAGTGCAACGATATCCTAATTGGCAGTTAGAATTATGGGGAGCCGTTGAGGGGAAAGTTTATTATGAAGAATTAAAGAATTTTATAAATAAAAATAATTTGCAAAATAGGGCTTTTTTAAAAGGGCAAACTAATGATATTCCGTCTGTATTAAAAGATGGAGATATCTTTGCTTTTCCCAGTGCATTTGAAGGATTTGGTCTTTCGTTAGCCGAAGCAATGAGTGCGGGATTGCCAGTTGTTGGTTATAAAAGTTGTTCGGCTGTAAATGAGATAATAACAGATAATAAAACTGGTTTTTTAGTTGATGATGGTGTTGAGCCTTTAACTGAAGCTTTAGAAAAATTAATAAAAGATAAAAATCTGCGTGTTGTAATGGGTAACCAAGCTAAAAGAGAAATGGCAAAATATGCGCCAAATAAAATATGGGATAAGTGGGAAGATTTACTTTATAGAGAGGCAAAAATAAATGACTAGAATTTTATTGGTAGATGAAGTAAAAGTAGTTAATTATGCAGGAGGAATTGAAAAAGTTTTATGTGATTTTTCAAATGAATTTGTGAAACGAAATTATACCGTAGATTTTTTATGTTTAGATTTAGAAAAAGGACAACCTTTTTATGAACTTGATAGTAAAGTAAATTTTGTTAACTTATATTATGAGTATGGTTCATATAATAAAGTTAAGTATCTTTGGAAGAAGTTACATAAAGAGATTTTAAGAGGTATTTATGGAAAAGATTTTTATTTAAAAAATATCAAAGATCCCAAAAGAGACTTTTTTGAAAATGAATTTATAAGTAGATTAAGTAAGTATATAAGCTCTAATATACCCAATATTATAATTTGCGCATCTGGCGATAGTGCTTATTTTGTAGAAATGGCATTAGACAAATTAAAACTTAAAATTCCATATATAGTACAATGTCACATTGATGCACATCGCTGGTTTGAATTTTTGCAGGAACATCAGTTAAAAGCATGGAAAAATGCTGCATTAGGTCAAGTTTTACTTGAAAGTTATATACCTATAATTAAACAAACTGGTATAGAAAAAGTTATAGCTATTCCAAATATAGTTTGGCCTGTAAGTAAAAATGATAGAGTTAATTTAGATATTTCTCATAATACGATAGTTTCTGTTGGCAGAGTTGAAAAAACTCAAAAAAGACATTATTTGTTGATAGAAGCCTTTGCTAAAGTAGCAAAGGAATTTCCTGATTGGAAAGTAAAAATATATGGAGAAATTGATGATTTAAATTATAAAAAAGAATTAGAAAAAATGATAACAGAAAATAATTTGGGGGGAGAATCGTTCTTTGCGGGGTAGTAAAAAACATAAAAGATATTTTAAAGAAAGCAGATATTTTTGCTTTTCCAAGTGCGTGGGAAGGGTTTCCTTTGGCTTTAACTGAAGCTATGAGTGTGGGCTTACCTGCAATAGGATATAAAAGTGCTGCTGCTGTAAATGAATTAATTGAAAACAACGAAACAGGATTTTTAGTAAACGATGGCATAGAAGATTTTGCAGATAAGCTAAACATATTAATAAAAGATAAAGATTTAAGAATTAAATTTGGAAAAAATGCTGTTATAGCTATGCAGAAATATTCACCTAAATTAGTATATGATAAATGGGAAATTGAAATAAATACGATACTAAATAAATTTAAAAATATATAGGAAAGATTATTAATATGAAAATAGGAATTATAATTAAAAATTTTGCTGTTGGAAAACAATTTGACAAGTCTGGAGTCCCCAATAAAAGTGGTGCCGAATTTCATGCAGAAAACCATGCATTACTTTTCAAAGAGAACGGTAATAGTGTTTATATAATGACAAAAAAAACATATTTTTTTACTAAAGGACGAGAATTATTTAATGGTATTGATTTGGTAAGATTACATGACCCTTTTAGATGGTTGGAAATATTTATTAGAATGTTTACAACGCATAAGAATACTGATGCGTTTTATATAATCGGAACACCAAAGTTTGCCGTATGGATTATATTATATGCACAATTCATGAAAATACCAGTTACGTTATCATTAACAAGTAAAGTTGAAATTTTTTCTTCCCAAAATGGATGGAGAAATAAAATTTTTGCTAAATGTAATAATTATATTGCTATCAGCAAAGAAATAAAACGAGGACTTATCGAGACTACTTCAATAGAAGAAAATAAGATTTATTTATTACCGCAAGGAATAGATACTGAAAATAGATTTTATCCGGTGGATTTTGAACAAAAGATGAATTTGCGTATAAATTATAATATACCTGCAAATAAAACAGTAGTATTGTTTTGTGCGCGTGTAGTTGAAAATAAGGGAATTGAAACATTAAAAGAAACTTGGGAAAAAGTTTATTATACTAATAAAGATATGATACTTTTAGTTGTTGGTGGAGGTGTAACTAAATTATTGAACGAATTAAAAGAATTAAGTTTACAGTTAGAAAACAGCATAATTATAACAGGCGAAGTGCCAAAGACAGAAGAGTATTATCAATTATCTGATATATATATATTACCGTCATGGTATGAAGGACTTTCTACTTCTACTATGGAAGCGCTTAGTTGCGGATTGCCATGTATAGGTTCGGATATTGGAGGCATAAACGATTTAATAATTCATGGCGAAAACGGATATTTAGCGAAAGTAAAGAATAGTGATGAATTTGCAGAATATGTATTAAGATTAAAAAATAATGAAGAAATGCGAAAAGAATTTTCTAGAAAAGCACGATTAAATGCAGAAAAATATTTAGATTCACATAAGTTATTTAGCGAATTAAATAGAATTATAAAAAATCGTTGAAAGGATTTTAGCAATGGATAGAATTATTACTAATTATAATATTAGGGCATTTATAATATTTATGATGATTTTAGCATTGTCGGATGCAATTTCTAATGCTTTTATAAGCATCAGTTTAGGGTTAGGAATAATATATATATTATATGACCTTTATAAAAAAAAGAATTTGCACAATTTTATGATGCCATCTTTAGTGAGAAATTGTATTTTTAGTTTTTTTACTAGTGTTATAGTGGCTTCTATTTTTACATATAATTTTGAAAATATAGATTATGCAATTAAATACATTTATTGGTTTTTGCCTTTTCCGATTTTATTTTATTTAAGCAAAGATGGTATTTCTGATAAAATTATAATTTATCCTATTATTTTGTCTATAATTTGTACGTCATTATATTCTTTGTATCTTTTTTTTACATTGCCAGCAGGAAGCAGAATAGGAGGTTTTCATTTTAATCCTAATTTTTATGCTGTTATGCTGATTATGCTGATACCATTTGTGTTATTTTACACTTTTAGTATTATAAAAAATAATAAATTTGAAAGAATTATTGGAATAGTAACAGTATTTTTAGGATGTTTTAGTTTATATTTAACTGGTTCACGTGGTGGTGTATTAGCGTTTATTTTGAGTTGCATAATAATTATAGTTTTATATTTTGTTTATAATAAGAATTTAAAAAGAATGATGTTTCTTATCTTCTTAGTAATGCTAATAGTCGGTATAGCTATGAATGTAGGATTTAATGGAGGTATATTTAGAAGTTATGATATGGAAAGGATATATTTGTTAGAATCTAGTTATAATATGTGGTGTGATTATAAATTATTTGGTGCAGGATTAGCAAATTGGGATGATTTATATCAAAATAAATATGTATTGCCGGAAGCTAATGAAAAATTAATTATTCCTCATAATATAGTGGCTTGGTTTTTTTCAGCTACGGGAATAATTGGGGGATTTGGCTTTTTAATTTTGATATCTGGGCTGCTTTATTTTTTCATTAAACATGCTTTTAAAGGAAAATATAATTATTTATATTGGGCAATGATATTTGCAATGTTTAGTGTAACTATACACGGATTAGTAGATGTTGGCATAACTATGAAAGCTTCAAATAGATTATTTTGGGCATTGCTTGGAATAAGTACAGCAAGTTTTTATTGGAATAAGGAAAATAAACAAAATTAGTTTATATATATTAGAGTAAAATGAATAAAACTAAATACTTTAAAATTTTATTTTGAGGTAAATTTTGAAAGAATATTTTAAACCTAAATTTTATGATATTTATTATGAATATAGAAATTTATTAAGTTATGAACTATTTAGAGAAGAAACTTTAATAAAGGCGAGGAAGCAAAGAAAAATATCTTTTATTGCAGCTATAATTGGCTTTGAAGCACTTGTTTTTGCTGTATTAAGCGAAATTATTTATCCAATGTTATTTTACTTAATACTCTTAATTATACTTGGCATCTTTTTTATTTGTATTATTATATTATTGTTTAGCATAGAAGACGATATAGTAAGAGTAGAAATTATAAAGCATATTTTAGAATACCGCAAAGTAAAATATAACTAATTTTCGGAGCTTACCATGCCATTGAAGCTTATTAAAATTATGCTTGCCGGGGTACTGGCGGGGCATTTGTTAAAAGCAAACAGGATTCGTTCAACTGCGCGGTTCAGCCGGGCGGGTTGGGCTATGTTTTTTACAACAGCTAAGTTTTTCTGGCTGGTGTTTAAGTATGCGCGGCAGCGTGAGAAAGAACTGAAAATGAAAAAGTTTTGATTGCTTTATGATTTTGTAATTATATTTTATTTTAGGTGATTATAGTGAACAATGAAGTAGTTATTTTTAAAGACAATGGGATTGAATTAAATGTTAATATTTCTACAGAAGAAAATACTGTTTGGTTAACAGCAAACCAAATGGCATTGTTATTTGATAAGAACGAAAAAACTATAAGAAAACATATTAACAATGTTTTTAGGGATAAAGAACTTGATGAAAATAACAACACGCAAAAAATGCGTGTTGTTGGAGTAAAGCAATTAGTTAATTTCTATACTCTTGATGTTATTATTTCTGTCGGTTACCGTGTAAAGTCGCAACGTGGTATAATTTTTCGCCAATGGGCAAATAAAATATTAAAACAGTATTTATTACAGGGTTATGCCGTTAATGAAAAACGTTTACAGGCACTTAATAAAACTATAAAAATACAGTCGGAAATTATTGCGGGAATAGCAGGCATCGAAGCAGAAGAAGTTTTAAAAGTCGTTAATGAATATTCCAAGGCTTTGGAGCTTTTAGATGCGTATGATCATCAATGTATAATTGCCCCCGAAGGTGGGGAATGTATTTATCGCTTAAATTATGCCGAGTGTATGGATTTAATAAAGAGCATGGAGTTTAGTGCTGAATCCGGCATTTTTGGGTTGGAAAAAGAAAGGGGAAAACTAGAAGGAATTTTATCGGCAATTTATCAGAGTGCATTTGGACATGATGTTTATGCTACCTTGGAAGAAAAAGCTGCTAATCTTTTATATTTTGTAGTGAAGGATCATCCGTTTAATGACGGCTGTAAGCGTATTGCTGCTGCTTTGTTTTTATATTTTTTGGACAAAAATAAAGCGTTATTTAAAGAAGGCAGAAAAATTATCAGCGACAGTGCGCTGGTTGCGATAACTTTAATGGTTGCGGAATCAAAACCGGAAGAAAAAGCTTTAATGATTAACCTTATTTTAAATTTTTTACACTGGTAAGTTATAGTTAAGCAAAAGATAGTTGAG
>CALWEA010000023.1 GCA_944376905.1 uncultured Clostridia bacterium
TAATAAGGATTTATATTTTAATTTTGACACCACTTTTGACATCACTTTGTAACACAAATATATCATTTTTTTTAAAAAAATACATTTTTAATTATATTTTTAATAAAATAAAAAAACGGCAAAAACCTTAAATTTAAAAGGTTTATTGCCATTTTTAGATGGTGGGAAGGGACGGATTCGAACCATCGAAGTCGGAGACGACGGATTTACAGTCCGTTGCATTTGACCACTCTGCAACCTTCCCATATTATCTAATATCATATTTTCATATTTGAAAGTAAAAAATATTATCTACTTCTTACTTCTGCAAATCAATTATATAATATTAAATAAAATGGAGCTGGTGATAGGAGTCGAACCTACAACCTGCTGATTACAAATCAGCTGCTCTGCCATTGAGCCACACCAGCACAAATACACTATTTAAGTGTTTGTTTTCTGCTAATTGAAAAGAGAAAATGTCAATACTTAACTCTTTCAATTAAGTTTTAATTAACTCCACCTCAATTCACATTGGCGCCTTGAGGCGGAATCGAACCACCGACACAAGGATTTTCAGTCCTTTGCTCTACCGACTGAGCTATCAAGGCATAATGGCGATCCGGAAGGGACTTGAACCCTCGACCTCTAGCGTGACAGGCTAGCGCTCTAACCAGCTGAGCTACCGGACCAAAAGGCGATTCCGCCTATAATTTATATGAGCGTAAAAAATTTTTACAACTCATTGGTGGGCCTTCAGGGACTCGAACCCCGGACAAACCGGTTATGAGCCGGGTGCTCTAACCAACTGAGCTAAAGGCCCCAGTGGTCGGGGTGGAGAGACTCGAACTCCCGGCCCCATGGTCCCAAACCACGTGCGCTACCAACTGCGCTACACCCCGCCAATGCAATGTCCATTCTATAATAAAATCTTATGGTTGTCAAGTAAAATTTTTAAAAATTTTACAATTTTTTTTATAAATATTAAATTTATTTAATTATAATATGTTTATTTTTTTGTGTTTGTTTAAATTATTTGTATCATTTTTTATATTGATAACACATATTCTGTTATTTTTATTTTTTATATATTAAAAATTAT
Organism: uncultured Clostridia bacterium; assembly: GCA_944376905.1. Lineage (GTDB taxonomy): Bacteria > Bacillota > Clostridia > Christensenellales > UBA1242 > UBA5489. The sequence continues at coordinate 1,082 of CALWEA010000023.1, forward strand.
GACAAAACTTTTTATAATTTTGTTTTTATTATATTAAAAAAAATTTGTCTAATATTATTTTTATTTATTTAAAATTTGTGGCGTAAAAAAAATGGGTGCTATTCGACAACTAATTAGTTGTCGAACAATGCGAAGCATTGTAATCTTTTGCAAAGCAAAAGATAATAGCACCCAAAAATAAATCCAACTTTATTAAATTAAATAAACTATAATACTATTAATAAAATATTAATAATAAATTTTTATTAATTAATCGACTAAATTAATCTATTATAAAACATATTTTTTCAAATCATATTTTTTGTTTGTATCTTTAAAAGTGTTTTGTACATATTTTTTATCAATAACAACATCTGTCATAGGGTGATTACCATTGGCATTAAAAGATATATCCTCCGTCAAACCTTCAAGAAGAGTATGCAAACGTCTAGCACCTAAATTTTCACTAGTTGAATTTTCTTTTTCCGCCAATTCAGCCAATTCATCAAGAGCATCATCTGTAAATGTTAAATTAATATTATCAACTTTTAATAAACTTGCATACTGAAAAGTTATAGCATTTTTCGGTTGAGAAAGAATATCTTTAAAATCTTTTTTCGTTAAATTTTCAAGTTCAACGCGAACAGGAAATCTTCCTTGTAATTCTGGAATCATATCCTCAATTTTAGAAACATGGAAAGCACCCGCAGCAATAAAAAGAATAAAATCAGTTTTGATATTACCATATTTAGTAGCAACGGTACTTCCTTCAACGATAGGCAAAATATCTCTTTGAACACCTTCTCTTGAAACATCAGGTGAATTATTTGACGCACTTTTACCAACAATTTTATCCATTTCATCTATAAAAATAATACCGTCTTCTTCTGCACGTCTAATAGCCTCGGTTGTAACACTTTCTTGGTCTATTTGTTTTTCACATTCATCATTAAATAAAAGTTCTCTTGCTCGCTTAACAATTAATTTTTTACGCTTTTTTCTTTGAGGAAGAAGCCCGCCAAACATATCGCTAATATTAATTTCAGCAACACCTCCCATAACACCCATAGGTTTAGGTTGTTCAGTTACTTCAACCTCAATAACAACATCTTCTAATTTTCCAGCAGAATAATCATCTTTTATTTTTGCTTTTAAATCTGCATCTGTCATATCCCCTTTTTCTGTTAATTTAGCAATAAATAAAGCATTTAAAATTTTCTCATCAACAATAGGTTTAACCTTACTTTCAACTTCATGTTGTTTTTCGTCTTTTACCATTCGAACAGAAACTTCAACAAGGTCACGAACCATGCTTTCAACATCTCGCCCAACATAGCCAACTTCTGTATATTTAGTTGCTTCAATTTTAATAAAAGGGGCACGAACTAACTTTGCCAATCTTCTAGCTATTTCAGTTTTACCAACACCAGTCGGACCTTTCATAATAATATTTTTAGGAGTTATTTCATCACGAAGTTCTTTTGGCAATCTACTTCTTCTATAACGATTACGCAAGGCAACAGCAACAGCTCTTTTAGCCTCTGCTTGACCAATAATGTATTTGTCTAATTCGGAAACAATTTCTTTTGGTGTTAAATTCATATTAAACCTCCTCAACTATAATATTATCGTTAGTAAAAATGCAAATTTCACTAGCAATTTTAAGTGATTTATAAGCAATTTCTTTTGCATCAAGATTTGTGTTTTCCTTTAATGCTTTTGCAGACGCAAGTGCATAATTTCCCCCAGAACCAATCGCACATATATCATCTTGCGGTTCAATAACATCACCATTTCCAGAGAGAATTAAAAGAGTATCTTTATCAGCGACAATCATCATTGCTTCAAAATTACGCAAAATTTTATCACCTCGCCAAAGTTGTGCTAATTCCACAGCACTGCGCATTAAATTCCCAGAAAATTTTCCTAACATTTCTTCAAATTTTTCACATAAACTAAAAGCATCAGCAACAGTTCCGGCAAATCCAACAACAACTTTATCGTTGTAAATTCTACGAACTTTTTTCGCATTACTTTTAAAAATAATGCTTTGAGAAAAAGTTACTTGTCCATCTCCTGCAATTGCTATTTTACCATCTTTTTTAACCGCACAAATAGTTGTGCCTTTTAATTGTTGTTCCATTTTTCACCTCTAAACCAAGATTATATCATTTAATATATTAAATATCAACTAAATTAAGAATATAATAACATGTTATTTTTTATAATAATTTAAAGAAACTTTATAAATATAAAAAATATCTTAAAAAATAAAAGCGTTTAATAATTTAATATTATTAACGCTAAGAATATAAAAATCAATAAAATTGAGTAATAATAAAGCAACAAAACATTAAAATTTATAAATATAAAAAACTTTTATTATTTCATCAATTCAAAAATTGCAGATTTGTTTCTTAATCCGGTTTCTCTTTTAACAAGTTCCCCATTTTTAAAGACCATTAATGTTGGTATACTCATAATACCATATTCACGAGCAAGGTCTTCACATTCATCAACATCTAATTTAAAAATATCAAATTCGCCATTATTTTCTTCGGCAACTTGTTCTAAAATTGGTGTTAACATTCTACAAGGTCCACACCAAGTTGCAAAAAAGTCAACCAAAACAGGTTTAGTATTGTTTAAAACTTTTTCTTGAAATTCTTCACTTTTAATTTGTTCCATAAAAAACTCCTTTCAATAAATATTATAATAACAAATTTTTTAATTAATATCAACAAATTTTTAAAATTTAACGAAAATAATAAATTTTTAAGATTTTATTTAATTAAAAACAATTCATTAACGACAAACGCAGATAAAACTGCCCCACAAACACAAGGATGATACACTATACTTGTTGTTTTATTTGTTTTAATTTGAGGAGCCGTTAAACAAACTGCAACATTGTGTTTTAATATATTTTTCTTTCGTAACAATTGTCTTAATTTTTTTGATAATGGGTCATATTTTGTTTCAAATAAATCTTTAATTTGATAAAAAGGTATAGAATATCTATTCCCTGAACCTGTTGCTGAAACAATTTTAATATTATTTTTATGACAATACTCTATTAATTCAACTTTGGGAATAATACTGTCAATAGCATCAACGATGTAATCATAACTTTCCAAATTAAATTCATCAATATTATCACCATTTAATCTTTTATCACTTATTTTTATATTACAATTAGAAGAAATATCTTTTATTCTATTTTTCATAGCAACAACTTTCTTTTGATTTATTGTTGAATTTAATGCCATAATTTGACGGTTAATATTAGATTGTTCTACAACATCATCATCTATTAAAAATATTTCTCCGTTCTCACCACTTCCAACGCCACATCTTGCTAAACATTCAGCAACATATCCGCCAACGCCACCAATACCAACAATACAAATTTTTGCATTTATTAATTTTTGAAAATCTTTTACGCCTATAAGTTCTATTGTTCTTGTAAACATGAATTACACCTTTTATTTTCGTATAAAATAATTAATAGAAAAAACGAGAAATAAAAATGAAATGATTAGTTTAATAATGTATAAATTTTATAATAATGCAATTTAATAATGTAATTTAATAAAAATATTTAAAAATTTCAGTTATTTACTTACAAAATTCTTATAAACTTTTTGTAATTATTTAACTAAATACTTGAATTAAAAAGATTTTTATAAAAAATATATAAAAATTAATTATTTTCTTCTACATTTTCTTCTTTTTCATCTTTATTAATTTTAGTTGCTGTGTATTTGCAATTTGAACATCTATAATTTATTTTATTTTTAAAAACCTTTTTATACAAAAAGTTATCACATTCAGGACATCTTTCCTCAGTTGGAATATCCCAACTCATAAATTTACAATCAGGATAACCTGTACAAGAATAAAAAATCTTACCAGTTCTACTTTTTCTAGGAATTATTGATTTTCCACATTCTGGACACTTCCCAACTGGTTTAACCTCTTTTTCTTCGGTTAAACTTTTGATATTTTTACATTTAGGAAAATTAGAACATCCTAAAAATTTTCCATAACGCCCTTCTCGAATCAACATTTTGTTTCCACATTTTTCACATACAATGTCGGTTTCTATTGGTTTGGGTTTAAACTCAACTGATGAAACATCTGCTTTTGACAACAACCCTTTAAACCCATTCCAAAAACTTGATATAACATCTTGCCAATGTTCTCCCTTTTCAGCGATATCATCTAATCTTGATTCCATATTGGCGGTAAATTTAACATTTATAACACCTTTAAAATATTTATCCAAATATTCACTAACAGCCTCACCAAGTTGAGTTGGTTTTAAACTTCGGCCTTCTTTTTCAGTATAATTTCTATAAGCCAAAAGAGTTATAGTTGGAGCGTAAGTTGCCGGACGACCAATACCTTTTTCTTCCATTGCTTTAACTAAACTTGCTTCAGTGTAACGAGCGGGAGGTTTAGTAAATTTTTGATCAGTGTTTAATTTAATAAGATTTAATATTTCACTTTCTTCCAATTTAGGAATTTTATTTGAATTTTCATCATCGTTATTTTCGGAAAAACCTTTATAAACAACAGTATACCCCTCAAAATCTATGGTTCTTCCTGTTGCATGAAAAACATAATCATTTGCGCTAATATCAACAGCAACGCTGTCATAAACAGCACTTGACATTTGACTTGCAAGAAATCTTTCATATATTAACTTGTAAAGTTTAAAAACATCAGGTTGCAAAGATGATTTAACTTTTTCAGGAGTCATATCAATGGATATAGGACGAATTGCTTCGTGAGCATCTTGTGCATTCTTTTTAGAGGCATAAACATTTGGTTTAGCGGGAATAAACTGACTGCCAAATTTGTTTGCTATAAACTCCCTAGCACTATTTTGTGCATCAGTTGAAACACGAGTACTGTCAGTTCTAATATATGTTATTAAAGCCAGTTTTCCCTCACCTTGAATGTCAACTCCTTCATATAAAACTTGTGCACACTGAGATGTTTTAGCAAGATTCATACCCAATTTATTTAATGCATCTTGTTGCATAGTACTGGTTGTAAACGGAGGTAAGGGGTTTGATTTTGTTTTTGATTTTTTAATTTTATCAACTTTATAACTTGCAGTTTTTAAATTGTCTAAAATAATATCAACTTCTTCTTTATTTGCAGGTTTTATTTTTTTGTTTTTATAAGATGTTAAATTGGCTTTAAATTGTTGAGTCTCATTTTGTTTTGACAAATCACAAGAAACAACCCAATATTCTTCTGGTTTAAATTCACGAATTTCTTTTTCTCTATCAACAACAAGTTTCAAAGCAATACTTTGAACCCTCCCCGCACTTAATTTTGGTTTTATTGCTTTACAAATGATGGGAGAAAGTTTATAACCAACAATTCTGTCTAAAACTCGCCTTGCTTGTTGAGCATCAACAAGTTGTTGATTAATTTGTCTTGGATTTTTTAACGCTTCATCAACAGCTTTTTTTGAAATTTCATGAAATTCAATTCGACATTTATCATCTGGCTTTAAATCTAAAATGTGAGCAATATGCCAAGAAATAGCCTCTCCTTCTCTATCAGGGTCAGTTGCGAGTAAAACTTGTTCTGCTTTACCAGCTTTCTTTTTCAATTCAGCAACAACATCTTTTTTGTCTGGCATAATAGAATAGTATGGAGTAAAAGTATTCAAATCAACGCTTAACTTACTCGCATCTAAATCTCTAACATGACCTTTTGTCGCAACAACATCATAATCTTTGCCCAAATATTTTTTTAAAGTTTCTCTTTTACCTGGACCTTCAATAATAACTAATTTCATCACTAACCTTCTATAATAAATTTTTTAAAAATGTAATAAAATTTACATATTAAAATTTAATTAATAATTAAATAAAATATTAAATGTTAATTATTCAGATAAAAATAATTATGATAAATATTGATATTTTATGTCAACCAAAAATTATAAAATATGTAAAAAAATTTTATTGAATACCATGACATAATTAATAAACTCAATAATATTAGTATAAAAAAATAAAATAAATTAAATTTTTATAAATGTAATAATATTTTTTAAAATAAAATTGTATATAAATTAAATTGACAATGCATAAACATTTCCAACTTGTTTTTTTATTTTACCCTGCAATTCCAAAGTTGTCAAGGACAAATAAAAATGGTTTATATCCAATTTTGACAAATCTAGCAACTCGTCAACAGTCCTTTCCCCATCTTTTAGCAAATTAATAATAATAAGTTCGTCACAAGAAGATTGTTGATTACATTGTTTAATATTATGATTAATTTTATAAAAATCTAAGATGTCATCAGGATTTAAAACAATTGTTGCTTCATTACTTTTAATTAATAAATTACAACCAATACCTTTTTCATTGTTAATATTACAAGGAATAGCAAAGATATTTTTACCATACATAGAAGCATAATTTTTGGTGTGTAATGCCCCACTTTTTTCACCCGCTTCTGTTATTAAAACTCCATCACTTAATCCTGCAATAATTCTATTTCTCAAAGGAAAGGAATATCTAGTTGGACGAGATTGCGGTTTGTATTCACTAATAACAAGTCCCTTTTTTTCTATTTCAGAAAATAAATTATAATTCATTGCAGGATAAATGTGGTTAAAACCTCCTCCTAAAACCGCGATAGTTTTACCATAATTCAATGCTTGCTCGTGAGAAATTTTATCAACTCCCGACGCTAAACCACTAACAATAGTCAAACCCGCTGTTGCCAAATTTTTTGAAAAGAATTCCGTAACATTTTTACCATAAAAAGACGGACTTCTAGTTCCAACAATAGCAAAGCAACGACTGTTAATTAAATCAATATCTCCTTTATAAAATAGAACAATTGGAAAATCATTTATCTCTAATAACTTGTCTGGATATTTTTCGTTTATATAAGTTAAACAAAAAATATTTCTAGATGTAAGATTTTTAATATAAGTTGAAACTCGTGCATTAGTTATGGTTTCTAAATCTTCAAAAAATGATAAACCAAAATTTTTTATTATTTCATCTTTGTAATTATGTATATCATTAAAATCTAAAATTCCAAATTTTTTTAAAAACAAATTAATTTTACAATTTGGATAAATTGATAATAATGTTAAACCTATAATAAATTTTTCATTTTGAGAGTATTCCAATAAAGTTTCCATAAATAAAAATATACAACAAATCAAACTAAAATGTCAACAATTTTAATTTAATGTTTAAAAAATAGAAAAATTTTAAGATTAAAACTAATAATATAATATAAAAATTTTTTAACTAACAAATAAATAAAATTTAAGAAATACAATAAAAATCAAATAAAAAAAGAGTTAAAAAAGATTAACCCTTTATATATAAATAAAATTTGAATAAGAAAATGATATTTAATAATAAAAATAAATTAAAAAATGAAAATAAAGAATAAATTAAAAATTACACAAATTTAATATAAAAATTTATTAAAATATACATAAACTATAAAAATATTTTCTTACAACAACTCAAACAACTTATTATTACGCAAAAACAGGATACCCATTACTTCCAGCCACCCAAGTATTCAAAGTAATTCCATTATAAGTTGGATTAGCTTTCCTATACGCATTCAAAACATTTAATATGTTTCCAGAATAAACTAAATTTGCACTACTAGTTTTTACAACATTACTTCTCGCCGAACTAAATGTCCCAAAGTATGAACCAGAACTTACATTTCCATTATTTACCCCCACTCCATTTAAACTAGCATTAACACTATCTGTTTTTAAATAATAGCAATTCGTGATTGTTGCATAAAAATCTGTAGGAACAAATCCAGAAGTTACATAACCAATTATTCCGCCCAAATTACTAGTACCTGTAACAGTACCCAGATTATAACAATTAATAACCATAATTGCGAAATCTTGATATCCTATTATTCCGCCTATATTACCTTCCGTACCAACAACATTTCCCTTATTATAAGAATTTAATATCTTATATCCAGCGCCTAAACCACTGCTGCTACCCAATATTCTTCCTAATATTCCCCCAACAGAATTATAACCGCTAACATTTCCCGTATTGTAACAATTGTCAATTGTAACTATTGTTACACCTTCTTGATAACCTCCCCCTACTATCCCCCCAACACTACTTGCACCACTAACTTCTGTTTCTTCAGCACTGCAATTAGATATTGAAGAATTATTTGCATAACCAACAAAATTTCCAACATGCTCACCTGTTGAAACAACTTTGCAGTTTTGCATTGTTAAATCTTTTATTTCTGCATTTTTAGCATATCCAAACAATCCAGCATTGTCCGTTTCTTGCTCAATTTGTAATCCTGTTATTGTTTTATTATTGCCGTCAAATGTTCCTTGAAAACTATTTGTTGAACTATTGCCAATAGGAATAAAATTTTTTGACAAATTATTTTTATTATCTCCATTTTCGAAGTCTATATCATTTAACATTTGTATTGTTGCTTCTGAAAATGTTACCAATGGTCCCGCAGAATTATTATAGCCATATTCTGAGCCATATTCATTTGTTATTGTGTCAACTTGTCCAACTAATGCAGATAACTTCAATAAGCCGTCTATGTCTGAAACATAAAATGTTGTTCCTGGTATAGAATTTTTTTCAATTTTACCTGCTTCTCCAAAATCTAACCAAGTTTCATAATTCCCATCTAAATATTTTAGGTCTAATAACAACACTTCGCTAAACTTTAAATTTATTTTTACCATACCCAAAGAACTGCTTGTTGGTGTTCCACTTGTTGCATTTATTCCAGTTGCAATTGTTAAATTAGATATTTCACCGCTCGCCATTGTTCCGCTATCTACCGTTGAACTTCCACAATCTATAACACATTTTAAATCTTTACCGCTGGTTTCATTTTCAAGAGATGTTATTTTAAAATAAACATCACCATTCTCCCCTATTGGTGTTAATGTTTGCGAGTTTATGTGTATTGTGTCATTAGACATACTTTGAATATACATTCCATTTGAAACAGGATTTAAACTATTAAATATTTCAACATATTCATTATCTTCAATTTTTTGATTACCTGTTCCGCCGTTTGCTCCGTCTATTCCCATTTCAACTTTAACTAAATATTCTGGCTCATATTTAACCCCAACATTAAATGTTGAATTCTTTAATATTGTTAATGCATAAACTCCAAAAAATGCCATTAAGCATATTGTTAAAATTAAACCTGTTGTTAATAATATTATTTTCTTTTTTGCTTGTGTCATAACAAAACTCCTTTTCTCTTGTAGTTTTAACTTGTATTAAATTTATATACAATCTAGTTTTTATCTCATTTAAAACTTTTTGTTTTTTACATTTGATTAAAATAATTTTAATATTTTTTTTGATTTTAAATAGTGAAACAAATTAATGTAAAAATTAATTTTTATTCTAAGTCTTAATAAGATTATATCATTCTTTTAATACTTTTGTCAAAACTTTTTAATATTTTTCATAACTTTTAAAATTCTAAATTTACAATTTCTCAAACCTTTAAAA
>CALWEA010000024.1 GCA_944376905.1 uncultured Clostridia bacterium
AAAAACTTATACACTTTTAGAAAAAGTATGCTATAATTATTTTATATTTAAAGCAAAAGAGACCACCGATTGCAAGAATAGATGATTTTTATTTTTTTATAAAGATACATCTTTTTACAGTAATTTGTGTGGTTAAGGAGAGATTATGGCCACAAAATTAATGGATAATGCTAAAAGGAATAAAGCAGATGAATTTTATACTCAACTTAACGATATTGAATTAGAATTAAAACATTATAAAGAGCAATTGAAAGATAAAGTAATTTTCTGTAATTGTGACGACCCTTATGAAAGCAACTTTTTTAAATATTTTGCTATGAATTTTAATCATTTAGGATTAAAAAAACTGATTGCAACTTGCTATGATGACTCTCCAATTGCATACACACAATTTAATATTTGGGGAGAAAGCAAGACAATACCAAATAAAAACAGACACCCTTATAAGATTGAAATAAATGAAGTTCAAGATTACAATCAAGATGGTGCAACCGATCTTGCTGATGTTGAATATCTTTTAAAAAACAAAAAGAACTCTATGACCCTTTTAAAAGGCAATGGGGATTTTAGATCTGAAGAATGTGTAGAGTTATTAAAACAATCTGATATAGTTGTAACAAATCCACCTTTCTCTTTGTTTAGAGAATATATTGAACAACTAACAACTTTCAATAAAGATTACATTATTATGGGTAATACTAATGCTCTTACATATAAAGAAATTTTTAAACTATTTAAAGAAGATAAAATAAGAACAGGTTATACAAATTTTAATGTTGGAATGTATTTCGTTGTGCCAGACGATTGTGAAAAGTTCCATAAAATTGTTAATGGTAAAAAAATGGTTAGAGTTTCTACTTCTTGTTGGTTTACAAGTTTGCAAGTTTCAAAGCACAAAGAATTCATAACCTTATATAAAACTTACAATGAAAAAGAATATCCTAAATACGATAACTATGATGCAATCAATGTGAACAAATATACTGATATTCCCTATGATTATAATGGTTGCATGGGTGTTCCAATAACATTTTTAGATAAGTATAATCCTGAACAGTTTGAAATAGTTGATGCAATAGGTAGATATAGTATGTTAACAGGTCCTACAGAGCAAACAAAAGGCAAATATTTAACAAAAATTAACGGAAAACATATTTATGCGAGAGTGATTATTAAAAGGAGAAAAACGAATGAAAATTGAGTTAAATGAAATTTCTATTAGAGAAGTAGCGGAAAATTATGTTGATAATGCAGAAGATGGTGTTGTTGGTTATAATGGCAAATTAAATATTAGACCAAAATATCAAAGAGAATTTGTTTATGATGAAAAACAAAGAAATGCAGTTATTGATACAATAAGAAAAGGTTTCCCACTTAATGTTATGTATTGGGTTAAAAATGAAGATGGAACATATGAAGTCTTAGATGGACAACAAAGAACAATTAGTTTTTGTCAATATATAAACGGAGATTTTTCCATAGATAATCGTGCTTTTCACAATTTAACAAAAACAGAACGAGATTTAATTCTGGATTATAAATTAATGATTTATTTTTGCGAAGGTAACGACAAAGAGAAATTAGATTGGTTTAAGATTATAAATATTGCGGGAGAAAAACTGACAGATCAAGAATTAAGAAATGCAGTTTATACAGGTCCATGGTTAACAAATGCAAAATTGCATTTTAGTAAAACAAATTGTGCAGCTTATCTTCTAGCAAAGGATTATGTTAATGGTTCACCTATAAGACAAGAATATTTAGAAACAGCACTTTCGTGGATAAATAATGGAGATGTGGAAGAATATATGTCAATTCATCAACACGATCCTAACGCTAATGAGTTATGGACTTATTTCAGAAATGTTATTGAATGGGTTAAACTTACGTTTACAAATTATAGAAAAGAGATGAAAGGCATAAATTGGGGTGTTCTATATAATCAATTCAAAAACAATACATACGATACAGACAAATTAGAACAAGAAATACAAACACTTATGATTGACGATGATGTTACAAACAAAAAAGGTATATATTTTTATGTTCTCACTCGTAATGAAAAGTATCTTAATATCCGTGCATTTACAGAAAGTCAAAAAAGAAGTGCTTACGAAAAACAAAATGGAATATGTAAAAATTGCGGAAAACATTTTGATATAAAGGAAATGGAAGCTGATCATATAACCCCTTGGCACGCTGGTGGAAAAACTTCGATTGACAATTGTCAAATGTTATGTAAAGATTGTAATAGAAGAAAATCTGGAAAATAAAAGGAATAAAAATGAACGAAAAGAAAAAATTGTTAATGCATAGATTAATTTGGTTGAGTTTAACTATACTTATAATATTGTTACCAATTATTATTAATGCTTTTCAACCAAAACTAGAATTGATAGATAGTGAATGTTATGTAGACTATTATGAATCAATAGATACGACTAGTTGTGATATTACATTATATTTCAATCGAGAAGTTAATAGTGGATATGCTACAATTAATTTTTATGATTCTAATAACAATTTAATTGACAGCATAGAAGAATATTTTTTTAGTGATGGAAAGGAAGCTTCAAATTTATACACTTCTATTGATGGCAATGTTGATTCTTACGAAATAGTATCATACGACTTTGAAACCTATAGTGGTATATATGGAATGTATGGGTTACTTATAATAGCTATTCCTATGTTAATTTCTGCACTTTTACTTTCATATAAAGAATGTAATTACAATGGGAAAACAATATCTGTTTATGCAGGATTTTATCATCATACTCTAAGAGTTGATGGAGAATTATGTGATGAACATAACACTCTTATATCTTTTACTTCAATAAAATTAAGTACAACTGATAAAGATAATAGCAAAATTGAAGCTAATATTAGTTTAACCAATCGAATTGCTATCAAAGTTAACGATAAATTATGTAAATAAAAAAAGACCATCTAATTTTATAATAGATGGTCTTTTTTCTTCCCTTTTTAGCCTTTTTTATTAAATTTTTAATGCAAAACTATTTTAGTTTAGCCTTTATAATTATATTGATTGATAGCTTTAAATAGTATTTTTATAACCCTTTGCCACTTAATATAAAAATAGAAGTTAGTTATAATAAGTGGAAATACCATCTATTTTATTCCCTTTATATAGGAGAATAAAATGGAAATAAATAGAAATAAAGTTGTTGCGTTTGCCGGTCATAGATATGAATGGCAATCGATAGGGGTAGAAGAAAAACTTTTGCAAGCGCTAGAAGGTTTAATCAATAAAGGATATACAATATTTTATGATGGCAATTATGGTGCTTTTGACAATAAGTGCAGAAATGCAGTTTTGAAACTTAAAAATAAATATCCATATATAAGACTTGTTTTAATCTTAACATATTATCATCATGACAAAGAAAAATATCCAATACCATCATACTATGATGATACCATTTTGCCAGAAATAGAAGATTTACACTACAAACAAAAAATTACAAAACGAAACGAGTGGATAATCGACAATTGCGACTTACTTGTCTGTCACATCAAAGAAACCTACAAAAGCGGTGCTTATAACACTGTCAAATACGCCAAAAAGCAAAACAAACCTATTATTTATATATGAAAAAGAAGACTTTTAATTAGTCTTCTTTTCTTGTATTCTTATTTAATTCTTGATAATTACATTTTAAAAATTTTCTAGCTTTTGTAAATGAAGCTTTTATAACATCATTTAGTTTAAAGTCAAAATTTTCTCCCTCTAATTTATCTTTATTTATTGCCACAATATATTGAAAATCATTATATTTGCTCTTATGATACATAAAATTTAAAGATTGTAATAAAGTATCTTTATCTACTTCAAAAATACCGTCGTGTACCAAAAATTGCGGATGTCTATTTTTGGAATATTCATCAAACATTAAAGAAACATCAAATATAAACACTTTTTCTTTATCCACAGAATGACCACCATCATCTTTAATCCTATAATTATAATCTAAAACTTCTTTTCCTTTTGAGTTTTCTTTTAAAAACAATGAAAATGAACAATCGTCTTTTGTTCCCATAATAATTTCGTGGATGGTTGTTATTGTATTTAATAACGATTCAATTCGATTTTCATTATTTTTGATATCTTGTTTTAAATTAATAAAATTTTGCTGTAATTTGATTTGCGTGTTATCAAGTGAATCCTCTTGTTCTTCATATTTTTCATATAAAGATTCCAATTCTTTCAGTTTGTCTTTTTTGCTTTCTATTGTTTGAATAGAACATTTTAGATCTTTTAATGCACCTTTAGCATTTAGGTTGTTGTATACAATGTTTAAATTTTCACTAACAACATCAATTTTTTCTTGAATTAAACATAGGTCTTTCTTTAATTTTTTTAATTCATCTTCCAGCAAATCTTTTTGAAATTTTTCTATTTTATCTTTAAAAACAATTGTTTTTTCTAATGAATTCTTTATAAAATTGCCCAATTCTTTTTTAAATAAATTATAAGTTTTAGTCAGTTCATCTAAATTAATCTTTTTTATTTCTGGCATTGATTCTATTGCGTTTATTTCATATTTAATTTTATTACGAGTTATCCTTAATTTCTCTATTTCATTTTCTTTTTCACTTATTTCATCTTCTATATTTTGATATATATTATCTGTTTTATAACTATTAAAAGCTTCTTCTAATTGTTTAAGTTCATTTCTCTTATTAAAAATTTCAGACTTTATTTCTTTTATTTTTTTATTTGTTCGGGTCTCAAGTTTGATTTTATATTCTGATAATAAGGATTTGGTTTGATCTAATGATTGCTTAGTTTGTTTTAACAAATTATAATCTTCTATATTTATATTTAAAAAATATAAAATATTTTCAAAATCAATAGTGTTTGTATCTTTAGGGTCAAAATATCTAAATATATCACTGAAATTGCTAGATTCTTCACGAGTGACGCAATTAATTAAATTTCTAAAAGATGGTGTTTGACCTAAACTTTCATTGCAAAACAAAAGACTTTCTAGATATTTTTTTATAGTTATTTCTGATACTTCACTTACATTATTATCAGATATTAATATAATCTTATTAGACTTATTTAATTGTCTTTTTATTATTAAATTGGTATTTCCAATATTAAAATCCAAACAGACATAAGCATCTTTATTTATTTTATTATTTGGAATTAAAGAAATTCTTGTTTTTTCATATTTTTTTAATAAAGCAAATCTAATAAAATCTACACAAAGTGATTTTCCAACGCTATTAGTTTTTTGTGATTGTTTATCATTTCCGACACCACGCTCTCCAACAATTAAATTTAATCCACTATCAAAAACTATAGGATCAAATATCATAGGCTCACTATACAATCTATTTAATTTTATTTTATTTATTATTTTAGACATATATTAGGCTCCTTAAAATATATCAAATCCAATGAATACATAAAACACAATACATTTATAATTTGTTCATGTTTTACAATTCCACAATCTCTACAAAGCTTTGATATTTCATAAATGGGAATATCTTTCCCCTTCATTTTTTTTAATTTTTTTAATAATTTAAATGTTTGAAAAACGGTTGAATTTTCAATATTTTCTTCTTTTAAAACTAACATTTTCACTCCTCATTTGGAAATACATTACAAATTATAACTTGTTTATACAAAAAGTAATATAATGCACCTTCGTCAATATTAATATTTTTTATTGCAAATTCTTTTTTTAATTTGTCAACCATATTTTCTATAGCTTGCATAGGATCATTAACTAATTCCAAATTTTTCACGCTTTCTCTCATTAAGTAAATTGATATTTTAGTTATATCAGCTTTTGATAATGTAGAATATATTTCTTCAAAAAGAGATTTATATATTTTGGCATACTCTACAATTTCCTTAGCTATTCTTTTAGCGTAGCTTTTAAAACGAGTATTTATTTTTTTATCGGGATCTGGTTCAATGCTATCAGTAGGATTATAATTTTCTTTACCACTTATATATTTAATAATTTCCGAAATTGTTTCAACTTCATTTAAAACCACATATCCTTGGGGTTCTACAACCGTTAATTCGTTTTCTATAATGTTATAAATTTTTACTAATTTATCAAAATCCACTATTGCATTTATTATTTTTAATAAGACAGGAATGGTATATATATTCTCATCTTGAAGAAAATATGAAGTCTGTTCAAAATTCGCTTTATATTTTTTATTAGAAATTACAAGTATAAACAACTTATTGTATTTTGCTTGATAATTTTTATCTTTAAAATTATTTAATGTATCTCGTATTTTTTCAGTTGTTTCATTTGATGTAACTTGAAAACAAATTTTATTATCGTCATCAATTAAATCAATTGTATCAGCATTACTTGATTGAACATTATTATTTGATAAATTATAATTAAAAATACAATTTAATAAATTCGCAAAAAAATTTTCACAACAAACACTTCGATCAGTCAAATTCAAAAGATTATCATAATGCACTCGAAATGCTAATAATGCTAGTTTATCTTTAATAAATTTTATGTATCTTTCTCTATTAACCATAATTTCTCCCCATGTTTTAATATTGTAACATATTAATAATATTTTTTAACTAATTTTTTTTAAATTTCTTAATATCTAATTTCAGTCTATATTTTTGTATTCTTAAATAACCTCTCATAAAAATCATATTGTCTAGCCAATTATACTTAGTATCTTTTCAATTATTTCATTACAAAGTTTATTTGATAATTTTAGTTGTTTGCCGATGTTTAGTAAGTCTTCTTTGTTTGGGTTGGCGTTTCCGTTGACGGTCATTTCGTGTTCTAATTTGTTTGGTGTTTTTGTTAAGTCATAAGCTGGGGATAAAACATAGCCTTTTTTATCTTCATCATACAAAAAAGAAAAGTTTTTGCCGTGGTCATCTTTGTTGCCATACAAAACATTAAAACACATTCTTTTATACGCCTCTATAATATCGTTTTTATCTACACAAATGTTTTGTATTACTTGAAACAAGTGCATATAGTCTAAATTTGGTATTCTGTGTGTTGTTTCAAGTAAAGATGATAAAGAAATCATATGAACTCGTTTACCATCTTTTCTATCAAATCTTTTAGCTCCAAAATAACCTGAACATATTTTAGATTTAAACAACCTAAATTCATTGACATTTATACCGCATTCTTTTGCAAGTTTATTTGCTTTGTATTCTTGTTCTCCAATATCCTTTGGGTCTATAATACAAGGGAATTTAACAATCCAATAGTTGTTATCTATCTTTATATGTGCTTTTGGTCTAGCACCACCAGAACTTCCACCAAGGTTATACATTTTGTCTAAATCAATATCTATACTTTCATCTTCTAATACCTGTTGAGCTTCTTTTGCGATTTCATCTAAATCGAAAGTATTATCACTTTCTTCTTGTGTTTGACAAGGTTCATATGAAAGTCCACCAAGACCATTTCCACTAACAAGGGTTAGTTTTGTAAGTGGAGATATTTTATTTGGATTTATTCCTTTTTTAGATAACATTCTATTCAATAATAGTTCCCCCCAACCATCTGGCAAACTATCTTGAAAAACACCGTACAAACCATTAAAAGTTAATTTTTCATTTATATATACTTTATTTGAAAGTGGCAAAGAAAATGAAGAAATGGAAAAACCTGTTTTTACCCATT
Source organism: uncultured Clostridia bacterium (assembly GCA_944376905.1). Taxonomy (GTDB): domain Bacteria; phylum Bacillota; class Clostridia; order Christensenellales; family UBA1242; genus UBA5489. The sequence goes on from CALWEA010000024.1 coordinate 7,677, forward strand.
CCTCGTCATATTGAAAACCTATTTTATTGTCTTCAAGTTCTGCCAAATAACCAACAATTGTTCCATTGTATTTTACTACTAGCTTTTTAACATTTTTTATTTCCATCACAACTCCTTTAAAGATGAGATTTTTGCATTCTTAAATAATGCATCAAAATCATTTAAACAATCAATGGCATTTGCTAGTTTAATTAAAGAAGTTAAAGATATTTCACCATTACTTTCAAATCTTCTAATGCTTGCATAAGAAACACCAGACCTATTGGACAATTCTTTTTGTGAAAGTTTTAATTCTTTTCTTCTCTTTTTAAATCTTTCAACTAAATTTTTAGTTGTTTTACTTTCTGTTGGAACAGAAACAAAATCATTTATATCATACATTTCTTTCATAATGCTCATATTTTAGCAATTTTATTC
>CALWEA010000025.1 GCA_944376905.1 uncultured Clostridia bacterium
AGATAAATTTGATACAATATTGGAAAATTTTGCACCAGAAGCAAAATTAGAAGAATCACGTTCTGCAAACGAACAAATTGATATTTTGATTTGTACGGATTGTATTTCCGAAGGTCAAAATTTACAAGATTGTGATACTGTTGTAAATTATGATATTCATTGGAATCCTGTAAGATTAATTCAAAGGTTTGGTCGTATTGATAGAATTGGAAGTAATAATAGCGAAATTCAAATGATAAGTTTCTGGCCCACACAAGATTTAGAACATTATATAAAACTGCAATATCGTGTTGAAGCGAGAATGGCATTGGCAGACCAAACTACAACAACAGATGATTACATCTTAGAGGAACAGAATTTAGAATTTGCAGAAAAGAATGAATTATCATTCAGGGAAAAACAAATAAAAAAATTAATGGCAGAAGAACCAATAGAAGATATTGAAGATTCAGATGAAGATTTTGCATTATCAGATATATCAATGGAAGATTTTTATACCGATTTAATGTCATATACCAAAACTCAGAATGATAAACTTGAACAATTACCAATAGGTTTAAATGCTATAATTCCCAATAAATATACAGATAAAATGGGAAACGAATGTAGTATGCCGGCAGGAATTATTTTCTGCTTGAAACAAAAACATTCATCAGAAGAAAATAAACGAGTAAATAAATTCCAACCTTATTATCTTGTATATATCAAGAATGATGGCTCGTTATATTTATCATTTGAAAAAGGAAAGAAAATATTAGATATTTATAGAACTCTTTGTTTAGGTAAAAATGTTCCTTATCAAGAGTTATGCGAAATATTTAATAAAAAATTAGAAGTTGAAAATGGTTTGGAAGTGTACAATCAACTTTTGAAAAATTCAGTTAATGAAATTACAAAATCTTATCAAAAAGACATATTAAAAAATGTTTTTGTAAGAGGTGCGTTTATTCCGACAGAGGAAGAACAAGTTAAATGTGATGATGATTTTGAACTTATCAGTTGGTTAATAATCAGTGAGGGAAACAATGTCGCTTAAAAATGATATAAAAAATTCAGTATCGAATTTTAAAAACGGGAATTTATATGAAAGCTCAATAGAATTATTTAAAATCTTAAAGAATGTGAAAGAAAAATTGATTTAATGGTTTATAAACTTTATGATTTAACTTATGATAAAGCCTTGATAATTGATATAGATTTTCTTTTATCTTAGAAAAAATATTGTAACAATACTATACAGACAAAGGTATGTAAATATTTATGAATGCTAAACTAAAAAATATTTTAAATAATTTTTTATGTTATAACAAGGATTTTGTTGAAAACTCTTTTTTATTGTTTGAAGCTCTTGGGTATCCAACAAATAGACGCATTTCTAATCTAAATACGATTGAAGCATTTGAAAAATATTTTCCTGACTTAGATAAAAACAAAGCAATGATAAGTTTTTGGAGCAATGCTGCGTTTTTGTTTCAGGTAACCAATCAGGACATTCAAAAAGTTTTAAATATTTCAGCAGATAAAAATTATTACGAATTTTTACTGTTTTTCACTATCAAATTAAATAGATTGTTAAATGATACGGAACTTAAACAAATTGCCAAAGAAATTAATAAGCAAATTCCAAATCCCACAATAATAAGTGTGGTTTCAGGTCCATTTTTGAATTTAATATACACAGAAAGACGTAAGAACAAGTTAGATGAAAATAAAGATATTCTTGAATCAATACATATGCTAAAAATTCAATGTAAAAATACTGATGATAATGAAATTAAAAAGCTTAAAACACTTAGCCTTAAAAATGTATTCACACTCTCACAAAAAGAACATTCTTACAAAAAAAAACAAGAGGAAATCTATTCAAATATTGAAGAATATTATCAGGAAAATGAAACCGACTTTGGTATAGATAAAGTTGAAGAAGAATTAATAAAGGCTGCTAGAAAGTATTCTTTAGAAAAGCTATTAAAACTATATAATCAACAATTAAATAATTTGACCGAAAATACCACATACTGGTATCTAGATAAAATATGTAAATATCCAATGTTGGATAAAAGTCTTGAACCAATGTTTTTTAAAGATTTAGATAATTCCGAATTATCAGATCAAGCAAAAAACATTTTAATTTGTGCAAATTTAAGACTTGTAATAAATATTGCTAAAAAATATATTTACAGAAAAAGTTTATCATTTTCTGATTTAATTCAAGAAGGCAATATTGGTCTAATAAAAGCAATTAACAAATTTGATTATACTAAAGGTTACAAATTTTCAACTTATGCAACTTGGTTAATTAAAAATTCTATAAGTAGGGCTATTTCAGATAAAGGGAAAATGATTCACTATCCACATAACGTTAATGAACTTTTTAGAAAAATATTTGTTTTTAAAGATAAATATATCCAGAAATATAATAAAGAACCTACTTGTGCTGATATTGCAAAAGAATTAAATTTGTCAGAAAAAAGAATTGAGGAATTATTCAATTCTCCCACTTGTACTATAGGATTTGAAGAGTATTATTATTTAGACCATGCAAAATTTGATAATTATAGTATTGATTTTCAAAAAGAAATTAATAAAATATTAGTTGATGAATTAAAACAGAGAATTAATGTTATTCTTAATAAGGCTTTATCAAAACGCCAAATCAGAATTATTAAATTACGTTACGGATTGGAAGATGGTAGACAATGGAAACTTGATGAAATTGGTAAAATATATGGTGTTTCCGGAGAATCTATAAATCAAACTATTGTTCGTGCAATTAAAAAGTTAAAAAAACATAAAGAATATTTGCAAGAATTTTATGATGAATTAATTACCAATCCATAAAGTATAGATATAAATTTTGTAATGAATACAAATCTCAAACTTGAATATTGCTTATGGAAACATCAAAAAAAGAACAATTATTTAAAACAGTTAGTAAATTAGGCAGTTATAAAGCTGACCTAAAAAATGATGCCATTAAATTATTTGAAAATCTAGGTTATGATACTTCAAGAAAAATTGCAGGGCTTGAAAGCCCAGAAGCATTTAATCAAGCTTGCCCTAATCTTAATAAGATAAAAGCACATTGGTCCGAGTGGGAACAATTTTATTTATTGTTTCAATTTACAACAGAGGATTTGAATAAAATACTTCGCAACAAACATATTGCACAAGTTAAATCTGCCAATAAAGCGTATTTTTATTTCGCTTTAAAATTAAAAACAAGTATTTGCACAGATACAACTCTTAAACAAATTGCAGGAGAAATAAACCGACAATTACCACACCCAAGTATTATTTTAATGTCTTTTGGGAAATATTTGTGTTTTGTGTTTACTGAACACCGCATAAACAAAAGTGATAGTGACAAAGATGTTTTAGAAAGTATAAATATTTTAAGAATTACCCCTAATAATTTTACTGAAGAACAACAAAATATATTGAACATGGCTTTTAATATTGATTATATTTATGGTAAAAAACAAAAAATCAAAAAAGTTGAACAACAGCCTCAGGAATTAGTGTTAAAAGTTCAAGTTGAACCGCCGAAAGAAGAACCTATTAAACAGTCAGAAATTGAACTTAAAACTAAAAAACAGGAAGAAAGTTTTGAAGTAAAAGAAATACATAACAGTTTTGAAACTGATTATGATTTTGACTATTTAGATGATAATAATGAAGAATGGGAAGATTATGACGAAATTTATTTTAATGATGATATTGGAATTGAAAAATTTGAACAGAATTTTAAAGACATAATTTCAAAATATTCAAGTCGTAATGTTGTTAGAAACCAAGAATTAATAGAAAAATTGCCAATTAATAATCCTATTTATTGGTACTTAAATGCAATTGGTCAAATTAAACTATTATCTGAAAAACAAGAATTAGAACTGGCAAAAAAAATTAAAGAAAATAATGATTATTATGCCCGAATTCATTTAATAAATGCAAATTTAAGACTTGTTGTCAGTATAGCTAAAAAATATATTTATAGACATGGATTTTCTTTATTAGATTTAATTCAAGAGGGTAATATCGGACTTTGCAAAGCAGCCGAAAAATTTGATTACACAAAAGGTTTTAGATTTTCAACCTTTGCAACTTGGTGGATTAAACAATCTATAGGTCGTGCAATAGTTGATAAAGGTAAAGTTATTAGATATCCTGTTCATTATCAATATTTAGTTTCCAAAGTTTTTAAGTATGTTAATAATTACCCTTATGCAAATAATCAACAAATTGCAAAATATTTAACTGAAAATAATAAAAATGGAATTAAATACACCGCTAAACAGGTTGAAAAGATCTTTAATTCTCCAAGATGCATATTAGGATTTGAAGATTATTATGAAAATCCAAACAGTTCAATTTGGCAAAACGAGAAAAAACATTTTGTATATCAATTTGATGATGAACATTTTATATCAAATATTTTATCGGAAGAAATAAAATTATCTAATAAAACTTATACAGAATTAGATACTTTAGCATATCTTTTAAATAAATTAAAAGAAAAAGAACGTAGTGTTATTATAAAAAGATTTGGTTTAGAAAATGGTGGAGCAGGAAAAACATTAGATGAAATCGGGCAGATTTATGGAGTTTCAAGAGAAAGAATAAGACAAATTGAATATAGAGCATTAGGTAAATTAAAAAAATATGCAAAACAATTGAATAACAGATATGAGAAAAAGAATGAAGATACTTCTAACAATTTTGTAGTATCCAAATCTAAATCAAAACAAATTATCGAAAATAAACCTGTATTAAACACTCCAAAACCAATAGAAAATGTAAATATTCCTGTTATAAAACAAAATGAGATTATAGAACCAGATATTAAAGAAAGTATAATTGATGAACCTTTAATTTTGGAAAAAGAAATACCTAAAAATGAAAGAAAAATTAAACTAACTAAATTTGAGGATAAATCAAACCCTAAAAAAGGATTTTGGGGATTTAATTTAAAAAGTATTCGACATTTATTTAAAGGATTTCAGAAATAATAAAATAGACTTTTTCAGCAAAAAAGCCTTATAAAATAGTTAAGGAAAGAAAATTCCAGATTTTAAGCTTCAAAGTATTTACTTATATTATGTAAAATCTTATTGTAGTGATCATCAGTAGAAAAGATAAAAGAATTAAATAAAGAAAATGAAAATCAACAAGATATAATAGATGAAGAATTAAGATTATATTATGTTGGAATAACTCGAGCAAAACAAAAGTTATATATAATTAA
>CALWEA010000026.1 GCA_944376905.1 uncultured Clostridia bacterium
ATTCCTGCTTCAAACAATAAATATTTTATCTCTCACAACCTTTTCAGTACCGTACTTTTCTACAAACCACTCTGTATTTACTGTATGTACCGGTATGATATACTGCGGATTTATCTTTTCTAAAAATCTTTCCAAATCATTACAATCTGCGTGCCCACTGGTATGAATGTCAACTATCTTCATACCAAGGCTTTGAGCAAAGTCTAAAAACGCTTTAATAGTTTTCTGATTTTTGTAACCATCCCACATGGAATAAATTAAAACACTGCCCGAAAGTGGTTTAATACTGTTAAGTTTTTGCAAGTAATTTTTAAAACTACTGCGTACACACATTACAAACTTTTTATCGGCAATTTGTTTTTCACCCATTTTTTTATTGCCATAACCGGCAAAATATTTACTGTATTCTTCTTCATCCATTCCTTTAGACGTAAAAGCATATACATTATTAAATGTACACGGATTAGGAATGTTATTGCCGCAAAGATTAGTTACAAGACTCATATAAACATCTTGCAGCATTATGCGTTTTACTTTATTAGCAGCTTTATAAACCGTAACAACACGGTCAATATTAAGCGCAGACATTAACACAAATACCTGATTGGCATTTTCCATTACATCCGCCATTTTATTTTCCAATTCTGCCTCTTTCGCATTAACGCCATCTTTACCGGCATTTGTGCCTTCGCATATAACTGCATCAACATTTTGAGGCATTTTATTCAGATAACTGCTAAAATTTTTTCTTCCGTTGCCACGGAAATCTCCTGTATATACTACCGTTTTATTTTCAGCCTCAACAATAAAAGAATAAGCATCACATGCCGAATGGTCGGCAAAAACAGGCGTTACTCTTATATCACCAACTATTATTGGTTTACTGTCGTAAAAATACCCGGCCGGTACAAAATTTACAATATTATTTTTATATTCTTCCGTAGCTTTAAAAATATCGTAAGCCAATTTTCCCATATATACCGGAGGTAAGTTTTTAGCCAAACTTAAAAGTCCGACATGGTCTGCATGATAATGTGAAATGAATATTGCGGAAAAATCATTTTCTCTAAGAAGTTTATCAAAATCAAATCCATTTTCTACGACATCTTCAGTTTTTATAACTTCTGTTTCTTCTATCGGATTAAGTTCCAGCCCGGCATCCAATAAAATTTTTGTTTTATCCGTAGAAATTTCTATTACGTTGCCGCCTATTTGGTCCATACCTCTATGTACTGTAATTTTCATAGTTTCACCTGCTCATAAGTAATTTTTTAATGTTCCTTGTAAATATTGAATGTATTTTTGTTTTATTTCTTCCGGTTCACTTATAATAATATTTTTTCCGTAAGAAGCCAGCCATTGATAAAAACCGGGGCTGTCACTTACTTTTACAGAAGCGTTAAAAGTACCGTCTTTATTGTTTGTAATAAAAGTATTAACACCGAATTTTTTTAAAATTTCTCGGCGGCACCCATAATTACATTTTAGCTTTACATTTACAAAATTACCAATCCACATATTAACGCTGCTGCGTAAAAATTTTTCTATTGTTTTACCATTAGTAAGTTCATTAAGTTCTTCTATTTCATCCTGAATACGAACTTTTTCTTCAAGTAATGTCAAATTTTCAAGTAAATCAATTTTAAAAACTGTTAAATGATTATGCGTGGAAGGATTTGCCAGCAAAAAATATTCCGTCCCTGACAGAAATACGTAATATGGGCTTACCTTATAAACATAGCCATTGCGCCGCATTATTTTTTTATCATTTGCTTTTTCATTACGGTACTGAAATTGCACCTGTTTTCCGGCGGTTATTGCACGTATCAATAAATCAAATTTTAGTTTAAATTTATTATCAGCAATTTTTAAATCGTCATCAACAAAAGTTGTACGGGCAATAATTTTTTCACCTTCCGCCGTAGCAAGTTTTTTAATTTTTTTTATAAGTTTTCTTGTATCTTCTACCGTTAAAAATTGTGCTTTAGCAACAGCATCAGCCAATATTTTCAGCTCGTAATCCTCAAAATCCTGGTCTGTCATATACCAGCCTTTATTATGATTAGCACATTTTATAATGGAATAACCGGCATCTTCCAGGCATTCTATATCGCGGCTTATAGCTTTTCTTTCAGCGTCAATCATATAGGCTTTTAATTTTTCTTTTATCTGTGTTGAATTAAGCGGATGAAACTCATCCGTTTTTTTCATCATCTCCAAAATGTACAAAAGTTTCAGTTTGTTATTCTCCGGCATTAAATTCACCAGCCTTTTGTATTGTTCCTTACATTTCTTTAATTATAAAGGCCAAAAATCTTTTTCTTTAAAACATCTTCCTGCCATAACTTTATAAGTTCATCTATTTCAAATATACTATATTGTCCATTATCTAATATTTTATCATAATCAAAAGTATTTTCGGAATTTTTAAAACCAAATTCCGATATTTTATTTCTAATATAAATTTTAGCATTTTTACCTGAAATAACTCCATCGGAAAGTGTTGTTAAACAAATAGAATTTTTTCTCTGCCTATCAAAAATAATATCATCCGGAATATCAACAAAAATAAACTGTATTTTATTCTTATATCTGACAACCATATTCCAAAACATCTTTAATGATTTAAAATAATCAGAACTGCGGTTTTCTTCTTCTCCATTATCATTTTTGTTAAAAGAAATAACAACTGTTCCTCCTTCGTTGTCTTTTAACAATTCTTCAAAATTATACTCGTCATATTCAAAAGAGGGTATATATAAATCATTAACAAATATTATTCTCCTGCTCTTTATTCTTTTGTTAGCGTACAAAGCTTCCGTAAGACATTCAATTATATTAT
>CALWEA010000027.1 GCA_944376905.1 uncultured Clostridia bacterium
GCAAAATCCATGCCCTGCCTGATGGAAGCCAGTATATTTTTCTGTTCACTGTTAAGATTTTTTAACATAGTGTTAATTTATACCCCTCATATTATGTATTTTTAGAAAATTTTATTAATAATAAAAAACAATAATGCACAAAAATTTTTACTTTTAAAATATTATATAACCTCTATCTTTGAACAGCAAGTAATATAATATTTTATTTTAGCGACAAAACAATAACACCGTTAGCAACTTCAACATAAAAATCATTAAACCAACTTATCCAAGTAATACATCAATATAACAAACAATCGCAGATTCGCATTTTTGATTTTTGAAGGTGTCTGAAATTTATTTATTGCATTTTTGATACAAGAAGTTTATAATAGAATTAAAAGAAAATTTCAGGGTGGTTAATATGTCACTTACAATAAACGATAGAATAAAATTACGAAGAAAAGAATTAAATTTAGCTGCTGATTACATTGCACAAAAATTAGGAGTTTCCCGTGCAACATATTATCGTTATGAAAGTAAACATATTGAAAAAGTGCCAATTTCTATTCTCGTTCCTTTATCTAAAGTTTTAAAAACAACTCCAGAATATTTGATGGGTTGGTGTAATGACCCAGATTTCATTAGCAAAGTCGAAACAAAAACTCGTATAGAAGGTGTACACGTTATACCAGTTTACGATTCAATACCTTCAAATAAATTAATAGATGAACTAATACCACATGAGCAAGAATTTATTTCAGAAAAATTATCTGAACTTGGTGGATTTTTTGCATTAAAAATTAAAGATAATTCAATGGCTCCATTTATTCAAAAAGATGACATAGTTATTTCAGTTTTTAAAAATGTTGTCAATAATAATGAAATTGCTGTTTTAAATATTGGTAATGAAGATGCCGTATTGAGAAAAATTAGTTATACTAATCATGGAATAATTATTTATGGCATAAATATAACCGAACATCAACCACATTTTTATTCAAATTCAGAACTTAAAACTACACCTATAAAAGTTATAGGAAAGGTAGTTGAAATAAGGCGTAAATTATAAAAAACATATTGTTCAAAGACAAAAACTTTCCATTCCGCGCGACCGTTTAATATTTCACGATAAATAGAACAACTGAAAATGTATTGACTAATTAACAAAACTTAATTATAATATAGGCATGGGAATAGACCGTAACCGTACGCGGCCGGTCAAAAGCTCGTTGCCTATCCGTAGGCAGCGGGCTTTTTCGTTTTTAGAGGTGCATTATGAAATATGATAAACCATTTTTAACATATGATCAACAAATTCAGCATTTAAAAACACAATATAAACTAAATATTCTAAACAATAAATTTGCATTAGAAGCTTTATCTTCCGTTTCTTATTATGACCTTATAAACGGTTATAAAGAATGTATGATGGACAACGGAGTATTTAAGCATTTTGTTAGTATCGAATATTTATATTTATTCTACCTGTTCGATAAAAATTTTCAAAACGTTATTTTTAAACATAGTCTTTTTGTAGAAAACTTTTTTAAAACAAAATTAGCATATGTTCTTGCTGAAGATTTCGGAGTTGATATGAAAGATTATCTTGCAAATAAAAATCTTAATTATTCATATCACAATAAAATCTTTTTACACAAAGTAAAAGAAGAAATAAAAAATGGCTATACAAAATTCGATAAATACGGTAATAAATTTTACACCCAGCAGCCTATAAAACATTATATTCTTAATCATAACCATATTCCACCATGGATTTTACTTAAAAATATATCTTTCAGCAATGCCATCAGCTTATACAAATTATTAAAACCAATACAAAAGCAGAAAGTTACAGAAAATATTTTGCAAACAACAAATATAGATGTTAATGAAAAGATTCAATTTTTAACCGCTGCTTTAGATTTTATACGAAATTATCGTAATCAAATTGCCCATAATTTAAAATTTGTCACTTATAAAAATGAGCGTTGCAAATTACCCTATCATATTACAAATAAAATAATCAATGACAAAAACTTGTCGAAAAACAATGAAAAATATAATGATATTTATTCCTGCATATTAGCAACATTTATTTTATTAAATAATTCTTTACTTCAATCAAAATATGTATATGAAATATTTTCTGTTATAAACACTCCACCTTTAGACACACCTCAATTTAAACAAATCCAACTATTAATCTCCAGTGATTATTTAAATATTACTGGTCTTACTGCTAATTTTCCCTTAAAATTAAAAGCATTTAGCGAATATTTACAACGTCACAATGATTTAAAATAAAAAATTTCCGTTGCTGATAACAGTTAGATACTGTACAGACAATGCTCCAACATTGCTTTTTAATATAATAAACAGAGCAGATTGAAAATCACCGCAGAATTTAATCGTATTATACTGATAGCAGAATTTATTTTCCCTTTTATTAAGGAAATGTATAATCCTGATTGCAGGTTTTTGTTTCCTGTTGAAAATGGCAAAGAACTATCTTATAACAACTATTGTCTTAATTTTTAACGACGAACAAACAGGTGGTTTTCTCTTAATATTTGTTAGTAGTATGTTAGTAATGTGTTAGTAATAGAGTAAAAAACATAGATAAGCACGAAC
>CALWEA010000028.1 GCA_944376905.1 uncultured Clostridia bacterium
AAAGCAGTAAATGTTTTACCTAAACCAACACTATCTGCCAATATACAACCATTAAATTTATCAAGTTTTTTTACAATAGAATTAACTGCGTCTTTTTGGAATTGGAACAATTTTTGCCAAATTTTTGTTTCTGTATATTTTTTATTTGTTTCAACGTTAATAAAATTTTCATCAAGTTCACCCGAAAAAATCTCATAAAGGGTCTTTAAATAAACAATTTCAGGCGAATTCTCTTTGTATAAGGTTTCTAAATATTTTAGAATTTCCATTTTAGCATCTTCGGTATTATTATTCCATAAATCATCAAACCATTCTTTTAATTCTTTAATACCCTGTTTGCTGTCTAAAATAGTATTTAACTCATAATTAGAACATTCATTGATTCCTAAACCGCTGCTTGTAAAATTGGAACTTCCAACAATTGCATCAACAACACCACGAGGATTATTGTCTTGTTCTATATAATACATTTTCCCATGAATCAAGGTTTTATAATTTTCTTTTTTAGGAGCAGTTCTAACTTGAACATTAGATGATTTTAACCAATTATAACATTCTTTTGCTATTTTATTCTGTGTAATTGCCTTATCAAGTGAAATATTTTCATCTTGGATTTTAAAAACTTTAAGTCTTTTATCTTTTAAACCCAAATTTTCAATTGATGACGGTTCTCCAAGTACAAAGTTAGTATGAGCAACTTTTTCTGTTAATTCATCCTTTAAATTATTAAAAGCATAAATTGTAAAATATGCAGATACTATATTGAGATTAGACTTTATCCCGATATTAAAATTTTTGTCTATTTTGTCCTTTAAAAAATCAACCACTTTTTTATTTGCTGAATTATCAAGAATTGTAGTTTCCTCTGCCATTCTAACCCCTTATTTTCATCACTTCTGATATCCTTTATATTAACATAAATAATTTGTTTTATTTATACAATTAACATACATTATTACTATGTCATATTCGGACATAATATTGTTTATATTGGCAAATTTTCTACCAATTATGATATGTATAAAACTTTTATAAAAACTTTTTGGTTGTTAAGAAATGAATGGCGAGAATTTAGATTAGATCGAATTAAAATTTTGGAAATTTTAGATTAAACACCCAATTTCTTAAACAAAACTATCCCAATTGCTTAATTTTTCTGTCATTTTTAGTTTTATACTTTAAATAGATTATTGACCATACATATAAAATAATATATGGACCATACAAAAATAAAAATATTAAGATTACTTTTGGACTACTTATAAAAAGTAATAAATAAATAAACAAGAAAAGATAAGTCTTACCCTTTTTAAATTCTTCTTCAACTTCAGTTTTTATCTCAAGCATTGTTTTAAGAGAATTATTTATTCTATCCTGACAAGCTTGGTAATTAATGATTACTACCTCATCATTCGGATTTATTCGCAGTGAATTTTGCAATAAATCAAGTGCTTTTTTTTCACCATCCTTTATATTATTATCAAGTATTGCAACAGCATAATTATTCAATGTATATCCATCATTCGGATTCAATTTTAAGGCTTCAAGATATTCTTTTTCTGCCAAATCAAATCTATCCGTCTCTGAATATATATTTGCTAATGTACAATGATAGAGCTCTGCATTTGGTCTTATTGAGAGCAAATATGTAGTCAATTCCTCCGCTCTTTTATATTCCTTTAGTTTATATAATGAAAAGGTTCGACAATACAAGGCAAGCTCATTTTTATGGTTTTTCATAAGAACTTCATCTGATAGCTTTATTGCACCATTGTAATCTTTTTTAAGCATTAATATATTGCAGTAAATGGCAAGAGGTGTTTCTGAATTCGGACAAAGAGCAAGTGATTTTTTAATAAAAGTTTCAGCTTTATCATATTTTTTCAAGTCAATATATGCCTTTGCAATTGTGGAATACGCCTCATAATCATTTGGACTATGTGCCAAGATTTTTTTCGATAAATCTATTGCAAGCTGACACTTGCCCAAATCTAGGGCAGCATCAGCTCTTTTATACATTAATGTTATATTCAAAATTAATCCTTTTTATTTAAATAATTTAATACTGAATCATACAATCCGCTTTGATTACTGTATTTTACATAATTTTCCGCAGTTTGCAGCCATTCTGTTGTAGATGGATTTACTGAATTAATTGCTGCCAGCAAATCCTTTGTTCCTATAAGTTCCTTTTTGCCGCTTTGCATTGCAATTCTTATCTTTTTATCAATTGCAAGATTACATACAGCGACAATATCGGCAGCTGAATATCTGTGAGAATATTTTGCAAGCTGTTTATAATCAATTTCTTCAATAGGCTTTCCGGTTAAGAAAAGTTTAAATATTTGAGCTCGCTCATCTGCACTTGGTGGGGGAACAAAAATTGTTTTATCAAATCTACCGGGTCTTTTAAGTGCTGTATCCACAAACCAAGGTACATTTGTAGCTCCTAAAATCATTATAGAAGTATTATCTGATGCAAGCCCGTCTAATTCGTTTAAAAATTGATTTACAAGAGTTCTGGCATAAACATTTTCACCCGTTTTCATTCTGTCATTTCCCAACGCATCAATTTCATCTATAAAAATAACAGCCGGAGATTTTCTTCT